>CAVUYS010000088.1:0-90273 GCA_963745745.1 uncultured Spirochaetota bacterium | reverse complement strand
CAAGCCCCTCCTTGTGAGAGGGGCTCTCGCATTTCCTTATTTTGTAAGGACTTGCTTTGCTGGGCGGCACAAGACTCGAACTTGTGACCCCTAGCGTGTCGAGCTAGTGCTCTAACCAACTGAGCTAGTCGCCCTGGCTTCGGTATGCTTAACCCAAAGCTGCCCGTTTGTCAAGATTTCATCCCCGCGTGCATTCCGCCGATGAAAAGAATAGAGTACTCTGATGCCAATGGTCTGCCTGGTCGTCGAAGGCACCCCCGCCGTGCGGGAGTCCCTCTGCTATGTCCTTCTGTCCCTGGGAATCAAGGGCGTCCCGGCCGCCAACCGGAAGGAAGCCCTGGACACCCTGAAGAGCCAGCCGGACATCAACGTGGCCATCGTGGACCTGGACAGCAAGGAGGTCCAAGGCGAGGCCCTCCTGAGTGACCTGCGCGAAGCCTGCCAGCCTGGCCGCCCGCAGGTCATCGTCCAGTCCGTGCAATCCAATCGCGAGCTGGTCGTGCGCGTGATGGAATACGGAGTGGCCGGCTACCTTGTGAAGCCCTATAAGGACAAGGAGCTCTACGAAAAGCTGAAGAAGGTCCTGGAGCGCTGCCAGGTGCCCAACGAACGGCGCCGGCACATCCGCGTCAGGCCCGATCCGGACGAGCTGCTGCGGCTGCACTTCAAGCTGTCTTCCAAGCCCGGAATGATCTCGGGAAAGATCATCGACATCAGCGTCGGCGGGGTGGCCATCGAGCTGCTCAACCCCCCGGAGCCGGGCCTGCTGAAGCCCGGCGTGCAGATCCCCGCCCTGCAGTTCACCCTGGACCGCAGGCAGTTCGCCCCTCCGGGCAAGGTCGTGCTTTTTCGCGAAAAACTGCTTGCCCTGCACTTCGACTACCTGACCATCGCTGAGAAGACCTCCCTGGCCCGGTACGTTTTCAAGCGCATCGCAGTCTGACAAAAAAGCCCCGCCTTCCGGCGGGGCTGATGGCTCGAAGCTTGATCCTCGCAGAGACCTAATCCTCCTGCTCCTTGTGCATCTTCTGCTTTTCCAGCGTGCGCAGCACCTGCAGGTTGCCCAGCCTCTTCAACTCCGCCGCCTTGCGCGCTTCCTGCCGGGCGGTCAGGATGCCCCAGATCGCCTCGTCGTTGATGTCGCGCTGGGTATCCAGCAGGGCCTTGTCGTAGGTGATCTTGACGTCCTTGATGTAGGTGACGATGTCCCCGCCCTGCTGCATGGAGTCGCGGTAGAAGATCAAACCGATCAGCTTCAAAAACGGCTCGCTGTTCGGGTACAGGGGATACTTGCGGACCTCGCGGTTGCGCACTTCGGTGATGTAGTTCGGGTTGTTCCAGACCAGCTTGCGCCAGCCGTCGAACTCCAGGTAATCCATGAAGACGGTCTGCTCGCTGCCCATCTGGTCCTTGACCAGCACCCCGAAGCCGTTCGGGAAGTTGGAGCCGTAGGCGGTCACCTCGATGCTCTTCAGCACGCCCACGTTCTTCACCACGCCGAAGTTGTCGAACTTCGTGCCGTTGTCCCCCTCCACTTCCACGATCTGGTCCTGGCGCAGCTCGGTCTTGTTGGAGTAGGCCGGGATCTCGAAGGGCGGCGACACGATGGCGTAGGAATTGTACATGGCCAGCGGGAAGTGCACGCGCACGCCCAAGACCGTCTTGTTCGACATTTCTTCGCCATCGAAGGGCTTGGCGTTGGCCTTCAGCTTGGATTCCTTGGTGTAGGACATGGCCTGGTTGCCGACGGTCCTGGAGGAAGAGGCCAGCTGCACGTACCAGTTCTCGATGGCCAGCGAGGTCTTCATTGCCTTGCGGACTTCCTCGTCGTAGCTGGATCCGGCCACGTCGGCGAAGTCCACTATGGTGGCGGCGTGCTCGTTGTTCGCCTCGGAATCGCCAAGCTTCACGTCGGCGCCCAGCCTCGAGAAGTCGATCAGCACCGACTTGTCGGCGAAGGCCCCTCCGGCCGCCAACAGCACGATCGCTATGAGGATGCAAAGCTTCTTCATGCACGGCTCCTTTCCGGTTCGCTTTTCATTTCAAGTATACGTCCCGAAATTCCATAGATCAATTATTTTTCCTTTTTTTGTATCGGCCCCGCCCATCATAAAAATCACTTCAGGCTTTAACATTTTTTTTATTTCAGGAGCCTGGGCTGGAACCGGAAAACGCTGCCCCCACTGGGCACCTGGCCCTCGATCAGCAGCTCCAGGCGGCGGATCCGGGGAAAGTTGAACAGGATCACGTTGCTCAAGGCCTGCAGGGCTGCCTCCGGCTCGAAGGGGGACTGCCCAGGGCGCAGGATGCCGCTGGAAAGGCTCAGGTAGACCCGGCGCTGCCGGGCCAGCACGGAAATCAGGCGCGTTTCCCGGGGAAGCAGGGGCCGGTGCATGGGCAGTTCGGGCCCCAGGATGACCTCCTCGACCAGGAGCTGCACGTCCTGCTCCAGGCTGCGCCGGCGCGGCAGGAAGCGCGTTTCCCCCACCAGCTTCGCGGAGCTGATCTGGGGGAAAAACAGGGTTCGCCGCGCCCAGGGCCTGCCGGTCAGGAACAGGACCAGGGAGACCAGCAGCAGGAGCAGGAACAGGGAGATGCCGGTGGCCAGCAGCAGCTTTTCGGCGGAGCGCAGAGACCTATTCGGTAAAACCCTTAGTTTTTTCAAAAGCATTGACGAATCTTCGCACGCCAGTATATATAGCCCGGGCCAGCTTCTGCAAGTATTGCTCCTGGGCCAGCAGGGCCGCTTCCTCGGCGTTGGTCACGAAGCCCAGCTCGATCAGGATCGAGGGCATGCGGGCGTTGCGCACCACGAACCAGGATTCCTCCCGGATGCCGCGGTTCACGCTCTGGGCGCCCACCTCCCGGTCGAAGCTGTCCAGCACCTGGCGGGCCAGGGTGATGCTCTCGATGGCGTACTCCTCCTCCAGCAGCACGTTGAGGATGGGGGCGAGGTCCCGGCGCTCCTCGTCCAGCGAATCGGCGTCCACCAGCTGCCGCCGATAGTCCCCCGGCAGCACCCAGACTTCATAGCCCTTGGCCGCCGTATTGAACGAGGCATTGGCGTGCACCGAAATAAAGATCACCGCCTCGTGCTCCCCCAGGGGCACGGTGTTGGCCAGCGAGGCCCTTTCCTCCAGCTTCAGGTACTCGTCCCCGGTCCGGGTCAGCAGGATTTTGCGGTCCGGGTACTCGGCGGCGAGCAGCGCGTGCAGCCCGCGGGACACCGACAGCACCACGTCCTTCTCCGCCAGGCGGCGACGCTCCTGGCCCGCGGCGTAGCTGCCCACCGCGCCGGAGTCCGAGCCCCCGTGCCCCGCGTCGATCAGGATCGCCGCCACGCGCGGCTGCTCCGCCCGCCGCAGCTCGGCCTGGTAGTGCTTTTTCAGATTCTCCAGGCCCTCCCGGGAGAACTGCAGCCCTTCGGGCGAACGGGTGATGTCCGGCCAGGCCACCAGATAGCGGTAGTTGACCAGCGCCCAGGGGAACCCGACCCGGAAGCTCACCCGGTCCCCCGGCTGCCCCAGGGTCTTTCCGGAGAGCTCGAACTGGCCTTGCCCTGCGAGCGGGTCCCAGCTCAGGGTGGCGTCCAGCTCCCGCAGCACGGCCTGCAGCTCTTCGCCGGGCGCGGCCATCGCGGCCAGCAGCAGGACCAGCGCCGCCAGCAACACTGCCTGCCGCCTCATACGCCGGCCTCCGGGCGCAGGCGGTCCAGGACCTGCGCCGGGATCGCCCCGGCAGAGCGACTCGATCAGGAAGACCCCCGCCTGCACGCCGCCCCGGGCGAGCGCGTCCCAGAACACGCGCCCCAGGGTCAGCCTGCCGGGCATGGGGGCCTCGGCCGACGGCACGCCGGTGAGGCGCTCCACCTGCTCCAGCGCGCCGGACAGGCTCAGTCCATGCCAATCGCAGGCCTGCTCCGCCTTCAGGCCTTCCGGGCGCAGCACCGCCAGGCCCTCGGCCCCGAGGCGCGCGGAACCAAGCTGTCCCACCGCATCCGGCATGACTGTCCAAGGCTCGCGGCCAGCGCCTGGCCGAACCGCGGAAAAGCGGCCCAGGGACCGGGGCGGCGATCGCGCAGGAAGGCCAGGGTTTCCTCGTCGTTCGGCTCCAGGCGCAGGAAAACCTGCTGGCGGGCCTGATCCGCGGCCCCCACCGCGCGCGCGCGGGTGGCGGCGCGGGTGATGACGTTGCCGCACTTCTCCAGGTTGTTGGCCGGCAGGCGCACCCGGTCGCCCACCCGCACGCGCAGGAACAGCTCCTGCAGTCCATCCACCTGCCGGACTTCCGCCAGCCCTTCCAGCGCCCGGATCCTGCCGGGGATGGAAATGAAGGCCCGCTCCGCCGACACCGCGGCGAAGCGCGGCGTCAGGTCCCCCGGCGGGAGGCCTACGGCGATGTTGAGGGCCGCCTCGGTCACCTCCACTCCGCAGGACAGCGGGAAGGTCCAGCCCGACATGTACCCGCCGGAAAGACGGGCGGCGATCTCCCCGATCGCGGGGCCGGAAGGGGTCAGCTTGATGTCGCCCTTGGCCGCGCCGTTGCGGATGCCCAGGGCCCGGATGCCGGCCAGGAACACCTCCTCCGCCTGCCGCAGCAGCTCGGGATCCAGGTCGCTGGGCATGGTGTGCCCCATCTCCACGAAGTAGGGCGGGAAATAGATGTGCCGGTCGGCCACTCCGCAGACCGTGGCCTGGCCGTGGAAAACCACGGCGTCCAGGCTCAACTCCGGCCCCTCCATGTACTCCTCGACGATGACCCGGCGGCCGCGGGACTGGCCGATGGCCGCCTCCACGGCGCGCGCGTAGTCCTCCTCCCGGTCGACCCGCCGCACGCCGCGCGCGCCCATGTTGTCCACGGGCTTGACCACCAGCGGAAAAGAAAAGCCGGGCGGAGGCTCCTCCCCCGCTTCCGTCCCCTCCTCCACCGTGTAGTAGCGCGGGCAGGGAACCGCCTTGGCGCGGAAGCGGGCCCGCATCCTCGACTTGTCCGTCGCGTTCTGGGCCACGGCGTAGGGGATGCCCGGCAGGCGCAGCTTTTCGGCCACCCAGGCCACGGTGGTGGAGAAATCGGTGCCCGCCGTGAACACGCCGTGCAGGCCGTGCCGCCTGCGCAGGTCCTGGGCCACGGCCACCATGCCGTCGCGGTCCTGCAGGTCCACCTCCAGGGCTTCGTGGGCCAGGCCGCGGACCGCCGGGTCGATGCTCTTGGCGGCCACGAAGACCTGCCAGCCCTTTTTTCGGGCGATCCGCGCCGCGGGAAGCTGCATGGTGCCCCCGCCCAGGATCAGGATGTTCATACCGCCTCTCCGATCTTCACCGCGTAGGCTTCGAAAGTGTCGCCCAGCCCCCAGCAGGCGGCTGGCCAGGAGCAGCAGCCCGGCAGGCAACCTGCCGGGAAAGCGCTCCGGGTGGTGCCCGGTGACCTGCACGCGCCTCAGGCGGAAGCCGAAGCGTCGCAGCAGCGGCCCGGTCCGCCGTGGGGTCCAGACGGTGAAATGGTCCGCGGGGCTGGCGCTCAGGAAGCGTCGCAGGCTCCGGCGGGCCGAAATGCCCGAGCCGCTGGGGGTGGAGAAGGCCAGCACTCCTCCGGGGCGGAGCAGCCGGTTGGCCCGCCGCAGAGCGGCGGCCGCGTCCCGAAAATGCTCCAACACGTACCACAGAGTCACCGCGTCGTAGCCCCCTTCCGGCAGCGGAACCTGCAGGAAATCCCCCTGCGCGCAGGGCAGGCCCAGCTTTTCCCGCACGTGCCGCGCCGCCTCAACGGACACCTCCAGACCTTCGGCAGCCAGGCCCACCTCGCGCGCGGCGGCCAGGAACGGGCCATAGGCGCAGCCCACGTCCAGCAGACGTGGCTGCCCAGTCCCCCCGGGCGCTCCTGGCTTCCGCGGCAACAGCGGCAGAAGCCGCTGCAGCCGCCGGCGGCCCGCGTCCCGGATGGCGTCGAAGTCCTCCAGGTAGGTGCGTCCGTACTGCCGGCGGTACTCCTCGAAGAAGTAGCTCTGCCCATAGGTGACGGCCGGAGCCCCGAAGTCGACCAGGTAGAGCATCCGGCAGGACCGGCAGCGCAGGTAGCTGCGGCGCGCGAAGCGGGCCACGGCCGGATTCAGGGACCGCCCGCACACCGGGCAGGCGGCCGATCCGGCGGGCAGCAGGGCCGGCAGCAGGTCCGACGGCGGAAGGTTCGCCAGGTCGCGCTCGCCGGGGCGGGCATCCGGAACGGCGCGCCGCGCTCCGGCGGCAGCGGCCCCGGCTCGAGCAGCCGCTCGAAAACAGCGCGGTCCGCCAGCAGGCGCCGCAGGCGGCGCAGGTTCGGGCGCCGCACCCCGATCTCCGGCAGCCCTTCATTGCGGGCCAGCCGGCGATGGTAGCGCGTGGGATGGAAGCTGATCACCGGGACCCCGGCGGCCCGCGCCTCGAGCGCCGTCAGCCCGAACAGGGTGAACACCAGGTCGTATCCTGCCAGAATCGGGCGCAGGTGAGGATTGCGCAGCACCGTGACCCCTTCAGGCCATTGCCCGCGCCGGAAATAGGGACCCTGCACCACCGTGAGCTGCCCGGGGGCGAACAGGCCCGTGCCCAGCAGCCGCTCCAGCAGGCGCCCGCTCAGGTCCGCGGAATCCTCCCCCCCGAAGCTGAGCAGGATGCGCCGGAACGGGTAGACCCAGCCGGTCCGGCGCGCCGGCAGCTCCAGGAAGGCGGAGCTGGCCAGGTTGGGCGGGTGCGCCCCGTTGCGGCCCAGCGGCGTGTCGATGAGGTATGGAAGAAAGCGGCGCGCCGGCCCGCCCTCGTCCAGCCCGATCACCGGCTTTCCCGCGAAGCGCTCCAGCGCGGATGCCGGCGTGCGGAAGCCGTCCAGGAGCACCAGGTCCCACGGCTCGCCCGGATCGTAGTCCGGAAGAACTTCCGGCAGAGGCTCTCCGCCGGCCAGGGGCTCCAGCAGCTCCCGCGCCTCCCGCCCGCAGCGCGCCAGGCAGTCCTCCAGCAGCAGGGCCGCCTCCCCGTTCCAGCGCCGGGCCACCGCCAGGCAGCGCCGCAGGTGCCCGCTGCCCAGGCCGGGCCCGAAAGCCGGCACCAGCAGCAGCCTCATCGGCGCTCCCGCAGCCACGCCACCAGCTCCTCGGTCTCCAGGGGCTCCCCGCGGTACAGCTCGCCGAACAGGGCGCGGAGGCGCTCGTAGTCCTCCGCGGTATCCAGGGTGACCCGGGCTTCCGGCAGGTGCCATTGGGCCGGACAGGGCGGCTCTCCCACCCGGAAGCGCTCGGGGTGGCGGTACAGGTACGGGGTCACGTGCTCGCGCTCGTACGGGTCGCGAGCCTCCTCCCCCGCCTCCGCCAGCGCCTGGGCCTCGACCACCTCCACCCCGGTGCCCAGGGGAGGCCCCAGGTAGTGGCTGAGCTGCCAGCCCCTGGCCTCGTGCAGCTCCAGCAGGCTGCGCACCTGCGCGGGGGAGACCAGGGGATTGTCGCCCGTGGCCCGCACCACCCGCCGCACCCCGAAGCGGGCGGCGGCCCGGCAGAAGCGGTCCAGCACGTCCTGCTCGGAGCCGACGAAGAGCTGGAAGCCCTCCTCCCGGGCCAGGCCGGCGAAGGCGCTCCGGCTGGCCGGCTCGGTCAGCAGCGCGTGCACCCCCGCCTCCACGCGGGCCAGGGCCCGCATGGCCAGCTGCAGGACCGTGGCGCCCGCCAGCGGCAGCAGGGCCTTGCGCGGGAGCCGGGTGGAGCCCAGGCGCGCCTGCAGGAACACCCCCACCGCTACTCGGGCATTTCCCACCGGCCCAGCAGGCTGGGGAGGTCCCCCTGGAAGCGGAAGCGGTTCTCGTGTACCCAAGCGCGCACCTCACGAAACTCTTTCAGGCAGTCCAGCAGAGCGGAGCCGGACCGCAGCGCGTAGCGCGGCAGGCGGGACAGCGGCAGCACGCCGGAGTCGCCGGTGAAGCGCACGGCCAGGTTCTTCAGGAAAAACAGCTTGTAGCTGGCGTCCGGCGTGCTGTCCTCCCCCGCCGGCTCGCCGGTGTAGGCCAGCTGCAGGCGCGGGTGCCAGGCGATGGTCTCCCCCCACAGCCCGGCGCGGAAGCCGAAGTCCATCTTCTGCCAGTAGGGGTTGGTCATCCAGGGGTCATAACCCCCGAGCTGCTGGAAGCGCCGGCGGGAGTACAGCCCGCAGTAGTCGAAGGGGTACAGGGAGCGCATGCCTTCCTGGGCCGGCTTCCAGGGCAGGACCTTCAGGCTGCCCTTGATCATCGCGGGCACCAGGATGGAAGGGAGCACCTCCCCTTTGGGGCTCTTCAGCCGGGGAACCTGGCAGAGCAGCTCGCGCTGCTGGGCCGGCGGGCTGGCACCCAGGCTGTCCCCCTCGTCGCGCATGTCCGACCAGAGCACCAGGATCCTCTCGGACAGGGCCTCGTCGATGCCCAGGTTGATCTTCTCCCCCGGGGAGGCCGGGGAGCGCAGCAGCAGGAAGCGGATGGCCGGGTGCCGGCGGGCCAGCTCTTCCAGGTCGTAGGCCGGGCTGGGTCCCTCCACCGAGAGGATCCGCACATTGGGCAGCGCGGACAGCTCCCGCAGCTGCTCCTCCCGATAGAAGCGCCCGCCGCGGGCCAACAGCAGCACGGTCAGGTCGTCGGGGCCGGCGCGGTTGGACCCTCCCACCACCGTGTAGGAGGCGCGCGGCCGCCTAAAAATTGTAGGTGTAGTACTCATCGCAGCCCGCGCACAGCGACGGGTATTCCTGGCGCAGGTGGTCCCGGTACCAGCGCTCCCCCCGCGCCCACACCTCGGCCAGCTCCTCCTCGAACAGGTTGCCCAGCGGGTGGCGCAGGTGCACGTCCTCCCGGCACAGCGGCACCCGGCCGTCGATCAGCACGCAGAGGTCGCGCTTCAGGTGCCAGCAGGGGAAGCGCTTCAGGGGCGAAAGGTCGGCGACCCGTCGATCCGGCAGCAGGCCGCTGAAGTGGTCGTACTTCTGGATGATCACCTTGCCGGTGCGCGCCTTCCAGGCGCGGTAGAAGTCCTCCAGGTGCTCCTCGTTCTCCTTCATGCGCACCGCCTGCACGTGCACCTGGGAGGGGAAGCGGGCGGCCAGCAGGTCGATGGCCCGCAGCGCCTCCTGGTATCCCTCGCCGCGCAGCTTCCGGTACAGCTCCGGGGAGTCCGCGTCCAGCGAGACGATCCACTCGATGTCAGGCCCCGCGGTGATCTGGCCCAGGACGGCCGGGTCCCAGCCCACGCCGGAGGTCTCCACGATCAGGCGCAGGCCACGCTCGCGCACGGCGGAGGCCAGCTCCGGGAAGCGGCTGTAATAGGCGGGCTCGCCCCACAGCGACACGCTCAACACCGCATCCCCGCTGTAGGCGCGGATCTTGTCCGCCAGGCCCACGAACCGCTCCAGCTCCATTTCCCCCTGCTTGCCGGTGCGCTGGATGCCGAACTTGGGGTACGGGCAATAGCTGCACAGCTGCGGGCAGCCGGCCACGATCTGGATGGAATAGAAGGCGGGCAGGGTCCGCAGCAGCTCGGGCTTTTCCTGGACCAGGCGGCAGGCGCTTTCCGCGTCGACGGCCCCGGCTTCCAGCAGGCGGGTGAGCAGCAAGTGGTTGCGCCTGGTGTCGGAGCTCAAGGAAAGGCGCAGCAGGCGCAGGTCGGCCGGGGCCAGCTCGGTTTCCACGTCGAAGGCGTTGATGTCCTTCTTGACCACCTCGAAGACCGCTCCGCGATCCGCGGCCCGGACCTCGGGGCAGCCTTTGGCCAGCTCGGCCAGCGCCGGCAGCACGCCGGGACGCAGGATCTCCGCGGCCAGACCCAGCGGGTAGCCGTCGGCGAAGGTGTAGTCGGCGTAGTACTTGCGGTGGTTCTCCAGCAGGCGGGAGGCCAGCCCGGAATCCAGCAGAGGGCAGTCGGCGAAGAAATAGAACAGGTGATCGGCCCCCTCCGCCAGGCGGGCCAGCGCGCCCAGCAGGTCGCCGACTCCTGCCGCCGGAAGCCGGACGGCCTCGAAGCCCGGCGGGCAGGGCGCGTCCCCGGCCAGCAGGATATGCACCTTCTGCACCTCCGGCAGGCGCCGGGCGAAATCCAGCACCCGCTGCGGGCAGTCGCCTCCCCCGGGCAGTTTCTGGAAGCTGTAGCTGGAAAGGGTGAGGCCGTTGGCCACCGCCAGGTTCTTCATGCCTACCGCAATTATCGACATCTATCGAAGTTTTTCAATCGAGCGGGCGAGATTGACACGGCCCGCCATTTGCCGTAGGGTTTTTGCGCATTGAAAAGCAGCACCTTGACCCGCGCCGAGGGCCTGGCGATCTGGTTGGGAATTATCGGCAACGCCCTGCTGTTCGGCGGCAAGATCGTCATTGGACTCTGGTTTCACAGCATCTCCATCATTTCCGACTCCCTCAACTCCTTCACGGACATCATCGCTTCCCTGGTCGTCTACATCAGCATCCGAACCTCCTATCAGGCAGCCGATTCTCAACATCCGTATGGGCATAAGCGCGCCCAGCCCATCGCCGGGCTGATCGTGGCCATCTTCACGGGCATCGTCGGCTTCGAGGTCATCGTCCAGGCGGTCACGCGGCTGCTCACTCGCGACCGCATGCAGCCTGGCCTGCTGCCGATCCTGCTGGTCCTGGGGGTCCTGGTCATCAAGCTGTTCATGCACCTGTACGTTCAGGCGGTCGCCCGGCGGACCGGCAGCACAGCCCTGCTGGCTTCCGCGGCGGATCACCGCAATGACGTGCTGGTTTCCGCCGCGGTTCTGATCGGAGTCCTGTTTTCCAACTTCGGCTTTCCGGTATTCGACCCGATCGTGGCGATCCTGATCGGCCTGTGGATCATCAAGGCGGGCTTCAACATCGGTCGGGACAACATCAAGTACCTTATGGGCGAAGCCCCTCCCGCGACCCTGCTGGAGAGCATCCGGGATGCCGTCCGCGCCATCCACGGAGTGGAGCGCGTCCACGATGTCCTGGCCCATTACGTCGGGACCATGATCCATTTCGAGGTGCACATCAACGTCAACCGGGAGTTGAACGTGGAGCAGGCCCATGCCATTGGGAAGCAGGTTCAGGCGCTCATCGAGGGCAAGGATGGCGTGGCCAGGGCTTTCATCCACATCGATCCTTTGGTGGTCGCATGAAGCCGCCCGCCCAGCGCTCCTTCACCGTCTCCCAGATCACCGGCCTGATCAAGGACCTGCTGGAGCAGACCCTGCCGAACGTGACCGTCGAGGGGGAGATCTCCAACTGGCGGCCGGCCAGCTCCGGGCACTGCTACTTCAGCCTGAAGGACGGGGAGGCCCTGCTCTCCGCGGTGATGTTCCGCGGGCGAATGGCCACCCTGAGCTTCCAGCCCGCCGACGGCCTGAAGGTCAAGGCCACGGGCAACATCTCCGTATACCCCAAGCGCGGCAACTACCAGCTGATCTGCGAGAGCCTGCAGGCCAGCGGCGAGGGAGAGATCCTGGCCATGCTGGAAAAGCGCAAGCGCCAGCTGGCCGCCCAGGGGCTGTTCGACGCCGAGCGCAAGAAGCCCCTGCCCCTCTTCCCTTCGCGCGTGGCCGTGGTCACCTCCCCGACCGGAGCCGCCATCCGCGACATCCTGCGCGTCTTGAGCCGCGCGCAACGCGGGATTGAACCTGGTGATCCTGCCCACCCTGGTGCAGGGAGAAGGCGCCGGCGAGATGATCGCCCGCCGCATTCGCACCGCCAACGAGTTTTCCATGGCTGACGTGATCATCGTGACCCGCGGGGGAGGCTCGCTGGAGGACCTCCTGCCCTTCTCCGCCGAGGAGGTGGTCCTGGCCATCGCCGAGTCCCGCATCCCGGTGATCTCCGCGGTGGGGCACGAGGTGGACTTCACCCTGGCGGATTTCGCCGCCGACGTGCGGGCCCCCACGCCCTCGGCCGCCGCGGAGATGGTCTCCGCCTCGCGCCTGGAGCTGGCCCGCACCCTGGAGGCCGCGCACCGGGGCCTGTGCGAGGCCATGCGCTCCCGCCTGGAGAGGCTGCGCCTGGTCCTGTCCCAGTTCGAGCCGGAGGCCCTGGAGAGGCACCTGCGCTTCCTCCTGCAGCCCGCGCTGCTGCGGGTGGACGACGCGCGCCAGCAGCTGGCCGACGGCCTGCAGTTCCTCCTGCGCGACCGCCGCCACCGCCTGGAGCTGCTGGCCGGGGCGGTGCAGGCCTCCTCCCCTCTGGGCATCCTGGCCCGGGGCTACGCCGTGGTGGTGCAGGAGCGCACCGGCAAGGCCCTCCTTTCCCCGGCCGGGGTCAGGCAGGAGGAGATGCTGGCCATCCGCCTGCACCGGGGTGCCCTGCGGGCCGCCGTGAAGGAGAAGCAAGCATGAAGAGTTTCGAGGACCGCCTGACCCGCCTGGAGCAGTTGAGCGAGAAGCTCAAGACCGGCGGCATCCCGCTGGAGGACGCCGTGGCCCTGTTCGAGGAGGGCATCCGCCTGGCCAAGGACCTCTCCAAGGAACTGGGCAAGGTGGAGCGCAAGGTGGAAATCCTGCTCAACGAGCCGGGGCGCAAGGCTGACGCGGTGGTGGAGCCGGACCTGGGGCTGTTTCCCGAGAACGAGGAGGAGTAGCCCCGCTTAGGGAAAGTCGGCCGGCAGGACGACCCGGTCCCCGGGGACCACTCCCAGGCGCTGCAGCGTCCCGGCCGGCAGCTCCAGGGCGTAGCGGGCCGCCCTGCTGGAGCTCACCGGTTTCAGCGACAGGGGTTTGAGCTCCTCGATCTGCAGGATCTCCCCCTCGCTGGACAGGAAAGCCAGGGTCAGGGGCAGGGTCGTGTTCTTCATCCAGAAGGAAAGGTGCTCGTCGGCCTCGTAGACGAAGATCATGCCGCCGCGCTCGCCCAGGGTGCTGCGGTGCATCAGGCCGCGGGTCTTCTGCTCCTCGCTGCGGGCCACCTCGATGCGGAACTCCTCCCCTCCGATCCGCACGGGGATGGTCGGCAGGGCCCGGGGGCAGGCGGAAAGGGCCAGCGCGCTCAGGACCAGCGCGGTCATGGCAACCGCGGTCCAGGCGCGGGCGCCGCGCGCGCGTGGGGCGAGCGCGTGTGGGGCGGCCTTCATCAGAACTCCTCCAGGAACATCTTCTGCGAGACCTCCGAAAGCGCCTCGCCGGCCTGTCCCTGCTCCCGCAGCGCGGTGAACACGCCGCTGTCCAGGTACTTCACGCTCAAGGGGCGCTCCAGCGACAACCTCAGCCCCGGGAACTCCCACACGGCCTCCGTGGGGTTCAATCGCGTGGAGCCTCCGTATTTACGGGTGAGGGTGTCGAACAGGGTGAAGTAATCCAGACGGCGGTCGTCCAGGACCAGGATGATGGAAAACAGTTTGCCTTCGTGGAACTGGAAGAAGGCCCGGCGCACCCAGGAAGCTCCCGAGCACTCGATCAAGGTCTGCTGTGGCGTGGGCAGCAGGCTCACGTCCGGGTCGCCCCGGTAGCCGAACAGCGCGTCCGCCGCCAGCCTCTCCTTGACCTGCTCCAGGCCCATGCCCAGGCTCACGCCCCGGAAACCCTGCGGCCCCCCCCGCGATCCCGCCTCCTGGGCCGCTGCCGGGCAGGCCGCCAGGGCCGCGAAGGCTGCCGCGGCCGCGGCCAGCAGTCCGCCATGCCATGCGCTTCATCGTCTTCCCGATTATCGGCGAAAACGCTTCGGCAGTCGAATGTTGAAAAGCGGCGCCCCTTGGGTCTATGCTTGGCACATGAGCTGGAGAGCCTTCCCGCTTCCGGCCGCGGCGATTCTGGCGGCGTTGTCCCTGTCCCTCAGCCTGGGCTGCGCCACCTCCGCGGGCAGCCTGTATCGCGACACCGCCGCGGCGGAGCGCCGGCAGGCGGAGGACCGGGAGCCCAGCGCGCCCAAGCCCCAGCCGCTCGAGCCGGTGGAGCGCGGCCTGGAGATCGAGTCCGACCCCGACGGGGCTTCGGTCTACCTGAACAACCGCTACGTGGGCGAGACTCCCGTGCTGCTGGAGGACCTGGCCGCCGGCCGCTACCAGCTGCGCCTGGAGCTGAGGGGCTACTATCCCCACGACGCCTGGATCGACTACGCCGGCGCGCACATGGTGTTCCGCACCGATCTGCGCCGGGTGACGGGCTTCCTGCAGATCGACGTGGAGCCGCCGGGGGCGACGATCCGGGTCGCCGACCGCGAGCTGCCCTCCGGCGCGCCCAGCGAGCTGCCGGCCGGGGTGTTCGGCGCGCGCGTGATGCTCTTCGGCTACGAGGAGCACAGCGAGCAGGTGCGGATCGAGGAGAACGCCCTGACCCGGCTGTCCGTGCGCCTCCAGCCGGCGGCCTTGCGGCTGGAGAACCTGCGGGCCAGCCGGGCCGAGTTCAATCCGGACAACCCCGGGCTGCTCGGGCGCAGCCGCCTGCGCTTCCGCGTTTCCAGCTTCGGGGCGGGGCGCGCCGCCGTGCTGGACTCCGGCGGGCGGGAAGTCTGGCGGAAGGAGCTGGAGCGCTTCACCACCTGGGAGCAGGTCTTCGACTGGAACGGCCGCGCCTCCGACGGCTCCCCGCTTCCGGACGGCTCCTACACCCTGCTGCTGGAAGCCGTGCCGGAAACAGCGGCGGAGGACGGCGGCGGTGAGAGCCTGTCCGCGCGGCTGGAGCTGGCGCTGAACCGTGATCTGCGGCTTTCCTTCCGGCCGCTGTGGAACGGCTCCTCCGGCCTGCTGTTCGCGCCTTCCCCCGAAACGCTGCCGCCCGGCAGCCTGCAGGTCTCCACCCTGCTGGTCTCCCACGTGGAAGCCTCCGGCGGCGGGTATTCCTTCCGCACCCCCTGGGACCTGGGCCTGCGTCTGGGCTTGCGGCCCGGGCTGGAGCTGGACCTGCACGGCGGGGCGATCCTGGGATACGGCGACGCGGTGCCCTGGCTGGCCAGCGCCGCCGTGAAAGTACCGCTCAGCCGCGGGCGCCTCGAGAGCACCGCACTGGCCCGGCTGGCCTACCAGGGCGTGCTGACCGACTCCTTCGCCAGCTTCACGGGCCTGACCCTGGGCCTGCCGCTGTCCGCCTCCCTCGGAGCCGTGCGCTTCTTCCTGGCCCCGGAGCTGACCCTGTCGCTTTGGGAGGTCTCCTACACGGCCACGGACTGGCCGGATCCCGCCTTCAGCGCCTGGGCCTACCTCAAGGCCGGGGTGGCCCTGAGCCTGCGGTCCTGGATCCTGGGCCTGTCGGCCTCGGCCCGCACCCTGCCCTTCCGCAGCGGCCTGGGCTTCCAGCTGCCGCTGCAGGCGGGTCTGGAGGCGCACTGGATGATCCCGGGCACCCAGGCCTTCCTCACCGCGGCGCTCACCGCCGAGGTCGGGGAGGCAGGCTCCTTCTATTTGAGCGGGGGCGGCGGCCTGGGCCTGCTGAACTAGCGGCCGGTGCCGCGCAGGAACAGCAGCGCCAGGATGCCCAGCAGGGCCAGGGTCAGCACGATTCCCAGGATGCGGTACAGGGCCGGGGAGCCGGAGCCGCCCCTGGTCCCTCTCTGCCCGCCAAACCGCGAAACCGTCGGCTGGGGAAAGCGCAGGTAGCCGCAGGAGGGACAGCCCGCCTCGAAGGTGCGGCCCTCCCCCTGGTGTCCGCAGCGGGGACACTGCACGGAGGAGAAGAACTTGCCGCAGTGGGGGCAGCGCTGCGAGTTTCGCGGCACTTCCTTGCCGCAATGCTCGCAGAAATACCTCAGGCGCATGGGCCACTGTACCAGCATACCCGCGGATTGTTCAATGCCGGCCCTCCTGGTATAACGTAAGGCAATGGAAACCGGATTGATCGGCCTGCCTTCCGCGGGCAAGACCACGATATTCAGCGCGCTGGCCGGCGGGGCGGCCGGCGCGGCGGCCGGCGGGCGCCGCTCGCACATCGCCGAAGTGGCCGTGCCCGACGAGCGCATCGGCAGGCTGTGGGAGCTGTTCCCCACGGCCAAGCGTACCTACGCGACCGTGGTCATCAAGGATCTGGCGGTGCAGGCCGGGGAGAAGGGCGCCCTGACCCCCGCCGCCCTGGCTGAAATGCGCACCCTGGACGCCCTGGCCCTGGTCATCCGGGCCTTCCTGGACCCGGCGGTGCCGCACCCCCTGGAGAGCGTGGACCCGGCTCGCGACCTGCGCCGCCTGCTGGATTCGCTGTCCTTCGCCGATTACGCCGTGGCCGAGACCCGCATGGAGCGCATCGTCAAGGAGGGCAAGAAGAGCGGCAGGGAATACCAGCTGCTGGAGCAGCTCTCCGCCCGTCTGGCCGAAGGCGGCCTCATCGCCGCGGCGGGATTGAGCCCGGAGGATCTGCGTCTGATCTCCGGCTTCTCCTTTCTCACCGCCAAGCCGCTGCTGCTGATCGTGAACGAGGGGGAAAGCACCGCGGCGGTGGCTCCCGTGAGCGAGCAGGCCCGGACCCTGGGCCTGGACCTGGTCGTCATCCACGGCAGGCAGGAAATGGAGATCGCCCAGTTGCCCCGCGAGGAGCAGCAGGCTTTCCTGGCCGACCTGGGCCTGGAGGCGCCTACCAGCGACCGCTTCCTGCGCCAGCTCTACCACAGCCTCAACCTGATCAGCTTCCTGACGGCGGGGGAGAAGGACGTGCGCGCCTGGTCGCTGCCCCGCGGCTCCACCGCCCTGAAGGCCGCGGGACGCATCCACACGGACCTCGAGAAGGGCTTCATCCGCGCGGAGGCCATCGCCTTCGAGCAGCTGATGCGCGAAGGCGGTTTCGCTCAGGCCCGCAAGAGCGGCACCCTGCGCCTGGAAGGCAAGGAATACGTGGTGCAGGACGGGGACGTCCTCACCATCCGCTTCAATCTCTGATGTCGAACAGGGTGTCCGGCGTCGGCAGATCCTTCAGGGCGAGGCGCGTGTAGTAGAACTCCTCGTACGACAGGCTGCTGCGGTCGTGGTAGGCGCTGCTCACCTCAAGGTATCCGGCCTGCGGCCCGGAAGCCAGCGCGCTGTATACCGTGGCCTTGTCCAGGGCGGCCTCCAGGAAGAACACCCCGGAGGCCAGCGTGCCGGCCGCCACGGGACCGTGCCCCTTGACCCAGAGGGCCGCCAGGCCCGCCTTCTGGCCGACGGCGGGCAGCAGCTCCACGGTGACCCGGTTTTCCCCGATCCTGTCCCTGGGGTCCTGGAAATACAGATATATGGAGAGCCCATCCGCCATCGCCGAACGGGTCGAGACGTAGAGGTAGAGATTGGGGCCGTTGTCCACGATTTTCAGCTCGAACAGCCCGGTGCCGGCCTTCTGCCAGAAGCGGGACTGCGCCAGCGGCAGCTCCAGCCGCCCGCCTCCGATCTGCTCCCGCAGGAAGGTTTTCGGGCTGTAGTCGGCGAAGCTGCGCAGCACCGGGATGGCCTCCCAGTCCGCGAAGTCGTTGTCGATGGTCAGGCCCAGTTCGCCCCGCAAGCCGGATGGCTTGAGGCCCTCCTGGTCCGTTCCGGCTGGAACCGGCTCGGCTGGCGGGCCTGCGGCCGAGAATCCGGCCAGCCGTCCCCTGCCGGCGCGGGCCCTGAACAGGCTGGGCTCCGCGTACATGGTATAGAAGCGCTCGGCCATCCCCCCGCCGGCCAGCAGCTGCTGGACCCGCACGGGGTAATCCCGGCGGCCGGGCAGCGCGAAGAAGCCCACCAGCAGGTGCGTGCCTTCCGGCAGGTCCTTCAGCCGCAGGGTGGCCCCCGGCGGCAGCGTCCGGAAGAGGGTCGGGCCCGACGCGGGTGACTCCAGGAAGTAGTCGTAAACCACGTTGGCGAACACACTGGAGCCGGGATCGAACTGGGCCAGCTCGGGCGGGTCCAGCACGAAGTGGAAGGCCGAGGCCTCCGGATTGTTCAGCAGCACCGCAAAAGGCTGTTGGGCGGGCTGCGCCCCGGCCAAGGCGGCCGCCAGCATCAGTCCCAGGCCGATCGACCTGATTTTCATTGCAGTTCCTCCCTCATTTCTTGCGGATGGCCAGGATGGTGAGGTCGTCGTACTGCGGGTCCTCGCGCAGGTGGGTGAAGCCCACCAGCTCCTCACCGTCGCGCGCCTCCAGCTTGCGGGTGAAATAGCGCCCGTACTGCCCGTAGTGCTTCGACAGGAAGTCGTCCACCCGGCGGTCCACGCTCACCCGGTCCTTTTCGGCGGCGTCCGCGGCCGGCTGCAGGCGCATCAGCTTCTCCACTGAAACCAGGGCCAGCACCGCCTCCTCCACGCTGCCGCTGCAGCCGGTGAAGTCGAACTCCAGCTCCGGCTCCAGCAGCGGGTTGCGGTGCCCGCCCAACTTGAACACCAGGCGTTTGAACACCGCGTCGATCACCGCGTAGATCCGCTCCATACCGGGGCTTTCTCCCTCGGCGCTGGCCGCTGCTCCTTCCTTTCCCTCACTGCCCTTCATCCCCCGCGCCACTTCTCCCAGCCCGTCCTCGAAACCGTCCGTGAACAGGAACAGCACGTCCCCCCTGCCCAGCTGCTCGGGCACCTGCTGGAAGCCGCCTTTCATGTCCACCAGGTCCTTGGGGAACACTCCGGCGGCGGGAGGCTTGGGCAGCTGCAGGCTGGTCATCCGGTTCTGTTCCTGGCGGTAGATGTGCTGGATGTTGTCCCCCGCGTTGCACAGCCAGACCTTGCCGGATTCCGCGTCGAGGATGGCCAGGGTCAGGGCGGCGAAGCGGCCCGGGAATCCGCGCTCCTCCACCATGTCATTGATCAGGTCCGCCAGGGGCTGCAGCTTCAATCCCGGATTCTGCGGGGTCCAGCCGCGGAAATAGGTGGAGAAGATCGTGGCCACCTCCACCATGATCAGGGCCGCCGAGACCCCCTTGCCGGAAACGTCGCACTTGATCATGGCGTAATACTTGTCGGTGAGCTTCTTGTAATCGAAGAAATCCCCGGAAACCTCCCGGGCCCCCTCGTAGTACCCGAAAATCTCCAAGAGGTCGTTCTGCTCCCCCGCGGTGGAACCCATGCGCCCCTGCTTGTCCTTGGCCAGGGGCAGGAACATGCGCTGGATGTCCTTGCCGACCATCAGCTCCTTCTGGGCGATGGCCGCTTTGACCAGGCCCTGGGTCATGTCGTTGACCGTGTCCGCCAGGCTGCCGATCTCGTCGCGGGAGCGCACTTCGATGCGGTGCGTCTTCAGGTCCTCCTTGTTCGCGGTGTCCCGGATGACCGCCACCCCCGCGGCCAGCCGCCGGATCGGACCCACGACGATGCCGGCCATGATGATGGCGCCGCCCAGGGCCAGCCCGGCCACCACCAGGGCGATGAGGGCGGTCTGGATCAGCAGCCGCCGCAGCGAGTTGGACAGGTCCCTGCTGATGGCGTCGGTGGAGACCCCCAGGCGGATGACGCCGCGGAAGTAGAAGTCCTCCCCGCCCCTGCGGTAGACCACCGGCATGTAGAAGGTGTAGGCGGGCTCCAGCTGCGGCGGCGGCCTGTCCGAGTCCAGGGCGGGGTAGCTGTGCACCCGTCCGCGCACGGCCAGCAGCGCGGCGTTGATCCGGGCGAAAAGGAGGTTGGCCTCCTCGTCCTTCTGCCTGGCCAGCTGCCGCGACTGCTCATCGGGCCTGGCCAGCAGCGCGGCCGCCTCATCCAGCAGCCGCCTACGCTCGTCGGCCAGTCCGGAGACGCTCTGCCGCCCGGCGTCGTCCACCTGCGCGCGCAGCCGGTCCAACTCGGGGGCCAGCGGATCCCGGACGCGCACCTCACCGTAGCGGCCGGGATCGAACTCGCCGCCTTCCAGCTTGCGGTTGATGTCCGGGTCGCTGCTCACCCAGACGTAATCGAAGCGCGTCGCATCGGCGACACCCGCCGCGGTCAGGGTCACATACAGGGCCTCGTCCATGGTGCGAGCCTGCTCCGGCAGCGCGCTCAACTGCAGGATATTGGGAGTGGGATTCAGGTTGTCCGCCGCTGCGGAGGAGAGGCTGCCCAGCAGGGCTTCCACCCGCTGCACCAGGCCGCGGGTCAACGTCGTGCGCTGGGCGTTGATCATGTAGATGCTCAAGGGTATGGAGACCAGCAGCACCGTGAGCAGCACCAGGGCCATGATCAGGCTGGTGAACTTCCAGCGCAGCCCCAGTCCCTTGCGTTTGAGCGCTTCCATCATGACAACCTTTCTTGCCGACGGCTCCTGTCCCCGCAGGATGGCCAGGATTTCGCGGTCCAGGAGGCGGCCTTCCTGCGCCAGCGAGCCCAGGCGCCGCACGGAGGCCAGCAGCAGCACGGCCAGGAACAGCATCACCATCCCGCCCACCAGGGTGCCGGTATCCACCGTGCGGTAGATGCGGCGGACACTGTCCCAGGGATGGCGGTAGTCGAAGGAAAAATCCCCGAACTTCATCGTGCCCGGCCGCTCCAGGCGCAGCTGGGTCCGGCTCCAGGCCGCGCCCCGCACCGGATGGATCACCCCCACCCGGTAGATCCCCTCCTCGACGTCCGGAAGGGTCAGACCGCGGATCAGGCGGTCGGAGACCACCTGGAAGGCCCCGCTTTCCCTGGCGAAGCTGTAGTCGTAAGGCGCCGCCCCGTCGCGGTCCACCAGGACCCGCTCAACCAGGCCGTCCCGCTCGAAACCGCGGCCGCCGACCGTCAGGCTCACGGCCCCCGTGGCCTCGCGCTGGTCGGCCACGAAGCTGATGTAGGTGACCGGCACGTACTTGTTCAGGCGCAGGACCGCGGTGGCCGGCTCGCCGCGGTTGCCGGCGGAGTCCACCGCCGCCACCGCGAAGGCCCACAGCCCGTCGTCCAGGTTGGCATAGGCGGCCCGGGTGGCGGCGGTGTTGGGCGCGGCCGGCAGCGGCGGGGCCACCGTCCCCGGAGGGGTCTCCCAGGGACCCAGGTACTGGAGGTTGATGGCGTATCCCGCGGCATCCTCCGCATTCTCCGGCCGCCAGCCCAGCTCGAAGCTGTTGGAGGTCAGGAAGCCGTCCGGGTCGTCGGCCGGCAGGATCAGCTCGGGACGGCCAGGGGGGGCCGTGTCCCGGGTGAAGGAGATCACGGCGGGTTCCGACCAGTTGCCGGCGTAGTCCTGGGCGGCGACCCGGAAATACCAGGCCCCGTCCTGCTCGGCGCGCACCGAGGCGCTGTTCGCGTCCGCCAGGAGGGTGGCTTCCCCCGGGGGCAGCGGCGCGGCCGGATTCTGCGACCAGACGTACTTGAAGCCGGCCAGCCCGGAGGAATCCGCAGGGACCGACCAGCGCACCAGGACCAGGTCCTGCCGGGAGGCCCTGCGGGGGTCGAAGTTCACCGCCTGCAGACGGGGCGCCTCGACGCTCTGGTCGGGCTGCAGCACGATCAGCCGGGAGTTGTTCCCGATCCGGTTCTCCCAGAACACGTACAGCCTGCCGGCCAGCTCCACCGGGTAGGCGAAGTAGGAGGAGCCGGTCAGCTCGTTGAGCTCCCGGGAGCTCCAGCCCGCCGCCCCGGGTTCCGCGACGAAGACGCGGTCGGCGCCGCTGAAATAGAAGACGTAGGCCCGTTCCCGGTAGCGGATCAGACGTGGGAAATGGGCGGCCACCGCCCCCTCGGTCACCGCCTGCGGCGGGCCCAGGGCCCCGCCCTGCCCGTCCAGCTCCTGGTAGTACACCTGAACCGCCCGCGATTGGAACTGCCTCTCCCAGGCCAGGACCAGGCGGTCGGGCAGGGCGAGCAGGAAGGGCCGCTGGTTGGAGAACAGCTCCGCGCCCTGCAGGCGGCCGTCCACGGTCTCATCGAAACTCAGGGGCACGGCCTCGCCCCAGCTTCGCCCGCCGTTCGCGGAGCTGATGAGCTGCAACTGGTAGCGCCGGTCGCCTCTGCGCAGGGTCTGAAACACCAGGTAATCGCGGTCGGCGAAAATGGCGTGGTGGGCCAGGAAGTTGATCGGGACCTGCTCGTCGCGCAGCAGGGGCTGGAACCTCGTCCAGGTGGTCCCATCGTCGGACAACGCGTACTGCTGCGAAAGGAAGGAGCCCTGCTCCTGGGTCACGATCAGCAGCAGCTCCCCGCGGGAGGTCACGAAAAGGCTGGGGGCCAGGCTGGTGGCGAAGGCCTCCACGGAGGCGGCCTGCGTGAAGCTTTGCCCGCCGTCCCGGGAGGCCAGGATCGAGGTGCGGCGTTCGGCTGATGCGACGGCGATCAGGATGCGCCCGCCCCGGTCCACGGCCAGGGAGAAGATCGGGGTTTCCTGCTCCTGGCGGGGGAAGGGGCCCGCGAAACGGGCCAGCGTGCGCCACTGCCCGGCGTCGCGGGACACCGAGGCGGTCAGCCAGACCTCGCGCTGGCCCTCGGCGTTCTGCACGAACTCCTGCCACACCACGGCGATCAGCCCCCCGCCCGCCGCGGCGGCGGGGAAGCGGGCGCTGGAGGGCACCAGCACGCGCGGCGACTCCCAGAACAGGCGCTGGGCAGCGGCGGGTTTGGCCGGCAGGGCGAGCAGGACCAGGGACAGGAGAGCCGCGGAGCGGAGGCAGCCAGGCGCGTCGCATCTACAGCCTGGCCTCGATCTTCGCCTTCAGGTCGATCAGCGGCGGGTAGCCCCGGTTGCGCTGGTTGGCCCACAGCTGCTGCACGATGGCGTTGGCCGCGGTCAGCTGGCCGCCGAGGAAGTAGCCTTCCGCCTCCTTGTACCGGCGCTGGTCGTCACTGGACAGGAATTGCTGCCGGCTGCCCCCCAGCAGGATCTGCACCCGGTCCTTCAGGGTCAGCGAGTCGATGAAATCCGAGTCCAGGGTGATGGCTTCGTTCAGGCGCTCCAGGGCCACGGGCAGCTGGCTGCGCCGGTTGCGGTCGTTGTAGATGCTCAGGGCCTCGGCGTACAGGCGCCGGGCCCGCTCCCGCTTGGCGGGGTCGGGGGGCCGCAGGTCCAGCCCCAGGACCACGCGCAGCGAGCCGATGGCGTTCTGCAGGCCGGGATAGCTGGGGGAGAGCAGGCGGATCACCTCCAGCTCGCCGAGGGCTTCCTGCGGATTGGCGTCACGCTTGTCGAGGGCCGCCCGGAAGCGGGCGTCCAGGATGTTGCGGAAGCCTTCCGGGTCCTTGAGCTGCTCGATGCGCAGCACCAGGGACTGGGCCTCGCTGTTGTACGGGAACAGCACGGTGATCTGCTCCAGGCGCTCCTTGGCCTTGTCCAGGAGCACGATGGCCTCCTGCACGCGCCGGGCCTCCACCATCCCGCGGGCGTTCTGGTACTCCTGGAAGGCCAGGTTGTACAGCTGGCTCATCTGCGGGTACAGCGGGTTGGACAGGGCGATCTGCCGTCCGGCGATGTTCTGGATGGCCGAGCGGGTCCAGTCCAGCCACAGGGCCACCTCGGGGTTCTCCTCCGGGTGGGTGTCCGACCAGCGGGCCCGGGCCCGCAGGAACACCTGCTCCGCGCTGTTGTAGTCGCCCAGCCGGAAGCGGTTTCTGCCGTCCGTGATCAGCGCGCGCACGTCGCTGATGACCTTTTCGTTCACCGCCTGGTCGATGCGCGCCGCCAGCTGCGGCAGGCTTTCGTCCCGCAGCCGGCGCACCTCCGGGTCCTCCTGGAACTCCAGGGAGCGGTCGAAGGCCTCCTGGGCGTTGCGCAGGCCTTCCCGGGCCGCGGCCTCGCGCAGCGGGTTCAGGTTCGCTCGCACTTCCTGTTCCCGCAGCTGGCCCTCCTGCCGGTAGCGCCCGGCCTGCAGGGCCGCCGCCTGGGCGGAGCCCACGGAGGCGGCGAGCTCCGCCTGCAGGCCGGCCAGACCTTCCCGCAGGGCGGCCAGCCCCCGGACGCTCTCCTGCAGAGGCGGTCGAGGCGGCCGAGGTAGCGCGGACTCGCCGGCGATCTCCCCGGCCAGTCGGCCCGCCTGTTCCGCGGCGACGGCCAGCTCAGCGGAGAGCCGGTTGTAGACGGCCAGGGCGCGCTCCGGGTACTTCTCCAGCCTGGAGGGCGTCTGCACCCCCTGCTGCAGGCCCAGACCCTCCTGATAGCGGGCACGGTAGGAAGACTCCAGCCCGGCCAGGCGTTCCAGCGAGCTGCCGGCGAAGCTGGCCAGCAGGCGCAGGTCCATGTCCTCCACCTGGCCGCGCAGGGCCCGGGCGGCTTCCTGCAGGGCCAGGTCTTCTTCGGCGGCCCCACTGAGGATGAATCCGCTCGCCCGGGCCTGGGCGCCCAGGGCGGCGGCCCCGCCCCCCCCGGCCTGCTCCACGGCGGCGGCCCGGCTGCGCAGGCCGGCCAGGGTCTGGCGCGCCGGCTGGATGGCCTCCGGCGCGGGCAGAACGCCCTCTCTCCACGGCGCGAAGGCCCGGCCGATGCCGGCCAGCTCCTCGTACCCGCGGGCGGCGCGGATGCGCTCCCGGGCCAGCAGGTACTCGGCCGCCTCCCGGCCGACGGAGTCCGGCGTCCCCATGGTCAGGGGCGCCTCCAGACCCAGCGCCCATAGCGAGAAACAGGCGCAGGGAGGCCGCGTACAGCGAGGAGGCGGCGGGGAGCCGCTCCAGCGGGTAGCGCCCGCCGCGGTACTCCTCCAGGCCCTCGCTGCCAGAGGGCGTCGGCCGCGCCGAGCAACGCCTGCTTCTGGCGGGAGACGGCGGTCTCCCGGGCCGCGGCGAAAACCGCGGCGATTCCTTCCCGCGGCTTCCCGCTGCGCCCCAGGACCAGCTGGGCGCCGAAGAACAGGAAGCTGTCGTAGCCGCGCCCGGCCGGACGCTCGCCGATCTGGCGCCCCTGGGCCTGGAAGTTCTGCCCCGCCGAACGGGCCGTGCCTTCCAGCCCGGCCAGCCCCCGGGCGGCCAGCGAAAGCCGGCCGATTTCCCTTTGCAGTGTCGACGGGCTCGGAGGGCTCAGCGCGCCCTGCAGGGCGCTCTCCGCCGCCCCAAGAGCTTCCAGGGCGGCCGGAAAGGACCCGGCCGCCGACTGCAGGGAGTCCAGGGAGCCGAGCACCGAGTTCTTGAGGATGTTGCCGTATTCGGCCTGGTCGAAGCTTTCCCGCCCCAGCGCGAAGCCCTCCAGGTACAGGGCGTTGGCCTGCGTATAGCTGCCCTGGGCCAGGAGGGCGGCGGCCTCTTCCATGATCCGGTTGAAGCGGTTCATGTTGACCACCAGCTCCCGGCCCACCTTGGCCTGCTCCAGGGCCCGGGCCACGGCCTCGTTCGGGTAGGGGTCCAGCTCCTCCAGCTCGGCGATGAGGGCCAGGCCCTTGGGCACGTTGTTCTCCTCGAACAGCGCCTTGATCAGCTCCTCGAACTTGGTGTTGTACCTGGCGCGGTCCTGGCGGATCTGCTCCATGAGGACCTCGGCCGCGTCGAAGAGGTCGGGATTGGCCAGCAGCAGGGCGCGCAGGGCCAGGATGGCCTGGTTATATTTCCTCTCCGCGATGAGCTGCTCGGCCTGGGCCAGGCGCGCCCGGTCCTCCTTTTCGATGGATCCCCGCGGGTAGGCGGCCAGGGGCAGGCCAATGCCCAAACTGAGGGCGAGAAGCAGAATTTTTCCCGCACCGGGTCGCGAGCTCAAAGCCTGTGGTTCTCCCAGTTTCTACATACCTTAATTTATATCATTATCGACCGAAAACCCTCCGCTGCCAACGCCCAAAGTGCCGATGTAAGGGCTATCAGGCCCATAATCGAGGCCGATGGATTCCGGAACTGCGCCGGTGTATACTTGGGTTTAGATGAGAAGGCTCGCCGCACTCACAGCCTTGTTGCTCGCCCTGGCACGGCCATTGCTGGCCGGAACGGGGGAGACCTACTCCAGCTTGAGCGAGTTCTTCTCCCAGTTGGCGGACCCCAATACCGGATTGACCGTCTTTCCCACCCTGCTCATCCCCATGGGCGGGCGCTACGAGGGCATGGGCACGGCCTACACCGCCGTGGCCGCGGACTCCGGCTTCCTGGAATCCAACCCCTCGGGCAGCTCCGTGCTGGAGCACGGGGAGCTCTCCTTCCTGCACCACAACTGGATCGCCGACTCCAACATCGAGGGCGTCATCTACACGGTGCGCTTCAACGACCTGGGCTTCGGGGTGGGGGGCAAGTTCCTTTACGTCCCCTTCACCGAGTACAACGACTGGGGGGAGCGGGAGGCCCGGGGCTATTTCTCCGAATCGGTGGCCATCCTGAACCTGTCCTACAACTTCTTCTCCAGCTACAACTTCTACGGCCTGGCCTTCGGCGCCAACCTGAAGGCCGCCTACCGCAACGTGCCGGTGGCCATCTACCCCGACCAGTCGGTGCTCACCGGGCTGATAGATTTCGGCCTGTTGACCCGCTTCAATTTCCTGAAGGGCTACATCTCGCGCACCAAGAACTTCTCCGTGGGGCTGGCGCTGAAGAACCTGGGCCTGCCCGCCCTGAGCGAGCCGGTGCCCACCACCGCCACCATGGGCATCGCCTACTCCCCTTTCCGTCCCCTGACCTGGGCCGTGGACTTCAACCTGCCGATCAGCTTCATCCCCGACGAGGCCCCGGCGGAGCGCTGGTACCTGGCCACCGGCTTCAACCTCAGCGTGGCCAGCTTCCTGCAGCTGCAGAGCGGCCTGCAGCTCAAGGGGGACAACCCGCGCGTCAGCGTGGGCAGCACCATCGATCTGAAGAAGATCAGCTTCGTGCTGAACTACAACCTGGACCTGAGCGGGCGCCTGAACCCGCTGGACAAGTTCAGCATCGAGGCCAAGCTGAACCTCGGCGACAGGGGCAGACTGGCGGAACGCGACCAGGTGGACGAGCTGTACCTGAACGGGCTGGAGTCCTATGCCCAGGGCCGGCTGGCGGAGGCGATCGCTTTCTGGCAGCAGGCCCTGGAAATCGACCCCGGTTTCGCCCCGGCCCGCTCGAACATCGCCACGGCCGAGAAGGCCCTCCGGCTGCAGCAGGAGATGGAGCAGCAGCTGGAATCGGGGAGCCGCTAGCCCCGGCCCCGAACTTGACTTTCCAGCCGCCATCCGTTAGGCTTTTAGCTCTTGAGCAGCAGCGAGAAACCGCGTAAGCCCCAGGAAGTCATCCCCGTACAGACCCTGCGCCGCATACCCCACTACCATCAGATCCTGCTGGAGCTGGAGCAGAAGGGCGAGCAGTTCGTCTCCTCGCGCTACCTGGCCCATTTCTTCCAGGTCGACGACACCCAGGTGCGCAAGGACATGTCGGTCATCGGCTACAAGGGCAAACCCAAGGCCGGCTACTCCGTGACCGGCCTGCGCGCGGCCATCGGGGAGTTCCTGGGCATCAACGTGGAGAACACGGCCATCCTGATCGGCGCCGGCAAGCTGGGCTCCGCCCTGGTGGAGTATCCGGGGCTTTCGGAATACGGCCTGAAGCTGGTCGCCCTGTTCGACAACGACCCGGCCAAGGCGGGCAAGATCATCGGCTCCTTCTCCATCCTGCCGCTGGAGTCCCTGTCCCGGGTGGTCAAGACCTACGACGTGGGCATCGCCATCCTGACCGTGCCCAAGCAGGCGGCGCAAGCGGTCTGCGACCTGCTGGTGGCGCTGGAAATCAAGGCGATCTGGAACTTCGCCCCGACCCAACTCACCGCGCCGGACGACGTGATCGTGCGCAATGAGAACATGGCGGTGGGGCTGGCCCTGCTGTCGCACTACCTGAAAAAGGAAAAAACGGCCCGCTCCGGGGCTTCCTGAGACCGGCCGCCGGCGGGACTCCCCTTGGGCCCGCGGCGCCGGGGCTACCGGCGCCCGGCTACGGCCCGCTTGCAGCTCTTGTACACGGCGTACAGCGGAAGATCCAGCTTGCGCAGGGACAGCAGGCGGGCCGCCTCACGCCCGCCGGCGCGCCGCCCGGGCTTCTCGCGCTCCAGTTTGCGGAAGTCGAAGCGCTGCTCCAGCAGGCGCACGAACTGGGCCGCTTCGGCCTGGGCCTCGCCGTCCGCCTCCGGGGACTGCTGCGGCCCCTGACCGAGCGGCTCCACGATGCGCCGCACGACCTGCTCCACGCTCTGCCCCTCGGCGCTGTGCAGCGCCTCCTCCACCGTCTTCACGAACGGGCTCTCGCGGAAGGCGATGCGGTCCACCACCTGGCGCAGGTCCTGGCGCTTTTTGGCCGCCCGCAGCGAAGCCCGGTCGCGCCTGCCGATGAGCACGAAGCTGGCCACCGCGGCCAGCAGGCCCAGCACCACCTCGTCGATCACCGGCAGGGGGTCGCGGACCACGATCGAGAAAAAGAGGTAGGCGGCCACGAAGGCCCCGGAGGCGATCAGGAACTTGGGGATGAAGCGCAGGTCGTCCAGCCAGTGGCGCACGCCCAGCTCCACCTGGCGGTACAGCTCGTCGCGCAGGCCGGTGAGGACCTCCACCCGGGGCTCCCGGCCGTAGCGTCCCTCCAGCGGCGAGCTTTCCAGGATTTCCACCACCTTGGCAGGCGGGAACAGGGGATGCAGGAGCAGCGAGCTGCCGTCCTTGCGGTGCAGATGGAAGATGTAGGTCTTCTCAGCCTCGGCCATTGCTGGAATAGAACATACTTAGGCCCCCCGCTGGCTGTCAAGTTGGCGCCGCGGCGGGGCCCCAGCCTCCCCAGATTCCGCCGGCGGCCAGCGGCGAGCCGCGCCCTTCGGCCGCGGGCGGCCACCGCGGGGCACCGGAGGGGTCCGCCCCGCGCTCCAGTCCCAGGACCTTTTCCGCGTGCAGGCTCAGGGCGCCCTGCTCCTCCATGACCCGCCCGCTGACCAGGAACACCCCTCCGCCGTCCAGCCGGGGGTAGAACTCGCGGAAGGCCTGCGGGAAGAACACCGTCTCGAACACGGAGTGCTCGTCCTCGAAGCTGACGAACACCATCGGCTCCCGGCGGCTGGTGAGCACCTCCTTGCCGGTGACCAGCAGCCCCGCCAGGGTCACCCGGTGACCCCGGTGCGCGGGCAGCGCGCGCGAGTCGATCAGCGCCGGCAGGCCGCGGGCCAGGCGGCGGATGCGGCCGGCGAACAGGCTCAGGGGATGCCGCGAGATCAGCAGCCCCAGCGTGGAGAGCTCGTCGTGCAGCTTCACCGCCGGCGGGTAATCGCCGATGCCCGGGGGCGGCGAAGGCATCAGGGGCAGGGTCGGGCCCCGGGCGGACCGGTCGCTCTGGCGGAAGTACAGCCAGAGCAGCTCGGGGCGGGTCAGGCCGCCGGCCAGGCCGTCCAGGCTGCCGGAGCGCACCAGCACCCGCACCTCGGGCAGCCCCGGGTCCAGGCGGGCCAGCAGGTCCTGGAAATCGGCGAAGGGGCCCCGGCGTTCCCGGTCCTCCAGGAGGCGCTCGAGGAACTCCTGGGGCAGGTCCCGCAGCTGCCCCAGGCCCACGCGCAGCGCGCCCGCCTGGACGCTGTGGTCGACGGTGTAATCCAGCGCGCTGGCGTTCACCTCCGGGGGCAGGATCGGGAAACCCAGGCGGCGGCACCTCGTTCACGTAGGTCTGGCGGGAGTAGAAGCCCCCGCCGTTGTTGATCACGGAGGTGAAGAACTCCAGGGGATAGTACCGCTTCAGGTGGGCCAGCTTGTAGGAGACCAGGGCGTAGGAGGCGCTGTGGGCCTTGCAGAAGGAGTAGCCCTCGAAGGACAGGATCATGTCCCAGACCTGCTGCAGATCGCGCGCCGGCACGCCGCGCTCGGCCCCCGCCGCGGAAGAAGCGCTCGCGGAAATCCGGCAGGCGCAGCTCCCGGTCCTTCTTGGACAGGATCTTGCGCAGCCGGTCGGCCTCCCCGGCGGAGAAGCCGGCGAGCGTCGATCACCACCCGCGAGACGTCCTCCTGGTAGACCATGATGCCGTAGGTCTCCTCCAGGGTCTGCTCCAGCCGCGGGGTGCAGCGGCCGGTAGGGGGCGCCGTGCAGCCGCTTCACGAACTCGCGGATCCAGCGGTTGGCCGCCGGGCGGATGATGGAGCTGGCGATCACGAGGTGCTCGTAGTCCCCGCGCGCGCATCTTCGTGCAGCAGCTGCCGGGTGGCCGGGGACTCGACGTAGAAGACGCCCAGGGTCCGGCCGGCGGCGATCAGGTCCCGGGTCGGGCCGTCCTCCAGCGGGTCGAAGCCCTCCCAGGTCGCTCCGCTTGCGGAGCGAACCCGCCGCGCGCCGCCGGTTCACCTGCGCCAGGGTGTCGCGCAGCACGGCGAGGGAGCGGTTGCCCAGCAGGTCGATCTTCACCAGCCCCGCCTCCTCGGTGGCGTCCTTCTCCCAGGCGATGAGCGGGATAGCCCAGCGCCGAGACTCCTGGACGTGGGTGTAGTCGGTGATGGGGCCCGGGGTGATCACCACCCCGCCGCAGTGCGTGCCGAGGTTGCGCGGGAAGCCCCGGATGCGCTCGGCGGCCTCGCGCAGGTACGGCGGGGATGCGCTCCAGCCGGCCCTGCCGCCAGAAGGCCACCAGGCGGGCGATCTCCTCCTCCGGCAGCCCCAGGGCCTTGGCGGGCTCCCGCAGGCAGAGCGCGGGGCCCGAAGGTCACGTGGTCGGCCACCATGGCCGAACGGCCGGGGTAGCGGCGCGAACACGTAGCGCAGGGCCTTCTCCCGCTCGTCCCAGGGGAAGTCCACGTCGATGTCCGGGGGGTCCTTGCGGTCCCTGTTCAGGAAGCGCTCGAAGAACAGGTTGTGGCGCAGGGGGTCCACGTGGGTGATGCCCAGCAGGTAGGAGACGATGCTGGACGCGGCGCTCCCCCGGCCGCAGGTGCGGGGGCACTGCGGCACGATGTCCCGACCACCAGGAAGTAGGCGGCGAAGCCCTTGTCCCGGATGATGCGCCAGCTCGTAGTCCAGGCGCGCGCCGCAGGCCGTCGGGCCGCATGCCGCCGTAGCGGCGGGCGACGCCCCGCTGGCAGGCGGCCCGCAGGCGGCGGAAGGCCTCCTCCTCGCTCAAGCCGGCGAAGGCGGGAAAGACGAATCCCTCGGCCAGGATGCCCCGCGAGTCCGCCCGCTCGGCCAGCTCGCGGGCCCCGTCCAGGGCCTCGGGCACGGCCGAGAAAAAGCGCTCCATTTCCCGGCGCCCGACCCAGCGCTGCCAGGGGGCCAGCCGCGCGCCCGGGGGCAGGTCCTCCAGGCGGCAGAGGCGGCGCATGGCCGCCAGCAGGTCGCCGAGCTGCGCCCCGCCCTCCTCCGCGTACCAGGCGTCGTTCACGGCGCACAGCGGGACCCCCAGGCCGGCGGCGGCCCGGACCAGGGAACGGAAGGGCCGGCCGTAGACCAGGCGCGCGTACAGGCTGGGGCGCGCCGCCCGGCCGCCGGCCCGGCGGGCGGCGGCGGCCAGCTCGGCGAGCAGGCCCTCGTCGCTGCACAGCAGGGCCAGCCCCTCCCAGCCGCCTTCCAGCAGAGCGGCGCGAAGGTCCACAGCCGGCTGGCCCGGCCACCTGCTCAGCAGCCCCGCCAGCCTGGCGAAGCCGCCGCGGTCCAGCACGTAGGCGGTGGCCAGCTCCCGCTCCTGGGCGTCGACCAGCACGGCCCCCGCCACCGGCTTGAGCCCTTCGCGCCGGGCGGCCACCAGGAAGCGCACCAGCCCGTAGAGGTTGCCGGTGTCCGCCAGCCCTACGGCGGCCTCCCCGTTCTCCCGGGCCCGGCGGCAGATCTCCTCCGGGGACAGGGTGCCGCCTCCGAACGAGAAGTAGGAATGGACGTGCAGCGACATACTAAACAAAAGTTTAGTAGTTTTGCGTCACTCCGTCAACTATGGCCGCAGGGCGGTGATCGCCTGGCGGGCCAGCTCCCGGTCGGAGTCGGCCAGATCGTAGGACTCCAGCTGCCCGGGCTCGACCCAGGCCAGGGCTTCGTGGTCGTGGAGGGTGAAGGAGCCGGAAAGGTATTCCGCGCGGTACAGCAGGATTTCCAGGTCCACGACCCCGTTGCTCCAGCGGGCGGTGCCCACCAGGCCGCCGATGCGGGCCTCGATGTCCAGCTCCTCGGCCAGCTCCCGGCGCAGGCACTCCTCGGGGCTTTCCCCCGGCTGGATCTTGCCCCCTGGGAACTCCCATTTGCGCCCCATGTGCTTGCCGGCCTTGCGCAGGGCGAGGAGCACCCTGCCCTCGCGCACCAGCAGCCCCGCGGTCACCTTCTGCACGCTCGGCAGCTCCTCAGGGCACCGGCAGCTCGACCCGGAAGGTCGTGCCCCCCGCGCCGGTCTCGTAGCGGATGGCCCCGCCCAGCCCCTGCACGATGCCGTAGACGATGGACAAGCCCAGGCCCTCCTGGGCCTTGGTGCTCACGAAAGGCTCGAACAGCCGGGAGCGCACCTGTTCCGCGATCCCGGAGCCCTGGTCGCGCACCGCCACCTCGACGCGCGGCGGCTGCCCGGGCAGCAGGCGGGTCTGCAGTCCCAGCTCGCCGCCCGACGGCATGGCCTCGGCGGCGTTCTTCAACAGGTTCAGGAACACCTGCTTGAGCCGGTCCTTCTCGGATTCCAGCGGAGGCACCTGGGGATCCAGGGCCAGCTGGAGGCGGATGCGGGAGCTCTCCCAGAGGGGTTCACGGGAGATCCTGCCCAGGTCGGCCAGCAGGGCATTGAGGTCCACCGTTTCCCGGGCCGCGGGCCCGGGCGCGGAAAAGCTGCTCAACTCGGAGATGATCTGCGAAACCCGCCGGATTTCCTCCCGCACGATGCGCAGGTCCTCCTGCATCGAGGCGTCCTGCCGCAGCTTGCCGGACAGGATGGACAGGTAGTTGGAGATGATCCCCAGCGGGTTGCGGGCCTCGTGCACGACCCTGCGGGCCAGCGCCGAGGCGGAGCCCAGGCGCTCCTCGCGGATGCGCTCCGCCTGCCGTTCCTGGGTGAGCAGGGCGAACAGGGCCAGGGAGGCCTGGTCGGCCAGCAGCCCCAGGAGGGTTTCGCGCGCGGCCAGGCCGGCGTGGTCCCGCACCCGGATGCCGGCGGCCAGCACCCCCAGGCCCTGGCCCTCGGCGCGCAGGGGCAGGCACAGGATCCCCTGCGCTCCCAGCAGGCGGGCCAGCTGCTCGTCATAGAGGCTGGGCGCGGCCAGCGGGCTGAAGGAGTCCAGCACCTCGCCGCGGGCCAGGCTGCGGGCCAGCAGGCCGGAGGACTCCTGGTAGGGCACGCGCAGCTCGCCGCAGCCGGCCGTCGCCTCACCCACCAGCCAGGCGCCTTCCAGGCGGAACCAGCGCGCGCTGGCCAGGTCGAACAGCAGGGCCAGGCCTCGCCGCAGCGCCTCCAGGACCTCCTCGCGCCGCGCGGCCTTGAGGAAGCCCTCGCTGATGCCCGCCAGCTGCGAGTAATCGCGCACCAGCCGGGCCAGGGCCTCTTCCTTGGCCCGCTCCAGGGGGCCGGGAGCCGCCGGGGCGACCTGGATTTCCAGCGAGCCGGCGATCTGGCGGGCCTCCTCCTCGGCTTCCGCCCGCAGGGATTCCAGGTCGCGCGCGGCCAGGCCCAGGGCCTGGACCGCCGCAGGCAGCCCGCCTTCACCGGCCAGCAGGTTGGCGGCGAAGACCAGGCGCACCAGCGGGAAGGAAACCACGATCCTCTCCACCGCTTCGTGATGGTAGCGCACCGCGTCCGGGAGGAAGGTGGCCAGCTGCCAGCGTCCGATCAGCCAGGCCCCCGCCTCGGCGTGGGTGAGGCCCAGCCGCCGCTCCGCGGCCGGCAGCCCCCCGCCGGCCCCGGCGAACTCCCTGCGGAAGCTCGACCAGAGCAGGATCTTGCCGATGTCGTGCAGCAGACCCGCCAGGAAGGCTTCGTCCGGAGCGGCATAGTCGGTCTTGACGGCCAGGCGGCGGGCGATCACGCCGCAGCGCACCGAGTGCCACCAGAAGTTCTTCAAGTCCAGGCCGTGCCGGGCCGGCGGCCCCTGGAAAACCTGGTACACCGAGGAGCTGATGGCGATGTTCTTCACCGCCTCCAGGCCCAGCAGCAGCAGGGCCTCGCCGATGGTGGTGATCTTCTGCTTCAGGCTGTAGAAGGCGGAGTTCACCAGGCGCAGGACCCGCTCGCTCAAGGCCGGGTCCTGGTTGATCAGGCGGGCGATCTCCTGCAGGCCCTTCTCCGGCCGGTTGCACAGCTCGATCAGCCTCAACAGGATGTGGGGCAGCGTGGGCAGGCTGCGCAGGGTCTCGATGCGCTCCAGCAGGGCCTGCAGGCCTTTCGGGCCGTCCTCGCGCTCCAATCCCCCTCCCCCTAGTGCCCGTAACGGCGGAAATATATGTCCAGCAGCAGGCCCACCCCGATCAGGGCGGTCCACAGCGAGGAGCCGCCGTATGACAGGAAGAACAGGGGGATGCCCGTGATCGGCATGATGCCCATGGCCATGCCGACGTTGATGACCACGTGAAAGAATATCATGCCCACCACCCCCGCCGCCACGTACATTCCGTAATCGTCGCGGGCGATGTACATGATGCGGATTCCCCGCAGCAGGATCACCAGGAACAGGGCGAAGACCAGCAGGCCGCCCAGGAAGCCCCACTCCTCGGCCAGGATCGAGAAGATGAAGTCCGTGCTCTGCTGGGGCAGGAACTGGTAATGGCTCTGGGTGCCTTTCAGGAAGCCCTTGCCGGCAAAGCCGCCCGAACCCACCGCCGTGACCGACTGCAGCAGGTTCCAGCCCGCGCCCTGGGGATCGACCTGCGGGTCCAGGAACACGATGAAGCGCATGATCTGATAGGGCTTGAGCACGCGGTTGATCAGCATGGCTCCGGTCAGGCACACGAACACCAGGGATACCGCGTAGAAGATCCAGTAGAAATAGCGCCGCTTGAAACCCCAGTAGCCCCAGGCCGAGAGGACGGTGACCACGGCCAGTGCCGCCAGGATGTAGCGGGCCAGGCCGAAGCCGGTCAGCGCGGCCAGCAGGCCCGCCTCCCGGCCCAGCAGCCAGAGGCTGTAGTGGGGCAGGACGGCCAGCACGACCATGCCCAAGCCGGCGGCCAGCAGGTAGGCCAGGTGCCTCATCCGGGCCCCCGCGGCGAAGCTCATGAACAGGAAGATGGGGAAATAGACCAGGGCCGTGCCCATGTCCGGCTGCAGCAGGATCAGGCCCACCGGCAGCAGCACGATGGCCAGCCCCAGCAGGAAGCGCGGCAGCTCGCGGATTCCCTTGCCGATGCCGGTCAGGTAGACGGCCAGCATCAGGATGGTGGTGATCTTGGCGAACTCCGAGGGCTGGATGCCGAACTCCCCAATGCCCAGCCAGGAGCGGGCCCCGTGCACCTCCCGTCCCACGAAGCGGGTCAGCAGCAGCAGCAGGATCATCAGGCCGTAGAGATACACGCTCAGGTCGCGCAGGCGGGCGTGGTTCACCAGGATCACCCCGACCAGCAGCAGCAGCCCGGAACCCGCCCAGGCCAGCTGCTTGAGGAACTCGCCGGTGGAGGAGCGCCCCCCGACCACGCTCACCCCGCTGGAGTAGATGAACAGGATGCCGAAGGCCAGCAGCAGCAGGGCCGCGGCCAGGAGGATGAAATCGAAGCCCAGGGCCGTGACCCGCTTCACTGGTTCTCCTCCTCCGTGCGCACCCTGGCCGCCTCCTGGCGCCGCTCCTCCAGGTACCACCAGGGCCGCAGGGTCTCCACGGCCTCCTCGAAGGTCTGCCCGGCGAAGATGCCCTGGAAGATCACGTCCGCGGCCTTCGGCGCCCACCACTCCCAGGTGTTGACGGCTTCCACCATGACCACCACCACCACCCGTTCCTCGGGCTTGTCGGTTTGATATGGGGCGTAGGCGGCGAACCAGGAATGCCACTGCTCCTCGAAGCCCGCCTCGCCGGTGCCGGTCTTGCCGGCCACCTCCACCGCCTTGGTGGTGATGACCACGTTGGCCGTGCCCTCGGTGATGACCTTGCGCATGGCCTGCTGCACCGTCTGGAAGGTCTCCCGGCGCACGGCCGAGACGTGCAGCAGCTCCGGGGAGGAGCGCTGCAGGACCGCGCCGCTGGCCGCGTCCCTTACCTGCAGCAGCACGTTCGGGCGGTACACCCGCCCCTCGTTGGCGATCAGGGCCACCATGTTGGCCATCTGCAGCGGCGAGACGGCCAGGAAGCCCTGCCCGATGGACATGTTCAGGGTGTCGCCGCCCAGCCACTTCATGTGGTGCACCTTCTCCTTCCACTCGGGAGTGGGCACGAAGCCCCCCACCTCGCCGGGCAGGTCGATGCCGGTGGGCTGGCCCAGCCCGAAATCCCGCGCGTAATAGGACAGGCGCTCCACCCCCAGCACGTCCCCGACCGTGTAGAAGTACACGTCGCAGGACTGGGCCAGGCCGCCGAAGAACTCCAGGGCCCCGTGGCCGGTCTTGCGGGCGTGGCAGCGGAACACCCGGTCCCCGTATTGGATCTGCCCCGTGCAGACCACCTTGCGGGTCAGCGGGAAGGCCTCCTCCTCCACCAGCGCGGTGGACACCACCATCTTGAAGGCCGAAGCCGGCGGGTACACCGACTGGATGGCCCGGTTCAGGAACGGGAAGCTGGGGTCCAGCGAAAGGCGGTTGAACTCCTCCGTGGCCGCTTGGGTGAAGAACAGGTTGGGGTCGAAGTAGGGGTAGGACACCAGGGCCAGCACCTCGCCGTTGGAGGGCTTGAGCACCACCACCGAGCCGATGCGCGCGCCCAGGGCCTTCTCGCAGAGCAGCTGGATGCGGCGGTCGATGGTCAGCACCAGGTTGTTCCCCGGCTCCGGGGGGATGTCCTCGTCCGGCCGCTTGGCCAGGTACTTCTCCGTCACGTCCACCATCTGGAAGCGCTTGCCGTCCTTTCCCCGCAGCAGGCGGTCGTACTGCTTCTCCACGCCGCTCTTGCCAAGCACGCTGCCGAAGGCGTAGCCCTGGTTGTACAGGATCTGGATCTCCTCCCGGGTGATGTCCCCCACGTAGCCCAGCAGGTGGGCCAGGGAGCCGGGGATCAGGTAGTTGCGGATGGGCTTGTTGTGCCAGGTCACGCCGGGGAACTCCGACAAGTGCTCGGCCAGGTAGGCGATGGTCTCGAAGGCCACCCCGCCCTTGATCTCGATGGGCTGGTAGAGATGGTAGTACTTCTCGGGGACCCGCTTGTGCACCTCCTCCGGGGGAAGGTCCAGCACCCGGGCCAGGCGTTCCAGCACCTGGGTCCTGGAGGCGGCCGGCACCTCGGCGGGCATCAGGTCCACGGCGAAGGAGTCCTGGTTGACCACCAGGGGGAAGTCGTTGCGGCGGTCGAAGATCTCCCCGCGCTGGGCCGGGATGGGCAGCTCGCGCCGGGTCACCGCGCGGGCCTGCCGCTTGTATTCCCAGCCCCTGATCACCTGCAGGAAGAAGAGCTGGCTGGCCAGGACGAAGAAGGCGGCCGAGATGAAGACCGCCAGGGCGATGGCCCGGGCCCGGGCCTCCTGCTCTCCGTTCAGATCCGGTCCTTCTCCCGCGGGGCCAGGGACTTGCAGGCGCCGCAGGGGGGCGAACAGGAAGGGAGCCAGCACGGCGTTGTAGCCCACCTCGATCCACAGCGGCCCGGCGAAGATCTGGAAACCGGGGGCAGGGATGCCGAACAGCACCACCAGCAGGGAGGAGGCCAGGCCCTTCAGCAGGGTGGCCACCAGGACCAGCAGCACGGGCATCAGCACCGGATCCACGAAGATGCTGCCGGCCGAAAGGCCGTAGAAGAAGCCCAGCACGGTGCGCAGCAGGGCATTGAAGCCCACCGGGGCCAGGCTCAAGACGTCCTCCAGCAGGCCGGCCAGGAAGCCGCTCACCTGGGCGCTCATGCTGCCCCGGCGCACGGCCACGAACACCATCACGATCAGGGCCAGGTCCGGCTTGACCCCTTTCAGGGCCACGAAGCGCAGGACGGTGCTCTGCAGGATCACCGCGATCCCCAACAGCAGGGTCGAGAGCAGGATGGTGCGCAGTTCCCTGTCCATCAGTCCCCGTACGAAAGGATGAAGACGTATTCCAGGCGGCCGAAATCCACGATCGGCTCCACCTCCAGCTCCAGCGAGGCTTCGTAGCCCTTGGCCTGCATTTCCCGCACCCGGCCGATATGCACCCCCTCCGGAAAAACCTGGCCCATGCCGGAGGTGACCACCAGCTCCCCGTACTGGACCTCCTGCAGGGCCAGCTTTTTCACGTAGCTCATGACCAGCCTTTCGGAGGTACCGCCGGAGACCAGGCCGTCGAAGCGGGAGCTCGCCAAGCGGGCGGCCACGTAGGAAGCCGGGTCGCTGATGGGCTGGACCGTGCAGGTGGCCAGCCCCACCAGCACCACCCGGCCCACCAGGCCCTGCAGCCCTCCTTGAAAAGCGACCACCGGCATGCCCTGGCGTACCCCGTGCCGGCTGCCGCGGTCCAGCACCATGGTGGAGAAGAGGTTGCCAGGATCCTTGGCGACCAGGCGCGCGGGAATGTAGCGGTAGGTCAGGGATTCGGCGAAGCCCAGCTGGGCGCGCAGCGCCTGGTTCTCGCGGCGCAGCTCCAGCAGGTCCCGGGAGCCCCGCTCGTATTCCACCAGCCGGTCCCGCGCCTCGCCCAACTCCTGGCGCAGGCGCTTGAGCTCGCCCAGGGCGCTCCAGGTGCCGGAGAACCAGCGGGCCACGCCGTTGGCGGCGACCTGGAAGAGGGAAAAGAAGGACTGCCCCACCTCCTTGGGCTTGAGCACCACGTTGCGGTTGGAGATGGGGATGCTCAACAGGCAGAAAAGCACCAGCGCCGAGAAGGTCACGCCGGTGCGGTGCCGCTGCAGGAACCCGGGAACTCCGGTCATGCCGATGCCGGGTCTAGAACTTCAGGTTGTAGTAGCGCTTGCCCATGTCCTTGAGGTTCTCCAGGAACTTGCCCGCGCCCAGGGCCACGCAGAGCAGCGGGTTCTCCGCCAGGATCACCGGCACCCCGGTCTCCTTGGCCACCAGCCTGGGGAAGCCCTTCAGCAGCGAGCCGCCGCCGGTCATCACGATGCCCCGCTCCACGATGTCCGCTGCCAGCTCCGGCGGGGTCTCCCCCAGGGTCTTCTTGATCTCCTCGATGACCTGGTAGGTGGGCTCCTTGAGGGCCTCGCGCACCTCCACCGAGTCCATCTCCAGGCGCCTGGGCAGGCCGGTGATGGCGTCGGTGCCCTTGATCTCCATCTTCTCGATCTTCTTCTCGGCCGAGGCGTTGCCGATGGTGATCTTCACGTTCTCGGCGGTGGATTCCCCGATGATCAGGTTGTGGATGTTGCGCACGTGCTTGATGATGGCCTCGTCGAACTCGTCCCCGCCCACCCGGATGGCGTTGGAGACCACCAGCCCTCCGAGGGAGATCACCGAGATCTCGGTGGTGCCGCCGCCGACGTCGCAGATCATGTGCCCGGCCGGCTCCAGGATGGGGATGTTGGCCCCGATGGCCGCGGCCATGGACTCCTCGATCAGGTAGACCTCGCGGGCCCCGGCCTGCTCGGCGCTCTCGCGCACCGCGCGCTTCTCCACCTCGGTGATGCAGGTGGGCACCCCGATGACCATGCGCGGCTTGACCAGCCAGCGCCGCGGCAGCACCTTGGCGATGAAGTAGCGGATCATCTTCTCGGTGGTCTCGAAGTCCGCGATGACCCCGTCGCGCATGGGGCGGATGGCGATGATGTCCCCGGGGGTCTTCCAGAGCATCTTCTTGGCCTCCGTTCCCACGGCCACCACCCGCTTGGTGCCCCGCTCCACCGCCACTACCGACGGCTCGGAGAGCACGATGCCCTTGCCCTTGACGTGCACCAGGGTGTTGCAGGTGCCCAGGTCGATGCCGATGTCCGTGGAAAAAGAGTCAAACAGATCACGTAGCCCCATTCGCAACCTCCAGCTTGAGTGAGTCCAGCGTTACCTATAATAGCGAAGTTTGGCCCCGTAATGCGAGGGGTCGATCAGCAAAGTCTTGCGCCACTCGGCGCGGGCCTTCACGGTGTCGTTCAGCCCGGCGTAGATCTCCCCCAGGTAGAAATGGGCCTCCGCCGAGTCGGGGTCCCGGGCCAGCACCGCCAGGTATTCCTTTTCCGCCTTGAAGTACTCCTTGCGGTCGAAGTACATCTGGGCCAGCAGGAAACGGCACTTGGCCTCGATCACCGGGTCCTCGGTCTTGTTCAAGGCCCGCAGCAGGTACTCTTCGGCCTCCACCAGGCGCCCCAGGTCGTGATAGCTCTGCCCGATCATCAGCAGGAGCAGGTCGGTGGGGTTGACCGCCAGGGCCTTCTGGAAGTAGGCCAGGCCTTCCTCGTTGCGCTCCAGCTGGGTGGCCGCCAGGCCCAGGTAGTCGTAGATGTCTCCCGCCTGGAAGCCCCCGGCCAGCGCCCGCTGCAGGTAATAAAGGGACAGGTCGTAGTAGTACTTGCCCTTGTGGTAGTAGGCCTTGCCCAGCACGTAGTCGGTTTCCAGGGGCCAGGGATTGCCCTTCACCAGCGCGAGGCGCCTCAGGCTGGCGATGGACTCGTCCAGGTAGGGGATGCGCTCCTCCAGGTTGCCCTCCGACACGGCCTTGTAGAAGTAGCTGAAGCCGCGGTAGGCCAGGGCCTCGGCGGCCAGGGGCTGGCTTTTCAGGGTGGAATCCGCGCGCTGGATGATCTCGTCGTACAGGCGATCCTGCCACAGCTCGGCCAGGGGCCGCCCGCGCGCCTGCGGGCGCGCCAGGCGCCGGGCCAGCTCGTCCACTCCCAGCCACCAGGCCGCGGCTGCGCCGCCGGCCACCAGGACCAGGATCAGCAGGACCAGCCAGCCCTTCCTGGACCGGCGCCTGCTGGTGTATCGGTAACGCTCGACGTTCAACATACGATATTAAGAGGGGAAGGAGCGCAGCCGGTAAGCCGGGTTCTGTCGTTGGGCCACCATCTGTCTGGGGCCGGGCGTCACCGCCCCGCCTTCCTGCAGTCCACCCGCAGGCGCATTGCTCAGAGCCTGCCCGCCTGCTGCTTGACTTTGCTCCTGAAGAGGTTTTCCGTGCCCCGCCCGTCGCCGGGCGGGCGGTGGGCTCTTACCCCGCCTTTTCACCCTTACCCCAGCGGGCCTTTCGGCCCGCGTAAGGCGGTATGTTTTCTGTGGCACTTTCTGTCGCCGCTCGACGCGCAAGCGCGTCTCACGGTGCCCGGGGGCTACCCGGCTTCATGCTCTGTGGAGCCCGGACTTTCCTCCCAGCCGCGCCCTGAGGCGCGGCGAGGCGGTGGCCTGGCCCGCCCCTTCCCGCTGTTTTTATTCCTCTACCTCGTCGCTCTCCTCGGCTTCCTCATCATCCTCGCCTTCCTCCGCCTCCTCCTGGGCCTCCTCCGCGGCCTCCTCCATCTCCAGCTCCCCTTCGGATTCGTCCTGGTAGAACAGGATGCGGCTGCAGTAGGGGCAGAACATGATGCCCTCGCCCCTGGCGCACCTCGTTGACGAACTGCACGGTGAGGATCATGTGGCAGCCGTTGCACACCCCGTGGTCGATGGGCACGATGCCCAGGCCCAGCTTGCTGCGGATGATGCGCTCGAACTTGAAGAGGATCTCCTCGTCCAGCCCGGGAGTGATGGCCTTCTCCTTCTTCTCCAGGCTCTTGAGCTGCTTCTCCCGGTCGTGCAGGGCCTCCTTGATCTTGGCCTGCTCCTTGGCGACCTCCTCCTCCTGCTTGTGGATCATGGCCTCTTCCTTCTCCAGGCCGACCTTCATCTCGCCCAAGCAGCTGCTCCTCCTTCTGCAGATCGCGGCGCAGGTCCTGCTCCCGCTCGCCGGAGTCCTTGATCTCCTTGTCCAGGGCCTCGTACTCCCGCTGCGTCTGGATCTGGTCCATCTGGCCCTCGAACTTCTCCCTGGCCGCCTCGGCCTCGATGGACTTCTTGCGCAGCTCGTCGACGAACTGGGTCTTGGTCCGGTGCTCCTGGCTCTTGTCCACGAAGGTCTTCTTCATGCGGTTCAAGCAGCTCCGTCTTGGTGGCCAGCACCTTGGGGATTTCCGCGATGTCGTTCTGGACCTCGAACTTCTTGGAAAGAACTTCCTGCAGCGACTGCAGCTTCTCGAAGACTTCCTGCATCACCATGGTCGGACTCCTTGATTTCAATGCTCCAGATAATCCTTGAGCCGGCGGCTCCTCTTGGGATGCCGCAGTCGGCGCAAGGCCTTGGCTTCGATCTGGCGGATGCGCTCGCGGGTCACGTTGAAGTACAGACCCACCTCCTCCAGGGTAAGGGAATAGCCGTCCTCCAGTCCGAAGCGCATCTTCAGCACCTCCTGCTCGCGCGGCGGCAGGGTGTACAGAACCTGCTCCAGCTGCTCCTGCAGCAGCTTGAAGGCGGTCTGGCTGGCCGGGTTCTCGATATCCTTGTCCTCGATGAAGTCGCCCAGCAGCGAGTCGTCCTCCTCGCCGATCGGGGTCTCCAGGGAGATCGGCTCCCGGGCCACGCTCTTCACCGATTTGACCCGCTGGATGGTCCAGCCCAGCTTCTCGGCCACCTCCGCGTCGGTGGGCTCCCGCCCCAGGGCCTGCATCAGCTGGCGGCTCTCGCGCACCACCTTGTTGATCTGCTCGATCATGTGCACCGGCACGCGGATGGTGCGGGCCTGGTCGGAGATGGAGCGGGTGATGGCCTGCCGGATCCACCAGGTGGCGTAGGTGGAGAACTTGTAGCCCTTGCGGTACTCGAACTTCTCCACCGCCTTGATCAGGCCGATGTTGCCCTCCTGCACCAGGTCGAAGAAGTGCAGGCCGCGGTTGGTGTACTTCTTGGCGATGCTCACCACCAGGCGCAGGTTGGCCTTGATCAGGCGGTCCTTGGCGCTCTTCATCATGGTGCGCCCGTGCTCGATTTCCTTGGCCATGCTCAAGACCTCGGCGATGGTGTTGTGGAAATCGTTCTCCAGGCGGCTCAACTTCTTGTCGTTGCTCTGGATCTGGCGGATCAGCTCCTTCACCCGGTCGGCCGGCAGGCCCAGCTCCTGCTCGATGCGGGTCCTTTCGGCCCGCAGGGCCAGGCTGCGCCCCAGGCTGCGCAGCTGCTTCTGGTCGCTCACCGCCAGGCGCTTCTTGACCTTCTGCTTCTCCTTCTGGATCTTGCGCACCCGGGCGGCGGCCTGGAGGAACTTCTCCGAGATCGAGGTGATCTCCTCCTGGTGCAGATCGATGTCCGCCAGGCGCTTGAGCAGCTCCTCCTTGCGCTGGGCCAGGCTCTGCTCGCCCAGGATGCTGCCGCTCTCCGGCTCCAGGCGCCGCTTGGTCTCGATGAACTGCTTGATCGAGGCGTAGTGCGGGCGCAGCGGCTCGCGGTAGAAGGCCGTCACCCGGCGGCGCTCGGCCAGGTACTCCGAGACCTCCTTCTTGGAGAGGTTCAGTTCCCGCGGGTCCACCCGCGAGACGATGGCCTGGCCCAGGCGGAACAGCTCGGGGACGAACAGCCCGGAGGTCTTGATGACCTTCTTGATGATGTTCTCCCCTTCCTCCATTTTCTTCGACAAGTACACTTCCTGCTCCGCGGTGAGCAGGCTCTCCTTGCCGATCTCGCGCAGGTACAGGCGGATGGGGTCGTCCACCGCGCTTTCCTTGTCGTCGTAGATCAGCTTCTGCTTGCCGGGGGCGGGCTTCTCCTCCTCGACCTCCAGGCTGAGGTCCTCCTCCTCCAGCTTGATCTCGTTCTTCTCGAGGATGGCGATGACCTCCTCGATGCGGTCCGAGCTGACGATTTCCTCCGGCAGGAAGTCGTTCACCTCGTCATAGGTGATCGTCTTCTTCTTCTTGGCGTAGGCGATGAGTTTCAGTATTGCGGGGTCTGTGGCGAGGTCCGTCATCCCTGCTTACCCTTTTTGAGCTTGGCCAGCTCCTCGTCGATGTGCATCTTCTCGGCCAGCAGGTCCTTCTGGCCGGTCTGCTCCTGCCCCCCGGGCGCGGCCAGCCTGGCGGGAACCCCTGCTCCTCGGCGCTCCAAGGTCCGCCGGCGCACCCATTTCAGCCCGTCCCTGACCAGGGCTTCCGGATCCTCGGCGAAGGCCCCCGAAGCCGTGCGGGCCAGCACCTCGCCGCGCAGCTCGGGGTCCTCCAGGCGGGCCAGCAGCGACTCCTCGCTTGACTCCCCCGCGCGAAAGCACTCTTCCATGGCCACGAACAGCTTGCGGGCCCTGGCATCCTCCAGATGCTCCGGCTCGATGAAATTGCGCACCTGTGCAAAATAGTCACGATGCGCCGCCACGGCCAGCATGAAAAAGAAATCCGCGGTCAGTCCTGCTGCCGGGCCTGCCGCCGGTCCCGGCGCGGCCGGACGGGTCGCCCCGGCGCCCCTTTGCGCGTTCCGCCTGAAATCCTCCTGGACCGACTCGAACTCCACGCCCAGCTCCTCGGCCAGCGCGCGGAAATACCCGTCGCGCTTGACCGGCGAATCGATCGAGGAAAGATACGGACTTAGAAAAGCAATGATGCCTTTTTTCCCTTCCGGAGTCCCTGGATTGTGCCGCGAACGGGCCGCCCGTGACAGAAACTGGAAGCTATTTATAGGGTATTTCAACGATTTGTGCAACGCCTCCGCCCCCGCGCTCTGCAGGATCTCCGCCGGATCCTTGCCTCCCGCCAATTCCGCCACCTCCACGGCCAGGTCCGCCTGCTCGCACAAAAGAATGGCCCGCTGGGCGGCCCGGGCCCCCGCCTCGTCGGCGTCGAAGGCCAGGACGCCGGCCGGGGCGAAGCGCTTCAGCAGGCGGACCTGCTCCGTGGTGAGCGCGGTGCCCAGGGGGGCCAGGGCCCCGGCCACTCCCGCCTGGGCGCAGGCCAGCACGTCCAGGTAGCCTTCCACCAGCACGAAGCGGCCCTCCTTGCGCACGACCTGGAACACGCCCGGCTCGCCGAACAGCAGCTCCCCCTTGCGAAAAAACGCGGTCTCCGGCGTGTTCAGGTACTTGGGGCCCCGCTCCGCGGCCAGACTCCGGCCTCCGAAACCGACGATCTCGCCCCTGCTATTACCTATCGGGAACACGACCCTGTCCCTGAACAGGGCCACCAGGCCGCCCTCCCGGGAGCTGAAGAAAAGCCCGGAGGTCCGCAGGAACTCCTCCGAAAAGCTCTTTTCCCGCAGGAAGCCGAGCAGCCAATCGCGCCCCGCCGGCGCATAGCCCACGTGAAAGCGCTCCAGGGTTTCCCGCCGGAAGCCCCGACCCTCCAGGTAGGCGCGGGCCGCCGCGGCTTCCGCGTGGTTCAGGAGGATGTAGTGCAGGCTGCCGGCCACCCGGCGGTACAGCTCCAGGTAGGCCTTCCGCCGCCCGGCGTCCTCGTCCTCCTCCAGTTCCAGCTCCACGCCCGCCTTTGCGGCCAGCAGGCGCACCGCCTCCAGGAAGGACAGCTTCTCCGCCTCCATGACGAAGGTGAAGAGGCTGCCTCCCTTCTGGCAGCCGAAGCAGTAGAACACGGCCTTGTCCGGCGTCACGGTAAAGGAGGGGGTCTTCTCCGTGTGAAACGGGCACAGGCCCCAGTAGCGCCCCCCTCGCTTCTCCAGACGCGTGTACTGCGACACCACCTCCGCCGCGTCCAGCCGCTCGGTGATCTGGGCCAGGAGCCGGTCCGGGATCCTCATACGACGATCACGCCTTACCCCCCGGCGCCGACTTGCTTGAGATAATAGTACTTGGCCCAATTGTGCTGCTGCAGACTGTCGGAGAAGTAATGCTGGCCGGTCTGCCCGTCTTTCAGGACGAAGTAGTAGAAGGCGGTCCGCGCCGGATGCAGGGCGGCGGCCAGGGCCACCCGGCCGGGGTTGGATATCGGACCCGGCGGCATGCCGGCCCACAGGTAGGTGTTGTACGGGCTCCTGATCCGCTTGTCCTCCTCGCTGAGATAGCGGGGGTGCGGCCGGTCCAGCAGGTCGGTGATGATGTATTCCAGGGTGGCGCAGGACTCCAGGCCTATGTTGTATCGCAGCCGGTTGACGAATACGGAGGCGATGAGCGGGGCCTCCTTCTCCAAGCGGTACTCCCGCTCCACGATCGAGGCCAGGATGACCTTCTCGTGCAGCTCCCCCGCGGGCAATTTCGGCGCCTCCGGGTCCAGCTCGGCCAGGCGGTCGAAGAAGTTGAGGGCCATCTGCTCGACGATCGCCTCCGCCGGGTAGCCGGCGGGAAAGAAGTAGGTGTCCGGGAAAAGGTAGCCCTCCAGGTTCTCGGCGGGCACCTTCAGGCGGGCCAGCAGCTCGGGGTCGGCGGCGGCGGCCAGCACCTCCGCTCGAGTGCTCACCCCTTTGGCTTCCAGGTGGGAAGCGATCTTCTTCAGGGTCCAGCCCTCGGGGATGGTGACCTTGACCTGCTCCTGGTAGCCGGAAACCAGCAGGTCCTGCACGTCCAGGGTCGAGTCCCCGGGCAGCAGACGGAAATACCCGCTCTTGTAGCTGCCCTGTTTTCCGGTCAGGCGGGCCACGGACTGCAGGAACAGGGCGGAGCGCACCAGCCCCTCCTGCTCGAGGCGCGCCGCGATGCCTCCCAGGGTTTCCCCCGGGCGCACGGCAAAGATCCTCCCCTCCGCCGGGATCTCCGGCGAAGGGGAGTTGAGGGCGAAGAAAACCGCCGTCATTCCGGCGGCCGCAACCAGTACGGCCGCGGCGGCCGCCAGCAGGCCGCGCCTCTTCTTCCTGGACATGGTGGACAGCCCCTGACCCCCCCGTCCCTACTTCTTCAGCAGGATGAACTCCACCCTGCGGTTCTTCCAGCGGTTTTCCAGGTCGCCGAAGGCCACCAGCGGGCCGGTGCCTCCCAGCCCTGCCACGGAAATCCGCTCCGCTTTCAGGCCCAGCCGCACCAGGGCGTTTTTCACCGCCTCGGCCCGGGCCAGGGACAGCGGCCCCAGCTCCTCCTTCTCCTCACGCGCCGCCCGCGCCGCGTCCTGCCAGTACTCCTGGTTGGCATGCCCTTCGATGCGGAAGTCGTAGGAGCTGTACTTGTTCAGAATCTGGGCCAGGCGCTCCAGCACCCAGGTGTTCTTCGCCGCCTTGTCCGGTTCGGCCACCTTGCTCAGGTCCGGAGAGTTGGGCGGGAAGGTGATGCTGGGGATGCGGATCTTCAGCTTGTCCCCGTCACGGATCACCAGCACATCCACCGCGATGAGCTTCTGCACGGTGCGCGCGTTGCCCAGCTGGTCCCGGATGGTGAAGACGAAGTTGTAGTCGGAAGCGGCCTGGACCAGTTCCCCGGAGTCGGACAGCCCGTTCCAGATGATCCGCTCGGCGGGCAGCCCCTTGCCGGCGAAGCCGACGAAGGGGTGGGCCTCCGGGTCATCGATGCGGATGGACCAGTCGGTGACCGGCGAGAGGTCCTTGACAGATAGAGTGATGGCCAGCTCGTCCTCCACCCCGTCGTTGTCAGGCGAGAAGGGCTGGGGCGCGAAGGCGAGGTCCACCTGCGGGGCGGTGAGGTCCAGCAGGAACGGGGCGCTCTGGGCCTGCGGGCGGTTGCCCTTGGCGTAATCGGCGCGGAATACGGCCTGGTAGGCGCCTTCGCGCGCCGGCTGCCCGGAATCGGCTTTCCCGTCCCAGGACAGCTTCTGCGGCACCGGGGGCGGGCCGCTGAAGGTCTTCTGCACCCCGGCCTCCGCGTGCACCATCTGCAGGGTCCAGGTCTGGATTCCCTCGGCCAGGGTCACCACCGGGCTGAACTCCAGGCTGTCGGCAGCCTTGTCCCCGTTGGGCGAGAATCCCTCCCCGGAAACGGTCAGGAAGGCCGCGGCCTGGCGGGTGTCCAGGCTGATACCGCGGATCTCGCGGGTGACCGTGTTGCCCGCCCGGTCGGTGCCCTTCACCCGGTACAGGTACTGCCCGTCCGCGATCTTGTTGCCGTTCTCGTCCTTCCCGTCCCAGCGCAGGGAGGCCGCCTGGCCCTTCCAGTAGTAGCTGCGCACGGCTTCGCCCTTGGCATTGAGGAAGGCCGCTTCCCACAGCTCTTCGCTGGAGGAGGTCTGGGTCACGGGCAGGAAGTCCTTGCTGCCGTCCCCGTCCGGGGAGAACAGCCCGTATTCCGCCGACGCCTCGATGGTCGGGACCTGGGTGTCCGCGAGGAAGGCCCCGGTCTTGACCAGGTGCCGGTCGCCTTTCTGGTACTCCAAGGCCAGCTCGGCCGTGTATTCCCCGTCGGGCACGCGCCGCCCGCGGTTGTCCAGCCCGTCCCAGGCGAAGTCCAGGGGTGCCCGGTTCTGGGCCTGGAGGCTGCGCACCGCCTGCCCCGCCTTGTCCAGGATGCGCAGGGTGTAGGAAGCCACCCCTTCGCTGACCTTCAGCCGGGGGCGCACGGTCAGGGTGTCCTTGACCCCGTCCGCGTTGGGGGAGAACACGTCGGCGTCGGCGGCCAGGAACACCTCCGTGGCTTCCGTGTTCAGCTCGAAGCTCAGGCGCCGCGACTGGCCGGAGTTGCCGGCCCGGTCGGTGGCCTTGAGGGTGTACAGGTAGGTGCCGTCCGGGGCCAGCTTGCCGTCGTCCCCGCGCCCGTCCCACTGGAGGCGGGCGTCGGCCACGCCGCGCCAGGAGAAGGTGCGCACCGGCCGCCCCTCCACGGTCTCGATAGCCCCCTGCCAGAGCTGCTCCTCGCCGGTCTCCTGGAAGATCGCCACCGTGTCCTTGTTCCCGTCCCCGTCGGGGGAGAAGATGACCAGGTCCGCGCTGGTGGAGGCCGTCGGGGCGGACAGGTCGATCACCAGGGGCGGGGAATCGGCCTTGGGGCTGTTGCCGTTGACGTACAGCACGGACAGCTTGCCCACGTAGGCGCCCTCCGGCAGGACCTGCCCGGCGTCGTCGCGCCCGTCGAAGGCGATCTCCGTGCCCAGGCTGGTGGTGCCGGCGAAGGTGCGCCGCGCCTGGCCGGCCTGGTTCACGACCGCCAGGCTCCACTTCTCGATGCCGGTGGTCACCGGCACGGCGAGCTGGAACAGCACCCGCTCCTTGATCCCGTCGCCGTTGGGCGAGAAAAACGAGTCGCTGATGTTGATGTTGATGGGCGTGGCCAGGGTGCTGAGCAGGATGTTGTCCAGCTTTCCGGAGAAGGCGTTGCCGGCCCGGTCGGTGGCCGCCAGGCGGAAGCCGTACACCCCGTCGGGCACCAGCAGCCCCTGGGAGTTCTTGCCGTCCCACTCCAGGCCCGGAGGCGCCTGGTCCTTCCAGTCCAGGGCGAGCACTTCCTGGCCCTGGGCGTCCTGCAGCGCGCCCTTCCAGGCCGCTTCCGTCGAGCCGGTCACCGACAGCGGCAGGGTGTCCTTGTTGCCGTCCCCGTTCGGGGAGAACACCAGATACGGGGCCGTGATCTCCGCGGTGGGCGGGGTGTTGTCCACCACCACCGTCCCTTCCTGGCTCCGGCCCACGTTGCCATTGTCGTCCCAGGCCTCCACGTAGTAGCGGTAGGCGCCGTCGGGAGCCGTCCCGCCCTGGTCGGTTCGCCCGTCCCAGCGGATCTGCTCCGGCACGTTGATCCCCTTGCGCACGTAGGCCAGGCGGGCCAGGACGTTCCTGACCGAGACGTTCTCCGGCCGCTCGTCCTTGTTCACGATCTCCCGCACCTGCTGCCCGGCGGAGTCCAGGACCACGAAGCGGTAGCCCTTGATGTCCCGCTCGTCGCGGATGCCCAGGGCCCGGTTCAGGTCGTCCTGCACCCCGTCCAGGTTGGGCGAGATGTACTGTTCGTCGGTGGCCAGGGTGATCTGCGGCGGGTTCCTGTCCCGCTGCCCGATCGGCAGGTTGGCGTCCACCCCGACTGCCCAGATGCCGTTGTACAGCGGGGCGGCGGCCACGGTGGTGCGCAGCTCGCTCCTGTCCTGGCGCGCGGAGGCGCCGATCTTCACCGCCGCGCCGAAGGCCACCGGAACCCTGGCGGCGCCCGAGGAGGCCTCGTTCAGGTCGAAGCCGGTGCTCGAGGTACAGGAAAGCGCGGTCATAGAGAGCCAGCTCGGTGCCCAGGGCGAAGCGCAGGTTCTGGAAGGTGGGCATGGAGAGGTCCGTGTTCAGCGACAGCACCACGTTCTTGGACTGGATCAGGTCGAACTCCAGGCCCGCCGAGGGGGTGAAAGGCTCCGGGTAGGCCGAGATGCCGCCCGCTCCGTCCGGGTCGGCTCCCTTGCCCAGGCCGCGGATCGCCATTCCCCAGCGCAGGTTCTTCATGAAACCCACGTCGCCGGGAAGGTGCACGAAGCCCAGGTCCGCGCCCAGGCCCCAATCCGACCCGTAAGTCGCTCCCAGCCCGAGCCCCACCAGCAGGGTGGGATACAGCTCCTTGGCGAAGGACAGGTTGAAACCGATCAGGGTGCCCAGGTCCAGGGCCGGGAAGCTGGCGTCGATCAGGTGCAGGCTGCCGCTGAACACGCCGACCCGGGTGGGCAGGCTCAGGCCGCCGTTGAGGGCCAGCCCGAAGCCGTCGTCCGGGGCCTGGGTGCCCAACAGAACCGTGCCATTCAGGTCGAAGGTCAGGCGCTGCTTGGCTCCGGAGGCCGCGGGATTCAGGGCATCCGCGGCCGGAGAGCTGTCGCCGACGGTGCTCGACCCCCCGGCCAGGAATACGGGTGAGTACAGGTCCAGCAGCACGCCGGCCCCCGGAGGCGGGTTGTACTGGGCGAAAGATGCGATTGCAGCCGTAATGAAAAGCGCCACGGCGACGGCTCTGTTCCTCATGGAGGCCTCCCGACCATTGTTTTACGGTTATACGGAAAGTGTAACTCTATGGCGCCGGAAAATCAAATGTCCACTTCCAGGCCCTCCACCGCCAGCCGCACCTCCAGGGGCCGGGCGTGCAGCCTGGCCTGGTACCACTTGGCCGAGTTGAGGATGCTGTGGATCTTGCGGTCGTGGTAGGAAGGCTCGTGGTGGAACAGGAACAGGGTCCGGATTCCCCATTCCGCGGCGAAGTCCACGGCCATGCTGTAGGAGGTGTGGCCCCAGTCGTACTTCTCGATGGCCTCCCCCAGGGTGTACTGCGAGTCCAGGATCAGCACGTCGGCGTCCTGGAAAAAGGCGGAGTTCTCGGAGCTGCGCCGGAAGTCCTCGGTGGAAAGCTCGCTGTCCGTGGCGAAGATCAGGCTCCGGCCCCCTTCGCTGATCCGGTAGGCCACGCACCCTCCCGGGTGCTTCATTTCCCTCCAGGCGATCTGCGCCCCCCCCAGCCGCAGGGGCGGCTCCCGCAGGCGGACGTAGTGCTTTTCCGCCCGCATGGCCTCCATGCCCACCGGGAAGTAGGGAGGGCGCATCTGGCCCTCCAGGATCCCGCGCAGGCCCTGCCGGGGGCTGTAGAAAAACAGCCGGTTCCCGGCGGCGTAGCCCGCCGGGGCGAAGAAAGGCAGGCCCTGCAGGTGGTCATAGTGGAAATGGGTGAACAGGATGTGGTAGTCCCGGATGCGTTCCTGGGAGCGGGCCAGGGAGGCGCCCAGCTCGCGGATGCCCGAGCCGGCGTCGATGATGAACAGGCTGCCCGCGGCGGTGCGGATGCTCAGGCAGGTGGTGTTGCCGCCGACGGTGCCGAACAGGTGGGGGGGCAGCCCGGCCAGGAAGGCTTCCCGGCTTTCCGTGCTCTCCAGATCGGCGGGGCGCAGGCGCGCCACCGCAGCGGAGATGCGTCGCTGGATGGACTCCGCGCTGAGCGGTGCGGGAATGGACCCGCGCACCCCCCAGAACTTGAGCTTCATAGGAAGCGCCCGCCGCGCATGCGCTCCAGCCAGTCCCGGATGGCCTGGCCGGAGTGCAGGCCGCCTTCGCCCACGCCCGGGCAATGCTGCTTGAGCTGCTCCCAGTCCTCGGGCGACTCCAGGTTCGCCGTCCAGAAGGGGAAGCTGCGGCACTGCAGCGGCCGATGCCCGTAGACCCGGCAGCCTTCCGCTCCCCACAGGACGCAGTCGTAGGCCGGCGTCTCCCGCAGGCTCAGCCGGCGGAAGCTTCCGATCCGCACCTGCCGGCAGTAGCGCTCCCGCACCTCGGCAGGCGTCAGCTCCAGGCCTGCGGCCAGGCGCTCCAGGTCGTCCTGGGTGAGAAACACGTACCCGGGCTCGTGCCGGCAGCAGTGCGAGCAGCGGCGGCACTGGAAACGCAGGCCCGCGTCGAAAAAGGATCCGCTCATGATAAAAAAACCTCCCCCGCTCGGGGGGAGGTTCATGGGGAGAGAAGGATTCGAACCTTCGAAGGCTGTGCCAACAGATTTACAGTCTGCCCCCTTTGACCGCTCGGGAATCTCCCCGTGAGAGCAACCGTAGCAAAAGCCCCTTGCTTTGTCAAGAAATGCCTCCCGGCCGGAAGCCCGAGCCCCGGCCGGGAGGAAGGAAGCTCAGAAAGTGTAGCGAACCCCGATGGCGCCGCCCCCGCTGTAGCCCCAGTAGGTGCCTTCCAGGTACACGGCCCACTTGTCGTTGATGTAATAGGCCACCCCGTCGGCGGTGGCGAAGCCGACGTGGAAGGCCCCAAAGTCGAGACTCGAGCCCGCGTCGTAGTTGAACCAGGACAGGCCAATGCCGGCGCCGATGTAGAAGTCCAGGTTCTGCAGGAACTCGGGGATGTCCAGCCCTTTAAGGCCGAGGTGGGCCGTGACCAGAGCGCCGGCCCCGTACGAGGTGAAGAAATTGGGATAGAAGTTGATCATGCCCTTGCCGGCCAGGCCGAAGGCCAGCGGCACGGTGTCGCCGACTTTCACGTCCGCGAAGGCCCACTCCACTCCCGGGGCGATGGTGAAGCCCCAGCCGAAGCCGACCCCGACGTAAGCGGCGAAGTCCCCCTGGTGCACCAACCCGTCCCAGCTCTTCTGGGCGAAGGCCGCTCCGGGGATGGCCAGAAGCAGGACCGCCAGAGCCAGTACTAATGCGAGTCTCTTCATTCTACCCTCCTGTGGCATTTATTGTGTAATAGTACTTCATAGTACTTCCCGCCGCCGAGCAGCGTCAAGCAGTATGCTCAAGCCACCTGTCGGAGTCGAACCGACGACCTCATGATTACAAGTCAAGTGCTCTGCCGACTGAGCTAAGGTGGCAATGAAATTCATTCTACCGGTTTGGGCCCGCCTTCTCAATACCAGGGGTTTTCCGTGAGCACCTCGGTGCGGTCCCGGAACACGGCCAAGGTGTGCTCGAACTGGGCGGCGCGGGCGGCATCCTCCGTGCGCCAGGACCAGCCGTCCTCCCCGGGGACCAGGCGACCGGAGCCCAGGCTCAAGGCCGGCTCCAGGGTGAACACCATGCCCGCCACGATGCGCAGGCCTTCCCCGGGCCTCCCGGTCGGCGGCACTTCCGGATCCTCGTGCAGCTCCGCGCCGATGCCGTGCCCGACCAGCTCGGCCAGCACCGCAGCAGCCCGCCCGGCCGGCCTCCCGCTCCACGGCGGCGCCGAGGTCGCCGAGGTGGCCGCCGGCACGCGCCGCGCGCAGGCCCGCCCGCAGGGCCTGGCGGGCCGCGGCCAGGAGGCGCCGGGTGGGCGCGTCGGCCCGCCCGATCACGAAGCTGGCCGCGGCGTCCCCGCACCAGCCTCCCAGGCGCACCGCCACGTCCACGCTCACGGTGTCCCCCGCTTTCAGGCGATAATCCGAGGGCGTGCCGTGGGCGGCCACCTCGTTCACCGACAGGCAGATGCTGCCCGGGAAGCCCGGGGCCGCCGCCGGCTCCGCGCCGGCCTCGCGGATCCGCGCGGCGGCCAGGCGGTCCAGCTCGGCCGTGCTCACCCCGGCGGCCAGCGCGCCGCGCACCTCGCCGAGCACGCGCACGGCCAGCCGGCAGCTTTCCCGGATGCCCGACACCTCCGCGGAGGTCTTCAGCACGACGCGCGGCCTCATGCCCTGGTCCCGAGCTCCCGGTACAGGGGCAGGTATCCCGCGGCCAGCACCCGGTCCCAGGTGAAGCGCTCCAGCACCTCGCCGAAGGCCCGCCGCCGCATGCCTTCCAGGCGCTCCGGGCGGCGGCGGTAGTCGTCGGCCGCCTCCTCGATGGCCCGGCACAGGGCTTCCGGGGAATGCTCCTCGTAGCTGTAGCCGGTCTCGCCGTGGCGAACCTTGACCAGCCCGCCCACCCGGTGCACCACGGGCAGGCTGCCCATCATCTGGGCGTACAGGTCGGTCAGGCCGCAGGGCTCATACAGGGAAGGAACCAGGAAGAAGTCCCCCGCCGCGTAGCAGTACTTGGCCGCCAGGCTGTTGAAGCCGACCAGCAGGCAGAACCTGCCCGCGCCGCCCGGGTCCCCGGCCAGCCCGGCCAGGCGCTCCTCCACGGCCGCCTCCCCCTGACCCAGGACCAGGAAGCGCAGGTCGGCCCTGCGGCCCAGCAGGCGGGCCGCGGCGCCGGCCAGCACGTCCACGCCCTTCTGGGAAGCCAGCCGCCCTACGAAGGTGAACAGCGGGCTGCCGGGGTCGTCCTCCAGCCACCCGTGGCAGCTCAGGCCCCGCAGCGGGCTGCCGGGAGCGAACTCCCGCGGCGGGGCGCGGCGGGCCTGCTGCAGCCAGGCCGGGGTTCCGGCCGAAGGGGCGGGCGCCGCGGTCGTCTGGGCGGCGATCCACCGGCGGCACTGCGTCTTGCCCTCCCATGTCCCCGCGCGCACGGATCGAAGGCGAAGGCCAGCCCGGTCTGGGCAGGAAAGCGCGGGTCGTAGGGGCCGGGGTCGATGCCGTTGGTGATGCCGCCCAGCCGGATCCCCGCCTCGCGGAAGGCCCTGCCCAGGCCGCCGGTCAGCCCGTCCAGTGCGCCGGAGCTGATCTCCTCGGCGTACCGCTCGGAAACCGTGTTCACCGTCGCGAAGCGCGGACCGACCAGCAGGGGATCCACCGCCTCCGGGTTCTCGGGGGAAAGGCCCTGCTCCAGCACCCGCAGGCTCAGGCCGGTGAGCTGGTGGGCGAACTGCAGGCCGTAGATCTCCTGGTGGTAGCCGGCCCCCGCGTTGTGCAGGGTGAGCAGGGCCCGAATGCGCCGCAAGGGCCCGCGGGCTTGGGAGCGCAGGATCGCCGGGAGGAAGGCGGCGTGCCCGTCGTGGCAGTGCAGGATGGCCGGCGGCCCGGGCCAGCCCAGCCGGCGCGCGCGGCGCGCCAGCTCCAGGGCCCCCCGCTGCAGGATCAGGTTCAGGTGGTGGGCGTCCCAATGCCCGGTGCCCTTTTTCCGGTAGGGGTTCTCGGCCTCGTCGGCCGCCGTGTAGGTGTACACGTCGCGCTTGGCGCGCGTGCGCGCCGAGTCCAGCAGGAAGATCTCCACCCCGTCCCGCCGCAGCCGGTACACCTGCACCAGCTCGGGGGCCGGCGGGGAGGCCTGGTTCTCCGAGGGCAGGCTCAAGGTGAACTGCAGCGGCAGCCGCTCGGCCGGCAGCGCGGCCAGGAAGCCGTAGCGCGGCAGCACCGCCGCGACCCGCATCCCGGCGCGCGCCTGCGCGGCGGCCAGTCCGGCCACGGCGTCCTTCAGGCCCCCCGCCTCGGCCAGGCCGGCGAACTCCCGGGCCACGTGCCAGACGCCGCGCGGCAGGCTCTCCTTTTCGCCGAGGCATGGCCTTTTCAGCTTCCCGCGAACAGGTCCGGCCGCAGGCTTTCCGCGCCGTCCAGGTACACGGGGACCGGCTGCCCTGGGTCCTGCGCATCGAAGGTCAGCAGGGCCCGCAGCACGCGCGGCATGGACCCTTCGATCTCGGCCTCCTGCAGGCAGAACAGCGGCACCCCGGACAGTCCCAGGGAACGGGCCGCCTCGGCGGGGCTGGCGCGGGTCAGGTCGCGGGTGAGGGAGAAGACCAGGCTGATGACCCGCTCGGGGGCCAGCGCGTTGCGCGCCAGCAGCTCCGAGGTCAGGCGCACCGAGGCGGCACGGATGGCCGCCGCGCTGTTCTCCGCCACCTGGATGGCGCCGCGCACCGCTCGCGCGCTCATCGGGGCGCCCTCACAGCAGCTCCGCGAGCATGCGCTCCCGCGCGGCCTGCGGGACTTCCACCGGGTTGCCGGACATGCTGGAGCCGGAGGACCGCCGGGCGATCTCCGGAATGTCCGCCGGCCGGATGGAGAAGCTCTTCAAATTCTCCGGCAGCCCGTAGAGCCGGAACAGGCCCTCGATCTCCTCCAGCAGCCATTCCACCGGATCCGCCGGAAGCGGCGCCGCCGGCGCGCCGCCCGCCAGCTCCGCCGCGGAGCGGGCCAGGCGCCCGCAATCCTCCCGGATGGCCGGGGCGTTGAAGCGCAGCACCGGCCGGAGGAACAGCGCGCAGATCAGGCCGTGGGGCACCTCGTACATGCCGCCCAGCCCGGAGGCGAAGCCGTGCGCGGCCCCCAGCCCCGCGTTGGCCAGAGTGATCCCGCTGGCCAGGGCCCCGTAGGCGGCGGCCCCGCGCGCCTCCAGGTCGTCCGGCCGTTCGGGAAGCCTCTTCAGCGCCCGCAGCATCAGCGGGAAGGCCTCGCGGGCCAGCGCCCGGGTTACTGGCGTGGCCTTGCGTGACACGTAGGACTCCAGCAGCTGGGTGAGGGCGTCCATGCCCGTGAGGCCGGTGAGCGGCAGGGGGCAGTCCCTGCTCAGCTCGGGGTCCACTACCACACAGGCCGCCAGCAGGTAGGGGGAGCGCAGGCTGCGCTTGAATCCCAGCGCCCCTGCCCGGACCACCGCGTTCTTGGTGGCCTCCGCGCCGGTGCCGGCGGTGGTTGGCAGCGCCAGCCAGGGCACACCCGGGCCGGGAATGGGCCGGCCCTCCCCCACCCCCTCCAGGTAGTCCTCGACCTTGCCGGGAAGCGGTAGGAGCGCGGACAGGGCCTTGGCACTGTCCAGGACCGAGCCGCCGCCCACCGCCGCGATCAGGTCCGGACGCGCTTCGCGAGCCTGGGTCAGCAGGCCGTCCAGCGCGCCGCTCTCCGGCTCCCCTGGCGGCAGCGACAATACGCTCACCTCGAAGCCGGCCAGCAGCTCCCGCACGCGCCGGTTCCAGGGCGAACGGGCGAACCAGCCGGAGCCCGTGCACAGCAGGACACGGCGCCCCAGGCCGGCGGCCAGCTCCGGCAGGCGCGACAGCGTGCCCGCTCCAAACAGGATCCTGCGCGGCATTTCCAGGCTGAAGGGTTGCATGGCGGGTTCGAGTATAGCGTCCGCCGGAAAAAGCTGTCAATTCGGAAGCTGGAACCAGGCGGAGAGGAAGCCGGTGACCAGGAGCAGCGCGCCGCTGTAGGCGATCGAAAGAAAGCACAGGACCAGGCGTCCCGCCCGGGGCCGCCCCACGGCGAAGGAAACCGCTGCGTAGGTCAAGGCCGACAGGATGCCGGCCAGCAGGGTCAGGCGCAGCAGGGTGAGCAGCAGAACCTGGGTGGCGTCCAGGAACTCCTGGAAATTCCCCAGCAGGTAGAGGACCAGCACCAGGGCGGACTGCACGAAGCAGAAAACCGCCAGGCGCCCGGCCAGCCAGTACAAGCGACTCCAGGACAAAGGATCTCTTCACCATCATCAGTATCCATCACAGTATAGCCGGGTTGCGCGCTCCCTTGCAATTTCGGCGGTTTCCCGTAATATGAAAGCCGCAATGAAAAGAGCCCTGGTGACCCTGATCATTCTTCTGGTGCTGGGGGGGGTGGTCTTCTATTTCGGCTGGGTCCAGATCCGTCTGCCGGCGGACGCCTGCGCCGTGATCTTCACCAAGACCGGGGGATTCGACGAGCGGGTGACCAGGCCCGGCGCCTTCAGCTGGCGCCTGGAGCGCCTGCTTCCGGGAAACCTCACGGCCTATCGCTATTCCCTGGTCCCCCATCGCGCGCGGGTGGAGATCCTGCGGACGCTGCCCTCCGCGGAGCTGTACTCCGCCATCCTGCCGGATAAGCCCGACTTTTCCATCCGGGCGGTGGCCGACCTGGAGTTCTCGCTGCGGCCCGAGAGCCTGCCCGCGCTCCTGCGCGACAGGCACCTGTACCCGGAGAACCTCCCCGAGTACTACCGCGGCGAAGCCGACGCGCTGGGCGCCGCCCTGGTGGAGCTCGCCACCGGGCAGGCTTCTGTCGAGGCGGCGGACCTCGCCCCCGGGCCGGACGCCGATGCCCTGGCCGACGAAGCTGGCCGGGCGCTTCCCCCACCTGCTCATCCAGCGGCTGGAGCTGCGGGAGCTGGTGCGGCCGGACGCCGGGCTGTACGAGCTGGCGCGGGATTCCTACCGCAGCCTGGTGGCCGCCCGCGATCGGGCGCGGGAGGCGGCCGAAAGCGCGCTGGCCGGCGAGCGGGCCCGCGAGGCCCTGGCCAGGGAACGCGAGTCCTCCTCCCTGCAGTCCCTGGCCGCCTACGGCGAGCTGCTCAACAAGTACCCCGTGCTCCTGAAGGCCATGTACGTGCGGAACTTGAGCGGCAAGGAGCTGGCCACGGTGCCCGGCTTCGACCTGGATCGGGTGCTCTCCGGCCTCGAGCCCCGGTGAACGGCGACTACTTCTTCAGCTTCCAGAAGTTCGCCTACGTGAAGGGCGAGCGCCCGCCCGGCTGCATCCTCTGCCTGATCCGGGACCGCGACCCGTCGGTGGTGGACCTCTCGGTGCACCGCGACCCCCTGTTCATCGTCGCGGTCAACCTGTATCCCTACAACCCCGGCCACCTGCTGGTGTTCCCCAGCCGCCACCTGACCGACCTGCGCGACCTGCAGCCGGCGGAGGAGGCCCACCTGGCCCGGCTGACCCGCTACCTGCTGGACAGCCTGGACAAGCTGAACTCCGCCGGCGGCTACAACCTGGGCTACAACATGGGGCGCGCGGCCGGGGCCTCCATCGACCACCTGCACCTGCACATCATCCCGCGCTTCCCCAACGAGCTGGGCATCGCCGACCTGCTGGCCGGAAAGCGCGTGCTGGTGGAAAGCCCCCTGGAAACGGCGCGGCGCCTGCGCGAGCGCCTGGCTCAGGAGCCCTTTTCCAGCGCCAGCAGCTGACGGAGCAGCTCCAGGAAGTCCCCGATCAGCTCCGCGGTGCTCTTCAGCAGCGCCGCCAGGGTCTGGTTGCGCCCCCGGGAGAAATGCAGGGTCTTCAGGATGGCCTTGACGCTCTCCACCGGGCTGGCCACGGTCTCGTCGAAGTGGCGTTTGATGCTCTGCAGGTGATCGATGCCCTGCTCCAGCAGGTCGCGGGCCTCCTTGTCCTTCGCAGCGATGAAGCCGCGGTACAGCTTCTGCTGGCTCAAGTCGGTGGTGATGCGGGTGCGGAAGGCGGTCAGGGCGCGCCCGTCCTCCTCCTCGGGGGACAGGGTGCGGTCCAGCAGCACGATCTTGGCCTCCAGCTCCTCCAGCCCCCCGGCGCTCTGCATCAGGCGGGTCTGGACGATGCGGTTGCCCGCGAAGATGTAGGAGTTGGCGGCCTGGATGGCCTCCTGCACGAAGCCCTTGTAGACCTTGGACAGGAAGTTGTAGAGGACCATCAGGCTGCGGGTGTGGGTGAAATAGGGCAGTCCCAGCTTGCGGAAGTCGAAGCCGGGCCGGTCGTTGTAGTAGAACAGCTCCAGCAGCTGCTCGGAGCGGAAGATCTCGTGCAGGCGCCGCTCGATGACGTTCTGCTTCACGGCGGACAGCTTCTCGGCCAGCTGGGCGAGGAAATGCTCGCGCAGCAGGCTGGCGTAGGTCGGCCGCAGCTGCAGGCGCGGGACGCTGAACTCCAGGCGCAGGTAGGGGTCCCGCCGGAAGTAGCGCAGCAGGTCCAGCAGGGGTACCCGCCGCTCGAACTGGCCCACCGCCGCCGCCGCTTCGGTCAGGGCCCGGGCCAGCTCCTCGGCCTGCTGGGCGATCTCCTCCCGGCTGGGCTCCGGGCCCGCAGGGGGCTCCTGGCCGGCCTTCGGCCCCTGCCCGCCGTCCGCGCCGGGTCTCGCGCCGTCCGCGCCGGTCCGCGCCGGCCGCGCCCTGCCCGGCGCTCCCGGCCTCTCCCCGCCCCTGGCCCGGTACAGGGCGTAATACTCCAGCAGCTCCTCGTGGCAGAACCACTCCGTGCCCAGCCGGGACACCAGGCTCAGGGCGGCGAACAGCCGCTCCAGCAGGTCCAGCACGAGCATGGCCGAGCCGTGGTCGAAATACGGGTACTTGTCCTCCAGCCGCTCGCCGGGGAAGTAGTTGAAGTGGCGGAACACCAGGGAATAGGGGAAGAGCACCACGCCCCGGAAGAACAGCAGGGGCTTCAGGCCCTCCTCGATGAGCTGGAAGACCTTGTCGGGGATTTTCTTGAAATAGTCGTTGTAGCGCCGCAGGACGATCTTGCGCACCTCCTCCTCGTTGCCGCTGCCCGTGTAGGCGGCTTCCATCTCGGCCAGCGGCACCAGCTCCTCCAGCTGCAGGCGGGCTTCCGGATACTTGGCCCGGAACAGCGCGGCCAGGGCGCCTTCCCGGAAGGCCTCGTCCCGGGCGAAGGCCTGGAACAGCTCGCGCAGCGGGTAGCCGGCAGCGTGCAGGTCGTACAGGTAGCGGGCGAAGCGGGGGGTGAGGTTGCGCGTCTCGAATCCGGAAATGCCCGGCGCGGCCGCTTTGATGGAGCGCTTGATCAGGTTGATGCGGTTGGAGAGGAACAGGTCCTTGCGGCTGCGGCCGGTGAACAGGCTTTTGAGCCACAGCAGGAAACGGGTCCACAGCGAGATCTGGGCCAGCTCCTGACTGACCAGGCGATCCCTTTCCTCGGCCTTCAGCTCGACGCGCTGCACCGCGTCGGCCTCCTCGCGGTCCTGGCCGCGGGTGATCCTGGCCAGCAGCTCGCGGCGCTCGCGCTCCGGCAGCTCCGAGGACATGACTTCCAGCTTCGTCTTCTCTACCATATCAGTGGCCAGCTCCCGGATCATCAGCAGGCTCCCGCGCCGCACGCGCACCCTGGCCGGGTCGGCGGTGACCAGGTTGCTGATCCCCCCCTGACCCCGCGCCCACTCCAGGCCGTCCAGCGGCCACTTCAACCCCTCGGAGGAAAGCCCGCCGGCCGCCTCCCCCAGCGGAAAGAAGGAAACCCGCCGGCCCAGGCACCCGGACAGCTCGGCTTCCCCGTCGACGCGCTCGATGCGCTCCAGCGCGGTGTACCAGGCCAGCGGCGGGGATTCCCGCTGGAACAGACCCGCCACGGCCAGCAGGTGGTCCAGGCGCCCCCCTCCCCCTCCGGCCAGCACGACGCGGGCAATGCCCCGCTCGGCGAAAAGGACCAGGCCCAGCTCCGCGTCGGTCTGGTCCTTGTCCGGCGGGTAGCGCCGGATGCGCTCCCGCGGGAAGGCGGCCAGCTCCGGACCGGGGGCCACCGAGTCCAGGTCGCCCACCAGCAGGTCCGGCAGCAGGCCCAAACGCAGAGCCAGGTCGAAGCCCGAATCGGCGGCGATCACCAAGGAGGCGGTGCGCAGGACTTCCTCCAGCTGGGCTCTACGCGGGCCCTCCCCGCCCAGCAGCAGCAGTCCCTCCGCGCCTCCGGCCATATCCTGGCCACTCTACCGCAGGGCCGGCGGATAATCAATGATTTTTATTCCGCTTCAAAAATTTTTGGAAATGCCGACCAATGAAGCAGGCACCTCCGGACAGGGACGTCCGGAAAAAAGTTCTAGTCAAGGAGGATTAGATGATCATCAATCACAACATGAGTGCCATCTTTGCCCACCGGCAGCAGAAGCTCAACAGCTGGGCAATCGACAAGGACATGGAGAAGCTCTCCTCGGGACTGCGGATCAACCGCGCCGGGGACGACGCCTCCGGCCTGGCGGTCTCGGAGAAGATGCGCAGCCAGATCCGCGGCCTGCGGCGCGCGGAGAAGAACGCGCAGGACGGCATCTCCTTCATCCAGACCACCGAGGGCTACCTGCAGGAGATCACAGGACATGATCCAGCGCCTGCGGGAGCTGGCCGTGCAGGCCTCCAACGGGATCTACTCCGACGAGGACCGGATGCAGATCCAGGTCGAGGTCTCCGCAGCTCGTCGACGAGGTGAACCGCATCGCCTCGCACGCCCAGTTCAACGGCATGAACCTGCTGACCGGACGCTTCGCCCGCTTCACGGGCGAGAACGTGGTGACCGCCAGCATGTGGTTCCACATCGGGGCGAACATGGACCAGCGCGAGCGGGTGTTCATCGGCACGATGACCGCCCAGGGGCTGGGGCTGCAGAACCCCAACGGCCCGCCGCACACCGCCACCTTCATCTCCCTGTCCTCGCCGGACCGGGCCAACATGGCCATCGGCCTGCTGGACGAGGCCCTGAAGATGGTCAACAAGCAGCGCGCGGACCTGGGCGCCTACCAGAACCGCCTGGAGTACGCCATGAAGGGCTGGCCGTGGGCGCGGAGAACCTGCAGGCTTCCGAGAGCCGGATCCGCGACGTGGACATGGCCGAGCAGATGGTCGAGTTCGTGAAGAACCAGATCCTGGTGCAGTCTTCCACGGCGATGCTGGCCCAGGCCAACACCAAGCCGCAGACGGTACTGGAGCTGCTGCGCTAAAGAGCGCGGCCGCTTCCTCACCCGGAGCCCCCGGTCCGCCGGGGGCTTTTTATTTCCTCAGCCGGCCATTGACAGCGGGACGGGGATCGGGCCACCCTTTTGCCGAGCGCCAGACCATGTTCTCCATACCAGCCAGCCTGGAGGAACTGGCCCGCGAGTTCCGGAGGCACGGCCGCCAATGCTACCTGGTGGGCGGGGCCATCCGGGACATGCTGCTGGGCCGCCCCTCCACCGACTACGACATCGCCACCGACGCCCTGCCCCAGGAGGTGCAGGGGATGTTCCGGCGCGTCATCCCCACCGGCCTGAAGCACGGCACCGTCACCGTGCTGTTCCGCGAGCTGCGCTTCGAGGTGACCACCTTCCGCATCGACCGCGAGTACCTGGACGGCCGGCGGCCGGACTCGGTGGTCTTCACCCCCTCCATCGAAGAGGACCTGCGGCGCCGGGATTTCACCGTCAACGCCATCGCCTACGACCTGGACTCCCGCCGCCTGCTGGACCCGCACGGGGGGCGGGCCGATCTGCACCGGGGCATCATCCGGGCCATCGGCGACCCGCTGGAGCGCTTTCGCGAGGACGGGCTGCGCCCGGTGCGGGCCTGCCGCTTCGCGGCCCAATTCGGCTTCAGCGTGGAGCCGGCCACCTTCGCCGCCATCCCGGCCTGCCTGGACACCGTGCGCAAGGTCTCCAGCGAGCGCATCCGCGAGGAACTGGTGCGCCTGCTTGCGCGCCCCGCAGCCCTCCGCGGGCTTCCGGCTTGATGGCCAGCTGCGGCCTGCTGGAGCTGCTCCTGCCCGAACTGGCCGCGGGGGCCGGGGTGGAGCAGCGCTCCCTGCACTGCTTCGACGTGCTGGAGCATTCCCTGCGCTCCTGCGACGCCGCCGAGCCCGGCAACCCGCCCGTGCGTCTGGCGGCTTTGCTGCACGACATCGGCAAGCCGGCGGCGCATGCGCCGCGAGGCGGACGGAAGCTCTGAGCTTCCATGGCCATGAGAGGCTTTCCGCGGAGCAGGCCTCCGCCCTGCTGGAGCGGCTGCGCTTCCCCAATCAGCTCATCCACAAGACCCGGCACCTGGTCCTGCACCACATGTTCAACTATACGGAAGAGTGGAGCGACGCGGCGGTCCGGCGCTTCATCGCCCGGGTCGGGGAGGAGCATGTCCCGGATCTGCTGGCCCTGCGCCGGGCCGACCAGGTGGGCGCCTGCGGGGACTCCTCCCCCTCCCAGGCCCTGGCCGCCTTCAGCCGCCGGCTGGAAAAAGTCCTGCAGGCGGGGCGGGCCCTGACCCTGCGGGACCTGGCGGTGGACGGCCGCGATATCATGGAAGCCCTGGGCCTGCCCCCGGGGCCGCGGCTCGGAGTGCTGCTGGGGCAGCTGCTGGAAAGCGTTCTGGAGGATCCCGCGCTCAATACCCGGGAGACCCTGCTGGCCATCGCCGGCAGGTTCTACCGCGAACGCCTGCGCCTAGCTGCGGCGGCGCCGGCGCCGGGCTTGCGGTTCGGCCTGGGGCTTGCGGTTGACCAGGGCCTCGTAGGCCAGGCCGGCCGCCGCCTGCTCGGCTTCCTTCTTGTTCTTGCCTTCGCCGGGCCCGAAGGTGTGATTGTCCACGGTCACTTCGATGGCGAAGACCCGGTTGTGGTCCGGACCCTTGCGCTGCACGACGCGGTAGCGGGGGTAGCTGCGGAAGCGCTTCTGGACCATCTCCTGCAGCAGGGTCTTGTAGTCCTTCTTGTGCCGGTCCTCCAGGACCTTGTGGATCTCGGGGGCCAGCAGGCGCTTGACGAACTCGTGCACCGCCTTGAAACCGGAGTCCAGGTAATAGGCCCCGATGATGGCCTCCAGGGCGTCGGCCAGCAGGGTCTTCTTGCTGCGGCCGCCGGAGTACTCCTCGCCCCTGCCGATCAGGATGAAGTTGTCCAGGCGCAGGGCGCGGGCGATCTCCTCCAGGCTGTCCTCGCTCACCACGAAGGACTTGACCCTGGCCATCTCCCCCTCGGTGCGGTCCTGCAGCACCCCCAGCAGGTACTCGCTGACCACCAGCCCGAGCACCGAGTCGCCGAAGAACTCCAGCTTCTCATTGTCGTCCACCGCCCCGCCCTGCTCGTTGGCGTAGGAACGGTGAGAAAAAGCAAGGTTCAAGAGCTCGAGGCTCTTGAACCTTATTTTGGCCTGTTTCTGGAAAAGGGCCAGCTCCTTGCGCCGTTCCGCATCGACGGCCGGAGCCTTGAAAGGAAGGGTCTTCAGAGCCTACTTCTTGGCCAGCTCGGACTTGATGAAGTCCAGGGCGTCCTTGACCGTGTTGAACTCGTTGGCCTTCTCGTCCGGGATGGTGATCCCCAGCTCTTCCTCGATGGCGTAGACCAGCTCGTAGGTATCCAGGCTGTCCGCGCCCAGGTCCTGCCGGAACGAGGATTCCGGAGTGATCTTGGACTCTTCGATCTCGAGTCTGTCGGCGATCAGCTTTTTCATCTTCTCGAAAAGATCGTCCATTCTTCCCTCCTGCGTTGCAAAATCCTTAGTTTAAGCCAGCTCCTCCGGCTTGATGACCTGCTTGCCCCGGTAGAATCCGCACTTGGGGCAGACTCTATGGAGCAGCACGCGGTTGCCGCAGTTGCTGCACTCTACCATCGTCGGGGTCTCCAGGCGCATGGTGAAGGCCTTGCGCTTCCTGCCCCGCGCCTTGGACACTCGATGCTTCGGTACTCCCATAATGCCGAGAAAAATACCCTATTTGCATTTCTTCTGTCAACCCGCCGCCCCTACATCTTCCGGGCCTGGACGCGCTCCCGCAGGGCCTTGGCCACCACCGGAGGGACCATCTCCGAGAAGTCGCCCCCGAAAAGGGCCACTTCCTTGATGGCCGAGGAGCGCAACACGAAGTATTTCTGGTCGGTCGGCATGAAGATCGTCTCGATTTTCGGGCTCAGGGCGCGGTTCATCATGGAAAGCTCGAACTCGTAGTCGAAATCGGCCAGGGCCCGCACCCCCCGCAGGATCAGGCGCGCGCCGCTCTGCTCGGCGTACTTCACCACCAGCCCCTGCCAGAGGGTGACCTGCACGTTCGGCCAATCGGCGACCATCTCGCGGATCATGGAGAGGCGCTCCTGAGCGCTGAAAAAGTAGGTTTTTCGGGGATTGTCCGCGATGATCACCTGCAGCTGGTCGAAAATGCCGGCGGCCCGCTTCATGATGTCCAGGTGCCCGTTGGTCGGCGGATCGAAGGACCCGGGGTAGATGACGGTCATGAGCCCAAGTGTAGCGAAAGAAAAGGTTTTTGACAAAGGCCCGGGGCGGCGATACAATGAATGAGTGTAAAGATGAAGCTGCTCGCCGTCCTGGCGGCGGCGGCGCTGGCCAGCTCCTGCGCCGGCGCGCCGCCCACAACCGGTCCCTCCCCCGACCAACCGCCCGCGGAGGGACAGGCGGAGGGCGGCACGGATCCGGGCGAGTTCGTGGTCAGCCGGGAGGTGTACACCCGCACCTTCGAGGAAATCGGCGAGTTCATCGACAACCTGAACCTGATCATCCGCAACGCGGACTACGAGAGCTGGCTGACCTTCCTTTCCGAGGAGTACATCCGGGTCACCGCCGACCCGGTCTACCTGAAGGACCAGTCGGAGAAGCCGCTGCTCAAGCAGGCCAACATCCAGCTCGCCGATCTGCGTGACTATTTCGCCCACGTGGTCGTGCCCAGCCGCACCCAGGCCACGGTGGACGAAATAGAGTTTCTTGACGAGAATCATGTTAAGGCCATTGCGGTGCTGCGCGGCACCCGGGTCATCCTGTACCTGCTGGAGCGCGACGATAGCCAATGGAAGATAGGAGTGTGGTAAGATGAAGGCCCAAGTGAATCTGGCTGTGACCCTGTGCCTTTTCCTGGCGGCCGCGGCCGGCGCCCAGGACACCAAGAGGGAGTTGACCGTCGAAGAGCTGTACCTGCGGGACATCGAGTTCCAGGTCCTGAGCGAGAAGGCCTTCTCGGGGGATCCGGAGCTGAAGATGTCCGTGCTCGACGAGATGGAGCAGATGATCGAGGACGGCAGCGTCGACGACCCGGACAAGGTCCATTTCGTCCTGGAGTACCTGGCCATGGAAGGCACGGGCCGTCGGGTGCGCGAGAACGCCCGCATGGTCAACTACTTCCCGGAGGTGCGCCGCCGCTCGGCCAACCTGCTGGGCCGCCTGGGGGGGGTGAAAGCGAAGGACGCCCTGATCTCGGTGCTGATCATCGACGACGAGCCGATGGTCAAGGCCGAGGCCGCTTATGCGCTGGGCGTGGTGGGCTTGAACGATGCCAACGATACGGTGAAGGCCATCCTCTTCACCCTGCAGCAGGAGGACCCCTCCACCCCGGACAACAACCTGGGCTACGCCATCTGCCTGGCCCTGGAAAAGATCGCCAAGGCCAACGACGGCATCAAGGAGGCGGACGCCTATCGCGCCCTGGTGCGCATCGCCCAGGGGCCGTACATCCGCACCGTCAAGCAGAAGGCCCTGGCCACCCTGGAGGAGCTGAAGAAATACCAGTAGCAGAGCTGCTGCAGCAGCAGTAGCGGCAGGTCGGCCTAGGCGACGGGCCTGCATCTCCCCCATGACCTCTTCCAGCCAGCGGATCTCCGCCTCCAGGTGCACGATGCCCTTGCGGACGATGGCCTGCAGGAAGAAGTCCAGCTCGCCGCGGATGGCTTCCAGCGCCCGCTGGAAGCTGTCGCGCTGCTCGATGGTCCGCTGCTGCTGGCTGCGCAGGTACTCCAGCACCTTATCGCGCGGCAGTTTGTTGAAGAACAGGAACTTGAGGGTGAACTCGTCCTTTACCTTGTAGTTGGAGCGCAGCGGGCGCAGCAGCCACTCGTCCAGCTTCTTGCGGCCCTTGGCAGTGAGCGAATAGATGTTCTTCTCGGCGGCCTTTTTCCCCGGAGCGGTCTTCTTGGTGACCCATTCCAGCTCGGACAGCCGCCGCAAGGTCGGGTACAGTTGGCCGTAGGACACCGACCAGACATTGCCGAGGGCTCCCTCGAACTTCTGCTTGATCTCATAGCCGTACTTGGGGCTCTCGGCCAGAAATCCCAGCAGGGCGTATTTCAGGGACATGCTGCCTTTCCCCGCTCTCCATAGTAGCACAATGGAGGGGCATTGCAAGTGCGCGGCAGGCCGCGCTCTCAGCGGCCCGGGCGGGGAACGGCCCGGCGCCACTGCGGAGGGGCGTCGGTCTTTTCGTACTGGACGCGCTTGCGCACGAAGAAGCGCATGGGCCCGCGGAACTGCACCACTCCGAAGCTGCCGTTGCCCAGGTAGCAGATCTTCTCGTTCTCGCCGGGATTGTGCTCCTCGCGCAGCAGCTTCAGGATGCAGTCGAAGTGGGCCGGCCCGCCGGTTTCCCGGTGGGCGATGGCCGAGCTCAACTCGCGCACCGGACGCTGGCACACCGGGCAAAGCGGCAGGGAGACATCGGGCCGCTCCTGCGGACGGCGGCGGTGATGGTAATAGCCCCCGCGGCGGTGGGGCCCAGCGCCTGGCATGCCTATTCCTCCCGATGGATGTTCAGGGTGAGGTCCTGGGCGATCTTGCTGATGGCCATGGCCAGGTACCTCTCGTCGTGGATCTTCTTCTTCAGCTCTTCCAGGCGCCGGGGGTCGGTCTTCTTGGCAATGCGCACCATCAGGCCACTCCGTCGAAGGCGTCTTCGAGGTGCAGGACCTCGTCGCCTCGCAGCAGGATCACGTCGAAAGCGGGGCGTTCGGGCCGCGGATGCCGGCTCAGGTAGCTGCGGGCCACCTCGATGATGCGCCGCTGCTTTTGCGCTCCGATGGCCTGGCCCAGGCTGTCCCGGCCCAGGGCGTCCCAGGTCTTGACCTCCACGAAGGCCAGCCGTGCGGGGTTGGCTACGATCAGGTCCACCTCCCCGCGGCGGGTGCGGAAGTTGCGGGCCAGCACCTGGTACCCCCGCTGGACCAGGAAAGCCTCCGCCCGCCGTTCCCCGGCCAGGCCCTTCGCCCGGGTATTCATGCGCCCTGCGCCTCGCCGATGGTCTTCGGATCGACGGCCTTGACGATGAACAGGGCCTTCTTGGTCAGCAGGTCGACCGACTCCTGGCCCTGCAGGCGGTTGCCCAGCTCGTCGATCAGCAGGTCCAGCTTCGGCCGCAGCGGGGCGTCGGGATGGTTTTCGCTCACCCGGCCGATGGAGGAGTTGTTCAGCTGCACGATGCTGCCCACCGGGAAGATGCCCATGCTCTCCAGGAAGGCCTTGAGCACCTGCGGGTCGAAATGCTTGCCGTTGTCGCTCAGGATCCCCCGCATGGCGGTGTAGCCGATCATGGAGTTGCGGTAGGGCCTTTCGCTGACCATGGCCTCGTAGGCGTCGGCCACCGTCACGATGCGGGAAAACAGCCCGATCTCCTCGCCCTTCAGGCGTCGGGGATAGCCCTGGCCGTCCCAGCGCTCGTGATGCTCCAGGGCGGCCCTGGCGATGTCCTCGGGATACTTCAGGTCCTTGGAGATGATCCGGTAGCCCAGGGCGGAATGGGTGCGCATCTGGTTGATCTCGGTCTCGCTCAACTTGCCCTGCTTGCCCAGGATGGATTTGTCGATCTTCAGCATGCCCACGTCGTGGAGCAGGCCGGCGGTGGCCAGCTGCAGCTGGCGGTGGCTGGTGAGCTTCAGGCTGACGCCGATGACCACCGACAGCAGCATGCAGTTCACCGCGCTCAGGGCTTCCTTGCGCTCCAGCAGCTCCCCCAGCAGGATGAGCTGCACGATCTCGTGACGGTTCTGGCGCAGCAGCTCCACGTTCTCGTTCACCACGGCATCGATGGGCTCATGGCTCACGCTGGTGCCGTCGACGATGTCCTGGAAGATGGCCTCGACCTTCTCCACCGTGGCCCGGTAGTTGCGGAGGAACTTCTCCTCGCGGGGCGGGAACCAGGCCCCCTCGCGCGAAGCGCGGCGCGGGAGCTCGCTCTCCGCGATCTCCCGCCCGTCGGTGTAGACCTCCTCGATCTGCCAGCGGGTGAGCCGCTCGATATCCTTGTCCTTGATGGGGATCTCGGCGGGCACGAGAATGTTCTCCCCTTCGATGTACACCGGCTGGTCGAAACGCATGCCGGGGCGCAGCATGAAAACCTTGATCGCCTTCATTTGCCTCTCAGGTTCCGGACATAAACCAGCAGCTCGGCGATGACCCGGTACAACTCCTCCGGAATGAGGCTGCCGACCTCAAGTTCGATCAGGGAGTCGGCCAGCTCGGGAACGGCGGCCAGATGGATGCCGTGCCTCTCGGCGATCTTGGTGATGATCCTGGCCAGCTCACCCCGGCCCTTGGCCAGGACGATCGGAGCGGGCAGCTCCTCGCTGTAGCGGATCGCGACGGCCTTCTCCATCCCCCCTCGAGCTCCAGCCCTCCGTGTCCACGCGCTGATACGGGCCCGCCTCCCCCGGCAGGGAGAATCCGTCGAACCCTTCGTCCCCACGTATAGTATCGTCAGTTTCCACACCGAGGTTTTGCAATTTCTGTGCCAGTCGGCGCCAACCCCGTTGGGCCTTCGCGCCGGGCGTTCCGGCGCAGATGGCCTGAAGGCGGTAGCCGGCGTCCTTGCGGTTCAGCACGAAGGACCAGGGTCCGTCGGTGGTAAGGACCAGCCGGTCCGCCTCCGCCGCCGGCGAGCGGCGTCGGAGGCGTATGCTGCCGCTCACCTCGCCGTAGTCGTAGGGGATGACGAACCACTGCTCCGGGTGAATCTGCAGGTGATTGAACAGCGGCAGGGCCGCCGTCTGCCCGCCGCCCGCTCGCCGCAGGTGACCGCGCAGCTCCTCGGCCAGCCGCTCGGGTTTACCGGGCCAGGGCCGGGCCTGGCGCCGCTCCCGGCCGCCGGACTGGCCGTAGGCCAGATCGGCCAGCAGCTCGGCCACCCCGGGGGAGTCCAGATCCATTCCCTTCTGCAGCAGCATCACCGCCAGCCGGGCGTGGCTCTGGGGCGGCAGGCGCAGCCGTTCCAGCAGGCGCCTGACCTTCTGCACCTGTTCCGGTCGGGGATTCAGGCCTGCCGCCAGGAATGCCGCGGCGATGCGCTCGGCGGGAGCCGGCGCCAGCGTCGTCTCGGGCCCGGCGGCGGGCTGGATCACCCGCAGCAGAATCCGGCCCCCGCTGGCCATCACCCTGGCCAGCAGGCGGGCCCCGGGCTCCAGCGGCACCTCCGCGCTGACCGGGATCCTCCTGCCCCGGATGCTGACCAGCCACCGGCCCGCCTCCAGGCGCTCCAGCACCTGCACGCTCAGCAGGACGCCCGCGCGAAAGCCCGGCCCCAATGGCCTGTCCAGGCGAAGGCTGAAGGGCTGCGGGCCGGCGAGCATGGCGGCTCAGCCTTCCTTTTTCTGGATCAGCTCTTCCACCTTGGCGGACTTGCCCTGACGCTGGCGGATGTAGTACAGCTTGGCGCGGCGCACCTTGCCGTGGCGCATGACCTCGATTTTATGGATGCGGGGGGAAGCCAGAGGGAAGATCCGCTCCACGCCGACGCCGTAGGAGATCTTCCGCACGGTGAAGGTCTTCCGGCCCCCCGAGCGCTTCCTGGCGATGCACAGGCCCTCGAACACCTGCACCCGCTCGGTCTTGCCCTCGACGATCTTGTAGTGCACCCGCAGGGTATCCCCGGAAGCGAAGGCCGGCAGGTCGCTGCGGGTGTACTCCGCCTCGATGGCTTTGATCTTATCCATGTTCCAACTCCTTCATGATGGCCGCCACCTCGGGCGGCAACTCCCGGCTGCGGAGCAGCTCCGGCCGGTTGCGCAATGTCTTCGCCACGCTCTGCTCCAGGCGCCAGCGCTCGATGCGGGCGTGGTCGCCCCCGAGCAGCACCTCGGGCACCCGGCGCCCCTCGAACTGCGCCGGCCGCGTATACTGGGGGTACTCCAGCAATCCCTGCCGGAAGCTCTCCTCGGCCAGGGATTGCGCCTTGATCACCCCCTCGACCAGGCGCACCACGGTGTCCACCAGGACCATGGCGGCCACCTCGCCGCCGGCCAGCACGTAGTCCCCGACGGAGATCTCGTCGGTCACGAAGGCATCCACGATCCTCTGGTCGATGCCTTCGTAGCGGCCGCACAGCAGCACGATCTCGCTTTCCCGCGCCACCTGCTCGGCCAGGGCCTGGCTCCACGGCCTGCCGGAAGGGGTCAGGTAGACGACCCGCGCCCCCGGCTCCTGCCCCTCGCCGGCGGCGATCCGGCCGGCCCGCTCGCGCACCGCGGGAATCGAGCGCAGCGCCTCGGCCAGGGGGGCCGGCTTCAGCACCATCCCGGCCCCGCCGCCGTAGGTGTAGTCGTCGCAGGTGCGGTGCCGGTCGCGGGCGAAGTCCCGGATGTTCACCAGCCTCACCGACACCTGGCCCTGCTCCTCCGCCCGGCCCAGGATCGAGGCCCGTCGGTAGCCCTCGAAGACTTCCGGGAAAAGCGTCAGGATGTGAAAGATCACGGCAGTTCGACGTCCTCCCGCAGGGCTATGCGCCCGCCGGCCACGTCGACCTCGCCCAGGAAACCCCCGCTGAAGGGGACCAGGAAGCGGCGGCCGTCCTTGTCCTCCACCTCCAGCAGGTCCGCGGCCCCCGTCTCGCAAACGCTCACCACCCTGCCCAGCTCCTCGTCCCCCCGGAACAACCGGCACCGGCAAAGGTCGGCCAGGTAGTACTCCCCTTCGCCCAGGGGGCTGGCGTCCGCCCGGTCCACCCAGATCTCCTGGCCGTTCAGGGCGGCCGCCGCCTCCGGCGTGGATATTCCGGCCAGCTTCACCGACAGCTCGCGGCCCCGGCCCTTCACCGCCTCCACCTGGTAAGGCAGGAACTCCTGGCCACGGCGCAGGTAGCAGCGGGCCAGGCGGTAGAAGTGCCCGTCCTCACCCGACAGGCTGCGCACCTTCAGGAAGCCCTGCAGGCCGTGCGCGCCGCGGATCAGGCCCGCCGCCAGGCGATCGCCCCCGGTCAATCCAGGATCTCGAGAACGACCCTCTTGCCGCTCTTGGAGGAGGCGGCGCTCAGGATGGTGCGCACCGCCTTGGCGATGCGCCCGTGCTTGCCGATCACCTTGCCGATATCCGCCTCCGCCACCTTCAGCTCCAGGATGGTCGACTTCTCCCCCTCGATGACGTTCACTGCCACCCCGCCGGGATCGTCCACCAGGGACTTGGCGATATATTCCACCAGTTCCTTTTCCACAGCCTCAAGCTCCCTCAGGCGATGCGGAAGTTGATGTTGTTCAGCAGCTTCCTGACCGTATCGCTGGGCCGCGCGCCCTTGCCCAGCCATTCGCGGATGCGATCCTCCCGCACCGAGATCTGCTTCTCGGCGATTTCGATCGGATGGTAGAAACCGACCTCTTCGAGGGTCCGGCCGTCGCGCGGGTTGCGCGAATCCGTCACCACGATGCGATAGTAGGGTCGATGCTTGGTCCCGAACCTTTTCAGCCTGATACGAACACTCACCGGGTATCCTCCTCAGATCTTCCCTTTGGCGAACTGGGAAAGCAGCGTCTCCTGGGCTTTCCTGTTCTTGCTTATTTTCTTCATCATCAGCTTGGTTTTCTCGAACTTCTTCAGCAGCTTGTTCACCTCGAACACCGCGGTGCCGCTGCCGCGGGCGATGCGCGTGCGGCGCCCCGGCCCGATCATCCGGTAATTGCCCCTCTCCACGGGGGTCATGGACAGGATGATCGCCTCCTCTTTCTTCAGATCCTTCTCGTCGATGGAGTCCGGGTCGATCGCCCCCCGCGCCCCCGGGATCATCTCCAGCAGGGACTGCATGCTGCCCATCTTGCGCATCCGCCGGAACTGCTCCAGGTAGTCCTGGAGGGTGAAGGTCTCCCGGACCATCTTTTCGGCCAGCTCGGCGGCCTCCGTGGCGTCGATGGTTTCCTGGGCCTTCTCCACCAGGCTGACCACGTCGCCCATGCCCAGGATGCGCGTGGCCATGCGCTCCGGGTAGAAGGGCTCCAGTCCGGTGAGCTTCTCCCCCGTGCCGATGAACTTGATCGGCTTGCCGGTGACGCTCTTGATCGACAGGGCGGCGCCGCCCCGCGTATCCGAGTCGAACTTGCTCAGGATCACGCCGGTCAGGCCCAGGCGCTGGTCGAAGGCCTGGGCGATGTCCACCGCCGACTGCCCGGTCATGGCGTCGGCCACCAGCAGCAGCTCGTCGGGCTGGGCGGCCTTCTTCACCGCCTCGATCTCGTCCATCATCTCCGCGTCGATGGACAGCCGACCGGAGGTGTCCACCACCACCGTGTCATATTGCTCCCGGCGGGCCAGCTCCAGGGCATTGCGCACCACGCGCACCGGATCGCTGCCGTCCTCCCGGTGCACGGCCACGCCCGCCTGCCCGGCCAGCACGGCCAGTTGCTCAGCGGCGGCGGGCCGGCGCAGGTCCGCTGCCACCAGCAGCGGCCGGCGGTTCTGCTTCTTCAGCAGGGCGGCCAGCTTGGCAGCGGTGGTCGTCTTGCCCGAGCCCTGCAGGCCCAGCAGCAGGATCACCGACTGGGTGTCCGTACCCTTGAGCTTGAGCTCCTGCCGGCTGTCGCCCAGAAGCTCGACCAGCCTGTCGTGCACCAGCTTGATGAACTGCTGGCCCGGGGACACCGAGCGCAGGACCTTCTCCCCGAGGGCTTCCTCGGTGGTCCGATTCACGAAGCGCCGCACCACCCGCAGGTTGACGTCCGCCTCCAGCAGGGCCACCTTGATCTCGGAGATCGCGTCCTGGACGTTGCGCTCGGAGATACTGGCTTTCCCTGCGACCTGACGCATGATGTCGGTCAGCTTGTCGGCGAGACGTTCAAGCATAGGCCTGTAAATGTATACTGTGAATCCCCGGCCTTGTCAACGCGCTCACTGGACGTGGAAAAAATAGCGGTCCAGGTACAGGATGCGGCTGTGCGCCTCCCCCGCATGCTCGCTTTCCGGGAACTCCTCGTATACTTTTCTATAATATTCCCTCGCCAGGCGCACGTCCCGCAGGGGAGATTCCAGCTCGTAAAGCCGGGCCAGCTGGAAGTAGGCCGCGTCCAGCCCGATCCCGCGACGGAAGCGCCGCAGGTATTGGGTCAGAATGTCCAGGGCCAGCTCGTGGCGTCCTTGGGAAGCCGCGAAGCGGGCCACTCCCAACAGCTCGGCCCGCGTTTCCTCCGGGGGCAACTCCAGAAGCGCCGGAAGGTGCTGGAGCACCAGCTCCGGGGAAGCCATCGCCAGGCCGGCCCGCACCAGGCCGACGATCGCATTGCGGCCGAACGGAGGCGCGGAGGACAGATTGCGGTCATAGAACTTCGCGGCGGCGGCGGCCTCCCCCTTCTGGAGGTAGATGGCAGCCAGCCGGTCGTTCAACAGGGGATCGGCTTCCCGGTAGATGGCCAGGTACTCGGGCAGGGCCAGATCGTAGTATCCCCCGGCGAACAGCCTTTCGGCCTTCTGCAGCCGCGCGGGGTCCGCAACCTCCGGGGGCGGCCCGCCCGGCTGCCCGGCTCCTTGAACGGCTCCCTGCGCCTCCGCTTGGCGTGCGGCCAGCATTTCGCGCAGCTGCTCATCCCGCAGCACCCTCAGGCGCACCACCTCTCCGGTGGCCGCTCCACGGGCATTGTCCTGGAGCTGGAAAGCCAGCTCGTACTCCCCTAGCTCCAGCGCCTTGAACGAAAAGGAAGTGCGCTGCGGGCCGGACTCCGAACCCAGGAAGCTGACTCCCCGCCGGTCCCCCGGCAGCAGGAGCCAGCCCCGGCCTTCCAGGTCGATCACCACAGTGTCCCCCCGGCGGGCCAGGACCTCACGGGCGGCCGGCGGCTGGGGCCCTCCGGCTGCACCCGCGGCTTCGCCCGCGGCAGGCTTGGCAGGCGAGGCGGCGGGGCCGGCGCCCGAGGGCTTGGCAGGCGAGGCAGCGGGGGCCTTGGCGGCTTTGGCGGGCTCGCCGGCGGCCTTGGCCTTCCCCGCCGGCTTTTTCGGTTCCGCCGGAGGACGGGGCACCGGCAGGGCAGCGCCGGGCGCGGACTCGCCGCCGGAGGGCGGCCTGGCCGCTGAGAGCGGGCTCCGCGCCGCCTAGGGCGGGGTCCACGGCCTCCGGGTTCCCGCCGTCCGGGTTTTCGGCCTCGGGTTCCGGAAGCTCCTCGGCCGCTACAGCCTGACCGGCGGCCTCCCCGCTGGGGGCGGTCACGGAGGGCGTTTCGCTGGCGCAGGCCGCCAGCCCCGCCAGCAGCAGGCAGGCGAAAAGAACGCGCCACCCGTAGGGGATGCGCAACTGCGCTTCCCCAGGCATCAGGGCACCTCCCGCAGCAGTTCCTCGGTCCGCCGGTCGTTCTCGCGCCGCAGGATGCGCAGCACCGCCTCGTTCACCGGCACCCAGAAGCGCCGCACCTGCTCCTCGGACCACCGCGGCGTGCGCTCCCGGTAGAGATGGACCCTGGGCCGGGGCGTCGCCTCGGGTGCTTCCAGCAGGAAGTCCTGGATGCCCAACCGTCCCACCGCGGGTTCCGCCAGTCGCCTTTCAGCCGGAGGGGCAGCTTCAGGGGCGGGCCGGGGCCCGGCGGAAGCCAGGATGATCAGGGTGACGGCTACCGAGAGCAGGAACAACCCGGCGGCGCCCAGCACGAGATGCCTTGGAGAGAGGTCCTCAAGCCGAAGTTTTTTCCTCAACCTTGTTCTCCACGCGCAGGCTGACGATCTTGGAAACCCCGGACTCCTCCATGGTGATGCCCAGGAAGGTGTCGGCGCTGGAGATCGTCTTCTTGTTGTGCGTGACGATCAGGAACTGGGAGTTGGCCGCGAACTCCTTGAGCACGTGGATGAAGCGCAGCACGTTCTGCTCGTCCAGGGCCGCGTCGATCTCGTCCAGCACGCAGAACGGGGAAGGGCGCACCATGAAAAAGGAGAACAGCAGGGCGATGGCCGTCAGGGTCTTTTCGCCGCCGGACAGCAGGTTGATGTTCTCCAGCTTCTTGCCCGGGGGCTGGGCGTAGATCTCGATGCCGGACTCCAGCACGTTGTCCGCGTCCAGCAGCTTCAGCTCGGCCCGGCCGCCGCCGAACAGGCGGCGGAACATCATGTGGAAGTTCTTCTTGATGGTGTTGTAGGTGGCCAGGAACATCTCCGCGGACTCCGTGCGGATTTCCTTGGTGATCTCCACCAGGTCGGCGTTGGCCTTGCGCAGATCCTCCAGCTGGCTGGTCAGGAACTGGTAGCGCTGGGCGACCTCGGCGAACTCCTCCGGGGCCATGAGGTTCACCTGCCCCAGCTTCTTCAGCTCCTCGCGCACGCCGCTCAACTCGCCGCGCAGCTCCTTCAACGGGGTGCGGATCTCGAACATCCGCTCCTCGTGCTCGGCGAGGTTGCGGGAGTGCGCCTCCTGGAAGCTGGCGTGCAGCCCGCGGATCTCGGTGTTCAGCTCCGCCTGGGCCACCTGCAGCTTCTCGATGTGGGTCTGGGACTGCTCCAGCTCGCCGCCGCGCGACTTCAGGGACTGCTCGGTCCGCGCCAGGTTCTTGTTCTTCTGGCTGATCGCCCCTTCCAGGGAAGCCAGCTCCTTCTTGACCCGCCGGTCCTCGGCCTCCAGCTTGCGGGCCTCCTCGGCCAGGGCGGCGATCTGGGCCTCGACGGCCGCGTGCCTCTCCCTGGCCTTGTCGGCCTCCCCCCGGCTTTCGCGCAGGGCCAGGTCCTGCTCGGCGATCTCCCGGCCAAGGCGCTCCAGCTCCCCGGCAAAGGCCGTGCGCTGGGCGTACATCCGGGCCCGGTTGACCCGCAGCTCCTCCAGGGTGCGCTGGTATTCGTTGATCTTGCCGCTCAGGGCCCGGTTCTCCGCGGAAAGCTGGTCCACCTCGCCGCGCTTCAGGGTGATCCCGGCCAGCGTCGCGGTGATGCGCTGGTCGATCTCGCGCTTGCGGGTGATGATCCCTTCCGGTGCCAGGAACTCCTCCAGGAAAAGCGGGGTCCAGCGCCGGTAGTCGGCGAAATGCCCGGCCAGCTCCTCGATGCGGTTCAGGATCTCCTGGAAGGTGGAGGCGGTGGAGGACAACAGGCGGGCCAGCTCCGCTTCGCCCAGGTGGCCCAACAGGCGGTAGTCCTCCACCAGGCGCACCTTGCCCATCAGCTGGATGCGCAGGGCGTCGAGGGCCGAGACGATGCGGGCCTCGGCCGCCTGCCGGCCGGCGGCCGAGTAGCCCAGCTCCTTCAACTTCTGGTCCAGCTGGGTGACGATGTCGTCGGTGATCTGGCGCAGGTCGCCGCGCAGCCGCTCCACCTCGGCTTCCAGGCCGGCGGCCTGTGCGCCGGCCGCGGCGATCCGCTTCTCGTTGCCGCCGATGCGCTCCTCGAACTGCCGGATGTCGGTCTGGAAGCCCGCGATGTTCTTTTCCACGTCCGCCAGCAGGCCGGCCAGCTCCGCCAGCTGGGAGTTCTTCTGCGAATGGCCGTCCCTGCTGGCCTCCAGCTTCTTGCCCAGTGCGCGGGCCCGCTCCTCCACCGCGGCGATCTCCCGCTCGATCTCCGCCAGGCGCTCCCGCAGCATCTTGACCTGGTTTTCCTTGGTGCTCCTCTCCAGATCGATGCGGTACAGGGCCTTCTGGTTCTCCACCAGGCTGGACTCCATGGTGTTCACCTGGTCGATGCCCTGCTCCATGGCCTGGCGGATGGAGTCGATCTCGCCCTTCAGGCGCCCGCGCTCCGCCTGCTGGCGGGTCAGCTTTTCCTCCAGGCGGTCCCGCTCCTGGGTGAACTCCTTCAGGCGCACCAGGTGGATGTCCAGCTCCAGCGCGAACATCCGCTCCCGCAGGACCCGGTAGGCCTCCGTCTTCTCGGCCTGGGCCTTCAGGCTGTCGTGGCTGCGCCTCACCTCCCCGAGGATGCCCTCGACCTGGCGCATGTTCTCCTCGGTCTTCTCCAGCTTGCGCTCGGCCTCCTGGCCCTGGATCCGGTACCTGGTGATGCCGGCGGCCTCCTCGAACACCGTGCGCCGTTCCTCGGGCTGGTGGAGAGGATCTGGTCGATGCGCCCCTGCTCCATGATGGAGTAGGCGGACTTGCCGATGCCCGTGTCGAAGAACAGCTCGCGCACGTCGCGCAGCCGCACGGCGGTGTCGTTGATGAAGTACTCGCTCTCCCCCGAGCGGAACAGCCGGCGCTTGACCGCGATCTCCGCGGCGCCGGGCAGCAGCTCCCTGCCTCGTTGGAGAGCAGCAGCTCGACCTCGGCCACGTTCAGGGGCTTGCGCGCCTCGGTGCCGTTGAAGATGACGGCGTCCATCTGATCGGCGCGCAGCGTGCGGGCCGACTGCTCGCCGAGCACCCACTTGATGGCGTCGACGATGTTGCTCTTGCCGCAGCCGTTGGGCCCCACCAGCGCCGTGATTCCCTCGGCAAACTCCAGGCGGGTCCTGTCAGGGAAGGACTTGAAACCCAGGATATCGATGCTCTTTAAGCGCACTCACCCTCCCAGCGGCGGCTTTGAACTCACAATCATAGCACCCGTACTTTCGCAGCGTCAAGGCGAACCCTTTCCTCGCGCCCGCGTGGCTTGCGTGCTCGCCCGGCCTTGAGTTACCATCCCTCATGCTGGTCTGCGGCGTCGACGAAGCCGGACGCGGCCCGATCGCCGGGCCGGTCACCGCGGCCGCGGTGATCCTTCCCGAGTACTTTCCCCTGGACCTGCTGGCGGATTCCAAGGCCCTCAGCGCCTGCCAGCGCGAGCGGGCCGAGGTCCTGATCCGCGAACTGGCCGTGGCCTGGGCCACGGGCTGGGCCTCCAGCCAGGAGATCGACCGCTGGAACATCCACCAGGCCACCCTGCGGGCCATGGCCCGGGCGCTGGAGCGCCTGGCGGTGCTCCCGGAAGTGGTGCTGGTGGATGGGCGCTTCGCTCCGCCCACCGCGCTGCCCTGCCGCACGATCGTGGGGGGGGACGCGATCGAGCCGGCGATCATGGCCGCTTCCATCCTGGCCAAGACCGCCCGGGATCGCTGGATGCGCATCTATGGCCGCCGCCGGCCGGAGTACGAGTTCGAACGGCACAAGGGTTATCCCACCCGGCAGCACCGCCGGCTGGTGTTGGAGCACGGGCCGTCCCCGATCCACCGGCTCAGTTTCCGGGTTTCCCCTCCCGGATGAAGCGCACGGCCTTGTTCAGGCCGTCCATGAAGACGTCCAGGTCATCCTTGAAAACGACGATGGAGTGACGGTCGAAATCGGTTTCGGTGTTCTTCTTGCTTTCCACCAGGTTCAAAAAGATGTCCCCGGTGCGGTTTTCTTTGACATTGAAGAAATACGTCCTACGGCCGATCGTGTTGCGCCAGGAGAAGACTTCGCCTCTGAGACCCATAACTCGTTATAGTGCATTTCCCCTGGCTTCTACAACCACTTGATTCCACCCGGCGCCCGGGGCTATATTGGCAGGCGAGCCGGCAAACCGCGCGACCGTCGTATAATGGCTATTACCCCAGCCTTCCAAGCTGGAGATGTGGGTTCGATTCCCATCGGTCGCTGACAATCCCGCCTATGGCCGGCTTTGCGCCGCCAGCCATTCGAAAAGCGCCGGATCCGCGTAAGCCCTTCGCCAGGTGGCCTCATGATCGGCATCCTCGTAACTGGTGAAGCGAACACTGCTCCCGCATTCCCGGAGCGCTTTCACCAGGATCTCTTCCTGGTAAATCGCAACCGAGGTGTCTTGCGCTCCATGGAAGACCCAGGCGGGAAGATCCCGAAGGTCGCATAGATTCCGGGGCATCTCTCGACTTCCGTGCTTATAGAAGCCGGCAATGGGTACAATTGCTGCGAAACGCTTGGGATATCGGAGAGCGAATTCCCAGGTGCCCGCGCCGCCCATGCTCAGGCCTGTCAGGTAAAGGCGTTTCGGGTCAACAGAATACTTTTTCTGGATTCCGTCCAAGAGGACATTCAGCGACTCGATCCGGCTGTCCCAGAGGAATAGATCGTCCGGCAACTGCGGAGAGACGACAATGAATGGAAAGTCGGTCTGCTTCTCCAGCGTTTGCGGAAGGGGATGCTTCTTTAAAAGCTCCAGGTCGTTGCCGCGTTCGCCAAGGCCGTGCAGGAACAGGATCAAAGGCCATTTGTAGCTTCGATCTTTTCCGTACGTGCCAGGCAGATAGAGCAAGTACTTGACTTCTACGCTTTCTTTCCCGTCCGTCACTGTTGACGAATAAGCGTGCTGCCCCAGCTTTGGAGCGGACCAGGCAGCGCAGCACGCCGTAATCATCAGCAGCGTCAAGAGCGCTCTGTTGGCCATTGCCTACCTAAGACATGCCCAGCAGCCTGCGCAGCGCCGCCAGGGGGGCGCCCTCGGCGCCCAGCTCGTGCATGAGCCAGAAGGTGTTGTAGCGGTTGCGCAGCAGATGGATGTGGGGAAAGGGCAGGTAGGCGGAAGCCGGAGTCATTCCGAAGGATTGGGCATCGAAGGGCAGGCCGATGCCGCGCAGCGCGGCGATGCCCTGCTCCAGGTCCCGGAAGACCAGCCCGGCCAGCTCGCCCAAGCCCTCCCGTTCCCGCAGGAAGGCGGAAAGCCGCCGCTCCCAGGCCGCGGGGCCCAGCTCCGCCGCACGCAGCTCCGAACGCATGTGCTCGGCGAACCGGGTCATGCCCGGGTCCAGGCCTTGCTCCCAGGAAGGCTCCGCCTCCAGCGCGCGCACCCGGGCGGGGACGTCCAGCGCCAGCTCCGGCAGGAGGCGGTAGAACTCCCGGTAGATTTCCAGCACGAACCGGCTGGCCAGGGCCACCAGCAGGCCGTGCAGGTTCAACTCCGCGTTGCCGACCAGCTCCGCGATCTCCCAGATGAAAGAAGAGGTATGCTCCGCCGAGGAGGCCGGCCGTGAGCTGCCCATGGACTGCATGAGAAAGCCGGTGGTCAGCAGCGCGTCCGTCAGGCTGCCCAGCAGCTGCGGGGAAGCCAGGGAATCCGGACCGACCAGAAGACCCAACGGCCGCAGCGCCGATTCGCGTGCCGTGCGCACCGCCTCGGGACAGAGGTACTCCCCCGAAATCCGGGCGGAAAGCTGCCAGTCCAGGTGCACGAGGAACTTGGCCAGCAGGTCCCCCAGGCCGGACAGGAACATCGGGCGCGGGGCCGTGGCCATGACCCGCAAGTCGCAGAGCACCACCTCCGACGGGCTGACCCAGACCGTCTGGTGCCGGGAGTGGCCCTTGAACACGGAGTTGCCCGAGGTGTAGGCGTCCACGGAAGGCGCGGTGGCCACGCACCAGCTGGGGATGCCCAGCTCGTGGGCCACTTTCTTGCCCAGGTCGCTGATCACCCCCGAGCCGACGGACAGCACCAGTCCCGGAGAGCGGTCCGCCGCCTCCCTGGCCAGCTCGCCGGCCAGCTCCAGGGTCGGGCGGGGCTTGGGTTTGCCGGGGAGCACCTTGCCGCTCAACGGCCAGCCCGCCAGCAGCTCCTTGCAGCGAGCCCCAGCGGCCGCTTCGGTGTTCTGGTCGCTCAGCACCCACAGGCGCAGGCCGCCTCCGTGCCGCTCGCGCAGCAGGGCCGGCAGCTCCCCCAGCACCCCCTCCCCCATCAGGACCTGCCGGGTGCCGATGCTGTGCCTGCGGCCGCAGGCACAGTCAAAGCCGCCGTCAGGCTCCAACCGATCGAGGTAGCGGCGATAGAAATCCATGCGCGGCTACGGCCGGAAAAGGAAGTCGACCAGGCGGTTGATGTAGCGCAGGAATAGCTCGAGTTTGCGGGCGTCCGTGAGGGTGTACTCCGCGGCCCGCGCCGAGGGTGTCGCAGGTGCGGGCGCGCCGGGCGCAGCGGAGGTTGCACCCAGGGCGGCAGGCGTGGGCAGCGCGGCCACGATCTGCTCGATGTCCCGGCTGGTCAGCACGGGAGCCGCGGGCTCCAGCAGCGTTCGGAAGCTCAGGCGGGCATCGGCCAGTTGGGAGAAGCGCACCTCCCTCCCGGAGATCAGGTCTGCCGGGTCCAGCCACCCGGACAGGGCCAGGCTCTCCTGTTTTCCTTCCAAGGTGACGCTGCGCGTACCCTCGATCCTGGCCTTGCCGGTCGCGTCCACCTGGGCGACGCGCGCGGCGAAGCGGGACTCTATCGTGTACTGCTGCCGGCCTCGGCTGGAGAGCTCCCCGCCGCTGCGCGTCTGGGGCAGGAAGGAGAACAGGCTGCCGAACTGCCCTCCGGAGAACTCCAGGGTCAGACTCTTCGCGTCGCTGGCTGCCGCCTGGAAGCTCAAGGAAGTGGCGCCGTCGATCTGCACGTAGACGATGTCCCCGGCGCCCAGAGCCGAGCGGGCGCTGAGGTACCCGTCGAAGGACGGGGTCCACAGCGTGTCCGCCCAGCTCCCCACGCCGGCCGCCAGGATCAGGGAAAACAGGATGCGTATCACCTTCATTGCGCTCTCCTACATGTATTATCTGTAGGAAGCCGGAGTGGGTAAACTACTTCTTCTTGTGGCGGTTCTTCCGCAGCTTCTTTTTCCGCTTGTGCGTGGCTATCTTGTGGCGTTTTCTCTTTCTACCGCACGGCACTGATTTAGGCCCCTTTCATGATTTCACTAAGACGGCTCATTATGGTGAAGCAGCCCCCCCGAGTCAAGGGGCGGCCAGAAATCCAGCGATCCTTCCTGCGATCTGCTCCGGATCGTCCGCCGGCAGCCACTCCACTCCCGGCAGGGACTTGAAAAAGGTGAGCTGGCGCTTGGCGTAGTGCCGCGAATCGCGCTGGATGGCCTCGCGCAGCTCCGCCAGGGTCCAGCAGCCGCGCTGCAGCAGGAAGAACTCCCGGTAGCCGATGCCGCGCAGCCCGGGGTCCCCCGGCCCGTAGCCCCGGGCCAGCAGCCCGGCCACTTCGCGGCACAGGCCGGCGGCGAACATGCCCTCGACCCGGGCGTCGATCCGGCGGTAGAGCTCGGGGCGCTCGCGGCTCAAGCCCAGGGTCAGGAAGGCGTAGTCCGCGCGGGGCCGCCCCGGATTGCTGAAGGAGGATAGAGGGCGGCCGGAAGCGCGGTACACCTCCAGGGCGCGCAGCACGCGGTAGGCATCGGCTTCGGCCACCGCCGAGCGGGTCGCCGGATCCACGCGGGCCAACTCCGCCAGCAGCTCCCCCAGGCCGCGGCGGTCCAGCTCTTCCTTGAGCAGCTGACGGATCCGCGGATCGGAGGCCGGCGCCTCCGGCAGGCCGCAGAGGAAGCTGCGCAGGTAGTAGGCCGTTCCCCCGCACAGCAGGGGCAGGCCGCCGCGGGCGAAGATATCCTCGACGGCCTGTTCGGCCCGCCGCACGAACTGCCCGGCGTCGAACTGCACATCCGGGTCCACGATGTCGATCAGGTGATGCGGGATGGCCCTACGGAGGGCGGCGGAAGGCTTGGCCGTGCCGATGTCCAGGTGGCGGTACACCTGCATGGAATCGGCGTTGACTATTTCCAGTCCGGGGAAGCTTGGCGCCAGCTGTTCGACCAGCTCCGTCTTGCCGACGCCGGTGGGACCGAAAAGGATGGGAAGCGGCCTGCTCAACTCTCCAGGCGGTAGTGGACCTTTTCCGTGAGAATCTGCTTGGTCGCGGTGGAAACCACTTTGCCGCGGTTGGTGACCAGCTCCGGGTCGCCGGCCAGGTGGATCTGCAGGGCCCGTTTGATGGTGGCGCAGGTGAGGATGTACATGTTGCCGCTGTACCTGATCAGCTTGTCCAAAGGGATAATCATGCTGTTTGCCCCCGGTAACTCTATATAGCCATTAATCGATAAAAGATCAAGCCCCGCCCTGACGGGCCCGCAGGGCCGCCAGGATGGTTTCCACGATGTACGGCGGCTCCCCGGTTTCCGTGTCCACCACCAGGTCGGCCAGCCGGTAGTCGTCGATGTCGATCTTGTACAGGCGCAGGTAGCGTTTGCGGTCCCGGTTGTCCCGCTCCTCCACCGCCTTGCCGGTCAGGGCGGGGTCCGCTCCTTCCCGGCGGGCGATGCGCCGGGCCCGTTCCTCCAGGGAGGCGGTGAGATAGACCCTCAGGGTGGCGGCGGGCAGCAGCCAGATGGCCAGCCGGGAGCCCAGCACGCAGCCGCCGGCGGAGGCCAGCTCCACCTGGTGGCGGTCCAGGTACAGGTCGTACTGGTCGTCCTGCTCCGCCAGGCGGACGAACTGCTCGAAGGGCAGGCCCCGTTCTTCGGCCATGTTGTGGAAGGTGTAGTTGATCAGGCGCAGCCCCAGGCGCTGGGCCAGCAGGGTGGAAACGGTGGTGTTCCCGCAGCCGCTCTTGCCCGAGACGGCGATGGTCAGCTCACTCGACATTGCGCACCTGCTCGCGGATCTTTTCCAGCGCGTCCTTGAGGGCCACCACCGCGGCGTCCACCTCCGGCAGGGCGTTCTTGGCGCCGATGGTGTTGACCTCCCGGCCCAGCTCCTGGCAGAGGAAATCCAGCTTCTTGCCTACCGCCCCTCCCGCCAGGACGGAGGCGCGGAAGCTGCCCAAATGGGAGCGCACGCGCATCAGCTCCTCGTGGATGTCGGAGCGGGACAGCAGCACGGCCGTCTCGGTGAGCAGACGGGCCTCCTCCACCGTGTCGCCCAGCACCTCCCGGAAACGCGCGCGCAGGTCGTTCTTCAGCCGCTCCTCCAGCAGCGGGGCCAGGCCCTCGATGAGGGTGATCTGCTGCTCGAAGGCGGCCAGGATGGCCAGCACGTCCTTCTGGGTGGCCTCCCCCTCCCGCGCGCGCGCCTCGTCGAACCCCGCGAAGGTCCGGGCCAGCAGCCCCTCCAGCACCGGCCACAGCTCCTGGGGATCGGAGCCCGCCTCCGTGCGGATCACGCCCTCCAGCCTCAAGAGGTCCGAAAGGCGCAGGCGTCCCCGGATGCCGGCTTCGCGCGCCAGCTCGCGCAGCAGCTGGGCGTAGGCGCGCACCGCGCTGCGGTCCAGGCTGGCCCGCGGGGCCTCCTCGAGCTCCACGTACTTGAGGGACAGCTCCACCCGGCCGCGCAGCACGCGCTCGGACAGGTAGCGGCGGATCTGCGGCTCCAGCACCGACAGGGCCGGCGGCAGGTACACGAACAGGTCCAGGAAGCGGTTGTTGTACGATTTCAGGGTCATGGAGAGCTGGCGCTTCTCGTCCCGGTGCTCTCCGATGCCGAAGCCGGTCATGCTCTTCAAGTAGTTCCTCCCAGCCTGGCCAGCAATGCGCGGCCGAGCTTCCAGTTGTCCCCCGCCCCCATGGTCACGAACAGGTCGCCGGCCCGCAGCTGGCCGGCCAGCTCCTCCACCGCCTCCAGCGGCTCCTCGTAATACAGCACCGCGGGGTGGCGGGAGGCGACCTCCCGGTACAGGGTGCGCCCGTCCACGCGGGCGCCGCCGGCCTGGCCGCCTGCGCCGCCGACTCGCGGGCCGAGGCGTACACCTTGTGCAGCACCACCAGGTCCGCGGGGGCGAAGCATTCCGCGAACTGCGGCAGCAGGGCCCGCGTGCGGGAGTAGGTGTGCGGCATGAAATCCACCACCAGGCGTCTGCCGTAGAAGCTCTTGTATCCTTCCAGGGTGGCGCGGATCTCCGTGGGGTGGTGGCCGTAGTCGTCCAGGAACAGCACCCCGCCGGCCTCCCCCACCAGCTCGCTGCGGCGGCGGGTGCCGCGGAAGCCGGCCAGCGCCGCGCGCGCGGCCGTCGAGCTCCGCAGCGCCCAGCGCGCGGCCTTCGGCCGCCAGCAGCTCCGCCGCCAGGGCCAGCGCCGCCGCGGCGTTCCAGGCCATGTGCCGGCCGGGCAGCGGCAGGGCGAACTCCCCCTCCAGGCCGGCCAGCCGGAAGCTCGTCCTGCCTCGGGCGCTTTCCACCTCCCGCAGGCCGAAGGCCCCCGGGGCCGTCTCCCCGTACGGAAGCAGGCGCAGGTCCGGGCGCCGGGAGCTCGAACGCTCCGCCACGGTACGGGCCCCGGCGTCGTCCGCGGCGTAGATCAGGGTGCCTCCCGGCGGCAGGAGCAGGACATAGCTCACGAAGGCGTCCAGCACGTCCTCCAGGTCGCGGAAGTAGTCCAGGTGGTCCGCCTCCACGCTGGTGAGGACCAGGCGTCGCGGGCGGAAGTTCAGGAAATGGCGCCGGTACTCGCAGGTCTCAGCCACCAGGTAGCGTTCGCCGCGCACCAGAGTAGAGCGGCCGCCGAAGCCGGCCACCTCGGATCCCACGATCACCGTCACCGGCAGCTCCAGGGCCTGCGCCAGCGTGCCGGCCAGCGCGGTGGTGCTGGTCTTGCCGTGGGTCCCGGCCACCCCGGAGGAGTCGGCGCCCGCGGACAGCCGGCCCAGGGCTTCCGGGTAGGAGAGCACCGGCAGACCCCGGGCCAGGGCCTCCCGCAGCTCCACGTGCTCCTCGCGCGAATAGGCCGGCGAATGGACCACCATCTGCACGCCCTGCTCCACGTTGGCGGCGGAGAAGGACTCGCGGTAGGGCACGCCCAGCCGGGCGAGCAGCGCGTCGGTGTAGAACTTTTCCGGTCCGTCCGAACCGCTTACCACCGCCCCCCGGCTCACCAGGATCTCCGCCAGCGCGGCCATGCCGGTGCCCTTGATGCCCACCAGATGCATCCGGTATCCGGCCAGTGCGGTCGGCCAGACCGGCGAAGCCGGCAAGGGGTTCTCGCCCATTGGCTGACTATAGCTAATGGCCCGGCATTGGGGAAGCCGGCCGGTACGGCCGGGCCGGTCGGACGCGGCCGGAACTAGCGGATCAGGATGGTGAAGCCGATGAAGCCCTGCCACTCGGGGAAGGCGGTGAGGGCGGGCAGGAAGCCCACGGTGGGGACCACCTCCAGGAACAGCTCCACCACGTTGTCGATCAGGAACACCTGCAGCCCAAGAGGGATGCGCGCGCCCAGGCTGAAGTCGGTCGGTTCGAAATAGATGTTGGTGTACGCGCCCACGCCGAGGAAAAAGTACAGGAAGTCGACGACCTGGTAGGCGTTCACGATCCGATAGTCGGCGCTGAAGAACAGGTAGCCGGGAGCGGCGAAGTTGTAGCCGATCTTGAAATCGAAGGGCGCCGGGCGGATGATCAGCACGGCATTCGGGTTGCCGAACTCCAGCCCCAGCCGGAGGTTGCTCTTGCCCTTGGCCGAGGCGCCCATGGCGCCGAGAGCCAGCAGAACCATGACAATCAGGAACAGCTTCAAGCCGCGCTTCATGGTCCACCTCTCCTTGCTGGACATCTTCCATCTCCTACGGGAGTCGAACCCGTGCTGCCGGGATGAAAACCCGGTGTCCTAACCACTAGACGAAGGAGACACTTGGCGAAGCGAAATATACGGCGATTGCGCCGCGACTGTCAAGATTTGAGCCGCGCAGGACTCGAACCCAGGCGGAACTCATTGCCCGGCGACGTGTTTCTCTCGACTAGATCTTCTTTTGCAGAAGCAGAATTATGCCAATGACAGCAACTATCGCACCGACAACTGTACCGACGATTTGTTTATATCCAAAGCCGGGATCACCCCATATCGAGAAATTTCCCAATAAGGAGCCTAGAAAAGCTATTGCTCCCAACACCGCTAATATGATGCCAATAATCCTCTTGGCGTTCATTTTCCTTCCTTTTCACTATCTTTAATCTTCCCGGAAGAGTCTCGATCTATGGACCCCGAGACTGCGCAGGTTAGCTACCGGCAAACCCACATTGCTGTGCACGATTCTATGGTCATGGTCGCACAGCCAGGCAGAAGTGAACAACATGTCAACAGGAATTGGCACGGTGAAACCGAAAACAAGACAGTGCCCGAGCAGGCAATCCCGCGAGCAGCTACGCCCGCGGCACCTCTATAAACGAGTATACCACCCCACAGGTGTTGCTAATTCTTTGCAGTGTATATGAGCCGCGCAGGACTCGAACCTGCGACCCACAGCTTAAAAGGCCGTTGCTCTACCACCTGAGCTAGCGGCCCTCGGAAGCACGGGCACTATAGCACCCGCCCTCCGCGAGTGTCAATTCGAGGCCTGTCGGCGGTCCGGGAGGATTATCGGGTTGGCGTGCGGAACGCAGCTACAGGCGAAACGCGACCTCCACGGCCATGCCGGAGCTGGGTTGGTCGCCGAGGTGTCGCCCCATCTCCCGGGTGAAGAAGGCGGCGTTGAGCTCCAGCAGGGGCACCCGTAGCCCCCCGCCGAAGGTGAGGTACCCCTGGTTCAGCCCCGCGCGCAGGGCCAGGAAGCGCAGCAGGCGGATCTCGGTGCCCAGATGCAGGGCCGTCCAGGGCGAGCGCTCGCCGCGGATCACCGTGAGCAGGTCGCTGAAGGCCAGGTGCAGGACCGGGTCGAAGGTCCGGGGGGCGAAGTCGAAGCGGTAGGAGAGTCCCAGGCTGAGCTCCATGGGCATGATCGGATCCTCGGCCAGGGCCGACCCGCCGCTCGGGAAACCGCCCGTTTTCTGCAGGCTTTCCAGCACGTCACCGAAGGTGCTCTGGCGGTAGATCATGCTGGTTCCCAGGAAATCCCTCACGGACAGCCCGATGCGCCATCCGCCCAGCACCAGCAGCGCGCCCAGGTCGACGCCGAATCCGTAGCCGTAGAGGGCCGGAGCCGATGCCAAAGCGGCCAGCGGGTCGCCGCCGGACTGCAAGGCGTCGAAGAAACCGAACATGGAGTCGTAGTCCACGGGGACGGCCAGGCGGATGAGGGGGCGCACGTCCGCGCCGAGCCAGAGCCGGTCCTGCAGGGTCTTCAGCGCGAAACCGGCCACGAACTGCAAGTCCGCGGTCAGGCGGCCCGTGGCCCCCAGGGTGGTGGGTCCCCATAGGTAGGAATCCACGTTCAGCACGGCGCCCAGGCCCAAGCCACGGCCCACGTAGCCCAGGCCCACTCCGGAGCCCATCCCGAAGCCGCCGGTAGTGATTTCCCCTTCCATGAAATCCGCCAACGCCATGCGCATCCCCACCCATCGGCAGGCTGCCGAAAAGCCGGGCCGGATTGGCGTAGACCCAACTGGAGGCGGTCAGAAAGGTCAGCGACCTGCGCTCGGAGGCGATGGCCGCCGGGTTATGGAACAAGGCCTGAAAGCCTTCGGCATTGGCGGTGAAAGATCCGCCCTGGGCCAGCACCTCCGGGCTCACGGGCACCGCGGCGGGTTCCCAGCTCTGAGCGCCCGGGCGGTCCGGCGGCGCCCAGGCGAGGAGCGCCAGGAGCAGCGCGATCACGGCCAGGGTCCTGCGCATCGCTGCCTCCATCAGAAGCTGATCCCCGCCGCGTCCAGGATGTTCTGCAGCGGCGTTCCCGGCACGAACGGATCCTCGAAGCCGGAGGCGGTCGGGTCGGCGGGCTGTCCACCCTGGAGGATGGCCCACAGGGCGTCGCGGGCTTCCGCCTCGGTCGCATACAGGCAGCCGTCCGTCAGGGCCTCGGCTACCAGGCAGCTGAACAAGGCCTTCTGGGTCACGTCGCCCAGGTTGACGGCCTCCGGCACGGCCGGATCCTCGCCCAGCTTTTCGCCGAAGACGGCATAACCCTGCCAGGCCTCCTGAAAGCCGGTCAGCAGGCCGTCAAAAACCTCCCGGGACCCCAGCGCCTCCCCGGGGATGATCTGCGGAATCAGGTCCTCCAGGAAATCCAGGACCTCCTCGGAGGTGGTGAAGCTCAGGCTTCCCAGGTCCTGGCCCAGCAGCTGGGTAACGTTGTTGACCACCTCCACGGCTCCCGAAGCCGCCAGCTGCAGGTCCGCGTACAGCACCGCGGCCCGTTTGCGGCTTTCCGCATCGGTCGCGGGATCGCTCATGGCGCCATACAGAATTGCCTCCACCGCGCCGTAGACGGCCGAGTCCTCCACCAGCTTCTCCACGAAGACCGGCGAGGCGAGCTCCTGCGATAGATAGTCCAGGGCTTCCCCCTCCGGCATGGCGGCAAGCTCCGCTGGCGATGGCAGCGGCACCGGGTCCAGGGACTTCAGCAGGTTGAACGTGAAAAACTCGGCGCAGCCGCCGAGGACAGTCAGCAGGAGCAGGCATAGGAGCGCGATCATCGCCCCCAGGCTGGAACGCTTCATCGGACCTCCGGGATTCACCTGCAATTATACCCCGCCCGGCCTCAAATATCACGCGCACCTGAAGCCGGGCCCAGGTACACCGCCTCGCAGGGGTCCCCGCCGCTCTCGATCCTGGCCCGCACCAGCCGGCCCGCGGGCCCTGCAGGCGTGCCGCGCACGGCACACGGCAGGTAGTTGGCGCTGAACCCCCGCCAGGCGGACCCGTCCCCGCGCTGCTCCTCCACCACAACCTCCACCTCCCGGCC
>CAVUYS010000087.1:0-28079 GCA_963745745.1 uncultured Spirochaetota bacterium | reverse complement strand
GCCCGGGTGCGCCGACCTCTCCCACGTGTTCTCGACCGTCACGCCGGTGACGGTGATGTCGTTCGCCGCGAAGGTCGCGGTGGCACTGCCCGCGGTGCCGTACGTACCGCCGCCGGGTTTCGCCGTGCCGGTGGCGTTGCCGTAGGTGATGACGACGTCCGCGGCGTTGCCGGTGGCGCCGACGAGGACACGACCGGCTTGGACGGCGGTAACATGCACCGTCTCCCGGTAGGTGCCGCGTGCGACGAGGATGGTGTCGCCCGCGGTGGCGGCGTCGACGGCGGCCTGCACGGTGCGGTGGGCGGCGGAGCCGTCGCCGGCGACCGTCAGCGTACGGCCGCCGGCCGGACCGGCCGGGGCGCCCTTGCCTCCGGGCTCGGCGAGGACGCCGGCGCCCTTCGCCACGAGTCTGGCCGGCAGACCGGCGGCGGGCTCCAGTCCTGCGGTGAGGGTGGGCTTCCAGCCGACGCTGGTCTTCAACTTCTTCCCGGAGTTGGCGGAGTTGTGACGCGGCGACCAGGTCCACGGGGGCGCCGTCGACGAGGTTGCCGCCGCCCGCGACGGCCCGGTGCCGTCGCCGCTGAGCAGCTTGGAGATCTTCCCGCCGTCGGGAGCTTCCAGTAGTTGTCCTCGCGCGACGACCTGGGCCCCGGCGCGGGAGTTGACGCTGTAGCGGGGCGCGTACCCGTGACGTCGTGGTGTCGAAGTAGTTGTCGTAGAGGTGGACCGGCCCACCCGGGTCGAGGGGGGCCCTCTGAACGATGCCCCTTAACACGTTGTGGTGGAGCGTCACCCGCAGCTTGCCGCGCTGTCGGTGTCGCTGCTGCCGATCAGCATGGTCTTGTCGTGGTCGGCGAAGACGTTCCAGGAGACGGTCACGAGGTCGGAGCCCTTGGTGATGTCGAGGACGCCGTCGTGGATCTGGTACGTAGCGGCCGTAGTACCGGAGTGGCGCTGTCGGGGTGCGTCGCCGTCGGTGAAGGTGTTGTGGTCGACCCAGACGTGGGTGGCGCCGCGCAGGGTGACGGCGTCGTACTCGGAGTTCCAGTTGCCGGTGGCGCCGTCGGTCGGGTCCCACTGCGGGAAGCAGTCCGAGCGGGCGCTCGAAGGTGAGGTTGCGGATGATGACGTTGTCGACGTTCTGCACCTGCAGGCTGCCGCCGGTGATGCCCGCCCTTGGTGCCCGGCACGCCACGATGGTGGTGTGGGCCGGCACCGTGAACACCATGGACGGCGCCTGCCTGGCCCTGCGCGGCGGCGCGGGCGTTCTCCTGGGTGCCGGAGGGCGCCTTGGCACGGCCCCAGTACGTGGCCGGGTCGTAGGCCTTGAGGTAGGCGTCGAGCGAGTAGCCGTACCGGCGGCGTAGTCGGCGCAGGTCAGCGGCTTGCCCGCGTCGTCGGTGTTGGCGTCGATGACAGGCCCTTGACCCGGACGATCCGCGGGGCGTCAGCCGGGCCCGCTCCCAGGGCTCGCGACAGCTCGGCGCGGTTGCATACGGTGAAGACGTGGGCGGCGTCGGCGGCGCGCCGCCGGTGGTGCCGGAGCCGGTCGCGGCCCAGCCGTCGCCCGCGGGCAGCACGGCGCGGCCGAGGTCGGCGGGTGCCACCGCGTCGGCCTTCACGACCAGCGGTACGGCGCCGAGACCGGCGGCGACCAGGGCGGCCGCTCCGACCAGGGCAAGCCTTCGACGTCCGGAGGGGTAGCGGTGGGGGGAAGCGGGCATGGGGCGTGGCTCCTCGGGGTGGCGTGTGCTGTCATCCCTCAGTTCCCGCCGGGGCTCGAAAGGTTGCCGGGCACCTGCCGAAGATCCGGACCGGTCGGGGAACGTCGGCCTCCGACGCTCCCCGAAAACGATCACCGAGTCACCTCGGTGAACCGGAGGTTGGTACGCACCTCACATTCCCGGTGGCTGCGTCGTCGGACTGATGGGACGTCGGCACCGGGCGCGAACCGCGTCGAGAAGCAGGGGAATCAACATGATGCGAAGAATGGCTTCGTTGCCCAGCGCCTCGCCGCCGGGGGCCTCCAGGGTCAGGAAGATGTTGGTGAACCCTCCGAACCTTTCCACCAGGGCCCGGCTGTCCTGGATCAGCTTCTCGCTCTTGCGATAGTAGGCCAGGTAGTTGGTCTGGTACTGCACGTGCCGCAGGGCCAGGCCGAAGCCGGCCGCGATCAGCACGATCACCGCCAGGATCGCCCAGCGCCAGCGGATCACCCAGAGGGCCAGGTGCCGCATGCTCCTGGCGATCGCCCCGTTCAGCACCCGCTCCTTTTCCGCGTCACTCGGGTTGCGCCCGAAGGAAAGCATGGCGGGCAGGAACAGCTCCGCCAGCAGCATGCAATAGAGGATGCCCGCCGCGGTGGCGATGCCGAACTCCCGGATCTGCCGCAGGGTGGCGGTGGCCAGGCTGCCGAAGCCGATGATCGTGGTCAGGGCGGCCAGGAAGACCGTGGCGTTCACCAGGCTCACCGCCTGGGCGATCCAATCCTTGCCCGGGCCCTGCCGGGCCTGCCGGTAGTACTGGTTGAGCACGTGGATGCTGTAGGAGCTGCCCAGGGTCAGCACCAGCGGCGGGGCCATGATGCTGACCACGGTCAGCTTCAGGCCGGCCAGGACCATGGTGCCCACGGTCCAGAGGGTGCCCAGGGCGACCACGACCAGCGGCAGGAGGATCGAGCGCGCGGAGCGGAAGGACAGGAACAGCACGACCAGGATCACCAGGAAGCTCAGGCCCAGGAACTTGGGCACATCGGACAAGCAGGGCGTCGCGCGTGGTCTGCATGATGATGGGCGCCCCGGTCAGGTACACCTGGTAGCGGGCCTGCAGCGGCCGGACCGCCTCCTCGACCGTGGCCAGCAGGCTCGCTGTACTCGGGGGCCAGCTTCACCGGGAACACCGCGCACAGGGCCCGGCCGTCCCTGGAGAGGATCAGGTTGCGGGCCAGGGGGTTGCCGGCCAGCCGGTCGCGGAAAAGGGCCAGCTCCGTCGGGGGTGCGGGGCGCTCCGCCGCCCGGTCCGGCGGGAACCAGGCGCAGCTTGCCGTCCTGGCTCTCGAAGACGACCATGTTGAAGGGATGGATGGCCCCGGTCACCTCCGGGTGCTCCTGGATGCGCCGGACGGCCTGCTCCAGCAGCCGCAGCCCTTCGATTGTAAAGGGATCCTCGGCCTCCACCGCCAGCAGCAGCTCGCCGGAGTCCTGGGAACGGCCGTAGCGCTTCGTGAGCTCCAGGGTCTTCACGTTGCGGGGAAGCAGGTTGGTGACGTCGGAGTCGACTTGCAGGCCCCGCACCGCCCAGGCCATGAGCGCCGTGACCGCCGCCGTGACGAGCATCACCGCGACCCGGTTGCGGATGCAGAAGCCTACCACGCGCTGCACGAACTGCTGGATCATATTATCGCGGTGTTCCTACGATGCACCAAAACCAGGGGCCTGTCAATGGCGGCCCGTTTTGCTACTATACGGGGCATGAAGCCACCTTCCCTGGAGCCGGCCGTCGAGCCGGACGTGGAAGCCCTGCTGGGGGTCATCCGCCGGACTCATCCGCCCCGGCGGGTGCATCACCTGGAGCTGTTCCTGGATCCGGAGGTCAAGGAGGCGCTGGCCGCCCGCTATGCTCTGGAGGACGGGCTGGACCGGGCCGACCCGCGCTTCGCCCTGCGCCGCGAGGTGCGCCTGCACGCCTTCCTGGGCTACGACGTGTTCCGCTTGGGCCTGGCCCCCAAGAAGATCTTCGACCTGCCGCAACTGGCCGCGGCCGACACCACGGCCGGGGCGCTGTCCCGTGGGCAGCGCGATTGGACCGAGGAGCACACGGGGCCCATCCGCGGCTGGCGGGACTTCGAGGCCTACCCCTGGCCGCGGGTGCGGGATATCGACCTTTCCCCCCTGGAGTGGCTGGACAGGAACCTGCCGGAGAACATGGGGGTCTACGACCTGACCGCCCACGTGCTGGAGATGATCAGCTTCCTTCTGGGATACGAAGGGCTGTGCTACCTGATCCACGACGACCCCGCGCTGGTGCGGGCGGTGGCCGAGCGCATCGGCGCCTTCTACGTGGACTGGTCGCGCACCCTGGCCGATTTCCGCTGCGTTCCCTTCCTGTGGGGCTCCGACGACATGGGCTTCCGCACCTCCACCATGGTGTCCCCGGCGTTCCTGCGCGAGCTGGTCCTGCCCTGGCACCGGGCCTGCGCCGAGGCGGGCCGGGCCCGGGGCAAACCCTACCTGCTGCACGCCTGCGGGGATCTGTCAGAGATCATGGAGGACCTGATCGAGGAGGTGGGCATCGACGGCAAGCACTCCTTCGAGGACGGCATCCTGCCGGTGGCCGAGGCCTACCGCCGGTACGGGGAGCGGATCAGTGTGCTGGGGGGCATCGACATGGACCTGTTGGCCCGCGGCAGCCAGCAGGCCGTGCGGGCGCGCGTGCGCGAGACGCTGGAGGCCTGCTTCCGGCCGCGGGACGGCCTGGGCTATTGCCTGGGCACGGGCAACACGGTGGCCAACTACCTGCCGCTGGAAAACTACCTGGCCATGCTGGAGGAAGGCCGCCGCTTCGCGGTCTAGCGTCGTGTTGCCTAGGCCGCGGAAATGACGCTATATTGAGCGCCTATGAAACGCATCCTGCTGATCGCCGCGTTGGCGGCGGCCGCGGCGCTGGGGGGGGCCGAGGAGAGGTTGAAGGTCCTGGTTCCGCCGTCCACCGCCGCCCTGCCGTTTCTGCGATTGGCCAGCCAAGGGCCGGGCAACCAGGGCCTGCCTGCCGGCGTCCGGCTGTCCTGTGAGACCTTCCTGAGCCACCCGCAGGCCCTGGCCCTGGTGCTGCGCGGGGAGGCCGACCTGCTGCTGACCGGCACCAGCCAGGGCTGGGAGAACCACCTGGCCGGAGGGCCGCTGGTGCTGATCAACACCGGGGTGTGGGCGGTCTCCTCCTTGATCGGGGCCCCCGGCTCCCCGCCGCTTTCCAGCCTGGCGGAGCTGGCCGGCAAGCGGCTGGCCCTGCCGTTCCCCGGCGCCCCGCTGGATTTCCAGACCCGCTACATCCTGGCCCAACGCGGCCTGGACCCGGACCGGGACCTGCGCATCATCTACCTGGCCTTCGGGCAGTCGGTGCCTCTGCTGCTGAAGGGGCAGCTGGACGCCGCGGCCCTCCCGGAGCCGCTGGCCACCGAACTGGTGCTGAATCGCGGCCTGAGCCGCCTGCTGGACTACGGGCCGGCCTGGGCCGAGGCCTTCGGCGGGGACCCGCGCTCGCCCCAGGTCAGTCTGTTTGCCACCCGCGCGTACCTGGCGAAAAACGCCGCCCTGGTGCGCCGCCTGGTGGAAGCCTGGGCCCGGGCTTCCACTGAGGTGGCCGCCGACCCGCAGGGCACGGCCCGCGACCACGCCGCGGCGCTGGAGCTGGCCCCGGAGGTGGTGGCCCAGGCCGTGGCCCAGACCCTCTTCTGGGTGCCCTCGCTGGAGGAGAACCAGCGCCGGGTCAGGCAGTACTACGAGGCGGTCAAGGTCCACCTGCCCGGCGAGCGGGCCCCGCTGGGCCGCGACTTCTTCCTGCCCGCGGACGCCGCGCCTTGAGGCCGGCCGCCGCCGGGGAGTCCCGCTCGCCCGCCGCCTGGTACGCGGCCGGGGTGGCCCTGATCCTGGCCGCCTGGGCCGCCGGCTCGCTGGCCGCGGGGGCCTTCATCATCCCGGCCCCCTGGCAGACCCTCCTCGACACCGCGCGCCTGCTGGCCAGCGGCCACACCTGGCTGCAGATCCTGCTCACCTTCCTGCGCGTGGCCGCCGGCTTCCTGCTGGCCCTGGCCGGCGGCCTGGCGGTGGGCATCCTGGGCGGGCGCCGGCCGTGGCTGGAGGCCCTGTTCCGTCCCCTGATCGCGGTGCTGCACGGCATGCCGCCCCTGTTGTGGGCCATCCCGCTGATCCTGATCCTCGGGGTGGGCCACCTGTCGCCCATCCTGGTCATCACCCTGATCTGCTTCCCGCTGGTGGCGGTGAACCTGGCCGAGGGCATGCGCACCCTGCCGCGCGGCCTGGAGGAGATGCTGGCCCTGTTCGCCCCGGGCTTCCGGGCCCGGCTGCGCGAGCTGGTCCTGCCGCACCTGCGGCCGCTTCATCGCCTCCTCCCTGCGGCTGGGCCTGGTGCTGGGCATCAAGGCCTCGGTCACGGGGGAATACTTCGGGGCCAACAGCGGCATCGGCTTCCAGATCCAGGCCGCCTACCAGTCCATGCAGGTGCGGCGCCTGTTCGCCTGGACCCTGCTGCTGATCCTGCTGATCCTGGCCGCCGGCCGCCTGCTGGCCTGGGTGGAGCGGCTGGTGCGGGCTTCCGCCCGCCCGGCGGCGCGCCCGGCCCGCGCCGGCAGCCAGGAGGCGCTGGCCCTGCTGAAGCGCTCTTTTTTATCCGCCAGCCCCAGGCAGGGCATCCGCCTGCGCGGCCTGTCGTTCGCCTATCCGGGGAAGGGAAGGGTGCTGGAAGGCGTCGACCTGGAAGTGGCCCCGGAGAGGATCGCCGTGGTGAGCGGCGACTCCGGGATCGGCAAGACCACCCTGCTGTACCTGATCGCCTCGCTGCTGCGAGCCGGAGGCCGGCAGCGTGGAGTGCCCGCGCAAGATCGGCCTGCTGTTCCAGGACGACCGGCTCCTGCCCTGGCGCTCCAATGCCTGGAACGCGGCCCTGCCCCTGATCTACGGGGGCCTGGAGCCGGCGGAAGCCCTCTCCTTCGCCGGCTACCTGCTGGGCGAGGCGGGCCTGGCGGGGCGGGAGTGGGAGTCCCCGCAGGCCCTGTCCGGGGGCATGAAGAAGCGCCTGTGCTTCGCCCGCTGCTTCGCCCGCTTCCCGGAGGCCATCCTGCTGGACGAGCCGTTCACCGGCCTGGACGCCGAGGCGCGCGCCCAGCTGTGGGGCAAGTTCTTCGACCTGCTGCGGCTGCACCGCGTGCCCGTGGTGGTGGTGACCCATTTTCCAGAAGAGGTCCCCCGCAGCCGGAAGGCCGAGTACTACGTGCTGGGGGCTTCGAGCGCTGGTTCGGGACCTGCCACGCTGCGACGCGCCTGATTTTCAACAAGAATTTCAAATTTCTATTTGCAACCTGTTGACAAAGAAATCACGATAAGATATGTTCCCAATAGTGAATTAATTCACTATTGATTTGGTGCTTTCATGAGAATCTAGTCGCGAAAGGAAGAAGCATGGTTGCCACCGAGACGATCCGACGCTACCCCCCATCCCGGGACTACCTGATCCCGATGCTCCAGGCGGTGCAGGAAGAGCAGGGCTACATCTCCCGGGAAAGCATCTGCGAGATCAGCGACTACCTGAGCCTGCCCGAGTCCAAGATCTTCGGCGTGGCCACCTTCTACAACCAGTTCCGCCTGAGCCCCCCGGGCAAGTACCAGGTGGCGATCTGCCGCGGCACGGCCTGCCACGTCAAGGGCTCCTTCAACCTGCTGGAGACCCTGCAGCGCGAGCTGGGCATCGAGGCGGGAGCCACCACCCGCGACGGGCTGTTCTCCCTGGAAACGGTGGCCTGCATCGGGGCCTGCTCGATCGCCCCGGTGATGACCGTCAACGGCGAGTTCTACGGGCGCCTGGAAAAGAAGACCGTGGAGAAGACCATCCGGGAGATCAAGGCCCGGGAAGGGAACGGCGAATGAACACGATCTACATCGGCATGGGCACCTGCGGGCTGGCCGTGGGCGCGGCCAAGGTCAGGGACGCGGTCGGCAGGTGGGCCGAGGCGCGCGGGCGGCAGGTCCAGATCACCCCCACCGGCTGCGTGGGCTACTGCGTGGCCGAGCCGATCCTGGACGTGGTGACCGACGACGGCTACCGCCTGTCCTACGGCAACGTCACCCCTGAAGAGGCCGGCTTCATCCTGGACGAGGTGCTGGTGCGCGGAAAGTACAAGGTGGACGGGCTGCTGGGCCAGTACCGCAACGGCAAGGCGCCGCTGCCGGACCTGCCGCTGCTGGAGGAGCACCCCTTCTTCAAGAAGCAGGTCAAGTTCGTGCTGCGCAACTGCGGGGTGATCAACCCCGAGAGCGTGGCCGACTACCGCGCCCGCGGAGGGTTCCAGGGCCTGCGGAAGGCGCTGGAGCTGGGCCCCGAGGGGATCATCCAGGAGCTGCTGGCCGCCGGGCTGCGCGGACGCGGCGGGGCCGGTTTCCCGACCGGCAAGAAGTGGCAGTTCGCCCAGGTCCAGAAGGCCGAGCGCAAGTTCGTGATCTGCAACGCCGACGAAGGGGACCCGGGCGCCTTCATGGACCGCAGCCTCCTGGAGGGCGATCCCTTCTCGCTGCTGGAGGGCATGATCATCGCCGGCTACGCCATCGGCGCCCGCGAGGGGGTGATCTACTGCCGCGCCGAGTATCCCCTGGCCATCAAGCGCCTGGAACAGGCCATCGAGCTGGCCAAGGCGGAGGGCCTGCTGGAAAAGCCCCTGACCGCGGGCGCGGCGCCTTTCTCCTTCAGCCTGAAGGTGAAGCAGGGCGCCGGGGCCTTCGTGTGCGGCGAGGAGACCGCCCTGATGGCCTCGATCGAGGGCCGGCGCGGCATGCCCCGGCCGCGGCCTCCCTTCCCGGCCGTGTCCGGCCTGTTCGGCTGCCCCACGATCATCAACAACGTGGAGACCTTCTGCAACGTGCCCCACCTGCTGCGCGAGGGGGCCGCGGCCTTCGCCGCCATGGGCACCGCGACCTCCAAGGGCACCAAGGTGTTCGCCCTGACCGGCAAGGTGAAGAACTCCGGCCTGGTGGAGGTGCCGATGGGCACCACCCTGCGGGAGATCATCTTCGAGGTGGGCGGGGGCATCCCCGGGGGCAAGGCCTTCAAGGCCGTGCAGAGCGGCGGCCCCTCCGGCGGCTGCATCCCGGCGCAGCACCTGGACACCAAGATCGACTACGAGAGCCTCAAGGCCATCGGGGCCATGATGGGCTCCGGGGGCCTGGTGGTCATGGACGAGGACACCTGCATGGTGGACGTGGCCAAGTACTTCCTGGCCTTCACCACCAAGGAGTCCTGCGGCAAGTGCATCCCCTGCCGGGAGGGCACGCGGCGCATGTTCGAGATCCTGGAGAGCATCACCCAGCCCTACTCCCAGATGAAGAACGAGGAGGAGAACCTGCTGCGCTTCAACCGGGTGCTGGCCCTGGAGAACCTGGCCACGGTGATCAAGGAGACCTCGCTGTGCGGCCTGGGGCAGAGCGCCCCCAACCCGGTGCTCTCCACCCTGAAGTACTTCCGCGAGGAGTACGAGGCCCACATCTACGACCGCAAGTGCCCCGCCGCCCAGTGCCGGGGCCTGCTGACCTATCACATCGACACGGAGGCCTGCCGGGGCTGCACCGTGTGCGCCAAGAAGTGCCCCACCGGCGCGATCGTGGGCGAGAACAAGAAGGCCCACTACATCCTGGACGACAAGTGCGTGCGCTGCGGAAGCTGCCACGAGGCCTGCCGCTTCGACGCGGTGCTGGTGGCATAGGAGGAGAATGAGATGACCGCAACCGAAGTCAAGACCAAGGCCGCTGCCAAGACCGTCACCCTCGAGATCAACGGCCGGCAGGTCCAGGCCCAGGCCGGGGCCACCATCCTGGAGGCGGCCCGCCAGGCGGGGGTGCGCATCCCCACCCTTTGCCACCTCTCCGGGCTGTTCCCCAGCGGGGCCTGCCGCATGTGCATCGTGGAGGTGGAGGGCCGCCCGGGCCTGATCCCCTCCTGCGCCTACCCGGTGGAGGACGGCCTCAAGATCTCCACCCGCGGCCCGCGGGTGCTCAACGCCCGCAAGACCATCATCGAGCTGCTGCTGGCCAGCCACCCCTTCGACTGCCTGACCTGCAGCCGCAACCTGCACTGCGAGCTGCAGAGCCTGGCGGCGGAGTACAACATCCACAACGTGCCCTTCCAGGGCAAGACCCGCCACCACTACATCGACTTCTCCTCCCCCTCCATCGTGCGGGATCCGGACAAGTGCATCCTCTGCGGGCGCTGCGTGCGGGTGTGCGAGGAGGTGCAGGGGGTGTCGGCCATCGACTTCACCCGCCGCGGCTTCGACACCATGGTGCTGCCGGCCTTCGAAAAGGACCTGAGCGAGACCACCTGCGTGAACTGCGGCCAGTGCGTGCTGGCCTGCCCGGTGGGGGCGCTGCACGAGAGCTCGGACATCGAGCGGCTCATCAGCACCATGCAGGAGGGCAAGAAGATCATGGTGGCCCAGGCCGCCCCGGCCATCCGCATCTCCCTGGGCGAGTTCTTCGGCCTGCCGCCCGGGGCCAACGTGACCGGCAAGGTGGCCTCGGCGCTGCGGCGCATGGGCTTCAAGCACGTCTTCGACACCGACTTCACCGCCGACCTGACCATCATGGAGGAGGGCACCGAGCTGGTGGAGCGCCTCAAGAACGGCGGCAAGCTGCCGCTGTTCACCTCCTGCTGCCCGGGCTGGGTCAAGTTCGCGGAGCACAACTTCCCCGACCTGCTGCCCAACCTCTCCACCTGCAAGAGCCCCCAGCAGATGATGGGCGCGGTGATCAAGACCTACCTGGCCGAAAAGGAGGGCTACCGAGCCGGAGGACATCTTCGTGGTCTCGGTCATGCCCTGCACGGCCAAGAAGTACGAGGCGGAGCGCCCCGAGATGTCCCGCGACGGCATCCAGGACGTGGACATGGTCCTGACCAACCGGGAGTTCGCCCGCCTGCTGGACCACTTCGGCATCAGCTTCGAGCTGCTGCCCGAAGAGAGCTTCGACTCGCTGCTGGGCTCCACCTCCGGCTCCGGCGACATCTTCGCCGCCTCCGGCGGGGTGATGGAGTCGGCCCTGCGCACCGCCTACCACCTGGTGACCGGCAAGGATCTGAAGAAGCTGGAGTTCCAGGAGGTGCGCGGCATCGAGGGGGTGAAGGAAGCGGTCGTGGACCTGGGCGGGACCAAGCTGAAGGTGGCGGTGGTGAACACCCTGGGCCACGCCCGCAAGCTGGCCGAGAAGATCCGCAAGGGGGAGGCCGACTACCACTTCGTGGAGGTCATGGCCTGCCCGGGCGGCTGCGCCGGAGGCGGCGGCCAGATCTACGGCCTGGAGAAGGAGCGCATCCTGCAGCGCATCCAGTCCCTGTACGCCCTGGACCTGACCCGGCCCATCCGGCAGTCCTACAAGAACCCCCACGTCCAGGCCCTCTACAAGGAGTACCTGGAAAAGCCGGGCTCGCATCGGGCCCACGAGCTGCTGCACACCCGCTACGAGCCGCGGGGCAGGCGGTAGGAGGGGCGGTGAGCGTAGACATGGGTGCGGGAATACGGATAAACTCTGAAGCTGTCCGGGAGGAGGAGCGCGCGGTGCCCAAGGTATTGATCGTGGACGATGACAAGGACCTGCTGGTGGGGCAGAAGGCCTTTCTGGAAAAGCGGGGCTACCAGGTGGAGACCGCCTCCAGCGCCGCCGAGGGACTGAAGAGGCTGGAGAGCTTCACCCCGGACCTCATCCTGGCCGACCTGATGATGGAGCATTACGACACGGGTTTCGTGTTCTGCAAGAAGGTGAAGGACGATCCGCGCATGGCCGCGGTGCCGATCATCATGCAGACCTCGGCCCCCAAGGAGCTGGGTTTCACCCTGGAAGCCTACAACGAGCGGGCGCGCAAATGGATGAAGGTGGACGAGATCCTCACCAAGCCCGTGCCCCTGGAGGACCTGGTCGGCAAGATCGAGCAGCACCTGGCCCGGTAGGCGGGTGCGCGGGGAGACGCCGGTCCGGGGGGTCATGGAAGTAAAGGCAGAAAGCGTCCGGGTCATCGTCATCGACGACGAGGAGGGCATGCGCGAAGGCATGCGCCGCGCCCTCCAGCGCCAGGGTTACGGCGTGGACACGGCCGAGGACGGGGAATCCGCCCTGCGCCTGCTGCGCGAGAACAGCTACAGCCTGGCCCTGGTGGACCTCAAGATGCCGGGGATCGACGGCTTCGAGGTCACCCGCTTCATCAACGAGAACCTTCAAGGCACGGTGGTGGTCATCGTTTCGGCGCTGGCCACGGTGGAAGCCGCCGTGGAGGTCACCCGCCACGGCGCCTTCGACTTCCTGGCCAAGCCCTTCACCCCCAAGGACCTGCTGCACGTGGTGGAGCGGGCCCTGCGCCAGCACAGCCTGCTCTCCGACCGCCAGCAGTACCTGACCGAGCTCAACAGCGAGCGCAACCTGTCCCGGCAGCTCATCAACTCCATGCACGAAGGGGTGATCGTGCTGAACCGCAACCGCCTGCCGGTGCTGATGAACCCCACCGCGGAGGCCTTCGTGGGGAAGACCTACCGCGAGGGGATGAGCGTGGAGGAGCTGGGCCTGCGCCCCGAGGTGCTGGCCGCCGTGCAGGAGGTGCTGGAGGGCGGGAAGGCCCGCACCTTGCGGGAGCCCCTGGGCCAGCGCATGATGGAGTTCCTGAGCCTGCCCTACCTGCGCGGCGAGGAGCAGGTCGGGGCCATCCTGATCCTGGACGACATCACCCTGCAATGGCAGGCGGACCAGGAGAAGAGCCGCTTCATCGCCATGGTGGCCCACGAGCTGAAAAGCCCGCTGGCCGCCATCCTGAACTACGTCAACATCATCCTGACGGGCATGTTCGACCAGGAGCCGGCCAAGATCCACGAGATGCTCGCCCGCAGCAAGATCCGCGGCGAGGCCCTGCTGGACCTGATCCGCGACCTGCTGTACCTCAACCAGCGCGAGGCGGGCAAGATCGAGAAGAGCCCGGAGCGCCTGGAGCTGAAGGAGGTGCTGGCCGCCCAGCTGGACTTCTTCAAGGTGCAGGCCGAGCGCTCCCGGATCCGCCTGCGAGCTGGAGGCCGAGGGGGACAGCTTCCCGGTGCTGGCCGACCGCAAGGACCTGGACCGCATCTTCATGAACCTCATCTCCAATGGGATCAAGTACAACCGCGAGGAGGGCTCGCTCACCGTGCGCCTGGCCTCCAGCAACGGCAGCGTGCGCGTGCAGGTGAGCGACACGGGCATCGGCATGAAGGCCGAGGAGATGGAGGGCCTGTTCCAGGACTTCTACCGGGTGAAAAACCCGCAGACCTCCGGCATCCCGGGCACCGGCCTGGGCCTGGCCACGGTCAAGCGGGTCACCGCCGAGTGCCAGGGGGACATCCGCGTGGAATCGGTGCCCGATCGCGGCACCACCTTCACCGTCACCCTGCCGAGGGCCTGAGGTTCCGGGAAGATGGAGTTCCAACGGCTGTTCACCCGGCAGGAGGTCGAGAAGGCCCTCCCGCTGGTGCGCCGGATCGTGGCCGATATATTGGAGAAGGCGGCCGCGATTCGCGAGCTGGGCGGCGACGATGGGCGGCTGCATGGGCTGGAAGCCGAGTTGCAGGAGTACCTCCAGGAGCTGGAGGAAATGGGCTGCTTCTTCAAGGACTGGAACTTCTCGGTCGGGCTGGTGGACTTCCCGGCCGTGATCGACGGGGAGACCGTATTCCTGTGCTGGCGCAGCGACGAAGCGGAGCTGGGCTGGTATCACCGCATCGAGGACGGATATCAGGGGCGCCGACCGCTGCCGAAGTAGGGTCTATCCCGGCGGCTGGGTCTATCCCGGCGGGGGGCCCCTGCGCTCCAGCTCTTCCAGGCGTTTCTTCAGCTCCGCGATCTCCCGGTACATGTCGCGCCTCTGCCGGCTGATCTGCCGGTTCACCAGGATCGAGCGCAGCAGCGAGATGGGGATGTAGGACAGCAGGGCGATCAGCACCTTGTTGCCGAAGGAGGCCAGGTCCTGCTGCCGGGCTTCCGGATCCAATTCCTTCCAGGCGAAGCGCAGGAACTCCAGGCGCAGGCCCTGCCCCAGCCAGGAGGCCAGCGGGATGCGCAGGGGCGGGAAGCTGCGCACCAGGAACACGCCCAGCAGCAGCACTCCGGCCAGGACGTTGTAGGCGATCAGGAAGCCGGCCAGGGTGCGCTTGCTGCTTCCGGGCCGCAGGGCGCGCGCCAGCAGCAGGCCCAGCCAGCAGGCGGCGGTCAGCACGTCCAGGACGGCGATGCCCACCAGGTCCAGGCGCAGCTCCTGCACGCGCGACCAGCCGGCCAGGATCAGCAGCAGGAAGTAGGCGCTGGGCCCGAGCATCAGGAAGAAGCGGCCCACCACGTATTCCCCGCGCCTCTCCTTGTCCGACCAGGCGATGTAGGTGAACACGGACCAGGCCACGGTCAGTGCCGCCGTGCAGATGTAGAGGATGGTCTCCATTCCCGTTGGGCATTGTAGCCGCCGGGGGCTTTGCCTGTCCAGGCAAGTGTGAGTAATATTGCGTCATGAGTATGATCGGGGAGAAGGACCGCAAGACCGTCCAGGACCGCCTGGCCAGGCTGGCCCGGCCCGTGAAGGCCGTGGTGTTCACCCAGGAGATGGAATGCCAGTTCTGCAGCGAGACCCGCGAGCTGATGCAGGAGCTGGCCGGCCTGAGCGACAAGGTGAAGGTGGAGGTCCGGGATTTCCTGGGCGACGCCGCGGAGGCCAGGCGCCTGGGCGTGGACAAGATCCCGGCCATCGTGCTGCTGGGGGAAGGGGACAAGGACTACGGGGTGCGCTTCTACGGCATCCCCGCCGGCTACGAGTTCGTGTCCCTCCTGGAGAGCCTGGAGATGGTTTCCAAGGGCGACTCGGGTCTCTCGGCGGCCACCCGCGAGAAGCTGAAGAGCCTGAAAACGCCGCTCAATCTGCAGGTGTTCGTGACCCCGACCTGCCCCTACTGCCCGCGGGCCGTGGTGCTGGCCTTCAAGCTGGCCATGGAATCGCCGAAAGTCACCGCCTCCATGGTGGAGGCCACCGAGTTCCCCCACCTGGCCAACAAGTACCAGGTTTCCGGCGTGCCGCACACGGTGATCGGGGACAGCGCCCAGCCCATGATCGGCGCCTACCCGGAAGGCCCCGCGGTGGACCTGATCCTCAACGCCGTGGCGGGCAACGGGGAGGGCGGCGGCCCCATAGGCAGCCCCCCAAGGGTGGCGCCTGGGGCGCCACCTAGGGTTGACAGCCGGTTGCCGGCGCGCTATGTTATCGGCGAGCGGGTCGCGAGGCCCGTTCATGGGCGATTAACTCAGTGGGAGAGTGCTACCTTCACACGGTAGAAGTCGCAAGTTCAAATCTTGCATCGCCCAAAGTAAGGCCTGGCAGCGCAAGAAATTGCAGCTGCCTTTTCGTCTTAGAGCAGCCGCTTCCTACCTGCGGTACCAGCAGCGGTACCAAAACTGAGTAGGAGGAAGTCAGCATGGCACAGAAACCGTTCTACCTGGTCGCGAGAAAAGACGTCCGGATCAAGGGCCATCCGGTTTTCTATTGCCGATTTCGGAATGCCCAGGAGGAATGCTGCTTTGGAGGAGTACCGGCAGACTAACCGGACCCGAACTGAGTTGTAGGCTCTTGGAATGCTGGGGTAAGATCAAGATAAGCGCGAGAACATCAGCTTTGAGACCTTCGCAAAGAGCTTCTGGAAGCCGGATGGTGCTTTCGCACAGGCCCGCTTTTCCTTGAGCAACCTCCTTGGTCAGGCCGTCGCTAACGGCTATCTGAGCGAGAATCCGGCAGCATTCGTAAACCCTGCCCTATCCCATAATAGCGTGTGAACATCCTGCGCGGGCAGCCCCACTCCACTTCGAAGCCGTGGAGCCCGGCGGAGAGGCTACTAAGGTCGGGGACAATACGGAACAGCCCTCGCCCTCCTCTACGGCCGCTTCTGTCCGCGAACCCTCGGAATTCCGGCAACAGGCTCTCCAGGATCTGCGACGGCGGTACCTGCTGAGCCTGGAACGGTGAGCCTGCGTAACCTGGGAGCTTCTTACTCTACTCGATGGAGGGTAGCTGCACCCAGCAGCCCTCTGAATGTACTAAAGCGCCTTGAACAGCAAGCCCAACGGGCCTACTGCCTAGTTGAAGGCGGCCACGGGGAAGGTGCTTATAGTGGTAGCCTCGGAATTGCCTTTTAAGTTGCCTGACGGTAGCGAGCAGGACCGAAAGAGCCTGCTCGAGTCACCAAGGTGATCTGGCAACCCAATGAACCCATGCGATTCCTCGCGCGCACTTTTGTGCCGATCTTAGTAGGTCCACGCATCCCAGCGTCACGAGCTCCGCGCGCAATTCCCTTTCCTTGACAGCGGTAGCCCTCTGACTTAGCCTGATCGTAGGATGGAGGATTCAGATCCCTCTAACAGGCAGGATACACCTATCCGCTGTATTACAGCACCCTCTCCGTTCGGCCCCAGAACCTAATTTAGGTGAGAAGATGTGAAACAGTTGCACTTGGCTTGATATGGAAAACACTACTGATCATGAATAGCTTCGGGAGGTAGGCGAGATGCGTGTAGAGAGCATTGATGTTCAGGGGCTGCACGGATTTATCGATCATCAGCTTCGCTTCAATGATGGGATAAACCTGCTTGTTGGAATCAATGGCAGTGGTAAGACAAGCATTCTCAATCTAGTGAACTGGATACTTCGACCGAGAGTTGAGTCGCTGTGTGCTATCAAATTCGATTCGATCGTTCTTAAATACGCTCATGGCAAGGATAAAGCAAAGGTCACGTGTTCACAGCGAGAAGATCAATTCATGTACGAATTGTCTGTAAACGGGCGGCAATATAATCCTCTCCGTGTAGCTATTAGACCTGTCATGCGTCGAGAATCCGCGGGTAATGTGGACATTCTGCGACCGGAGGCCAAAGAACGGAAGACCTGGAAATATGTGAGAAACCAGCCAAGCCCAATCGTGATTGAGGTGGATCGCAGGTTGCAGGCGGATAGCCCAGTTCGCCGTGTGCGCATTGATGAGGAGGGTTATGAAGTCCGAGATGAATCTGTGCCGTCGTCTATTGAGCAGGTTCGACGTACCATCAGGCTACAACTCAGTTCCTATAATAAAAATGTCCTGGATATGAACCGCGAGCTGCGCGACCAGATTATACTCTCAGCCTTCCGTCCAAGCGACGTATCAGGCAAGCTGGATCAACAGCAAGTTGCAGCGGAGTTGCCGGGCCTTCAGCAGAAGGCACTTGAATATGTTCGCAAATACGTGTCTAAGGAGCGCGGCATAACTACCGACGTTGGGCTTTATTTTACCAACCTTCAGAAACTAGTCGCGGGAATGGCAATCAATACGATCGAGATCGACCCACGTGCAGCATCTCTTTGTTTGGAACAGTACCATCGTGTGAAAGATCTGCTCGCAACATTTGAAGACTATGAGCGGAAGGCTCAAGAGGCATTTAGCCCGCTCGAGCGCTTTTTTTCGCTATTGAACCGCTTTTTTCGGGACTCAGGTAAGTCGCTCAGGTACCGCGAGCGCAGCAACGAGCTCTGCTTTGACGTAATCACAAAAGCCGACGCCTATCTAGCCAAAGATCAAGAGATCGATCTGCTCTCTTCCGGAGAGAAACAGCTTCTAATATTGCTTTCTCAGCTCGCTTTCAACAACGAGAATATGCTTTACTTGGTTGACGAACCTGAGATCAGCTTGCACCCTCGCTGGCAAGAGGACTTCCTAGACGCAGTGCAGCAGGTCCTTTCGCCGAGTTCCCAGCTGCTAATGGCGACGCACTCCCCCGCTATCGTCGGTCATCACAAGGATCTCTGCCAAATCCTTGCGCCGGTTGGAAACAAGCGTGGCTGAGACACAGCCATTAGGCATACCTACAAAGAGCGAGGCGTATCTTCAGGCACAGGACCTGTTCTATCGCGATTTCAACGAAGTATTCTTCTATGTAGAAGATACTGATTCTGAAGAGTTCTACTTTCAAATCCTCAAAAAACTGTTTCCAGACATTCCGTTTAGCAACATCTTCCCTCTCGGTGGTAAGAAGAACGTGATCCAAGCCGCTGCAACTTCAAGCTCCGATAATTCCAGAGTCTACATAGTTGACAAAGATTTCGATGACCTTTTTGAATGTATGTACGATTTTCCCAATCTTTTTTACCTTCAACGCTACTCGATAGAAAACTACCTCATAGAGGAGGAAGCGGTAATAGCCTTTATCGTCAGCAGGAAACCTCAGGTGAATCGGAAAATTATATCCAAACTATTCTCGTTCACCCCCATCTATACGGAGATTCTGCTTTGCTTTGGGCAGCTCATCCCCGTCTTTTTACTTGTTCCATATTGCGCTGGTGATAAGCCACCGACCACATCAGTGTCTGTAGATCGATTTATTGCCTCTACAGGTAGCCATGCTCTTTGCGAGAAGGCGCTCTCACAATTTACGAAGGAGCTGCTTCTAAGTATCGCCGGACCGGGCAACGATACTACAAGTTTAGTTGCTAAGGCAGAACAATGGAGCGCAAGGATTAACCTGCACGATTTTGAGGCACTGGAAAAGCATGTTCCAGGCAAAATGACGTGCAAAGCTATGCTAAAGATACTCCAACGCAAGTTCACATATCTTCGGAACACTACATATGAACAGTTTTGCTATGCAATGGCGGTCAACGGCAACCTCGAGAAACTGAGTTCGCTTCGGACATTGATAAGCAGATATATCGCGAGGTAGCAAAGCGGATGTTCTAGTAACAGAGAACTCGGGCAAGCGCGTGTTAGAGAAGCAGTTGCCATCGTCAACTCACTCAACGAGAAAGAGCGTCAGCAGTTCTTGATCGGTATTTGGAGCATTGCTTGTTTTATGATGTCGCTAACGCAGAGAGGCGCCACTGAATCCTTTATAGCTGAGGGGCCTGGCGAAGTGCGCTGTAATGTCGGAAAGCTAGAACTCAAAGTATGAGAACAATACGAACTGGTCAATTGCTGATGCGATCGACCAGGATGAAAACAGCTACGAAGCAGTACGAGGCAATAAAAAGGGCGTTTCTACAAGTCGCAAGTTCAAATCTTGCATCGCCCAAAGATAAGTCACGGCCCACCTGTCAGCCATCCGCCTTGAATCCGTCGTGGAAAGTGACGGTGCCCTGCGGAATATGCCCGTCGAAAGACAGCGCGAAGAAGGCTTCCGGTGGTACTCCCTCATGCCCAAGCCCCGGTGTGTTGTTGAACCCGAATTTCCCGTAGTACCCTGGATGTCCAACCAGACAACATCCTTTGGCCTTCATTTTTTTCAACCGCGACAGCCCTTCCAGGATCAAGGCTTTGCCAATGCCCTGCCGCTGGTACTCCGGCAACACCGAAACAGGTCCCAGGCCGTACCAGTTTGGAGTGCCGTCCGAAATGGTTACGGGAGAGAAGGCAATATGTCCAATCACCCGGCCAGCCACTTCCGCGACCAGTGATATCGTAAGGGCCTTGGCGGCGCGCAGTGCCGCGATGATGAACTGCTCCGTGTGATTGCTGAGCGCCAGCGTCGCAAATGCGGCTACCGTCACTTCGGTAATTGCACCCACATCGGCCTCAGTTTCGCTCCTGATTGCGATCTTGGGATTCAGGGGTTGGCCCCCGCCAGGATGTCCTGCTGCATGATCTGTATCAGCTTCCCGGGTTCCTCGAACATGGGGCTATGAGCCGATTGCTCAAATGTATAGAACCCCTTGATGGGTGCTTGCAGTTTATCGAGAAATGCTCTGGCCAGCGGATATGAAACGGTGTAGTCGTACTTGCCATGGAAGAAGTAGACCGGCAGGTCGGCCTTTGGCACCTCTTTTGTCAGGTCCACGGCGATCATCTTATCCCACAGGTTCTTGTCTGAAGAAAACTTTCCTCGCCATATGGCAAGCTTCTCGCCTAAGGTGTACTCCCGGCACAGCCAGGACGCCAGGAAGACCCCGGTCATGACAGACCTCATTTCACGTGTCGTGCCAACGCCAAGGCCGTGCATGGCCTTGTCACGCAACTTCATGTACGAAGCCGGCAGTGGGATTGTCATGGTGACCGGTGCAGCTTCGAGTTGCCGCACCATTTGCTTGTTTCCGAGCTCTCTGTACGCCTGCAACGCGTATTCGTAAAATAATGTTTCCGATTTGAGCTGGTAGGACATCTGCGCAACGCCAATGTAGGCGGAATACAACTCAGGCGCTCGGGCCGCCGCCTGTATTCCAATCAGACTTCCCCCGGAGTGCGCCATAAGGAAGATCTTGTCCTTGTGGAAGCGCTTGCGCAAATAGTTGGTCACTTCGATAGTGTCAGCTATCGACTGTTCCAGGGTCATCGTCTCCGGCGGGATGTTCGCACTGTAGGAGAGTCCTGCACCGCGACGGTCCCACCAGCAGACGGTGAAGTCCTGTTCCAGGCCTGTAGGATACTTCCTGCGCCAGGAAGTACTCGGGCATGGCCGTCCCGCCATGAAGGAACAGCAGCACCGGATTGCCGATATCTCTCCCCTCGATGAACATTCCTTGTTGCACGCCGTTGATCAGCACATGAGTCTTTTCTGAGATGCTGCCTGCCAGTGCCTTTGGGGGTCTTCCTGGACTGCGCGCCAGCACCACCCCCAACAGAATGAGTATGGCTCCCAGAGGAATACAGACGATGGTCAACATAATACGTCCTATGATTTTCATGCCGCCCGTCCTGGGAGCGATTGCCGCGAGAACCTGCTCTTTGGCCCTGACAACCGCCGCAACGATCAGCCCCAATGCGGCGGTCAATATCAGGTAATAGATCATGAGGGAGACTCCTTTCACGGAAGGTGCGAGGATAAAGAGCGCGCTGGCGGTAAGGCTCGCGTGCATGAACATCCCAACCAACAGGCTTTCACCACTTCGTTCGTATACCCAAACCATGAGCACCCGGAAAGCCGGCAGTACCCCCACGTAGAAGAGGCACGGGGGCAGAAGCAAGGACAGGGAGAGTTTGCCGGCGGAATCGCCGCTTCCCCAGAAGGTCGGCAGGAAGTGCCATAATGCCCACAGGAAGCCGACGATGAGCCCGGTGCTTAGGATGCCATAGCGCTGCCTCATCCTGGGCACCACGAACCCTGTCCAGCCCAGCTCTTCCAGGAAGCCCCCGAAAACAAGCCCCACCACCAGACCGGACAAGAGGAGGCCGACCCTGTTGTCCGTGGTGAATATGCCTGGCAGAAAGGCAGGCGAGGTCAGCGAAAGTCCAAGGAGTATCGCCGTCACCAGGAGCGGGGCGGTAAGCAGCGCTACCGCCCACCAGCGGGCGCCCACCCGCCACCTGAGGAATCGGGATAGAAGCTCGCGAAGGCCCGACCTTCCATTGACAAGAACGGTCAACAGGATGCTGGCCAGGCTCGGGCCGAGAAAATACGGCACAAACACAATCGGCCACAGCTTCGCGAATTTCTCACTGGTCGCCGGCATTCCGCTAGGCCCGCCCAGGATGAGTACGCCGCCCCAGGAGATGACGAACGTAAGGACAAAGTAGCTCAGGACCGGGTGCCTTTTGATGAAGGACGCTATGTTCATGATGAAGCAATAATTGGCCCGGCCAGTCCCCAAATACCTCAGGCATTTTATGGAATCGTTATGACTAAAATGTGGTAGAAAGCCTCCGCCGCGAACGGCGGAGGCTTAGGGTCTCAACGATATCCTAGCGGATTCCCTGGTCGATCAGCGCCTTGATTGACCCGACGTTCTGCGGGGTCACGGTGCCGACGCCGGTGTCGATGTGCAGGCCGGGGATCAGGTATCGCTTGGTCAGGACGATCTGCAGGACGGGGAAGTACCCCTGGAGGTACAGCACCTGGTCGAAGCTGGCGCTGATCCAGCCGCCCTGGATGGCGCCGACGGTCGCGGGTGAAAGGTCGATGCCGCCGCAGATGATGTCGCCGGGCTTCTTCCCCGCCGCCTGGAGCACCTTCGGCAGGACCGCCGTGATGCTGCCGTGCTGCGTGCCGATGGCCTTCAGGTCGGGATGCGCCTGCAGGTAGGCCGTCAGGATGGGGATGGCCAGCGAAGTGTCGCTGTTGACCGCCTGGGAAACATCCAGCTTTTCCACCTCGAGTCCCGCCTTGGTCAGCGCATCGTAGACGCCCTGGCAGCTCCTGCTCCTGCCTTCCTCGTGCCAGATGTCATAGACCAGCGCCTTGTCGCCGGCCTTCAGGCCTGCGCTGAGCATGGCCTGCGCCGTCACGACACCGCCCTGGTACAGATCCGCTCCGGCATACCCGAAGCCCTTGGTCTGGTACTTGGCCTCGAGGGTCGGCAGCGGGTTGTTGCCGCTGGTGACGATGATGCCCTGGGCCACGGCCTGATCCACGAGGGCCGCGAAGGCCGGCTCTCCGGGATGGCCCATGATGGCGATGCCGTCGGGCTTGGCGGCCAGGGCCTGCTTGAACTGGTCGATCATCGTCTGCTGATCCCACTTGGAATACTGCTCGATCAGCTTCACGTTGTTCGGCTTCTGCCGCCGCCCGGGCGCCGTTGGTTCGTGCCAGCGTCGCCCCATCCCCCTGGGTGCCGCCGCATCTGCATGTAGATGACGAGCTGCTTGTCCTGCGCCCACGCCTGGGACGCGAACAGGGCCCCGAGGACAACCAGAGCCAGAAGAATCCAACTCAGTTTCTTCACGCGAACCTCCCTTGTGAAAGAGAACTGAGGCCTCGCGCCTTACCGACGCGCGGCCAATGACGTGAAAACCCGGACGCTCCACCCTCCTTTCGGTCTTGAATTGAGATCCTGCGCGCCAACGGCGCGCGAACGTCTTCATGCCTGATCGCCCGGCGGCGCCGGCTGTGACGGGACGGCCCATTTGCGGGCTGTCCGCGACAAGATGGAGACGCCCTCCTCCCCGAGGATCACGTTGAGGATCACCGAGGCGGCCATGACCAGGCCCTCCACGAGCTGGACCCAGTAGCCTCCGATTCCCGTGGCCACCACGCCTGCTTCCAGGGAACCGATGATGTAGGAACCGAAGAACGTGCCTACCAGGACCCCCTGGCCTCCCGCGATCGAAGTCCCGCCGATGAAGACCGCCGCCATGACGGGCAGGAGCATGCCCTGCCCCTGGGTCGGAAAGAATACGTTGATCTCCAGGGTGAGCAGCAGCCCGGCAAAGGCGGCGATCACCCCGTGCATGGTGAACAGCCTCATCCGGGTGGCTTCCACGTTGATCCCCATGACCCGGGCGACCTCGGCATTGTCGCCGATGAACATGATGGCCTCGCCGAACTTGTGCCGGTTGAGGATGAACCAGAAGAACACCAGCAGCCCCAGCGACCACAGCGCCTGCAGGGGAAAGATCCCGAACAGGCGGCCGACGAATATGGTGTGGATCGTCGTGCCCACGATCGCCCCGATGTCGATCTGGAGTCCCCCCGCAATCAGGATCGTGACCCCGTACCAGAAGAACTGCGCCGCCAGGGTGGCCATGATGGACGGCACTCTCAGCCGGGCCACCAGGAGGCCGTTGATGTAGCCGACCAGGGCCCCGGAAGCGAGGGCCAGGACGAAGCCGATCCACGGCGCGTGGAGGTGCTTGAAAAACCAGGTGAAGACGAAGCCCGACAGTGCCACGACCGCGGGGAAGCTCAGGTCGATCTCACCCGCCGTGATGATGAAGGTGAGCCCGATGGCCAGCACCAGCATGGGCGGCACGGTCTGGAAGAACGACATGTAGATGCGGTATCCGGTGAAGACCGACGGCGCGGTGAACATGAACACCACGTACAGGACGGCGAGCACCATCGCGATCGGCAGGCCTTCCAGCTGGCCGAGGAATCCGAGGCGGGAAGTTCTCCGGTTCATGGCTGCACCTTGTCCTTCAACCCGTGCGAGTACTCCAGGAGGAACTCGTCCAGTTCCTTCAGGGAGATCTTCGCCTTCTGCGATGCCCGCCACGATCTCGCCCCGGTCAATGACGATGAACCGGTCGGCGATCTCGTAGACGTCGGTGATGTTGTGCGAGATGTAGATGCTCGCCTTTCCCGCCTCCTTGATCTTGTGCACGAAGTTCAGCACCTTGCGCACTTCCTTCAGCGACAGGGCGACGGTCGGCTCGTCCAGGATGATGAGCTCGGCCTCGAAGTGCATCGCCCTGCCGATGGCCACGCCCTGGCGCTCGCCTCCGGAGAGCTTGTTCGCCTTCGAGTCCACCCCGATTCCCTTGCCCCGGAACCCGATGGTGTTGACCATGATCTCGGTGGCGATCTTCTTTTCCTCCTTGACCTTGAGGAATCCGAACGGGTAGGTGATCTCCCGGCCGATGAAGAAGTTCCTCCACATGGCCTGCTTTTCCCCGAGGGACTTGTCCTGGTAGACGGTCTCGATTCCCAGGGCGTGCGCCTTCTTCACGGAATAGGAGCCGGTGTCCACCTTCCTGTCCGCGATGTACAGCTCACCGGTCGTCGGCGGGAAGACCCCGGTGAGGATCTTCACCAGCGTCGATTTGCCGGCGCCGTTGTCGCCGATGAGACCGACGATCTCGTTCGTGCCGACCTCGAAGTTGACGTTCTTCAAGGCGCACACGGATCCGAAGTACTTCTCGATATTGACCATGCGCAGCGAGGTGCGCTCGAGGGGAAGTTTCGCCACGACAAAAGGGTATCATGCGACTATTTCCGCGTCCACCGTAAAGCCGTATCTTTCTGTATATGGGAACGACTACCCCGAAGCCCGCTGCCTGGCCGGAGCTTCCGCTGGCGGCCTGGCAGGATACCTGCACGACCCTTCACCTCTGGACGCAGATCATCGGCAAGGTCCGTCTGGCGCTGGCGCCGCGGGTCAACCATTGGTGGCAGATCCCCCTCTATGTGACCCCTCGCGGTCTCACCACCTCCGCCATGCCGGTAGGGGAGCGCTCGCTGCAGATCGATTTCGATTTCATCAATCACCGGCTTCTCCTGGCCTGCAGCGACGGGGGGACCAGCGCGGTCCCTCTCTCCGCCCGCCCGGTGGCCGACTTCTACCGCGAGGTCCTGGAGGCCCTGCGTTCGCTCGGCATCCGGGTGGAAATCTGGCCGGTACCCGTGGAGATGGCCGAGCGCATCCCCTTCGATCAGGACACCCGGCACTCCGCTTACGACCCGGAATACGTCGGCCGGTTCCACCGGCTCCTGGTGCAGGCTGACCGGGTATTCAACGAGTTCCGCTGCCGGTTCATCGGCAAGACCAGTCCAGTGCATTTTTTCTGGGGCAGCTTCGACCTGGCCGTTACCCGGTTCTCGGGCCGCCCCGCTCCGCCGCACCCGGGCGGCTCGTATGTGGCCCGCTCCGTCATGCACGAAGCCTACTCCCACGAGGTGAGCAGCGCCGGGTTCTGGCCGGGAGCGGGTCTCGGTGAGCCGGCTTTCTACTCCTACGCCTATCCGGAACCTCCTGGATTCGCGGACTATCCGGTCAAGCCGGAAAAAGCCTACTACCACCCCGACATGAAGGAGTTCATCCTGCCCTACGAAGCCGTCCGGACCGCCGGGGAGCCGGACCGGGCGCTGCTGGCCTTCCTGCGGAGCACCTACGATGCTGCGGCGGAGAAGGGTCGCTGGGACCGCTCCGCCCTGGAGCGACCTGCCCCATGAAGGCTGCCTGCAAGCATCTGGGCCAGGTCCGCGCAGTGGAACCCCGGACCCCCGAAGGCTGCGAGGAGTGCCTGAAGACGGGCGGGCAGTGGGTCCACCTGAGGCTCTGCCTGACCTGCGGACACGTGGGCTGCTGCGACCAGTCGCCCGGCAAGCACGCGACGAAGCACTTCCACCGCAGCCGTCACCCGCTCATTCGCAGCCTGCAGCCGGGGGAGGATTGGGGCTGGTGCTACGTGGATGAGCTGTTCATGGAGCCGGCGCCGGTACCACATTTGCGCTAGAACAATTCCTCCAAATGCCTGATGTTTTCAGGGAACGGCTGGGCAAATACTCAGCCCGGGAGGATCAAATGAAGGTTGTTTCGTACTCGCTTACCGGCAACAACGAAGCTTTGGCCGCCAGCCTGGCTGCGGAGCTTGCGGCGGAGCACATCAAGATCACCGAGTCCAAGGCTCGAACCATGGGCACCATCATCCTCGATATGCTGCTCAATCGGACGCCTCGGGTAAGCCCGATTCCATCTGAAGTGGATGATAATGATCTGGTTCTCTTTGTGGGGCCGGTCTGGATAGGATCGGTGGCGACGCCGTTTCGCGCCTGGTTCAAGCATCTCCAGGGCAGGCTGGGCCGATATGCCTTCATCACGATCAGCGGGGGGGCCGATGGCCCGAACCTGAAACTTGCCAGTGAATTGAGAAAAAGGACCGGAAAAGAGCCTTCCGCGCTCATCGACCTGCACATTTCCGATCTCCTGCCGCCGGACCCGAAGCCCGGTCGGAAAGAAACCTCCAGCTACCGCTTAAGTGACAGAGAGGTAAGAAGCCTGGCCAAAACCGCAGCAGCGAAACTCAAGGCCGCGTAGGGAGGAAAGAAGATGAAACTGAAAGTGCTGGTCGGAAACGGCAGGAAAATCGGGCTGCTTGTTGCGCCGTTTTTGCTGGTGGGCCTGATTCTGAATATCCTTTTTCCCTCTTTCTTCAGCGTGGGCGGCCCAACCAACGTCCTGAAGGTGATTTCAATCCTCGTCCTGGTTCCCGGGGTTGTGATCTGGTTCTGGTCCGTGGCCTTGATCCTCATCAAGATCCCCAGGAAAGAGCTGATCACGAATGGCCCTTACGCCCTGGTCAAGCACCCTTTATACACGGGTGTGGCCCTGCTGGTGCTCCCCTGGGTCGGCTTCCTGCTCAACACCTGGCTGGGGCTCGTGATCGGAATCGTCGTCTATATCGGCTCCCGGCTGTTTTCGCCGGAAGAAGAGGACATGATGTCCAAGATCTTCGGTGCCGCCTGGGACGACTACTGCCGGAAGGTCCTGATACCGTGGCTATAAAGGCGGATGAAGCACGGTAGATAGTCGCAAGCGGCCGGCTCCGGAAGCAATTTGGTTTGCGCCGAATCCGGTTTTCTGCGGTTCATTCAAGGGAAACCGGCACCCGCAACTTCTACCTCAATAGCCTCGATTCGGCCGCTCAGCCGTTGCCCTGCTTGAATCGGCGGAGCAGGCAGACCGCGAAGGGCGAAAAGGGAAGCAAGAGGGTAGGAAGTAGCTATATAAAGCGTCCGGCCGTCGGGACCTCCAAGCCTGCAGGAATAGGCCTGAGTCGAGACCGTCACCTTTTCAAGAATCTTGCCGTCTTCCTGAACTCGGAAGACCGCCGAGCTGACAGGAGAGGCTACCCACACGGCTCCCGCCGAGTCCAGCGAAATACCGTCCGGGGTCATGCCGGCAAGAGGAGCCCAGACTCGCCGCTTTCCGAGAGTCCCGTCCGCGGCTATCTCGAAGGCAGTCAAACGCTCACCGAGAGTCTCGCTGACGATCAACGTCTTCTTATCGGGGGTAATGGCCAGCCCATTGGGAAAGGCCAGTCCGTCGGCGGCAATTCGCGGAGACCCTCGGGGTGGAACCAGGATGATTTCCCCTGGCGCGAAGGGGTGCATCGCGTCAAAGTCGAAACCGAATGTGCCTATGTAGGCCCTGCCGAGGTCATCGACGACCATGTCGTTGCACCGAAAACTGGCCAGCGACGACAGGTCCGCGACTTCACTGACACCGGAAGGTTCGAACTTGAGCAGCCGGCGGTCGGACATGGAAACCACGAGCAGGCTGCCATTGGGCAGCCAGCCCAAACCCGAAGGAATCCCGTCCACGCGGAGAATTGTCGTAACCTGGCCAGAAGGCTCCCGCTTGAGCACGGCCTTCTTGTCCATGTCCGAAAACCAAAGGGCGTTGTCGTGCCACCTTGGGTCTTCCGGGAAGCCGAGGTTATCAAGCACGACTTTCAAGCCAGGCATTATTTACTTTCGACCGGAATAGGAGCCGTACTTGCGGACGGCTTCGGCCATGGCCACGATGTTCTCACGCTTGCAGTAGTCCGTTATGGTCATAGCCGAGCTGATTATGTAGCCTCCACCAGCCCCTGCAACCTCTATTCGATCCCTCACTTCCGCATCCACCTCCACAGTGCTTCCGCGGGTCAAGGTATATCCGAGGTCAATGTTACCCACTAGGCAAAGCAGTCGTCCATACATTTGTTTCACTTGAGCGATGTTCATGGCTCCTGGCTGGATCGGGTGAATAGCATTCATCCCGAGGCTGGAAAGATCCTCCAGCAAAGGGAGAAAGTTGCCGTCGCTGTGAAAGATCCACGGTTTCCGGATGGTTTTGGCAACTTCTTGCATGTAGGGAAGGAGGAA
>CAVUYS010000086.1:0-78320 GCA_963745745.1 uncultured Spirochaetota bacterium | reverse complement strand
GCCCCTGCCGCGCCAGCTCCTCGCGCCGGGCCTCCAGCCAGCCGCGCAGGGCGGCGGTGGAGAGGCAGTCGTCGCGGTTGTAGGCCTCCACCTGCGGCGCGGTCGGCGGCGGTGATCTCGTCGGCGGCCGGCCAGCTCCAGGGCGCGGGCCACGCGGCGCAGCGCCGCCCCGGCGGCGCGCAGGTCCATGGCCCGCTGGAAACCGAACAGGGCCTCCAGCTCCTTCAGCGAGTAGCTCTCCACGCTGGCCTGCAGCCCCTGCCGGGTCACGGCCATTAGGTCGACGAAGCGCCCGGCGCGCAGGAGGCGGTCCACCGCGGCCTCCCGCGTGCCGTGCCGGCCGATCAGGCGCTTCACCGCGGAGGGCTCGTACGGCGAGAAGTGGTAGATGTGCAGGCCCGGGTGCGCGGCCCAGCGCTCCATCACGAAGTCCAGGAACGCCTCCAGGGCCGCGCGCTCCTGACCGGCATCCAGCGCCCAGGCGGCCCGGTAGCGCAGCCCCCCGCCCGCCCCGCTCGCGTCGTCCGCGAAGGCCACCCCGAACAGGTACTCCAGGCCGGCTTCCCCGACGAAAGGGTCCCCCTCGAAGTCGAAGAACAGGTCCCCGGCATCCGGCGCGGGCAGCTTGCCGAATCCCCGCTCCGGCTCCACGGGCAGGAAGCGGTAGCGGGGCTGGCCGGCCAGGCGGCCCTCCAGCTGGATGCGCGCCTGCCCGTGGGCGCGGGCGAAGGCTTCCGGGCTGCCGCGTACGGGCTTGCGGGCCAGCGGCTGCGCGGCCTCGGCGAACTGCCGCAGGGTGCGCACGCCCTGCGCCTCCAGCTCGCCGACGTGCAGGGGGCGGAGGCCGGCCACCAGGCACAGGTGGTCGTCGGCGTGCCGCCGTGCCTCGCACTCCTGCCACCAGCGGCAGACGTCGCAGTGCGGCACCGGGTACGGGATAGGTGGTGGAGTCCGGCGGCGCGCCGACAACCTCTTCCAGGCGGTGCCGGACCAGGCGGTAGTAGGCGCCGAAATCGTCGAAGCGGAAGCTCTCCCGCGGGAAGTCCGGGCCCGGCTTCACCACGTGCATGCGCACCGGGGCGCGGCCCTGCAGCCCGGCCAGCAGCTCGCTGTACAGGCAGAGCTGGAGCACCGTGCCCGCGCGCGTCTCCTGGGCCAGCTTGGTGTCCGCCACCTCGTAGGACCAGGGGCCCAGGTCACTGGGCTCCTCCACGCGCAGCAGCACGTCCGCGCGCCCGACCCAGCGGCCCCGGCCCAGCTCCGCCTGCACGATCGCGCCGGCGCCGGCCCGCATGGCCTCCAGCGCGCGCTCCGGCGGCAGCCGGCCGCCCTCCTCCTCCGGCTCCTCCACCTCCAGGCCGGCGGCCCGCAGGTGGGCGAGGAAGGCCCGTTCGTGGGCGAAACCCCGCTGCTGTAAAAGCTCCAGCGCGGGGTCGCGCCAGGAAGGGGCGGACAGGCGGCCCTCGGCCACCGCCCGATCCAGCTGGGTCAGGTGCCGGCAGGCCAGGTGATTGGAGATGTCCGTCGCGGCCAGCCGGATGCCCGCCCCCTCCGCGCGCATGCCGCCCCCTACAGGTGCCGGCCCAGGGCCTCGATGGCCGGGGCCAGGTCCTGGGGCCGGGAGAGCGCGGTGCGGAACAGGTCCCCGACCCGCTCCAGGCGCTTGGGGGCAGGTCATCAGCGTGAAGTCCGCCAGGCGGAACTCGGTTTCCAGCTCGTCCCACTCCAGCGGCATGGAGACCGAGGCGGCCTCCACGGGCCGGACCACGTAGGGAGGGACGACCGTCTGCTCCCTGCGGTTCTGCATGAAATCGATGTACACCCGGCCCTCCCGGCGGCTCACCGCGCGCTCCACCGTGGCGATGTCCGCGTGGTCGCGCACCAGCAGGCGGGCCACGGCCTCGCAGAACATGCGGCTCTGCTCGAAGGTGTAGCCCGGCTTCAGGGGGAGGTAGACGTGCAGCCCCGTGGAGCCGGAGGTCTTCAGGTAGGGCTCCAGGCCCAGGCCGCGCAGGAGCCGGCCGGCCTGGCGGGCGATCTTGATCACGCTGGCGAAGGGGGCCTCCTTGGGATCCAGGTCCAGCACGGCCCAGTCCGGGGAGTCCAGGCTGCCCTGGTGCGAGAACCAGGGGTGCAGGTCGATGCTCCCCGAGTTGACCAGGGTCGAGCAGCGCCTGGCGGTCGTTGCACATGGCGTACAGGACGGGCTCCTCCCCGTCGCGGGCCACATTCACGGTCGCCAGTTGGCTCAGCAGCTCCTCCGGGAGCTGCTTCTGGTAGAAGGACTTGCCGTGGATCCCGTCGGGCCAGCGGTACAGGTGCAGGGGCCGGTCCCGCAGGTAGGGCAGCAGGAAACCGGCCACCTGGTCGTAGTAGCCCACCAGGTCGCCTTTGGTGTAGCCCTGCTCGGGCCAGTAGACCTTGCGCGGATTGCTGATAACTACGGGGAAGCGCCTCAGCCGCCTTCCGTCCGCGGGCCGGCGCGGCCTTCGCCGACCCCTTCGCCGACCCTGCCGGCGCCGCGGACACCGGGATGCGCAGCCAGTCCTTCGAGACCCCCGCCCGGTAGGCGCTGCCGGCCCGCTTGGCCACGATGGCCGGCAGGCCCGACGCGCCGGCCGCGCTGGCCAGGGCCAGGCCGCGCTCGGCCACCGGGTCGATGAGCGCGAGCCGGCCGGAATCCGGCAGCAGGCCGCGCAGGGCCGCCTTGCGCTCGCGCAGGGGCAGGCCCCGCAGGTCCCAGTCCTCGGCGTACAGCAGGTCGAAGAGGTACAGCACCGCTCCCGAGCCGGTGCTGCCGGCAGCCCCGCCCTGCTCCAACTCGAGGGCCAGGGCCTGCTCGGAGGGCCGGCCTTGCGGGTCCAGCGCCACCACGATGCCATCCAGCAGCGCGGTGCGCGCCCGCACCCCGGCCAGGGCCTTGGCGATCGCGGGCAGCCGCCCGCTCAAGTCCTCCGCGCCGGCCTGCAGGCTGACCTGCGTGTCCTCCACCCGGGCCAGCACGCGCCTGCCGGGGAAAGCCGGCTCGAAGAGCCAGTCCGGGTCGTCGAAGGGCTCTTCTCCCGTCTCCGCCTCCATGCGCGTCAGGCGGCGCGGCAGCGGCTTCTGCACCGCCCGGCTCATGTCCGCGCCGGCGAACAGGTCGCTGCCCGAGCCGGCGTAGCGGTCGCGGGCCTTGAACAGCAGCCAGTTCTTCCCCTGCTCCTGTTTGGTGCGCACCAGGTGCCACTCGCCGCGCAGGCGCCGGCCCCGCAGCTCCAGTTTCAGCTCTCCTTTTTCCAGCGCCTGGGCGATGCCCTTGGCTTTGCGCACCTCGTAGGTGCCGGCGTCCCAGATCCTCATGGTGCCGGCGCCGTACTGGCCCCTGGGGATGCTGCCCTCGAAGCTCTCGTACATCAGGGGGTGGTCCTCCGTGCGCACCGCCAGGCGCTTGTCCGCCGGCAGGTAGGAGAAGCCCTTGGGCACCGCCCAGCAGGCCAGCACGCCTCCGGCCTCGATGCGCAGGTCGTAGTGCAGGTTGCGGGCCTCGTGGCGGTGCACCACGAAGCGGTTGCCCTCCGCCGGCCCGACTTGCGGCTGCGGCTCGGGGGTCTTTTCCGAAATCGCGCTTGCGGCGGTACTCGTCAATCGGCACCTCTCCAATGTAACATATGCGGAGGGCATCGTGACCCACACACCCGTGCACATCGACGAACCCAAGGGCGGAAAGGCGCGCCTCTCCATCGTGCTGGCTCCCGGAGCCGGGGCGGGAATGGATTCGCCTTTCATGGAAGAGGTCGCCCGCGCCCTGGCGGCCAACTCCCTGCGCGTGGTGCGCTTCGACTTCCCCTACATGCGGGAGGCGGCCAAGAGCGGTCGCCGGAGGAGCCCCGACGCCCCCGCGGTGCTGGAGCAGGCCTGGCTGCAAGTCATCGGCGAGCTGGGCGATCCTTCGCGCCTGGTGATCGGCGGCAAGTCCATGGGCGGGCGCATCGCCAGCATGGTCGCCGACCGGGCCGGAGTGAAGGGACTGGTCTGCCTGGGCTACCCGTTTCACCCCACGGGGCGGCCCAAGATCCTGCGCGTGGCGCACCTGAAAGAACTGAAAACCCCCGCCCTGTTCCTGCAGGGCGAGCGGGACGCCTTCGGCAGCCGCGAAGAGATCGCCGGCTACGAGCTGTCGCCGGCCATCCGCCTGGTGTACCTGAGCGACGGGGACCACTCCTTCAAGCCGCGCAAGTCCTCCGGCCGCAGCTACGAGGAGAACCTGGCCCAGGCGGTCCAGGAGATCGTCAAGTTCTGCGGGAGCCTGTAAGAAACCTCTTCTTTTCCGCTTGACAAAAGAGGCCTCATATCGTATTTTTACGATATGAACAAGGACCAGGGCGCCGCCCAGGGCATCCCCGCCGCCTGCTGCTCGCTGGCCATCGAAGGGGTCGAGCAGGGCCGCTTCGTGCGGATGCTGAAAGCGGCAGGCAATCCCCTGCGCTTCGAGATCCTCAAGTTCCTGGTGACCCACCCCGGCTGCATCACGGGGGACATCGTCAGCCACCTGCCCTTGGCCCAGTCCACCGTTTCGCAGCACCTCAAGGTGCTCCGCGCGGCGGGCTGGATCACCGGCGAGATCGAAGGCCCGGCGATCTGCTACCAGCTGGACTCCCAGGCCATTTCCTGGTTCCGAGCGACGGTGAAACGGATCCTGTAGCCCAGGCGCGCGCGGTCAGCCCCTCGGGGCTTGCCCGATATATCGTAAAATTACGATCTAAGGAGGACGACATGGAAACGATAGAAGCGGTTCTTCAAGAGCTCGCGCAGGTGGGCGGCTTCGTGCTGCGCAACTTCTGGCGGGTGCTCCCCTTCCTGGCGGTCACGGTGCCGCTGGCGGTGGCCTTCCGGCACACCGGGCTCAGCTCCCGGATCCGGGAGGTCATCGGCAGGGGGCCGGTGCTGGCAGTGCTCGTCGCCACCGCGGTGGGGGCCTTCAGCCCCTTCTGCTCCTGCAGCGTGATTCCGGTCATCGCCGCCCTGCTGGGCAGCGGGGTGCCCCTGGCGCCGGTCATGGCCTTCTGGCTGGCTTCCCCATCCATGGACCCCGAGGTCCTGTTCATGAGCGCCGGCCTGGTCGGCTGGGACCTGGCCCTGTGGCGGCTGGGCGCCACCCTGGTCATGAGCTTCGGCGCCGGTCTGCTCACCCTGCTGCTGGAGCGGGGCGGCTTCCTCTCGCGCGGCATCCTCCGGGGACCCGGCGCGAGCCGGCTCCCCGCCGACGACGGACCCGGCCCAGGGCGCTCTGCGCGGCGCCAGCCTGGGCGCGGCCCTGGCCACGCCCGCGACCCCGGCCGCGGCCGCGGCCCCTCGGCGCCGGCCTGCGCCTGCGGCGCCAGGCCGAGCTTTCTCCGCCGCATCGACCTGCGCGCCCTGGGAAAGGAATCCGCCTGGACCCTGCTGCGCTTTGCGCTGTTGATGGTCCTGGCCTTTGTACTGGAGGCCCTCACGATCCGCTTCGTACCCGCCGATCTGGTCGCCGGCCTGCTGGGCCGGAGCAGCCCGCTGGCTGTTCCCCTGGCGACCCTGGTCGGCATCCCCCTGTACACCTCCAACCTTTCCGCCCTCGGCCTGGTGAGCGGCCTGCTGCGCCAGGGCATGGACGGGGGCGCGGCCCTGGCCTTCCTGATCGGCGGCGCGGTCACCACGATCCCGGCCATGTCCGCGGTCTACGGCGTCGTCAAGCCGCGGGTGTTCGCCCTGTACCTGGGTTTCGCCGTCCTGGGCTCCCTGGCCTCCGGCTACGCCTTCAAGCTGGCGCACCTGTTGTGGTAAGATCTCAGGGATGCCGGCCAAGATCGTCCTGGTGGAGGACGAGCAGAACATCCGCGACACGGTGAGCTACGCGCTGCGGCAGGAAGGCCACCAGGTGACCGGATACGCCGACGGGGAGGAGGCCTGGAAGGCCCTGGAGCGCCGGCTGCCGGACCTGCTGATCCTGGACATCCTGCTGCCCCGCCTGGACGGCCTGGAGTTGTGCCGCCGGGTGCGGGCCCGCTCGGAGAGCCTGCCGCTGATGTTCCTCACCTCCCGGGACGAGGAGTTCGACCGCGTGCTGGGCCTGGAGCTGGGCGCCGACGACTACCTGTGCAAGCCCTTTTCCGTGCGCGAGCTGTGCGCCCGGGTCAAGGTCCTGCTGCGGCGGGGCACGCGGCGCGAGAGCGAAGAGAGGCTGCGCGTGGGAGCCCTGGAGCTGGACGGACCCCGGCACACGGCCCGCTGGAAGGAGCAGCCCGTGCGCCTCACCGTCACCGAGTTCCGCATGCTGCAGTGCCTGGCCCGCCAGCCGGGCGTGGTGCGCACGCGCGAGCAGCTTCTGGCCGAGAGCTTTCCCCACGACCAGTACATGTCCGACCGCACCGTGGACACGCACATCAAGCGCCTGCGCCGCAAGTTGAGCGAGGCCGATCCGGCCTTTGCCGGCATCGAAACCATCTACGGGCTGGGCTACCGCTACGCCGCCGAAAGCTGAGCCGCGCCCCCGGCCCGCGATGCGGCACCCGCGGCGCCCGCCTTTCTTCTCGCGCATCGCCGTGCGCCTGCTGGCCTTCAACCTGCTGCTGGTCTTCCTGCCGGTGGCCGGCTTCCTGTACCTGGACACCTACGAGCGGCAGCTCCTGCGCTCCCTGGAGCACGCGCTGGCCCAGCAGGCCCGCGTGCTGGCCGCCTCCTTATCAGGTCGCGGGCCGCTCGTGCCCGCCGCTGCCGAAGCCCCGCTGCGCGCGCTGCAGGGGCGGCACGAGGCCCGCTTCCGGATCGTGGACCCGGAAGGCCGCCTGCTGGCCGACTCCAGCCGCCTGGGGACCAGCGAGCCGGCTGCGCCCGTAGCCGGCCGCGCCCGCGACCGCGGCGCCCGCACCCCGTCCCGCGACGCCGAGAGCCTCCCCTTGTACCGCCTGGCCTCCTTCCCCATCCGCCTGGCCCGCCGCCTGTTCGCGCCGCCGGAGCCGCCCTACGAGTCCGGCGAGTTCTACTCCGGCGCCGGCACGCTGCTGGGCGAGGAGCTGCGCGCGGCTCTGGCCGGCGGCTACGGCGCGGCCACGCGCATCTCCGCGGGAGGCCAGCGCTCCGTCACCCTGTACAGCGCGGTGCCCGTGATGGACCGCGAGCGGGTCGCCGGCGCGGTGCTGGTCTCCCAATCCACCTACCGCATCCTGCGCGACCTGTACGAGCTGCGCCTGCGGGTCTTCGAGATCTTCCTGATCTCCGTGGCGGCGGCCGTGGCCTTGAGCCTGGTGGCCGGCACCACGATCGTCCGGCCCCTGACCCGCCTGCGCCGCCAGGCCGGGGAAATCCTGGACGGACGCGGCCGGCTGCGCGGCCACTTCCGCCTGCCCGCCCGCCGGGACGAGATCGGCGAGCTGGCCCGCGCCCTGCGCGAGCTCACCCGCCGCCTGGAAGTGCAGCTGGCCTTCGGCGAGTCCTTCGCCGCCGACCTGTCCCACGAGCTGAAGAACCCCCTGGCCTCCATCCGGGCCGCCGCGGAGCTGATCCAGGCAGCCCCGGCCGGGGAGCGCGCCCGCTTCCTGGGCGTGATCCAGCAGGAGGTGGCCCGCCTGGAGGCGCTGCTGGCCCGGGTGCGGGAGATCGCCTGGATCGACGCCCGCCTGGAAGAGGAGCCCCGCAAGAGGCTGGACGCGGCCGAAATGGCCCAGCGCTGCATGGAGAGCCTGCGCCTGCGGCGGCCGGAGCTCCCTGCCTTCCGGCTCCAGGCCAGCGCGGACCCGGCCTCCCACCCGTTCGTGCGCCTGGCCCCCCACCGCTTGCTGCAGGTACTGGAGAACCTGCTGGACAACGCGGCGAGCTTCGCCCCGCCGGGAAGCGAGGTCGAGGTCGTGGCCCGCCGCGAAGGCCCGTGGGCGCTCCTGCGCGTGGCCGACCGCGGCCCCGGCATCCCGCCGGAGCACCTGCAGCGCATCTTCGACCGCTTCTTCAGCTACCGGCCGGCAGCGGCGGGCGCCCAGCCTCAGGCCGCCTCCGCGAGCGCTGCCCAGCCCCGCGACCCGCGCCTGGAGCACCCCGGCCTGGGCCTGGCCATCGTCAAGGCGATCGTCGAGGGCTACGGCGGCACGGTGCTGGCCTCCAACCGCGAAGGCGGCGGGGCGGTGTTCGAAGTGCGCCTGCCGGCGGTGTAGCCATGCTTACCATTTGGAAGTACCTGAAGCCGCAGCAGTGGCTGATCATCCTTGCCCTTGCTCTGGCGGGCATCGCCCAGTTATTGGGCCTCATCGATCCCATCATCTTCGGGAAGATCATCGACGACTTCGCCACCAACCGCGGCCAGCCGCCCGGAGAACGAACTCGTCCGCGGGGTGCTCTTCTGGCTGGCCCTGGCCATCGCCATCGCCCTGCTGTCGCCAGGTTGTTCCGGGCGCTGCAGGAATATCTTTCGCGCATGGCCGTGGCCCGCTTCGGGATGAGATGTCTTCAACGACGGCCTGAGACAGACCCTGCGGCTCTCCTTCCAGGAATTCGAAGAGAGCCGCAGCGGTGAAACCGTCTCCATCATGCAGAAGGTGAAGACCGACACCGAGCGATTCGTGAATTCCCTGATCAACGTCGTGTTCTCCTCGATCATCGGCATCGGCTTCCTGATCTGGTACAGCGTCACGAAGAGCTGGCTGCTCGTCCCCGTTTTCCTCGTCGGCATCGGCGTGCTGGGCGTCCCTCACGGGCCTGCTCTCGAAAAAGATCAAGACCGTCCAGAGGTCCATCAACCGCGAAACCTACCGCCTGTCGGGGGTCATCACCGAGTCCCTGCGGAACATCGAGCTGGTCAAGTGTCTGGGCCTGACCTTCCAGGAGATCAAGCGCCTGGGCGGACAGACGCGGCCATATCTACGAGCTCGAGATGCAGAAGGCCCGAAAGGTCCGTTCGCTGACGTTCCTGCAGGGGAGCGCGCTCAACCTGCTCAAGAATTCCATCCTGTTCATCCTGCTCTGGCTCATCTTCCGCAACGTGCTGACGACCGGCGAGCTGATCGCCATGCAGTTCATCTCCACGACGATTTTCGGGCCTCTGCAGGACCTGGGGAACATCATCCTCCAGTACCGGGAGGTGGACGCGTCCGTCCAGAATTTCGACGCGCTCATGAACAAGCCCGATCGAGCGCCGTCCCGAGAATCCCGACGAGATCGGCCCGCTGGAGAGGATCCGCTTCGAGAATGTGGTCTTCCGGCACAGGACCGCGTCGTTCAACGCCGTCGACGGCGTCTCGTTCGACGTCCGGTCCGGTGAGACCATCGCCATCGTCGGCCCCTCGGGATCGGGAAAGTCCACCCTGGTCAAGCTGCTCGTGGGTCTCTACAGGCCGGTCAGCGGGTCCATTTTCTTCAACGAGGCCTCGTCCGCGAACATCCGCTACAACCCCTGCGCCGGCAGATCGGGTTTCGTCACCCAGGAAACCCAGCTGTTCGCCGGCAGCATCAAGGAGAACATGCGATTCGTGAGATCGGACGCGACGGACGAGGAGATCCTGGAGGCCTTAGACAAGGCTCAGGCGACCCCGTTCCTTTCCCGCGCCGCGACGGGATCGATACGATCATCGGGGAAGAACGGCATCAAGCTCTCCGGCGGCGAAAAACAGCGCCTTTCCATCGCCAGGGCATTGCTGCGACAGCCCCGGCTCCTGATCTTCGACGAGGCCACGTCGGCTCTCGACTCGCTGACCGAAGAGGACATCACGCGGACGATCCGGCAGATCTCGGCCGGCCGCGAACAGATCATCATCCTGATCGCCCACCGGCTCTCGACCATCATGCACGCCGATGTGATCTATGTGCTGGAACAGGGGAAGATCGTCGAGACGGGAACCCACGAAGAGCTGCTTGGGCAAAAGGGACTGTATTATGCCATGTGGCGCCAGCAGATCGGGGAAAGAAGAGACGCCGCTGCGCGATAGGCTGCTTCGCCTGCTGCTGCTGGTCGCCTTGTTGAGTTCGCGGACGCCTGCCGCTGCCGACCCACCGCTTCGCGGGCTCATCGCTGTTCCCCCGCAGGGGCAGCTGTACCACGGGGTATTCCCCGGAGGTGTAACCGGCGAAGAGGACGACCTCACCCCCGCCGACGTGGATTCCTACGAGAAGCTGGCGGGTAAATCCGCGGCCTGGGTGTACTTCTCTCACAACTGGTACAAGGGAAGAGGGTTTCCGCTGGCACACTGCTTCCTGGATCCGGGCCAGGGGGAGCATTCCCTTCATCCGCCTGATGCTGCGCAGCAGCCCGGAGCAAGACCGCCGGGAACGCGTCTTCAGCCTGAGCCGGATCCTGGAAGGCGCCTTCGATGAGGACTTGCGCGCCTGGGCCGCAGAAGCCCGGGACTTCGGAAGCCCTCTGCTGGTCGAGTATGGAACCGAAGTCAACGGCAAGTGGTTCCCCTGGAACGCCTGGTGGAACGGCAAGGAGCGGGGTCCGCAGCGGTTTCGGGACGCCTACCGGCACATCATCCGCCTCATGCGCCAGGAAGGCGCCGCCAATATCCTCTGGGTCTTTCACGCCAACAACGACGACAACCCACAGGCTCCCTGGAACCGGCTGGAGGACTATTATCCGGGCGACGAGTACATTGATCTGGTCGGGGTGAGCGTCTACGGGGCGCTGACTCCGCTGGAGGAGGAATGGCCGGAGTTCCGGCCCGCAATGGATTCGGCCTATCCCCGCCTGGCCGCGCTGAGTCCGGCCAGGCCCATCGCCCTGCTGGAGTTCGGCGCCACCAGGAACCATCCGCGCGGCGATCCGGCGGCGTGGGCCGAGCGGGCCCTCTCCGATCTGGTGCGGAGCCGTTGGCCGCGGGTGATCGGCTTTTCCTGGTGGAACGAGGCCTGGCAGAACGACGACAACCCCGCGCACGATACCAGCATGCGGCTCCAGGACAACCCGGCGCTCGCGGCGGTATTCCAGCAGTGGGTGGGCGGGCACCCGGAGGTTCTGGGCCGAATCCTGCCGCCGTAGTGCTGAAGGAGGCCTGATGTGAATCCTGCCAAGCAGTTCCGGGTCGCCTTGACCGTCAGCGACTTCGACAAGGCGCTCTCGTTCTTTCGTGACGTGCTGGGGCTCCCCGTCCAGCAGGAATGGGATGCCGGCGAAGGGCGCGGAGTGGTGCTGTCCATCCGGGAGGCCACCCTGGAAATTCTGGACCAGGAGCACTCCGCGTTCGTCGACCGGATCGAAACAGGCAAGCAATCCTCCGGACGGGGTCCGCCCGGACCAAGTCCGCTTCGCCTTCGAGGTTTCCAACCTGCAGGATGCCATGGCGGCAGCCGGCGCCGCAGGCGTGCCGCTGGTCAGCGGCCCGGTGGAGACTCCCTGGAAAGACCTGAACGCCCGCGTCGCGGGGCCGGATGGGCTGCAGGTAACCCTCTTCCAGTCCCCGCCGTAGACACCGACCCGCTCCTGTGCCACCGTAGCTGCATGGTTGCCATCGATCTCACCGGACGCACGGCCATCGTCACCGGGGCGGGCCAGGGGCTGGGGGCCGCCGTGGCCCGCCGCCTGTACGAGGCCGGAGCCAACGTGGTGGTGAACTACTTCGACGACGGGGCCAACCGCTCGCGGGCCGAGCAGACGGCCGCGGCTCTGGGCCCGCGGGCGGCGGCCCTGCCGGCGGACGTGCGCGACCCGGAGGCGGTGCGCGGCCTGTTCGACGCGGCGGCGGCCCGCTTCGGCGAGCTGCACATCCTGGTGAGCAACGCCGGCATCATCCGCGACAAGACGATCAAGAAGATGGGCCTGGAGGAGTGGCAGGCCGTGATGGACACCAACCTCACCGGGACCTTCCTGGTCTGCCGGGAGGCCGCCTCCCGCCTGGCCGACGGGGGGCGCATCGTCACCGTCTCCTCGATCTCGGCCTTCCTGGGCTTCTTCGGCCAGACCAACTACGCCGCCTCCAAGGCCGGGGTCATCGGACTGACCCGCAGCCTGAGCCGGGAGCTGGCCCGGCGGCGCATCACCGTCAACGCGGTGGCCCCGGGGGTCGTGCTCACCGAGATGGGCCTGAGCATCCCCGAAGAGGCGCGGGCCCAGATGCTCCAGTCCGTCCCCCTGGGCCGCTTCGCCGAGCCGGAGGAGATCGCGGGGGTGGTGCTGTTCCTGGCCAGCGAGCTGGCCTCCTACGTGACGGGGCAGGTCATCCAGGTCAACGGGGGGTGGATCGGATGAGCCCGGCGCGGCCCGCGGTCTGCAGCGCCGAGGAGGCCCTGCGCCTGGTGCAAGACGGCCAGACCGTGGCCACCGGCGGCTTCGTCGGGGCGGGAGTTCCCGAGGCCCTGCTCTCGGCCCTGGAGCGGCGCTTCCGCGACGAAGGCCGGCCGCGGAACCTCACCGTCGTGTACGCGGCCGGACAGGGCGACGGGCGCGACCGCGGCGCCAACCACCTGGCCCACGAAGGGCTCCTGCGCCGGGTGATCGGCGGGCACTGGGGCCTGGCCCCGCGCCTGGGCGAGCTGGCCCTGTCCGGAAAGATCGAGGCCTACAACCTGCCCCAGGGGGTCATCTCGCCAGCTGTTCCGCGACATCGCCGCGGGCCGCCCCGGCTGCATCACCCACATCGGCCTGGGCACCTGCGCGGACCCCGCCCTGCAGGGCGGGCGGCTGAACCGGCGGACCCCCGCCGGCCTGGTCCGGCGCCTGCGCCTGGGCGGGCGCACCTGGCTGTGGTACAAGGCCTTCCCGATCCACGTCGGCCTGATCCGGGCCACCGCCGCGGACTCCCTGGGCAACCTGGTCATGGACGAGGAGGCCCTGTTCGGGGAGATGCTGCCCATCGCCCAGGCGGCCCACAACAGCGGCGGGGTGGTCATCGCCCAGGTGCGGCGCCTGCTGGACCAGCCGGCCCCGCCCCAGCCGGTCAAGGTCCCCGGAATCCTGGTGGACCGGGTGGTGGTGGCCGGGGAGGGGGAGCATCCGCAGACCTTCGGGGAGGTACACAACCCCGGCTACTGCGCCGCCCAGCCGGCCGGCAGGGTGATCGGCGCGGAGCTGGAGAAGCTGGCCGACCCGGTGCGGCGCATCATCGCCCTGCGGGCCTGCCGGGAAATCCCGGAAGGAGCGGTCGTGAACCTGGGCATCGGCATGCCCGAGGGGCTGGCCCGCATCGCCGCCGAGAAGGGCTGGCTGGAGCGCTTCACCATGACGGTGGAAAGCGGCCCCGTGGGCGGCATCCCCGCCGGGGCCTTGAGCTTCGGCGCCTCCCTGTACCCCCAGGCGATGGTCGACCAGCCGGCCCAGTTCGACTTCTACGACGGCGGCGGCCTGGACTTCGCCGCCCTGGGCCTGGCCCAGGTCGACGCCCGGGGTGACGTCAACGTGGCCCGCTACGGCGGCAAGCTCTCCGGGGTCGGCGGCTTCGTGAACATCACCCAGACCGCCAAGGTGGTCGTGTTCTGCGGCAGCTTCACGGCCGACGGCCTGGAGGCGCGGGTGGAGGCGGGGACCCTGCGGATCCTGCGCGAGGGACGGGTGCGCAAGTTCCTGCGCCGGGTGGAGCAGGTCTCCTTCGCCGCGCGTCAGGCCCTGCGCAGGGGGCAGAAGGTCCTGTACGTCACCGAGCGGGCCGTTTTCGCCCTGACGGCGGGCGGGCTGGAGCTGGTGGAGACCGCCCCCGGCGTGGAAGTGCGCGGCCAGGTCCTGGACCTGATGGAGTTCCGCCCGCGGGTGAACGCCCCGCGGCTCATGGACCCGGACATCTTCCGGGATTGCGAGGGGCGGCCATGAGCAGCGTGCGGATCATCGGCAGCTGGCATGGCCGCTTCGGCAGGTTCGCGGAAACCGATCCGGCCACCGGCCGGACCCGCGACCTGAAAAGCTTCTACGACCTGCTGGTGGAGGCCGGCCGGGGTGCGGTCCAGGACGCCGCCCTGGAGGCCGCCGAGATCGACGCGGTCTACGTGGGCAGCTGTTCCCCGGCGCTGTTCGTGAACCAGGAGCACCCGGCGCCGGCGGCCGCGGCGATCGACGACTCCTTCCGCTTCAAGCCGATGACCCGCGTCGAGGGGGCCTGCGCCTCCTCCACCCTGGCCGTCTATGAAGCCCTCTACGCCATCGAGGCCGGCCGCTGCCGCACCGCGCTGGTCATCGGGGTGGAGAAGATGAGCCTGCTGGACACCGAGGGGGTGGCCCACGCCCTGGCCTGCAGCTCTTACTATCCGGAGGAAGGCGCCCGGGGCCTGACCTTCCCCGGCCTGTTCGCCGAGCTGGCCAAGGCCTACCGGGCCTTCTATGGTCTGCCGGAAGAGCGAGTTCCGGCGGATGCTGGCCGCCGTGTCGGCGCTGGGCTACCGCAACGGGGCGGAGAACCCGCTGGCCCAGTTCGGGCCGGGCAGCAAGCCGGCCCAGCTGCGCCTGTTCACCCCGGAGAGCATCCTGGCCCTGCCTGCCGAAGGCAAGGGCGCCAACCTGATGGTCGCTCCCCCCCTGCGGCTGCACGACTGCTCCCTGATCTCCGACGGGGCCGCGGCCCTGGTGCTGGCCGCCGCGGGCGGACCCCAGGGGCGCCCGGGACGCAGCGTGCGCATCGCCGGCATCGGCCACGCGGTGGAGCATCTGCCCCTTTCCCGGCGGCGGGCCATGCATTTGCCGGAAGCAGGGAGAGCGGCCCGGGACCGGGCCTTCGCCGAGGCGGGAATCAGCCTGCAGGACGTGGACCTGGCGGAGGTGCACGACTGCTTCAGCATCAACCACCTGCTCACCACCGAGGCCCTGGGCCTGTCGGCAGTACGGCCGGGCCGGGTACGACTACCTGGAGGGGCGCTTCACGAGGGAAGACCGCTGCCCGGTGAACCTCTCCGGGGGCCTGAAGGCCAAGGGCCACCCGGTGGGGGCCACCGGCGCCTCGATGCACGTGCTCCTGCACCGGCAGCTGATCGGGGAGCCGATCGGGGTCGCCCCCGCGCGGCCGCCGGGCATCGGCCTGCTGCTGAACGTCGGCGGCTCCGGAGTGACCAACTGCGTGACCGTGCTGGCCCGGGAATAAGGGCGGCGCCTACTTCAGCTCGACAGACACGAACTCACGCCTCGGGTCGCGGTCCTTCTCCTTGGAAATCTCGAACATTTCCGCCCAGCAGCCGAAGACGTTGTCCGCATCCGGCAGGTCCTTTTCCAGGAGCTTGTGGAGCTTGGGCAGGTTCCTCGAGGGCACAATCGGATACAGATGGTGGTCGACGTGGTCGTCCAGACCCCAGAAGAAGGACTTGATGAACCAGCCCACGCGCACGGAGCGGGTGTTCAGGCGGTGGTCGTTCACGTTGTAGGGCCGGCCGATGTGCTTGGTGGCGTGCCAGAGGATCTCCATGGGCGAGCCGACGTGCCAGGCCAGGGTGACGAAGGCCAGCAGCTCCCAGCGCCGGAACACGATCGCCGCGGCGGCGACCGCCGCGTGCGCGAGCAGGATGGCCAGGGACTCGATGCGGATGGCCCGGATGTCCTGCGGCGTGCAGTGGTCGCGCATCATGCGGTCCTTCCTGCCCGCGGCCCGCTCGATCTGCAGCCGGACGGAGCGGTACAGCTCGAACAGCGCGCCGACCACCAGGATCCGCAGCACCAGGCTGACCAGGAAACCGCGCAGCCAGCGGGTGGTGATCACCTCCGGCCAATCCGTCTCCGGATCCACGCCGCGCACCATGGTGTAGCGGTGGTGCAGCCGGTGGGAGATGCGCGCGTAGGTCGGGCTGTTCCACGCGATGGCCTGCACGAAATACAGGAAGACCTCGTTCAGCCAATCCTCCGACCTGGCGAACACGGTCCCGTGCTGCAGCTCGTGCACGATCGCCACCCAGAATCCGTAGAAAAACCAGTAGAGGTAGAGAACGGGGATCGCCAGCCAGGGGCTGATCCGGCTGACGTAGACCGCGGCGACCGCGCTGGCGGCCAGCAGCAGGACGAACCAGGCGATGCGCGCCAGGCCGTTGAGCGTGCTGCGCTCGGACAGCTTCTTCAATACCTCCCGGTCGATGCCCGGCCGCTTCCAATCCTTGCGCTGATTGTCCCACTCGCTTCCGGCCAGCTCGTCCCGCCCGACAAATCTCGCATTCGGCATAATCATCCTCTACCAACAAAATAACCATCCGCGGCGGGAACAGCCTATACTAAGGGCCATGAACGCCCGCCTTGCCGTGATCGGCTTTTCCCTGTTTCTGCTTCCGCTCCTGGCCTCCGCCCAGGACCTGAAGCTGCCCGTGTTCTTCCTGCGCTACGACGGCGGGGTCGGCAGCGAGCAGATCGAGCCGGAGGACGTCGAGGAGGAGCAGCTGGAGCCCTCCTCCCAGCGGCACAAGCTGACCTTGCGGATCAAAGAGGAATGGAGCGAGCAGCTGGTCACCAACCTCTACACCGCCGTGGCCCGCAAGCTGTATTACCTGCAGCCCGGAAGCTACACCTGGTTCTACCTCAACCCGGATTTCGCCTGGGACATCACGGATCGCCTGCAGTGGAGCACGGGCTTCCGGTCCAAGTGGACCGTCTACGACGAGCCGGACAGCTTCGGCGATCCCCGGGATTTCACCAACCTGCTGCTGAAGACCGAGCTCACCCTGCGGCTGCTGCGGGAGTTGAAGCTGGTCCCCTTCGTGCAGGGCGTGTTCGACCTGTACGAAAACGAGGAGAACTCCCAGCAGACCTACGTCGCCGGCCTGGGCGTGGAATCCCGCCTGCGCGGGGACTGGCGCCTGGGCGGCCGCTACCGGGGCATCCTGCGCCTGCCCCTGGGGCCGGACAGCACCGTGTCCGGGCGCTTCAATCACGAGTTCGGGCTCAACCTCTCCTGGGACCCCAACTAGGCGGAGCGGGGCGAGGGCCTGCCAAGCCGGCGCGCCAGCTTCTTGAGTAGATTGAATGGTATGGCCAGAATCATTGTGACCGAGTTCCTCTCGCTGGACGGCGTCATGGAAGCCCCGGGGGGAGGGGAAAGCTACAAGCACGGGGGCTGGACCTTCCAGATCAACCGTGGTGCCGAGGGGGAGAAGTTCAAGCTCGACGAGACCCTGGCAAGCGAGGCCCTCCTGCTGGGCCGGAAGACCTACGAGGGCTTCGCCAGGGCCTGGCCTTCCATGAAAGGAGAGTTCGCCGACAAGCTCAACAGCATGCCCAAGTATGTGGTGTCCTCCACCCTGCGCAAGCCCTCCTGGAACAACACCACCGTGCTCACAGGGGACGTGGTGAAGGAAGTGACCCGGCTGAAGGAGCAGCTCAAGGGGGACATCGTCGTGCACGGCAGCGCCCGGCTGGCGCAAACCCTGCTCGAGCATGACCTGGTGGACGAGCTTCATCTGATGCTCTTCCCCGTCCTCCTGGGAAGCGGGAAGCGCCTTTTCGGCGAGACCAGCGACAAGAAATCCTACCGCCTGGTGGAATCCAAGGTCGTCGGTGAAGGAGTGTCGATCCTCATCCTCCGGCCGGTCGGATGACGAAGAAACAGCGCCTCTTGGCCGCCATCCGGCGCAAACCTGTCGACCGCCTCCCGACCACCTTCCGGGCCAACAAGCATCTGGCCGAGCTGCTGATGCGGCGCTTCGGATTCGAAGATCCAAAGGATTTCGCCCGCAATCAGAAGTCCTTCCTGGACCGGCTCCCGGCGGACTTCTGGTCCTCCGGAACCAAGCCGGACAGGTTCTCGACCTTCTCGCCCCGCTACACGGGTCCCCCGCCCCAGCCGCCATACATCGACGACGGGACTTCCTTCCACAAGATCGGCATCCATTCCAGGCAGGCCCGAATGCCCGGCTACAACCTCGACTACCCCCTGGTCGGGGTGGACCCACCGCTGGGCGCGGCCCGCTCACCGGCGGATATCCGGCCCGGATTCCTCCTGGACCGGCTGGAGCTCTTCGACTTCCGCCATATGGTCAATCCGCACCGGGAGGTGCGGCCGGAGCAGCTGCGGGACAGCGAAGAGGACCTGGTGAACCTGGGCACGCTGAGCAGCCTCTTCATGATCTGCTCCTACCTGCGGGGCATGGAAGCCTTCCTGATGGACCTGTGCTCCGATCGCAGGATGGCGGAGCGGATCACGGGCGCCGTCGTGGATTTCGTCCTGGAGTTCAACCGCCGGGAGCTGGCGGCCATGAACGGCCAGGCGGTCTACTACGGAACCTGGGACGACGTGGCGGGACAGGAGGGCCTGCTTTTCTCACCGGCCCTGTTCCGGCGCTATTTCCTGCCCGCCTACCGGAAGCTGATCGACAATGTCCACGCCCACGGCCTTCTCTTCGGCTGGCACTGCTGCGGCTCAGTGCACGAGGTGCTGCCGCTCATGATTGAAGCGGGGATCGACGTGTTCGACGTGGCGCAGACCTCCGCCCGCGACATGGGCCTGGAGAACCTGCACCGGCTCTACGGCCGGGAGGTCTGCTTCCACGGCACCATGGACGTCCAGAAGGACCTGGTGCAGAAGAGCCCCCAGGATATCCGGGCGGTGGTGCGCAGGGTGAAGGAGCTGTGGGGCCTCGCCGGCGGCATCATCCTGGCCCCGACCCATGAAACCCTGCCCGATACTCCAGTGGAGAACCTGCTGGCCGTCTACGACGAATTGATGAAGCCTTGAGCATGACCGCATGACCGGTTCCATGAACATCGCCGCAGGGATCGACGTGGGCGGGCCGAGAAAGGGTTTCCACGCGGTCCTCCTGCGCGATGGCGGCGATGTCGAGAAATTCCATTCGACCGATGCCGACGCCATCGCGGGCTGGGTCCGGCAGGAAGGCGCGCGCGCGATCGGGGTGGATGCGCCCTGCCACTGGCGCTCCGGTGCGCACATGCGGCCGGCCGAACGCGACCTGGCCCTGCGGCGGATCCATTGCTTTGCCACGCCGGGACGGGAAATGGCCGAGTCGCATCCCTTCTACGCCTGGATGCGCAACGGCCTGTCTCTCTATCAGAGCCTCTCCGCCGTCTATCCGCTGTTCGACGGCTCCGCCCCAGCGCGCGCGAAGGTCTGCTTCGAGACTTTCCCCCAGGCCATCGCCTGCACTCTGGCCGGCAAGATACTTTCGGCCAGGAACAAGCGGGCGGACCGGCGCGGGCTGCTCGCCGGGTTGGGCATCGATGCGGGCGCGCTAAGGTCGCTCGATTTCATCGACGCGGCCCTGTGCGCCCTGACAGCCCGCTGCTATTTGTTGAGGGATTATCAGAAGCTCGGGGATCCGGCGGAGGGCTGGATCCTGCTGCCCGCAGCCGGCCCTCCGGCGTAGCGGGGGTCCACCGGCGCGCCGGCCAGGCGCGTGGCCCGGTAGCGCTCGACGATGTGGCGGTCCGCCTGGAAGGCCATCGGCGGCAGCGGGCCTTCCAGGGGGAACCAGCCGAGCTCCTCCAGGTCGTCCCCGGCCCGCGCCTGCCCGCCGGTCACCCGTCCCAGCAGGACCACCACCAGGGTGTGCAGCTCTTCGGCCAGGAAGTTGGAGACCACGGAAAGCAGGGAGAGGATTTCCACCTGCAGCCCGGTCTCCTCGCGCACTTCGCGGACGGCGGCGGTGAGGAAATCCTCCGCGTACTCGATGAAGCCGCCGGGCAGGCACCAGCGGCCCGGCTGGAAGCTGTGCGGGCCGCGCCGGCCCAGGAGCACCCGGTCCTGCTCCTCGATCAGCACCACCACCCCGGGAAGGGGGTTCTTGTAGTCGGTGAACCCGCAGTTTGCACACCGCCGGGCACCGGCCTCGCTCCCCAGCGGCCGGCCGCAGCGCGGGCACCAGCCGAACCACAGCCGCTCGCTCACCCCCCGCACCGGGTAGCTGGAAAACACCTGCTCCGGCTGCATCAGCGTAGCGCCTCTTCCAGCCCCTCCTCCAGTCGGGCCACCGCCTCCGGACAGTCGGCGCGCCCGAAGCCGATGCGGAAGTGGTTGTCCCGGTCGCCGAACACGCTTCCGGGCGCCAGCAGCACGCCGGAGCGCTCCCGCAGCCGGTCGCAGAAGCCCTCGACTTCCGCGCCGAGCAGGCGCGGGAAGGCCACCGGCCCTGCCAGGGGGCGGAGCCAGGCGAAGCGCTGGGCGTGCCGGGCGAAGAAGGTCTCCAGCACCTGCAGGTTGCCGCGGATGAGGTCCAGGTTGCGCCGCAGGAGCGCCTGCCGGTGGCGCAGGGCCAGCTCGGCCAGGAACTCGCTGGGCGCCGGGCTGCAGATGGTGGTGTAGTCCTTGAGGGCGGCCACCGCCTGCAGCAGGCGGGCGTTGCGGGTGGCCAGCCAGCCGATGCGCAGCCCGGGGAGGCCGTAGCTCTTGGACATCACCCCCAGGGACACGCAGGCCTCGCTCTGGTCGCAGGCCGCGGGCAGCCGGTCGGCCTCCCGGTACTCCGCCTCCCGGTACACCTCGTCGGAGAACAGGAGGACGTTTCGCTCTTCGGCCAGCCGGACCACCTCGCCGAACAGGGCCGGGGTCAGATGGATAGCCGGTGGGGTTGTGGGGGCTGTTGATCACCACCGCCCGGGTCCGGCGGCCGATCAGGCGGCGCAGTTCCTCCGGGTCCGGGGCCCAGCCCTGCCCCTCGCGCAGGGGCCAGGGGTCCACGATGCAGCCGATGCTGCGGGCCACTTCGGCCAGCGACTGGTAGCAGGGGGTCTGCACCACCAGATGGTCGCCGGCCTCCAGCGCCGCGTGCATGAAAAGGAAGATGGCTTCCTCGGCGCCGCTGTGCACCAGCACCTGCTCCGGCCCGGTGGAGGTGTACAGGCCGGCGATGGCCTGCCGCAGGGCCGGGCTGCCGGCGCTTTCCGTGTAACCCAATCGCTGCTTGGAGAAGCGCTCCTCCGCGCCGGGCTCCAGGGCCAGCAGCTCGCCGATGCTCACGGACTGGCAGTCCGAGGCGCACAGCAGCCAGCGCACGTTGAACTCGTGACCGGCGAAGTAGCGCTCCAGGAGGAACGGCGGGATCTTCATGAGCCCTCCAACTATAGCGGTCACCCCCCCGACTTGACAATCCACCGCGGCAGTGGTATTATTGACCATATGGTTAAACCATTTGGTTTAGGGAGGCCATGAACACGCCGGCGGACCCCAGCAAGGAAGAGCTCATCCTCCGCGCCGCCGGCGACGTCTTTCTGGAGAAGGGCCTGAGCGGGGCCCGGATGCAGGAAATCGCCGATCGCGCCGGCATCAACAAGACGCTGCTGCACTACTATTTCCGGACCAAGAAGAACATCTACGCCCGCATCCTGGGCAAGGTCTTCGCCGCCTTCTTCAGCCAGATCGAAGAGGCCTTCGGCGACGGCAGCTCCTTCGCCGCGGTGCTGCGCCAGTTCATCGACCGGCTGCTGGACCTGCTGGCCGCCAACCCCCGCGTGCCGCTGTTCCTCATGCAGGAGCTGGCCCACGGAGGCGCCATCGCCCGCGACATCCTGGTCAAGACCCTGGCCGCACCAGCGCATGACCCTGCCCATGCGGCTGGTGGCCCTGATCCGGCAGGAGCAGCAGGCCGGGCACCTGGGGCCGGTGGACCCGATCCAGTTCATGATCACCGTCCTGGGCTCCTGCATCTACTTCTTCGCCGCCGAGCCGATCGTCCGCGAGGTGCTGGCCAGCGTCCAGCCGGGAAAGCCCTTCGACAGGGAGGCCTTCCTGGCCCAACGCCGGCAGTCGATCTTCGACGTGCTGTACTACGGGCTCAAGATGCGGGGGGAGAGCCCATGAGCCGCGGCATCGGGCCCGGCAGCTCGGCCGGTCCGGCCGGGGCCGGCTGCCGGCGCTTCTCGCGGTCCTGCTGGCGGGCACTGCCCCAGCGCAGGGGCAGTCGCTGCGGGAACTCGTGGAGCTGGCGCTGGCCCACGACGCGGCGGTCGCTTCGGCCCAGGCCGGGCTGGAGGCGGCCCGGCTGGAGGCGGCCTCGACCGCCCGCGGGCAGCTTCCCTCCTTCAGCCTGGGGGCGGGCTACCAGTACACTTCGGCCACCGCCGAGCTGGACCTGCCCATCCTCCCGGCTCCGGTGTCCCTGGTCCGCCAGCACAGCCTGGACCTCTACAGCGGATTGCGCTGGCCCGCCTTCACCGGGTTCGCCCAGAAGGCCAGCGTGGAGCTCAAGCGCCTGGGCGGGGAGCTGGCCCGCAGCGCCCGCGACTCCGCCCGCGACCAGGTGGCCCTGCGGACGGTGACCGGCTACCGGCAGGCGCAGGCGGCCCGGCTGCAGATCCAGGGCATCGAATCCGGAAAGCGGCGGGCCCAGCTGCAGATCGACCAGACCTCGGCCCTGGAACGGCAGGGCATGGCCCAGAGAGTGGACCTGCTGGCGCTCCAGCTCGCCGCCCTGGACTTCGACCAGAAGCTCATCGTGGCCCGGGCCGCGCTGGAGGACGCCATGGAGCGCCTGCAGACCCTCACGGGCAGGCCGATCGAAGTGCCGCCGGCTCCCGACTCCGCGACGCGGCCGGAGGTGCCGAAGCTGGAGCTGGAGAGCCTGGAGCAGGTGAAGGCCCTGTCCATCCAGCGGGCCATGCTGCAGGCCAGCGTCCGGCTGACCGCCTCCCGGCATTACCCCGCCCTGACCCTGAGCGGGGCGGTGCACTACGGCATCCCCGGAGTGAACCCGGTGGAAAACCAGTGGATGCTCTACGCCACCGCCGGGGCCGCCCTCTCCTGGTCCTACAACTGGGGCGCCGACAGCCTGGCCGTGCAGGCGGCCGAGCGCAGGCTCCTGCGGCAGGCCGCGGAGGAGCGCTCCGCGCGCGAGCAGCTCCAGCTGGAGTACGACAGCCTGGTGCGCGACTGGGAGGCCACCCGGGAGGAGCTGGGGGTGCTGGCGGCCTCCCTGGAGCTGGCGCGCGCGCGAATGGCCATCGTCAGCTCGCAGCAGGCCCAGGGCATGGCCTCCAGCACGGACTTCAACGACGCCAACCTGCGTCTCACCCAGGCCGAGCTGCAGTACCGCAGCCAGCTGCTTTCCCTGCGGTTGAAGGCCAACCTCCTGGAGGCCATGAGCGGTCAGCCCATCGGGCAATGGAGCATCGATCAATGAAAAGCCAGTGGATCGCGGTCGCGGGGCTGTTGCTTCTTTGGTCCTGCGCCGACAATGAACGGCAGTTCGCCTACACCGGGCGCGCGGACGTGGAGGCCATCCTGCTGTCCTCCCAGGCGGCGGGGATCATCGACAGTCTTGCGGTTTCCGAAGGGCAGGCCGTGCGCCAGGGACAGGTCCTGGCCCGGATCAACACGGAGCGGCCCCGCGCCCAGGCGCAGGGCCAGGCCGCCCAGCTGGCCCAGCTCGGCCTGCGGCGCGGCACGGCGGAGGCGCAGCTGGAGCAGGCCCAGGCCCAGGTGCAGCAGGCGGAAGCCAGGCTGGAGCTGGCCCGGGAAACCCTGGCCCGCACCGAGCGCCTGCTGGCCGAAGGCGGTGCCACCCGACAGCGGCGCGACGAGCTGGCCACCCAGCTCGCCGTGGAGCAGGCCAACCTGGCGGCCCTGCGCTCCAACCACAAGGCGCTGGAATCCTCCTACAAGCTGATCGGAGCCCAGGAGCAGGAGCTGCGCGCCGGCATGCTGCTCACCGAGATCGGCATCCGGGACGCCGAGCTTCGCTCGCCCATCGACGGGACGGTGCTCAACCTCTTCCGCCACGAGGGGGAGCTGGCGGCCGTCGGCAGTCCCCTGCTGGAGGTGGCCGACCTGTCCACCCTGCGGATCGAGGTCTACGTGCCTCTGGCGATGCTGGGCTCGCTGCGCCTGGGCGCCGAGGCGCGCGCGAGCGGGGAAGGCCTGCCGGGTGACCTGAAGGGCACGGTGAGCTGGATCGCCAGCGAGGCCGAGTTCACGCCCAAGACCATCCTGACCCAGGAAACCCGGACCACCCTGGTGTACCGGGTGCGGGTCCTGGTTCCAAACCCGGATGGAGTCCTCAAGGTCGGCATGCCGGTGGACGTGCGGTTCTAGCCCATGCCGGATTCCAGCGCCCCACCCAGCGCGTCGCCCGCCGCCCGCTCCCTCCGCCCATCTCCGTAGCCGGGCTCGGCAAGTCCTACGGCTCGGTGGAGGCGGTCCGGGACGTGTCCTTCCGCGTGGAGCGCGGCTCGATCTTCGGGTTGATCGGGCCCGACGGGGCGGGCAAGACCACCATCCTGCGCACCGTGGTCTCGCTGCTGTCTTTCGATTCCGGCCAGGTGCTGTTCTGCGGCCGGGCGGTGGACAAGAATCCCGCCTACGTGCGCTCGCGCATCGGCTACATGCCGCAGCGCTTCAGCCTGTACCAGGACCTGAGCGTGGCCGAGAACCTGCGCTTCTTCGGCGACCTGTTCGGCGTCCCCCGCCGGGAGCTGGCCGGGCGCCTGGCCCGGTTGTACGAGTTCTCGGGGTTGGGCCCCTTCCAGTCCCGCCGGGCCGGGGCCCTTTCGGGAGGCATGAAGCAGAAGCTGGCCCTTTCCTGCATGCTGGTCCACTCCCCGGAGGTGCTGGTGCTGGACGAGCCCACCTTCGGGGTGGACCCGGTTTCGCGCGGCGAGCTCTGGGACATCCTGAAAACCCTGCGCGACCAGGGCTCCGCCGTGCTGGTGAGCACCGCCTACATGGATGAAGCCCTGCTGTGCGACCGCGTGGCCTTGCTGTTCGAGGGGCGGATCCTGGCCGAGGAGTCGCCAGGGGAGCTGGCCGGGCAGTACGAGGAACCCCTGTACCTGGTGGAGACTCCCGTGGCCCACCGCGTCCACGCGGAGCTGGAGAGCTCCTCGCTCTGCGGGCAGTGCCATCTTTTCGGCGACGGGGTGCACATCACCTTGCGACCGGAGGTCACCACCGCTCAAGTGGCCAGGCACCTGGCCGCCCGCGGGGTGCAGTTCCAGCCGCCGCGGCCGATCAGTCCGGGACTGGAGGACCTCTTCCTGAAGCTGATGAGGGTAAATGGATAGCGAAGCGGCGGTGGAGGTGCGCGACCTGACGCGCCGCTTCGGGGACTTCCTGGCCGTCGATCAGGTGAGCTTCCGCGTCCCGCGGGGGCAGATCTTCGGCTTTCTGGGCGCCAACGGCGCCGGCAAAACGACCACCATGCGCATGCTCTGCGGACTGCTCCTGCCCAGCTCCGGGAGCGGAACGGTGGCCGGCTTCGACATCCTGCGGGAAAACGAGCGCATCAAGACCCGCATCGGCTACATGAGCCAGAAGTTCAGCCTCTACGAGGAGCTCACGGTCCGCGAGAACCTGCAGTTCTACGGCGGGGTCTACGGCCTGGCCCGCCGCCGGATCGCCGCCCGCAGCGCCGAGCTTCTGGACTCCGTGGGCCTGGCGCGGCAGGCGGACACCCAGGCCGGTTCCCTGCCCCTGGGCTGGAAGCAGCGCCTGGCCCTGAGCTCGGCCCTCCTGCACGACCCGCCGATCATCTTCCTGGACGAGCCGACCAGCGGGGTGGACCCGGCCTCGCGCCGCAGCTTCTGGCTGCTGATCTACCAGCTGGCCGACCGGGGCAAGACGGTGTTCGTCACCACGCACTACATGGACGAGGCCGAGTACTGCCACCGGGTGGGCATCATGAAGCTGGGCCGCCTGGTGGAGGTGGAGAATCCCCAGGCCCTGAAGCAGCGCCACCGGGCCGCCTCCATGCAGGAGGTGTTCCTGCAGATCGTGCGGGGAGAAAGCGCGTGAGCCGCGTGCTGCTGTCGATCGTCCGCAAGGAGATGACCCACATCCTCCGCGACGTGCAGAGCCTGTTCATGGTGCTGACCATGCCGCTGCTGATGCTCTTCCTTTACGGCTATGCCATCACCATGGACATGAAACGCATCGACACGGCCGTCGTCGACCAGTCCAGCACCCCGGAAAGCCGCGAGCTGATCGACCGCCTGTCCTCCACCTCTTTCTTCCGGCTCAGCTCCGCCTCGCTGCAGGACGTGGACGAGTTGTTCCAGGCACGGCGCGCGCGCTGCGTGCTGGTCATTCCCCAGGACTATGCCGTGAGCCTGGCCTCCGGCAGGGAGGCCCGGGTGCAGCTGCTGATCGACGCCAGCGACCCGAACGCCGCCAACTTCATCAACGCCTACGTGAGCCGGGTCGTGGCCGCCGGCAGCGGCCCCTCGCTGTTCTCGGTGGACCCGCGGATCCTGTACAACCCCGACATGCGCTCGGCCAACTTCTTCGTCCCCGGGATCATCGCCCTGATCCTGATCCTGATCAGCACCCTGCTCACCAGCATCGCCATCGCCCGCGAAAAGGAAACCGGCACCATGGAGCAGATCCTGGTCAGCCCCATCCGGCCGGCCCAGATGATCCTCGGCAAGGTGCTGCCCTACATCCTGATCGGCTTCGTCGACGGCCTGCTCATCCTGGTGGCCGGCAGCCTCTGGTTCCGCGTGCCCATCCGCGGCTCGCTGGCCCTGGTCATGGTTATGATGCTGATCTACGTGATCACCGGGATCAGCCTGGGCATCCTGGTCTCCACCATCGCCGACTCGCAGGCGGTGGCCATGCTGGCCACCGTCACCCTGACCGTCCTGCCCTCCATGCTGATGAGCGGCTTCATCTTTCCGGTGGCCAGCATGCCGCGGCTTTTCCAGTGGCTGAGCGCGGTGGTCCCCGCGACCTACTTCCTGCGGATCATCCGCGGCATCATCCTCAAGGGCAACACCCTGGCCAACCTCTACCCGCAGGCCGCCGTACTGCTGGGCATGGACCTGCTGCTGATCCTGGCCAGCATGCGCTCCTTCCGCCGCCGTCTGGAGTAGGGGCATGCGGCGCCTGTTCTACCTGATCCAGAAGGAGTCCCGGCAGATCCGCCGCCGGCGGGCCAACCTCATCCTGGTGTTCGTGGCTCCCTTCCTGCAGCTGCTGATCATCGGCTCCTCGGTCACCACCGAGGTGAAGAACGTGCCCATGGGCGTGGTGGACTACGATCACTCCCCGGCCAGCAGGCGGCTCATCCAGAGCTTCGCGGCCAGCGGCTCCTTCGACTTCCTCGGCCTGTCGGCCTCCGAGGGCGAAGCCGTGCAGCTGCTGGACGACGGCCGGGTGAAGCTGATGGTGGTCATCCCCCCGGGCCTGGAGCGGGACATGAAGAACGGCCGCGCGCCCCGGGTCCAGGTCCTGCTGGACGGGGTGGACGGCAACTCGGCGGGGGTCGCCCTGGGCTACGTCACCGCTCTGCTCGCCCAACTCCAGCGGGGCTGGGCGGCCGGGCTTGGCGCGGCGCCCGGCCCCTCCGGCCAGGGCCGGGTCACCGTGTCGGCCCGCATGTGGTACAACCCCAACCTGGACAGCAAGCTCAATTTCGTGCCGGGGCTGATCGGCATCCTGCTGATCATCGTCACGACCTTCCTGACCTCGGTGAACATCGTGCGAGAAAAGGAGATCGGCACGCTGGAGCAGCTCATGGTCACCCCCCTCACCCGCGCCGAGATCATCTTGGGGAAGATCATCCCCTTCAGCTTCCTGGGCTTCCTTCAGCTCACCATGAGCATCCTGGCGGCGGGCCTGGTTTTCGGCATCTGGATGAAAGGAAGCCCGCTGCTGCTCTACGCCATGGCCGGGTTGTTCTTCCTGTCCACCCTGGGTCTGGGCATCTTCATCTCCACCCTGGTGCGCACCCAGCAGCAGGCCATGTTCGTGAGCTGGTTCGCGACGATCTACACCATGCTGCTGTCCGGCTTCTTCATTCCCATCTCCAATATGCCGGAGTGGGTCCAGTACATCACCTACCTCAATCCGCTGCGCTACTTCATCACCGTCCTGCGCGAGGTCTACCTGAAGGGCACCGGCCTCGGCTTCCTCTGGCGGGAGGCCCTGGCCATGGGAGTCATCGGCGCCGTGGCGCTGGTGTCGGCCTCCCTGCGCTTTCACAAACGGCTGAAGTAGCCTGCGCCGCGGCCTGGCCTCGTTGCGCCCCCTTGAGTTTTTCGCTACCATCAGGCTCCGAGGCTGACGGGGATGAAGAAACTGCTCTCAGTTCTATTGAAGATCCTGCTGGGCATCCTGGCGGCGGTCCTGCTGGCCGTGCTGGTCCTGGGCGTGCTCTGGTGGATCCAGAGCGAGGACCCCACCGCCTTCATCCCCGAGCGCTACGTGGCCTACGTGCAGGTCCCCTCCATCCGCGGCATCTACGACCGCTGGCTCAACCTGGAGGCGGCCGACGTCGTGCTGGCCCGGCCGGAGCTGGCCGCCTTTCGCAGCGTGCTGGGCGAGGCGCGCGGGCTGGCCCTCACCAGCTCCCCGCTGCTCGGCCTGCTGCTGGAGGTGCCGGCGGACGTGCTCTGGCTGCGGGACGGGCGGCTCCTGGCCGTGCTGGACCTGCGCTGGCGGGGCATCGCCACCCCCCTGGCCCGCCTGGTCGGTCCCCTGCTGCGCGTGCCCGGGTTCAGCTTCCTGAGCGAAGCGGGCGTGCCGATGTTCCGGTACACCACCGGAGAAACCACCATCCACGCCGCCCTGCGCGGCAACGTGGCCGTGGTCTCGCTGGAGGCCGAGGTCGTGAAGGAGGCGCTGGAGCGGCAGGCCACCCGCACGGGCCTGGCGGCCAGGGCCAGCCGGGAGCTGCTGGACCGCATCCGCCAGCGCAGGGCCGACGCCGTGCGTATCCTGGTGGACACCAAGAGCCTCTCCACCGGGCTTTTCTCCGGCAGCCCGCTTGGCGCCCGGATCCTGCAGGCGGTGGAGGCGCCCGCCCAGTCCATGCTGGACGTGGAGCTCAGCAACGAGCGCCTGCGCATCGGCGCCGGGCTGCCCGTTTCCATCGGCATGCCGGAGCTGGAAAAGGCCCTGGACCGGGACCCGGCGACCCTGGGCGTGCTGCGCTACGTGCCGTCCTCCGCCTACCTGCTGACGGTATCCAATATCGCGCCCCTGGGCGAGCTGTACCGCCTGGTGGCCGCCTTCCAGGGCCAGGACGTGCAGGCGATCTACGACCGGGCGGATTCCGGCGCCCGCAGCGTGACGGGCCTGGGCATCGAGCAGCTGCTGTTCTCCTGGGTGGGCGCGGAGCTGGGGGCCTTCATGCTGCCGGCCTCCGCGGCGCCGGTGTTCTTCGCCCGGATCACCGACCAGCGCGCCTTCCAGCGGGCCCTCGAAGCGCTGGCCGGCTCGGCGGTTGCCAACCGGGACAGCTCCCTGGTGCTGGACGAGGTGCGCATCGACCGCCTGTCCATCCCCTGGTTCGTGGGGCTCATCCTGAAAGCTCTGCGCGTAGAAGTGCCCGAGCCCTACTTCCTCAAGCAGGGCGACTACTTCTTCCTCTCCCTGGAGGCGGCCAACCTGGCCGCGGTGGCCCGTTCCGCGGACACGGGGAGCAACCTGGCGCAGGGCGGCCTCTTCAGCAGCCTCCAGCAGGGCGTGCCCGCGGATCCCACGCTGCTGGCCTGGTACGACCTGGCGCGCGAGGAGCCCTTCTTCCTGCGCGGCGCCGGGCTGCTGACGGAGGTGCTGCGCCTGTACTCCCGGGGCCTGGCCATCGTGCGCGCCACCCCCGACGAGGTCCAGCTCAGCCTCACCGCCGCGCGCGTGACCGGCGCCGGCGCGCAGCTTATTCCGGGCTTCCCCCTGGACCCGCAGGGCGCGATCGGCGGGGAGGTGCTGGCCTTCCGCTTCGCCGGATCCGGCTCACCGCTCCTGGCCTGGATTCAGGACCGCTCCACGCTCGTGCTGGCGGACCCCAGCGGCAAGCACATCGCCGAGGCGCCGCTGGAGGCGGAAGCCGCCCTGGTGCCGGAGGCTGACGGAGCCGGACGCCTGGCCGCGCTGTGGGCCGTGTCCTCCGGCGGTACGGTCTGGCGCTTCGGTCCCGGCCTGCAAAGCCAGCCCCCCTTCCCCATCGCCACGGGAATCACCGGCGGCATGCCGCCGGCCATGATCGGGGACAGCCTGGCCCTGTACTCCAAGGCCGACTCCACGCTCGTGCTGGTAGGTCCGACGGGCGAGGGCCGGCCTCTGGGCCTGCGCCTGGAAGCGCCGCTTTTCCTGCCTCCGGACTTCCTGGACGGGAACCTGACCTTCTACCCGAAGAGCTTCGAGTCGCGGATCCACCTCACCGACCTGCAGGGCACGGAAGCCGCCGGCTGGCCCGTGCAGGCCTCCGGCATCTCCTTCTGCGCGCCGCGCCTGCTGCGGGACGGGGAGTCCACCCTGGTCACCTTCCTCACCCAGGCGGGCCTTCTGCACGCCTGGGACCTGGCGGGCAACCAGGTGCCCTGGTTTCCGGTCAGCCTGCCCGGAGTGTTCTACGCCACCGCGGAGCCGGCGGTCGTGAGCGGCCGGCCCGTGCTGATCGCCCTGGCCCAGGACGGGAGCCTGAGCATGGTCGGCCTGGACGGCAAGGTCCAGAGGCAGACCCGCGTTCCCGACCTGGACGGCAAGAACGCCCGCATCCTGCTGGGCGACCTTGACCGCGACGGCACGCAGGAGATCCTGCTGTACGGCTCCGGTGCCTTCATCGCCGGCTACGACTCCTGGTTCAGGCCCCTGCCCGGCTTCCCGGTGAAGGGGGTGAGCCGGCCCCAGCTCGTGGACCTGGATCGCGACGGACGGACCGATCTGCTCACGGCGGGCCTGGACGGGAAAATCTACGCCTATACCGTGGGCAGGAGCCGGCCGTGAGGGCACGCTTCCCGCTTGCAGCCTTGGCCGTTTGCCTGGCAGTCGCCGCGGCCGGCTGCCGGACCCTGCCCCCGGACCAGATCGCCCGAAGCGCCGGGGACGAGGAGTCGGCGGCCCAGGAGGCCTTCGCCCTGCGCTTGCTGGACCTGCGCCTGGCGCCGGATCCCGTCCGCCTGGCGGAGCTGCGGGCCGAGCTGGAGCGGGCCGCGGCACGGCCCGGCCAGAGCCGCCCGACCCAGGCCCGGGTGGGGGCGCTGCGGGCCGAGGCGGCGCTGCTGGCGGGAGAGCGCTCGGCTGCCCGCAGCCTGGCGGAGGCCGCGGGGAAGCTCTCCGATACGGTCGAGGGGAACTGGCTCGTGCTGGCGGAGCTGGAGGCGGACGCCGCCCGGCGCCTGGCCATCATGGAAACGGGTCTGGCGCGCGCGGAAAAGAGGTCCCGCCTGCTTTGCGAGCGCGGCCGGGAGCTGCTCAAGGCCGGCAGGTACGCCGAGGCCGCGCAGGACCTGGACGAGGGGCTGCGCGCCCTGGAGCCCGCCTGGCGCGCGCTGTACGGGGCGGACCGCGAGCGTGCCTTGTCCCTGGCCCAGGCGGCCCGGGAGGCCGGAAGCGCCGCGGCGATCGGGCCGCCCGAAGCGCTGGAGGGACCGCTCACCACGCGCGCCATGGTGGAGCGGGCCTTCCGCGAGACCCGCCTGCTCGCCTCCCTTTCCGCCGACCCGAGCCCCGCCTACGCGGCGGCCCTGCCTTCCCTGCGGTCCGCGGGCCTGCTTTTGGACCCGGCCGCAGCCCCCGATGCGGCCGCACCTCGCAGGACGGTGGCCTTCTTCCTGTGGGGGCTGGTCGCCCGCACCGAGCGCGACCCGGGCCTGCTCACGCGCTACCGGAAGCGGTACTCCTTCAGCCCGGTGCCGGACGTCGCGGTGGAGGAGCCCTGGTTCGACGCGGTGCTGGGAGTGGTGGAGCGGGAGATCATGGACCTGCCCGACGGGATCAACTTCCGGCCGGACGGGGAGGTCAGCGGGCTGGAGTACCTGTCCATCCTGCAGCGCCTGCAGAGGCTGTACCGGTAGGCGCGAGCTCGATGATCTCCTCGCAGTACGCGGCGTAGGGCCGCAGCTTCTCGTAGTTGCGGCGGAAGACCAGGCGCGGGTCCACCTGGCGGAACAGCTCCCCGGTGGCCCCCTCGTTGTACAGCCGGCAGACCCGGCGGGTGTCCAGGCCCAGGATCCGGCAGGCTTCCAGGGTGGGACAGAAGTTCCGCGAATGAAAGACCAGCCGCTCCGGACCTCTTTCGATAATCGGCGCATCCTCCTCGCCGATGCCCAGCCTGGCCAGCAGCACCCGGTAGGCCTGCTCCAGCGGGTCTCGGCCGGGCACGGACCCATCGGCGAACCGCTCCCGGTACCACTGCCGGCGCCGGGCCGCCGAGCCCCGGTCGTATTGCCGCAGGCGCTGATCGCTGGCGCCGGCCAGACGGGCCAGCTCGGCTGCAACCTGGGCGTTGCTCGTTCCCACGTCTGCCATCTTCAGTTCATGGAGGGCTTGAATCCGGTCTGCAGTATGATCTGGTACAGCGGGCCCTTCCTGGCCAGGGCTTCCGCCCAGGTGGCCTGCGGATCCGGATCGAAGACGACCTGCTCGGTGGCCTTCAGGACCACCCAGGACTCCCGCTTCAGCTCGCTCTCCAGCTGCCCGGGGCCCCAGCCGGAGTAGCCGGCGTAGATGCGCACGACCGGGCGCTCCTTTTCCGGCAGAGCGGCCCACTCCCCGGTCAGGTACTCGATCAGCGACTTGGTGGCCGGCTCGAAGGCCAGGCCTTCCAGGGGTTCCTTGACCCCCGCCGCCGCACCGGCCCGGCTGGCGCTCAGGTGCAGGACGAACAGGGCGTTCTGCTGCACCGGCCCTCCGATGTACACCGGGATCGAGGCGGCCGGGGTGTCCTCCACGCCCTCGATCACCTCGCCGAGCGTCGCCTGCGAGGGCCGGTTGACCACCAGACCGAAGGCCCCGTCCTCGTCGTGGGCGATCATCAGCACGACCGAGCGGTAGAAGTTGGGGTCCAGCAGGTCGAACTCGGAGATCAGGAAATATCCGCTCAAAAAGCGCGGGTCTTCCTCGCTCATGATGAGAAAAAATCTACATTGCCGGCGGCGATCTGGCAATGCCGCCGGCGGGCCTCTACTTCCGGTTGGGGTTGTGCCGGACCGGCTTGCCTTCGATCCTTTCGATCGGATCGTTCACGTAGACCTTGCCCAGGCCGATCGGCGAGGTGAAGGTCCCCCCTTTGCGGTCCTCACTGATCCCGTCCGAATAGCCCAGGTCGACCGGCACCTTGCCCCTGCCGCCCTGCGCGTCGACCACGTAGGTGGGCCGCAGGAAGCCGGTGGTGGCCCCGCAGAGGTCCCGGCAGATCTCCTTGCCCCTGTACACCTCGGTGCGGAAATGACCGGTGCCCTCCACCAGGTCGGCGTAATACAGGTAGTACGGCCGCACTCCCATCCGGCCGAGGCTGTGCACCAAGTCCCGCATCACGTCCGTGTCGTCGTTGACCCCCTTTAACAATACGGACTGGTTGCCCAGCGGGATGCCCAGGTCCCGGAGAACCTTGACCGCCTGCCAGCTTTGGGCGGTGATTTCGTTGGGATGATTGAAGTGGGTGTTGATGAAAAGCTGCGGGTCCTTGAGCGACTTCGGCGTATATTTTTTCAGTACCTCCACCAGCTCCTGGTCTTCGAGGATCTTCTGCGGCCACACGCAGGGCACCCGGGTGCCGATCCTCACCAGGTCGAGGTGGGCTATCCGGGTGAGGCCTCCCAGGATTTCATCCAGCCTCCTGACCGGGATCAGCAGAGGGTCTCCGCCGGAGATCAACACGTCCCGGATATCCTCGTGGGCCGCGATGTATTCGATCCCCTTCTCGATTTCCTGCATGGTCGGGTTCTTGCGCTCGTCGCCGACCTTGCGCTTGCGGGTGCAGAACCGGCAATACATGGCGCACTCGATCGAAACGAACAACAGGACCCGGTCCGGATACCGGTGGATGATGGTCCGCGGACCGCCCAGCGGAATGTCGCCCTCCTCGTCCAGGGGATCCGCGCTCAGGTCCATGTAATGCTCCAGCTCCTCCACGTCCGGGATGGCCTGTTTCCAGATGCCGTCGTTCATCTTTTCGATCAGGCCCAGGTAGTAGGTGTTGACCCTCATTGGGTACCTGGCGATCACCTCCCGCAGCCTGGGATCCACCCTGGCCTTCCGCCCGGTGAGCCATTTTTCCAGGTCCTCGAAGCTGGTGATTGCGTTGCGCAGGATGTCCTTGTAAGCCATTTCGCCTCCCGGGAGCCAGGATAATCCCCGGCCCGGGTCACCGCAAGTTCAGCAACCGGCGGCTTGACCCGCGGGGACCAGCCTGCCATCCTGGCTTCCAGGAGACCCACATGCCCGTGAAAATTGCCGTGAACACCTGGCTCTTCGCCCTGCGCTTCACCGACCGGAGCCTGCCCATCCTGGACACCGCGCGCGAGCTGGGCTTCGAGGCCGTGGAGATCGCCCTGGCGGAGCCGGGCGACATCGCTGGCCGCAAGATGCGGGCAGAGTTTTCCCGCCGCGGTCTGACCTGCTCCTCCGTGGCCGTGATCTGCGGGGAGGGCCGGGACTTGCGCGGCTCCAAGGAAGAGCAGCGCGCCGCGCTGGAATACCTGAAGGCCTGCATCGACACCACCGGCGAGCTGGAGTGCGGCCTCCTGAACGGCCCGCTGTACTCCCGCGTGGGCCGCGCGGACGCCAAGCCCGGCGACCCCCGCCAGGAGCAGCTTCGCCTGGTGGCCGATCACCTGCGGGCCCTGGACGAGCACGCCGGGAAACGGGGCGTGCGCCTGGGCATCGAACCGATCCTGCGCTTCGAGACCGACCTGATCAACACCTGCGCCGAGGCCCTGGAGTTGATAAGCTTGACCGGATCCGCCCGGCTGGGCGTGCACCTGGACACCTTCCACATGAACGTCGAGGAAGCCAATCCCGTGCTGGCCGTGGTGCGGGCCGGGGCCAGGCTGTTGAACGTGCACGCGGCGGACAACCACCGCAGCGCCCCGGGCACCGGGGCCTTCGACTGGCAGGGCCTGCGCGACGCGCTGCGGTACATCGGCTACGAGGGCTACTTGACCATCGAGGCCTTCCACCCCGACGCTCCCGAGATCTCCTTCCCGGCGGCGGTGCGCCGCAAGCAGGTCCCGACGAATCTGGAGGTGGGGCGCCGGGGCCTGGCCTTCCTGCGCTCGCTGTTCTAGACTTGCCAGTCCAGGACGAACTTGCCGTCCACATCCGTGAACGAGCCGGTAGCGATCAGGATGATGTCGATGAGCGTCCAGATGCCCAGGCCGCCCAGGGTGAAGATCATGGCGATGCCCGTGCCCACCTTCCCGACGTAGAAGCGGTGGATGCCCAGGCTGCCGATGAAAACCGCCAGCAGGATCGCCACCAGCCGGCTCTTGGGGCTGACCGCCTTGCCGTCCTCGTAGCCCGGGCGGACCCTCTTGAGCGGATGGCCGCAGTCCGGGCAGCTCACGGCCTGATCGGATACCTTCTTGCCGCAGTTGGAGCAGTACATTGATACCCCTTTCTGACAACGACGCTTTCTTGTTCAACACCGCAGGAGCCAAAAAGTGATAGCGCCCTTGACCGCCGCCCCGGGGCACTTTAAGCTGGGACCAGCGCCCGGAGGCCGTTCTCCTTGAGACTTCGCAGCATCCGCTCGAAGCTGCTCCTTTCCTTTGTCGCGGTGATTCTGCTGCCCCTGCTCACCCTCGGGGTCCTGGGTCCCTACCTCTCGGCGCGCACCCTGGAAAACGAGGCCACCGGCCACACCTGGCAGCTGATTCGGCAGGTCACCCGCAACATCGAGTTCGCCGTGCGCAACACCGAGAGCCTCATCGCAGTGGTCGACGCCAGCCCGGACGTGCAGTCCTTCCTGGCCTTCGAAGGCTCCACCCAGCCCTTCTCCGCCCAGGAGCGGGCCGCGGCGCTGCGGCTGCTGGGCTCCCTGTCCGACGCCCACCCGGAGATCGCCGGAATCCTGGTGGTCAGCGATGACGCCCGGCCGCTGGGCAACCGCATCCAGCCTATCACCCGCGACCCGCTGACGGAGGAAAGCTGGTACAAACAGGCGGTGGCCAACCCGGGCACCGTGCAGCTGCTGTCCCGCCCCATCGGCAGGAACCTGCGCTCCAGCCAGGAGTACAGCGCCGACGAGGTGGTGGCCATCGTCAAAGCGGTGGTCGATCCCCGTTCCCAGGCGGTCCGCGGGGTGGTGCTGATCGACCTGCGCCTGGAGGTGATGAAACAGATCTTCGCCGACCTTACCGTCGGCCAGGGCGGGTTCCTCTTCATCCAGGAGCGGGGCGGGGCCATCGTGTACACGCCGGTAAACCCGGTCGTGTACCGCCTGCGCGACGAATGGCTGGAAACTCCGCGGGCCATCAGCGTGCGGCGCATCCAGGGCGCGGACTATCAGATCGTCAGCCAGTGGTCCGAGTACACCCAGTGGAAGACGGTCGGAGTGTTCCCGCTCAACGAGATCATGGCCCAGGTGAGCTCCAGCCGCTACTACTCCCTGATCATCGCCGGGGTCACGGTGCTGGTGGCCCTGGTGGTCTCGATCTTCTTCACCAGCGGCATCGCCCGCCCGGTGATCGAGCTGCGCTCGCTGATGAAGGAGGCCGAGGAAGGCAACCTGGCCGTCCGCTTCGAAGGCCGGCAGGAGGACGAGATCGGCTACCTGGGCAAGAGCTTCAACACGATGATCGAGGAGGTCCAGAAGCTGCTGGACCTGGTCTACCACGAGCAGCAGAGCAAACGCGAAGCGGAGCTGAAAATACTGCAGGAGCAGATCAAGCCCCATTTCCTGTACAATACCCTGGACACCATCCAATGGATGGCCCAGGAGCACGGCGCCCGGGACATCGTCCAGGTCGTGAGCGCCCTGACCAGCCTTTTTCGCATCGGTCTTTCCCGGGGCAAGGAGATGATCCGCCTGGCCGAGGAGCTGGAGCACGTGCGCAGCTACCTCATCATCCAGAAGGCCCGCTACGAGGACAAGTTCGATTTCTCGCTGGCCAGCGACGAGGACGTGCAGTCCTGCCTGGTGCTGAAGCTCACCCTGCAGCCGCTGGTGGAGAACGCCATCTACCACGGCATCAAGGAAAGGCACGGGCACGGCTGGATCCGCGTGGAGGCGCGGCGGCAGGACGGGATGCTGCTCATGCGGGTCAGCGACGATGGAGTGGGCATGAGCCCGGCCAAGCTCCAGGAGGTGCAGGCCCTGCTGTCCGTATCCCACCCGCACGGCGACGGACTGGCCGGCTACGGGATCCACAACGTCCACGAGCGGATCCAGCTGTCCTTCGGCTCCCGCTTCGGGCTGCGCTTCGAAAGCTCTCAGGCCGGAACCACGGTGGACATCCTGCATCCGCTGGTCAGCTCCGAGGAGTAAAACGATGTGGAAAGTGCTGATCGCCGACGACGAGCCGAAGATCCGCAGGGGACTGCGCAACGCCGTCGAGCGCGCCCGGACCGACATGAAGGTGGTGGCCGAGGCGGAGGACGGGGAGGCGGCCTTGGCCCTGGCGCGCCAGGAGCGGCCGGACATCCTGATGATCGACGTGCGCATGCCGTTCCTCAACGGGCTGGAGCTGATCGAGAAGATCAACGGGGAGAATCGCGACTGCATCATCATCGTGGTGTCGGGCCACGACGAGTTCGAGTACGCCCAGCGCGCGCTGCGCCTGAAGGTGTTCGAGTACGTGCTCAAGCCCGTGCCCCAGGAGGTGCTGGAGGGCGTGCTGGGGCGCGCTGCGGAGGCGCTGGCCGGAAGCCGCCGGCAGCGCGAGTACCTGCTGTGGGCCCAGGACCAGCTGGAGCGCAACCTGCCGCTCCTGCGCGAGCAGTTCCTGCGCGACTGGCTGCGGGGACGGCTTTCCCCGGTGGAGCTGGCCGAGCAGGCCCGTTTCCTGGACGTGCCGACCTCCGGACCCGCCGCCCTGGCCGTGATCCACGTCGTGGACCGGGCCGTGGCCACGGCCCCCTCCGAGGAGCGCGAGCGGCGCCTGGCCCTGTACGCTGTGCGCTCCGCCGTACAGGAGTGCTTCGCCCGCTTCGCCCCGCTGTGGGTGTTCGCGGACGAGCGCGACGACATCGTGGCCCTGTGCGCCTGCGGCGGGGGCAAGGACTGGGTGGAGGCGGCCGCGCGCATCGAGAGCCGCGTGGTGCCTTCCCTCTGCCAGGCCCTGATCGTGGTCCAGGCCGCGGTGACTGACGCCGCCCTGGGGGTGCCCGAAGCCTACGAGGCCCTGAGCGCGGAGGTGGCCGAACGGGGCAGCCACCGCGCCCTGGTGGTGACGGCCCAGCGCTACATCGACGCCCATTTCGCGCAGCCCAGCCTGGACCTGGAGGAGGTAGCCTCCACGGCGCGGATCAGCCCCGGCTACCTGAGCCGCCTGCTGAAGCTGGAGACCGGCTTCTCCTTCGTGGACTATCTGGCGCGGGTGCGCATCAACAAGGCCGTGCAGATCATGAGCGACCCGGCGGTGAAGGTCTACGAGGTGGCCGAGGCGGTCGGCTACCAGAGCCAGCATTACTTCAGCCGGGCCTTCAAGCGCGTGTTCGGCAGGCCCCCGGTGGAATACCGCAAGGGCGGCGCATGAGAGCGCGGTGGCCGCTCCGCCCGCCGGCCCGCCTGCTGCCGGCCCTGCTGCCGGCGCTCCTGTCGCTGGCCCTGGGCGCCTGCCGGCCCGCGCCCGGACCGCGGGCCTTCGACTACGTGATCGGGGTGTCCATGGCCAACCTGACCGAGCCATGGCGCATCAACATGCGCGACGAGATCATGGCCGAGGCGGCGCACCACCCCGACCTGCGCATGGTGTTCACCGACGCGGCGGACTCCAGCGACCGGCAGATCCAGGACGTGCGCACCCTGCTGGACTCCGGCATCGACCTGCTGATCATCTCGCCCAACCAGTCCGAGGCCCTCTCCCCGGTGGTGGCCGAAGCCTACCGGCGCATCCCGGTGATCCTGCTGGACCGCTCGGTGGTCGGCTTCGACTACACGCTGTTCATCGGCCCGGACAACCGGCTGATCGGCAAGCAGGCCGGGCAGTACGTGGCCACGCTGCTCGGCGCCGGCGGCGGGAAGATCGTCGAGATCCTGGGGCGTTCCGGCTCCCCTCCGGTGCTGGACCGCAGCATCGGCTTCCAGGAGGCCATCGCTCAGCAGGGCAACATCACCATCGTGGACACCCTGGTCGCCGACTGGCTGCGGGACAAGGCCGAGGACGAGCTCACCTCGTGGCTGAAGAGGAACGGCCCGGTGGACGTCATCATGGCCCAGAACGACGCCATGGCCGACGGGGCGCGCCGGGCCGCCCTGAAGCTGGGGATCCAGGGCCTGCGGGTGGTGGGCATCGACGGGCTGCCCGGCCCGGGCGGCGGCATCGAGCTGGTGAAGAGCGGGGCCCTGGCCGCCACCTTCACCTGCCCCACCGGCGGCAAGGAGGCCGTCATCAGCGCCCTGGACATCCTGCATCACGAGGAAGGCATCCCCAAGAAGATGATCCTCAGGACCTCCCTGGTGACCCGGCAGAGCATCGAAAGCGGGGCCCTGGCCGCCTCCCCCCGCCCGCGCCTGCCCAGCCCCGATCACCGCATCGTGCTGGGCTTCGCCCAGGTCGGCAAGGAGAGCGACTGGCGGCTGGCCAACACCGAGTCCATCAAGAACGCAGCCCGCGAGGCGGGGATCGAGCTTCTGTTCAGAGACGGCGAGCAGCAGCAGGAAAACCAGATCAAGGCGATCCGGGAGTTCATAGCCGAAGAGGTTGACGTCATCGCCTTCTCCGCCGATCGTGGAATCCGGCTGGGGGGAGGTCCTCCGCGAGGCCAAGGCAGCGGGAATCCCGGTGTTCATCATCGACCGTCCGGTGGACGAGAAGGACGAGTCGCTGTGGGTGACCCTGATGGGCTCGGACTTCGTGGAGGAAGGCCGGCGCGCCGCGCGCTGGCTGGTCGGCTACCTGAATACCGGAAAACCGGTCAACATCGTGGAGCTGCAGGGCACCGTCGGCTCCGCGCCGGCCATCGACCGCAAGATCGGCTTCGAAGAGGTTCTGAAGGACCACCCCAACTACCGCATCATCGTGTCCCAGAGCGGGGATTTCTTCCGCAGCGTCGGCCGGGAGGTCATGCGGCAGATCCTCAGGGACCTGGCCGCCAGCAACCAGCGCATGGACGTGCTGTTCGCCCACAACGACGACATGGCCATCGGGGCCATCGCGGCCATGGAAGCCACGGGGCTGAAGCCGGGCAAGGACGTGGTCATCGTCTCGGTGGACGGGATCCGCGACGCCTTCAAGGCCATGATCGCCGGCAAGCTGAACTGCTCGGTGGAGTGCAGCCCGCTTCTGGGCCCGCAGCTGATGAAGGCGGTCAAGGACTTCATGTCCGGCAAGGACCTGCCCGTGCGCATCGTCACCTCGGAAGTGGTGTTCCCGGCCGAGGTGGCCCGCGCCGCGCTGCCCACCCGCAAATATTGATCTGGTAATGAAATAACTCTCGCCTCCTGCCGCTCCCCCCCGCCGCACAGGCGTGAAAAGTGCACAAAATAGCCGCTCCGTCTAAATACAGCCGAGGGCCCGCCGTGCTACAAGCGACAGCGGAAGGAGAAAGCCATGCGGAAAACGCTTCGAGGCATCCTGGTTGTGGTGGCTGTCACACTGCTGGCGGCGGTTGGCGCATACGCTCAGGCCAAGCCCGCCACCGTGACCTGCGTGGGCCTGTACTCCGAAACCGACGCCGGCACCATCAGCTACCGGGTCGGCCAGGGAGCCTGGGTGGTCGTCAAGGTGGGCGACAAGATCCCGGCCAACGCTGAAATCCGGGTCAACGTGGACAGGGACTGGGTGGAGCTCTCGCCGGCCGGCAACCCCAACGCGGTGTACGAGATCGCCGGGCAGCGAGTCGGGCGAGGTGCTCAAGAAGGTGGCCGACCTGCTGAAGGAAAAGCCGAAGCCGGTCGCCTTTCCGAAGGGGACGCAAGGACAAGCCCGACCCGAAGTTCAAGGACAAGCTGGTGGTCACCGAGTACCTGGGCCGGCAGATCTACATGACCAGCGACGGCAGCACCCGGGACATCAAGTACGGCGACGTCCTGGACATCAGCGGGAAGGTCACGATCATCGCCATCAACAACACCATCACCCTGATGAACGCCAGCGGCGCGGTGACCACCGTGATCGGGCCGCTGAAGTTCGACGTGGAGAAGGTGCTCAAGAACGAGAAGCTGTACAAGTTCCTGAACGTCCCGCGGTAGCACGGGAGGAAGGAGGCGGGCGCGTAGAACGCGCAAGCGGGATCAGTCGTTTAGGCTTTTCCCCGCCTGTCAGCGGCGGAAAAGGAATCGCCGGAAGGCAGGCATTCGAGGAACTCATGAAGAAATGGGGAAAGATCCTCGCTCTGGTCGCCGTGGCCCTGCTGGTGCTGTCGGTCGCCGCGTTCGCCGCGCCCAAGCACTGGGTCGTCGGCTTCTCGCAGATCGGCTCGGAGAGCGAGTGGAGGACCGCCGATACCATCTCCGTCCAGAACGCGTTCCTGGAAGACCCGACGCTTCACCCTGATCTATTCCGACGCCCAGCAGAAGCAGGAGAACCAGATCAAGGCGCATGCGCTCCTTCATCGCGCGCAAGGTCAACGTCATCCTGTTCACCGCCCTCGTCGAGACCGGCTACGGCCCGGTCCTCCAGGAAGCCAAGAAGGCCAAGATCCCCGTCATCATGATCGACCGGGACGTGGCCAAGGAAGACCGCGGCACTCAGGCTGACCATCATGGGTTCCGACTTCGTCAAGGAAGGCGAGAAGGCCGGCACCTGGCTGGCCGACTACCTGAAGAAGAAGGGCATCGACGACGGCAGCAAGACGATCAACATCGTCGAGCTCCAGGGCACCACCGGCTCGGCTCCCGCCATCGAGCAGGAAGACCGGCTTCGCCAACATCATGGCCAAGCATCGCCAACTGGAAGATCACCCGCTCGCAGACCGGCAACTTCACCAGCTCCGAGGGCAAGCAGGTCATGGAGGCCTTCCTGAAGGCCGACAAGAACATCCACGTCCTCTACGCCCACAACGACCAGATGGCCCTCGGCGCCATCCAGGCCATCAAGGAAGCCGGCCTCAAGCCCGGCAAGGACATCATCATCGTCTGCGTCGACGCCGTGAAGGGCGCCTTCGAGGCCATGGTCGCCGGCGAGATGAACGCCTCCATCGAGTGCAGCCCCCTGCTCGGGCCCCAGGCCGTGCAGGCCGTCCGCGACCTGAGGGACGGCAAGAAGCTTCCCGCCAGGATCTACACGATCGAGGGCATCTTCGACGAGACCAACGCCGCCGAGGCGCTGCCGACCCGCCAGTACTGATCAGCTGATCTGGAACAGGCCACCCCGGAGGTCCTCCGGGGTGGCCTTGATTCCTGTTCCCGAGTGAGCCTATCATGGCCGGCGAGGAGGCGTGGGGAATGTCGGAAAGCACTCCCATACTCGAGATGAGGAAGATCAACAAGCACTTTCCCGGCGTGAAGGCCCTGTCCGACGTGGATTTCCGGCTCTTCCAGGGCGAGGTGCACGCCATCATGGGCCAGAACGGCGCCGGGAAAGTCCACGCTGATCAAGGTGCTCACCGGCGTGTACAGGCAGGACTCCGGGGAAATCCTGCTGGAGGGCAAGCCCATCCGGTCCGGACTCGCCCCTCGCCGCCCAGAAGCTGGGAATCAGCACCGTGTACCAGGAGATCAACCTCTGCCCGAACCTGTCGGTGGCCGAGAACATCTTCATCGGCCGGCAGCCGATGCGCTCGGGCGGATCGACTGGAGGGAGCTCAATCGCCGGGCCGAGGAGGCCCTGAAGAGGCTGAACGTCGCCATCGACGTCACCCAGATGCTCTCGTCCTACTCCATCGCCATCCAGCAGATGGTGGCCATCGCCCGGGTGCTGGACGTCTCCTCCAAGATCCTGATCCTGGACGAGCCGACCTCCAGCCTCGACGAGAACGAGGTGGAGCAGCTCTTCAAGGTCATCCGCAAGCTGCGGGACGAGGGACTGGCCATCCTCTTCATCACCCACTTCCTCGACCAGACCTACCGGATCTCCGACCGGATCACGGTCCTGAAGAACGGCGAGTTCGTCGGCGAGTACAAGACCGACGAGCCTGCCCAAGCTGGAGCTGATCGCGAAGATGCTCGGCAAGGAGCTGTCCGAGTTCAGCTTCGCCACGGACGCGAGGAACGGAAGAAGGAAGGCGCAGCAGGCCGCGCAGGACGCGAAGAGCCTGCTGCGCGTGCAGGACCTCGGGCCTGCGCGGCTCGATCGCGCCCTTCGACCTCGATCTGGGCGAAGGCGAGGTGCTCGGCCTGGCGGGGCTCCTGGGCTCCGGCCGGACCGAGATGGCCCGGCTCATCTTCGGCATCGACGGCGCCAACCAGGGCGAGATCCAGGTCAAGGGAAAGAAGGCGAACATCAACTCCCCGCGCAGCGCGATGATGGCCGGGCATGGGCTTCTGCTCGGAGGACCGGAAGAGCGAGGGGATCTTCGCCGAGCTCACCGTCCGGGAGAACATCATCCTGGCCCTGCAGGCGCAGGAAGGGCATCTTCCGCTACATCCCGACGAAGAAGCAGCTGGAGATCGCCGACGAGCTGATCAAGTCCCTGGCCATCAAGACGCCCGAGCGCCGAACAACCGAGGCCGGCCAGCTCAGCGGCGGCAACCAGCAGAAGGTGATGCTGGCGCGCTGGCTGGCCACCAACCCGATCATCCTCATCCTCGACGAGCCCACGCGCGGCATCGACGTCGGCGCCAAGCTGGAGATCATGGAGCTGATCCTGAACCTGAGCCGGCAGGGCATGGGCGTCATCTTCATCTCCTCGGAGTTCGAGGAGGTGGTCCGCTGCAGCACCCGGATCGCCGTGCTGAAGGACAAGGCGAAGATCGCCGAGCTGAGCGGCGAGCAGATCGAGCGAGAGCAGCATCATGCACACCATCGCGGGGGGGAGGTAGCCATGGTGACCTGGAGAGCGCCTCGAGCCGCAGCAAGATCGTGTGGCCCCTCGTCGCCCTGGGCATCCTGCTGCTCTTCAACCTGTTCTTCACGCCGCACTTCTTCCGCATCGAGATGCAAGGAAGGGCACCTGTTCGGCAACCTGATCGACATCCTGAAGAACGGCGCCCCGATCATGCTGCTGGCCATCGGGCTGACCCTGGTCATCGCGACGCACGGGCATCGACATCTCCGTCGGCTCGGTCGTGGCGATCTCCGCGGGCGTCGTGGCCATGCTGATCGGCGGCGACCTCGCGGGCAATCCCAAGTACCCCATCGCCGTCGCCATGGTCGCCGCCCTGCTGGTCTGCACCGTGGCGGGAATGTGGAACGGGATGCTGGTCTCCCGGATCGGCATGCAGCCCATCATCGCCACCCTGATCCTGTTCGTCGCGGGCCGCGGCATCGCCATGGTGATGACCAACGCCATGGTCATCTGGCTCTACGTGAAGCCCTTCGCCCTCCTGGGCCAGGGCTACCTGCTGGGCCTGCCCTTCTCCATCTACATCGTGGCGTTCCTGCTGCTCGTCACCTCCTGGTCACCCGGAGGACCGCGCTGGGCCTGTTCATCGAGGCCGTGGGCATCAACCCGACGGCGACCCGCTTCGCCGGCATCAACGCCAAGAACATCCTCTTCTGGTGCTACACCTTCAGCGGGTTCTGCGCCGGGGTGTCCGGGCTGGTCGTCTGCTCCACGGTCATGAGCGCGGACGGCAACAACGCGGGCAACCTCTTCGAGCTGGACGCCATCCTGGCCGTGGTGCTGGGCGGCACCTCGCTGAACGGCGGCAAGTTCTACCTGCTGGGCAGCATGGTGGGCGCCCTGATCATCCAGACCCTGACCACGACCATCTACGCCTTCAACGTGCGCGCCCGAGATCGCCCAGGTCGTCAAGGCGCTGGTCGTGTACGCCGTCAGCCTGCTGCAGTCGGACGAGCTTCCGGCGCCAGAGTCGCGGGCATGTTCGGCGCGGAGGGACGGCATGAGCGGCATGATCAGGCCAGGAACCTCCCCATCCTCGTCACCCTGGCTCTGTTCATCCTCATGTTCGGGGTGGGCTCGATCGCCTTCACCGGGTTCTTCTCGGTGCAGAACTTCCTGAACCTGTTCATCGACAACGCCTACCTGCTGATCCTGGCCGTCGGGATGACCTTCGTCATCATCTCCGGCGGCATCGACCTGTCGGTCGGCTCCATGCTCGCCCTGTCCACGATGGTCTCCTCCAGCCTCCTGGAGAAGTCGCACTTGAGCCCGATCCTGGTGATCCCGATCGTCCTGGCCATGGGCACGGCGCTGGGCCTGTTCATGGGCTACCTCATCCAGACCTTCAACCTTCCGCCCTTCATCATCACCCTGGCCGGGCTGTACCTGGCGCGGGGGCTCTGCTACGTGGTGAGCATCGACACCATCGCCATCACCAACGAGTTCTGGAAGGGCGTGGCGCACTCCGCGATCAACGTCATCGGCAACAACTTCGTCTCGCCCAGCGCGATCATCGCCGTCGCCGTCGTGCTGGCCGGGCTGTTCGTGGCGCGCTACACCAAGTTCGGGCGGACCGTGTACGCCATCGGCGGCAACGAGCAGTCCGCCCTGCTGATGGGCCTTCCGGTGGCGCAGCACCAAGATCGCGATCTACGCCCTGAGCGGCTTCTGCTCGGCGCTGGCCGGGATCGTGTTCACCTTCTACACGCTCTCCGGCTACGCCCTGCACGGCAAGGGCATGGAGCTGGACGCCATCGCCACGGTGGTGATCGGCGGCACCCTGCTGACCGGCGGGGCGGGCAACCTCCTGGGCACGGTGCTGGGCGTGCTGGTCTACGGGATCATCCAGGTGCTCATCATGTTCCAGGGCACGCTGAACTCCTGGTGGACGCGGATCGTGATCGGCTTCCTGGTGTTCGTGTTCTGCCTGCTGCAGCGGCTCTTCGAATCGGGCAAGAAGGCCGCGCTGGCCAAGGCGCGGTCCCGGCAGGCCCCCAAGGTCCCGGCCGATGATGAGCCCAGGACCGGGAGCAGGCTGATGCCGTCGATCGCAGGGCGCGCCACCTCCCGGCGGCCGCCGGACCCCGCCGAAAGCTGGGAGCTGGAGTACACCGAAAGCGAAGGCGGAGTGTTCTATCGGGGGATCTACGACGTCTTTCCGCGCACTCCCCGCCGCGAGGAGGACGTCCCGAGGGCGCGCTGGAGGCGCTCAACGCCGAGCTGCTCGCCTGGCAGGGCTGCGACCAGCTCTTTCTGATTCCCCAGGCGGTGCGCTCGACCGGGACGCGGCGAACAGAAGGTGATGTCGCCCGGCCAGCGTCCTGGGCATCGGCACCCGGGCCGTCGGGCTGTGGACCGAGAAGCCGCGAGGCGGGGGTGAAGGTCCTGATCCCCCTGGAGCAGGCTGGCGGCGATCGAGGACGTCACGATCCTGCTCTACGGCCGGCTCAGCTTCTTCTCCTTCACCGAGAGGCTGACCATCCGCTACAACACCCTGGCCCGCTCCAGCCTCAGGCCGGCCCTGCTCGAGCTGCGCCGAAGGCTGGCCGGCTCGCCCCTGCCCCTCCCGCAGGAGGAAGACGCGGCCGGCGGAGCTGCCGGTCAAGTGGCGGCGCCTCCTGCGCAGCCCGCAGCTGCGTTTCCGCGAAGGGGCCCCCGTGGCCTTCCGCTTCGCGGTGACCCCGAGAAGCTCGCGCGACGACATCGACCGGGGCCAGCTCCTGGTGGTCAACCCGCACGAGCTGCTCTACCTGTGCGACCCGCCGGAGGCCTCCCACAACTACGGGGAGGATTCCTTCATCGTCCCCCGCCCCCGCATCACCCGCGTGCGGGTCCGGGAGAAATACCTGGAAGTGGCCTCCAACGGCGCCCGCCTGTCCCTGCGCATGGCCCCCGAGCTGCGGCAGGCCGCGGCCCGCTGGCTGTCCTGAGGCCGGCCTTCCCTCCCGGCGCCTCCCCGCCTATGATGGGGCATGAGGATCCGCGCCCTGCTCCTGGCCGCATCGGCGCTGCTGGCCTGCGGCTGCGCCACCCCCGCGGGCTACCTGGCCAAGCAGGGCAAATACCTCCTGCGCGACAGCATGGGAGCCCGGTCGGCCCGCTCCCTGCTGGCTTCGCCGCGGACCGACGCCCGCACGCGGGCCCTGCTGCTGCGGGCCGAGGAGATCCGCCGCTACGCCTTCGAGCGCATCGGGCTGAAGCGGAACGGCAACTTCGCCCGCTACAAGCAGCTGGACCGTGACCACCTGGTGAGCGTGGTGTCCGCCTGCGCGGCGGACTCCTTCACCCCCTTCAGCTGGCGCTACCCGCTCTTGGGCAGGCTTCCCTACCGGGGCTTCTACGAGCGGGCCGACGCCGACCGGGAAGCGGCGCGCCTGGCCGCCGAGGGCTGGGACGTCGTAGTCCGCCCGGTGGACTCCTTCTCCACGCTGGGCTTCACGCGCGATCCGCTGTACTCCTTCATGGCCGACTACTCCCCCTACGAGCTGGCCTCCCTGATCCTCCACGAGCAGACCCACGCCACGCTCTTCGTGAAGGGGCAGACGCAGTTCAGCGAGGAGCTGGCCTCCTTCGTGGGGGAGCGGGGAGCCCTGGACTGGCTGGCCGAGAGCGCAGGTCCAGGGGCCAGTGAATACCGGCAGGCGCTGGACCAGATCGCCGACGAGCGGGCCTTTCAACTGCTGGTGAGCGGACTGCGCGGCGCCCTGGAGGGCGTGTACGACTCCCCGGTCAGCCGGGAGCGGAAGCTGCTGGACAAGGAACGGCTGATCACCGCTTTCCAGAACGAGTTCGAGCGCGAAAAGCAGGACCGTTTCCGCACCGAGGGCTTCCGCGCCATGCGCGCCCCGCGCCTGAACAACGCCTACCTGTCGCTGTTCAGCCTGTACTCCGACGACATCCCCCTGATCCGCTCCTACTTCGAGAAACTCTGCGGCGGCGACCTGCGCCGCCTGCTGGCGGAGTCCCGGGCCATGGCCCGCCGGGGGGACGTCAAGGAGCAGATGCGCCGCGCGCTGGTGGCCGATGGTGTGGTCCCCGGCGTCCCGGTATGGTAGGTTAGAGACATGGCCGGCCGTTCTCCCCGATGCAGGAGCCTTCCGCGGTGGCTCCGGAGCGGCGGCTGTGGTGCAACCGGACCCTGAACCTGCGCTCCATCCGCGCCATCGGCTACGACATGGACTACACCCTGGTGCACTACCGCACGGAGGAGTGGGAGCGGGCCGCCTTCCAGCACGCCCTGGTGCCGCTGGCCCAGCGCGGCTGGCCCGTCCAGGACCTGCGCTTTGATCCGGCCAGCGTGATCCAGGGCCTGGCTTTCGACCTGGAGCTGGGCAACCTGGTCAAGGCGACCCGCTTCGGCTACGTGATCCGCGCCCACCACGGCACGCGCGTCCTGTCCTTCGAGGAGCAGCGCGCCGCCTACGCCAGCACCTTCGTGGACCTTTCCGAGCCGCGCTGGGAGTTCATGAACACCCTGTTCTCCCTGTCGGAAGCCAGCCTCTTCGCCCAGCTGGTGGACCTGCTGGACGCCGATCGGCTGCCCCAGACCCTGGGCTACCGCGAGCTGCACCGCGTCCTGCGCTCCGCGCTGGACGAGGCCCACAACCTGGGCGAGCTGAAGGCCCGGATCACGGCCGACCCGGACCGCTTCGTGGAGCTGGACCCGGAGGTGCCGCTCACCCTGCTGGACCAGAAGCACGCCGGCAAGCGCCTGCTGCTGGTGACCAACTCCGACTGGAGCTACACCCGCTCGATGCTGGCCTACGCCTTCGACCGCTTCCTGCCCAAGGGCCTGTCCTGGCGCAGCCTGTTCGACCTGCTGATCGTGGATGCCCGCAAGCCGGCCTTCTTCTCCGGCCGGCAGGCGGTGTACCGCCTGGCCGACGAGGAGCGCGGGTGGCTGGAGCCTCACCGCGGTCCCCTGGCGCCGGGCGGGGCCTACGTGGGCGGCGACGCCTCCCTGGTGGAGTCCAGCTTCGAGCTATCCGGCGCGCAGATCCTGTACCTGGGGGACCACCTGTTCGGCGACGTGCACGTCAGCAAGCAGACGCTGCGCTGGCGCACCGGGCTGATCCTGCGCGAGCTGGAGCCGGAGATGCGGGCCCTGGAGGGGGCCGGGGCGGCGGACGCCGAACTGGCCCGGCTCATGGTCCGCAAGGAGGAGCTGGACCACCGCCTGGCCCACCTGCGCCTGGCCCGCCAGAGGGTCCAGCTCGGCTACGGCCCGCAGCCTTCCGCCAGACCGGAGGACCTGGATGGGGCCATCAAGAGCGTCGGGGAGGAAAACCAGGCCCTGGACTCGGTCATCGGGCCGCTGGCCAAGGCCTCCGGGGAGACGGGCAACCCGACCTGGGGCCCGCTCATGCGCGCCGGCTACGACAAGAGCCTGTTCGCCCGGCAGGTGGAGCGCTACGCGGACGTCTACACCTCGCGGGTTTCCAATTTCCTGGCCGCCACGCCCTTCGCCTACCTGCGCGCCGCGCGCACCTCCCTGCCCCACGACCCGGCCTGAGCCGCGGAGGCAGCGGCACTCCCTGAGAGACGGTCACGAACCAGGCCGGTAAGGATGGCCAGCCCCAACAGGCCGAAGGCAGCGAGGATGAACACCGGCACCAGCGTTTCCACCACCGCCGGGTGCCGCGAGCCGAACCACCGGTCCAGCAGCATGGTGCCGGGCATGACCAGCAGCCAGGCCGTGATCCCGGCGCCAAAGCACCACGGCCAGAGCGCGGCCAGGGCGCGGCGCAGGCCGGAGGCCGGACGCTTCCGACCGGCGCCCGCCTGAGCCCGGGCGGCGGCAATCCCGAGGATGATGCCCAGCAGCGGGGGGCCGAAGCCGCCGCCCACCAGAAGCAGCAGCACCGACATGCCCAGCAGGACCAGGGCGCTGGCCTTGTGCCGGGGGAAGGCTATCGCCCAAACCAGGAATCCCAGGGAGACCAGGATGGTGAGGATGCCGCTGGCCAGCAGGTTTGGCACCAGGCTCATGGCCGGCTCCCCGGCCACGATGCGGAAGAAGGCCGCCTCCGGCCAGGATGGGAAGACGAGCCCTGCGGGAGCCGCGCTGCCCTGCAGCACCTCCCCGATGCCGTGCTCCAGGCCGGCCAGGCCCGCCACGATGCCGAATACCGAGACCACCCAACCCGTGGCGCTGCGTTTGCTTGACATGTGCACCTCCTCTGATGGAAACGGTGGGAGCCCCGGCCTCGGCTTGAGACCGGCGCGCCCAGGATCAGCCGGCCGCCTGCGCCGCCGGCCGCATCCGCGCGACCCAGAACCACAACACCAGCAGCACGGCAGCGGTGGCGGTAAAGAGCAGCCCCAGGGGGAGCCGCTGGGCCAGGAGCCCCCCGGTGAAGAAACCCGCGCACATGGCGGCCGTGCGCAGGGAGCCCTCCAATCCCCAGAAGCGGCCCCGGAACTCCTCATCTCCGCGGGCGTGAAACACCGCGTAGGTCGGAACGATGAAGAAGGCCCCGGCCGCTCCCGCGATCGCGTTGCCCAGGGTGCAGGCGGCGCTCATCCAGACGACCCCCAGCACCCGCCGGGCCGCCAGCAGCCCCACCATGAGCAGGGTGTGGGCGGCCAGCGCCAGCAGCCCTCCGGCGATGAGCTTCTCCGGCGCCTGGCGGCGCAGCAGGCGCGCGGCCGCCGTGGAGCCGGCAATGATCCCCGCCCAGGTAGCCGCCTGGGGAATCGCCGCCTGCAGGGGCGCGGCCCCGAGAACCACGTTGAACAGGTAGGGGATGTATACCATGGCAATGGGCATCACCGCCAGCGTGAAGGCCGTGTTGACCAGCAGCAGGCCGAAGGTCACCCGATCCGCCCGCACCCGGGCCAGGCCTTCGCGGAGATCCGCGGCGAACCTCCGCAGTTCCCCCGTCGTGCGGGCCGTTTCCCTCCGCGCGCCGGCCGCTTCGCCCATCCCGCCGGCCGCTTCCCCCGCCCCGCCCGCCTCCCCCCCGCGCCCGGCCCGGAGGCGCGACACCATGGCGGCGGCGACGAGGTTGGAGGCGGCGTTCAGCAGCAGGACGCCCCCGATCCCGATGAACCGGTACAGCGCCCCTCCCAGCAGCATCCCCAGGATGGTGCAGAAGTTGGCGGACGCCTGGCCCGCGGCCACCGCCTCCGGGATGCGGCGGGCGCCGACGAGGCCCGGCACGATCGCCGTGGCCGCCGGGAGGAATAGCCGCGCTGCACAGGCCCAGGAGGACCGTTCCCCCGTAGAGCGCCGCGATCGACAACTGCCCTCCCCGCTGCAGGAAGAGCAGGGCCAGCAGCACGGCCGCCTGGAGCAGGTCCGTGCCGACCATCACCTTCTTCCGGCTCACGCGATCCGCGATGAGCCCGCTGAAGGGAGCCACCGCCATGACGGCCAGGCTGTGCAGCGCCAGCAGCGCGGCCATGTGGAAGCTGGAGCGGGTCAGGTCCAGCACGAACCAGCTGATGGCGAAGACGTACAGCTGGTCGCCCAGCTGCGAGACGATCCGCGCGGCGAAGTACAGCCGGAAGTCCCGATTGGCCAGCAGGCCCGCTTCCCCCGGCCGGACAGCCGCCGGCTGCCCGCGCTCGCCTCCGCGCTCGCCCCCGCGCTCCAACGCAGGCCTCATGCCCGCAGCCCCTGGAGGGCGCAATCCACCACCCCGTCGATCAACGCCTCCCGGTCGGCCCAGGGGAAGTTGGGGTTGCTGATCAGAAGGGAGGTGACCCCGTGGTTCATGGTCCAGAGGATCTGGGCGGCCAGTCCCGCGTCCATCGGGCGGAACAGCCCCTGGCGGATGCAGCGCTCCACGGATCCGCGCAAGCTCAGGAACAGCTCCGTCCCCTTGGAGCCCTCCACCAGGTAGGATTCCGCCTTGAACTCCGGGGGGTTCAGGAAGGCGAGCTTGTAGTAGGAGGGGTTGGCCAGGCCGAACTCGGTGTAGGCCCGCATGCCGCGCTTCAACGCGGCCAGCGGATCCTCCTCGCGGCCGTTGATCTCCTGCATGACGGCCAGCAGCCGGGAGTGGTAGCCCTCCAGCAGGCAGGCGAACAGCTCGCCCTTGTCGGTGAAGTGGTGGTAGATCGTGGTGGGCGAATACTCGATCCGCCCCGCGATCTTGCGCATCGTGACCTTCTCGTAGCCTTCCCGGACGAAGAGCTCCTCCGCGGTTTCCAGGATCTGCTGGCGAAGGTCCTTCCGGGCCCGTGCCTTGCGCTCCGAAATGCCCATCTAATTACCTTTGTTATTTTTATTAACATAGTTAATAAGAGGTTGTCAAGCGGCCCCTGGCAGCTCCGGATGCGGGCCTGGGTTGCTATCCGGCGGGACGATCGGCCCCGGGGATCCTGCCCTCCTGCAGCTCCCGGGCCAGGGAGGCGTAGTCTTTGACGGGCCAGCGGGCGCTCAACCCGGCGAACAGCTCCCGGCCCTCCTCGCTGAAGAAGGTGCGCGGCGGGTCCTCCGGCCCGGAGGCCAGGATGACCAGGCGCCGGGCCCGGGCGGCCAGGCGCAGGTTCTCCAGGTTGCCGGGCCCGACCGGGAAGCTGGCCAGCACGGTGAGGTCGGCCTCTTCTACCAAAGGCGCGGCGCCCCGCACGTCCTCGGGGCCGATGCGCTGGAAGGCCCCCACCACCCGGAAGGGCAGGCGCAGGTTGCGCCAGAGGGTGTGGTCGGCGTCGAACTCGTGGGCGATGCCCCCGGACACGCGGCAGCCCAGGCGGGTGAGCTCGCGGGTCAGGTTCACCGCGCCGCCCGCGCCGCCGATCAGGTGCACGCGCGGCCCCTCCCCCGGCCAGCAGCGCGGCACCACGCTCACGCTCAGGCTGCCGGTGGCCGCATTGGGGGTGACCATGGTGGGGATCTCGAACACCGCGTCCAGGATTTCCGGCCGCAGCACCGAGGCGGGGGCGCCGTCCGCCGCCACCCGCCCGCGGTCCAGCAGCACCAGCCGCGAGCAGTACCGCGAGGCCACGTCCAGGTCGTGCACGCAGGCCACCACCGCCTGGCCCTCCCGGGTCAGCTCCAGGGCCATGGAGAAGAACAGGTCCTGGTGGCGGATGTCCAGGTTGCTGGTGGGCTCGTCCAGCAGCAGGAGCTCGGCTTCCTGGGCCAGCACCCGGGCGAAGAGCACCAGCTGCCGCTCCCCTCCCGACAGCTCGTGGAAGTAGCGCTCCTCGAAGCCGGACAGGCCCACGTAGGAAAGCGCCCGCCGCGCCTTGTCCAGATCGCTCTCCCGCTCGCGCTCCAGGCGCCCGCGGTGGGGGTAGCGGCCCATCAGCACCAGGTCCAGCACGGGGAAGGCGAAAGGGCTCACCTCCTCCTGGCTCAGGTAGGCGATCACCCGCGCCCGCTCCCGCGCGCCCAGCCCGGACAGCGCCCGCCCCTTGAGCCGCACCTCCCCCGCGGTGGGCTTCAGCACCCCCAGCAGCAGGCGCAGCAGGGTGGTCTTGCCGGCCCCGTTCGGGCCGATCAGACCCAGGAACTCCCCGGCCTGCACCTCGCAGGCTCACCCCGCGCAGGATCTGGCGGTCGTCGATGCGCAGGCCCAACGCTTCCGCGCGCAGCAGCGGGGGGGCGGCCGGGGAGTCAGCCAAGCTGCAGCCTCCGGCGCTGGGCGCGCAGGATCAGGAACAGGAAGTACGGGCTGCCCAGCACCGCGGTGATGATGCCCACCCGGATCTCGAAAGGCGGAGCCAGGACGCGGCCGGCCAGGTCGCTGAGGATCAGGAACAGGGCCCCGCCCAGGATCGAAGCGGGCAGCAGCACCCGGTGGTCCGGGCCCAGCAGCAGGCGGAACAGGTGCGGGATCAGCAGCCCCACGAAGCCCACCGGCCCGCTGACGGAGATGGCCACCCCGGCTACCACGGCGGTGGCGGCCAGGAGCACGCGCTTGGCCGCCTCCACCCCCAGACCCAGGGACTGCGCGCCCTCCTCCCCCAGGGCGAGCAGGTTCAGCTCCCGGGCATAGAAGGCCATGACCGCCAGTCCGGGCAGCAGCACCGGTACGGCCGTCAGCACCTGCCGCCAGGTGCGGCCGTCCAGCCCGCCCATGGTCCAGAAGATGAACTGGCTCACCTCGTACTGCCGCGCGAACAGCAGGATGGCCGACACCAGGCCGTTGAAGAAGGAGGAGATGGCCAGCCCGGCCAGCACCACGAACAGCAGCGAGGTCTTGCCGCGGTAGCTGGAGATGGCGTAGATCAGGAAGGCGGCGGCCAGGGCGCCGGCCACGGCCAGGGCCGGCAGGAACAGGGGGCTGGCGCCGGCCAGCCCGGTGGCGATGGCCACCACCGCGCCCAGGCTGCCGCCGGTGGAGACCCCCAGGATGTCCGGCGAGGCCATGGGGTTGCGGAACAGGCCCTGCATCACCACCCCGCCGGCGGCCAGCCCCGCCCCCACCAGCAGGGCGGCCAGCACCCGCGGCAGGCGGATCAGCAGCAGGATCGTGGTCTCCTGCGGGGACGGAAGACTGACGCCGTGGAAGCCCAGATGCCAGGCGGCCAGGCGCAGCAGCGCGGAGGGCGGCACGCGCACCGCGCCCACCCCCACGGCCAGCAGCACCGCGGCCAGCAGGCCGGCGGCCAGCAGTGCCAGCACCAGCGCCTGCCTGGCCCGTGGGCGGCTGCCGGTCACGGCCCCTCCCACAGCTCGGGGTATGCGGCCCGGGCCAGGAACTCGATGGACTCCACGATGTAATGGGAGGTGGTGGCCCGCAGGTTCTCGGGGATCCGCACCAGGCGCCGGTTGCGCAGCGCCTTCAGGCCGCGCAGCGCCGGGTCGGCGGCCACCCGGGCGTAGAAGGCCTCCGCCCCTCCCTCCTGGCCGTAGACCCAGCCGGGCAGGACCAGCAGGTCCGGGTCCAGCTCGATGAGCTTCTCCTTGGACAGGGGCACCTGGCCCCAGCCGTCCACGGGAAGGTTCCCGACGGCATTGCGCAGACCCGCCCGACGCACGATCTCGTCCCAGGAGCTGCCCCGGCCCATGGCCGCGCCCCAGGCCGAGTAGTCCAGGACGGTCCGCCGCCGGCTTTCGGGCACCGCCGCCAGGCGCCTTTCCAGCTCCGCCAGCCGCCGGTCCAGGCGGGCGATCAGCTCTTCCCCGGCCTGCTGCTCCCCGACCAGGCGGGCCAGGTCCCGGATCCTGCCCCGGATCTGCTCGATGGTGATCGCACTGGCCGAAAGGTACACGGGCAGGCCCGCGGCCCGCAGCTGGCCTACCGCCTGGGCCTCGCTCCAGTTGGCCACGATCACCAGGTCCGGCTGCAGGGAGAGGATGCGTTCCGCCTGGAACTCCAGCTTGGGGATCGCGGCGATGCGCCCGGCGATATTGGACACCGCGGGATCCGCCGCGAAGGAGGTGACCGCCGCCAGGCGGCCGGGGCCCACCAGCTCCAGCAGCACCTCGTCGCTGAACATGGTCAGCGAGACGATGCGCTGCGGCCGACGGGCCAGGACCAGAGGGTTGCCCGCGTCGTCGCGCACCGCCAGCGGGTAGCCCGCCTCCGCCCCCAGGCGGCCGGTGCCCCCTGGACCTCCCAGGAGCAGCGTCAAGAGAACGAGGCGTGCGGCGATGCCCAAGATTCCCTCCTGCAATCGATCTCGCGTGCAGGCATAGCCCTGCTATCTTTGGCCGGTTCCCCAACGTTTCCTGGCTTCCGGTTCCTCCTCCCGCTCCGCCTTCCCGGTTTCCCAGTGGCCTGCTGGAGCGTTCGTCGCCGGTTACAGTGGCGCGTCCGCGGCGGCTTCGCACCGCCTTCCGTTATGGGACCTTTTCAGCCTATCCGAGCGTTCCTGGGGCTGTCAATCGCCGCCGAAAAAGGTATGATCGCGCCATCGTGAAAGCGGCCCTGACCCCTCCCCGGCTCTCCCGCCTCGGCAGCCCGGCCGTGGTGTATCCGGGCGCTTTCCTGGTGGCCTTCGCCGAGGGGATGCTCAACCTGGGTTTCGTGTTCTTCCTGCGGGAGCGGCAGGGCGCCAGCCCCAGCCTGATCGGCTGGTTCACCGGCTACAGCGTCCTGGTGTACACGCTGGGCTGCCTGCTGCTGCGGCGCCTGTTCGACCGGCTGCGCCCCCAGCGCGCGCTGCTGATGGCCCTGTACGGCATGCCGGCCTTCCTGCTCCTGCTGGTGCTGCTGCCCGCGCTGCCCCTGACCTTCCTGTTCAGCGGCCTGTACCGCCTGGCCCTGGCCTTCTTCTGGTCCCCGGCCATGGGCTGGCTGTCGCAGGGCGTGGAAGGCGAGGCCCTGAGCCGCCGCCAGTCGCGCTTCAACCTGTCCTGGAGCACCGGCCTGGTCTCCAGCTACGTGCTGGCCGGCCTGGCCAGCCAGAAGGACGCGGGCCTGCCCCTGGTCCTCTCCATCGCGGTGTTCGCCGGCTACGCCGTGCTGCTGACCGCCGCGCTGTCCGCCTTCCCGGCGCTGCGCATCGCCGCCCCGCCGGCGTCGCCGGCAGCGTCCGTCCAGCGGCGCGGCCCCTGCCGCCGACGGCACCCCCCTGCGCTATCCGGCCTGGGTGGGCATGTTCGCCACCTACGTGGTCTCCGGCATGGTGGCCACCGTGTTCCCCCTGTTCGCCCAGGACGTGCTGGGCGCCACCAAGGGCGTGGTGGGCACGCTGGTCTCCTCGCGGACGCTGCTGCAGAGCGTGGGTTTCCTGGTGCTGGGGGCCGTGAGCTTCTGGCACTTCCGCGGACGCTGGCTGCTGCTCTCCCAGGCCTATCTGGCCTGCTCTGCTGATCGCCATGCTCTTCGCCCGCAGCGTGGGCTTCTACGCGGTGCTGTTCCCCCTGCTGGGCCTGGGCAGCGCCCTGAGCTACGCCGGGGGCCTGTTCCACGGCATCGCCGGGTCCAGGCGCAGGGCGGCGCGCATGGCCATCCACGAGTCCACGCTGAACGGCGGCTACATCGTCGGGGCCACGGTGAGCGGCATGCTCTACCAGCAGTCCTCCATGCGGGCGGTGGTGGCCTTCTGCCTGGGCTCCAGCCTGGCGGCCATCCTGACCCAGGGGCTGCTGCTTTCCAGGATCCGGACAAGGAGGACCAGATGAGCTCCCCCCATACGAGCTGGCGCGTGCTGCTCGGCCGCTGGGCCGAAGCGCTGCGGGGCTGCAATGTCGCGGAGGTGCACACCGCCGACTTCCTCAGCCGCTGGCTGGTGATCTCCCGGGCCTGCGTGGTTTCCATGACCGCCAGCTCCGCCCTGATCGGCGTACTGCTGGCCGCGGAGAAGGTGGGGCTATCCGGAGTGAGCTGGCTGGCGGCCGCCCTGTGCACGGCCGGCCTGCTGGCCGCGCACCTGTCCAACAACCTGCTCAACGACTGGACGGACACCCGCCGCGGCGTGGACACCGAGGACTACCCCCGCGCGAAGTACAGCACGCATCCGCTCCTGGGAGGGCTCACCACCCCGCGGCGCCTGCTGGCCGCCTCCCTGCTCCTGCTGGGCTTTGCCGCCGCGACCCTGGTGGTGCTCATCCTCCTGCGGGGCTGGACCGTGGCCCTGTTCGCCGCGGGCGGACTGGGCTTGAGCCTGGCCTACACCGGCTTCCTCAAGCGTCACGGCCTGGGCGAGCTGGCCTCCCTGGTGGCCTGGGGCCCGCTGATGATCGGCGGCACGGCCTACGCCTGCTCCGGGCGCCTGGACCCCGCCTTCTTCGCCGCCTCCCTGCCCTACGGCCTGGCCGTGGCCTCGGTGCTGGTCGGCAAGCACATCGACAAGCTGGAGGCCGACCGCAAGGCGGGGGTGCGCTCCGTGCCCGTGCTCCTGGGCGAACGGCGCTCCCGGGTCCTGAACCTGGGCCTGTTCACGGCTTTTTACGTCCTGACCGCGGCCCTGGCGGCCCTGCGGCTCACCGGCCCGCTGGTCCTGCTGGTGCTGCTCTCCCTGCCGCGCCTGGTGCGGGTGTGGAAGATCTATCGCCAGCCGCGGCCGGCCGCGCCGCCGAAGGACTGGACGGTGTGGCCGCTGTGGTACGTGGGCTGGGCCATGTTCCTCAACCGCCTGGCCGGCCTGCTGCTGGTGGCCGGCCTGCTGGGCAACGTGCTCCTGCGCGGCGTCCTCGCGCTGCTGCGTTGACGCCCCCGGCGTTGACCTTTCCTTACCAATTTACTTACTTATAACCCAATGGCCGTCGACTCCCCGAATCCTCCGGATTTCGTGCATCGCTTCGAGGCCGGAGACCCCCGCCTGCCGCCCCTGCTCCTGCTGCACGGCACCGGGGGCGACGAGAACGACCTGCTGGAGGTGGGCCGTTCCCTCTCACCGGGAGCCGCGCTGCTGTCCCCGCGCGGCAAGGTGCTGGAGAACGGCCTGGCCCGTTTCTTCCGGCGGCTGGCCGAGGGGGTCTTCGACCTGGAGGACCTCCGCTACCGGACCGGGGAGCTGGCGGATTTCGCGGCGGCCGCCTGCCGGCGCTACGGGCTGGACGCCGCCCGCCTGACCGCGGCGGGGTATTCCAACGGCGCCAACATCGCCGCCGCCCTGCTCCTGCTGCGGCCCGCAACCTTGCGGGAGGCGGTGCTGTTCCACGCCATGGTCCCCCTGGTTCCGGAGAAGCTGCCGGAGCTGAAGGGCAGGCGCGTGTTTCTTTCCGCCGGCCGGGCGGACCGCCTGATCCCGCCGCGCGAATCCGAGCGGCTGGCCGCGCTCCTGGAAGAGGCCGGCGCGGAGGTCCGCCTGTTCTGGCAGCCGGGCGGGCACGGCCTGGAGCGGGCGGAGATCGAGGCGGCCCGGGAATGGCTGTCGGAGGGTTTGTAAATGCAGCTGAAGGGTCTGCATCATCTCACGGCGGTGACCGGGGAGCCCTCGCTCAACGTCGCTTTCTATACGCAGGTGCTGGGCCTGCGCCTGGTGAAGAAGACCGTGAACCAGGACGACACCAGCGCCTACCACCTGTTCTACGGCGACGCCCTGGGCTCGCCCGGCACGGAGGTGACCTTCTTCGACTGGCCTCACGCCGGCGCGACCTACCGCGGCGCGGGCTGCATCACGGCCACCGCCCTGCGCGTTCCGGGGCAGGCCGCGCTGGAGGCCTGGGCGCGGCGGCTTGCGGATTTCGGCGTGCCCCACGAAGGCATCCGGGAGCTGGGCGGCAGGGCCGCGTCTGGCTTTCGCCGATCCGGAAGGGCAGCGCCTGGAGCTGGTGGACGGCGGGTCCGCACCGGGGGGCCGGCCCTGGCCGGCCAGTCCCGTGGCCGAGGACATGGCCATCCGCGGGCTGCACGCCGTGCGCCTCACCGTGCGGCGCGCCGGACCCACGGCGCGGCTGCTCACGGAGCTGCTCGGCTTCCGGGAGGGCGAGGGATACGAGGATTCCGATGGAGCCGCGCGCCGTTTCGAGGCCGGGCCCGGCGGACCGGGAACCGAGGTGCATCTGAAGGAGCGGCCCGAGCTGGGCCCGGGGCGGGTGGGCATCGGCGGGGTGCACCACGTGGCCTTCCGCACCCCGGACGAGGCCCAGCAGGAAGCCTGGCGCCGGCGCCTGGCCGAGGCGGGCGTGGGGGTGACCCCGGTGATCGACCGCTTCTACTTCCGCTCGATCTACTTCCGGGAGCCCGGCGGGGTGCTCTTCGAGATCGCCACGGACGGGCCCGGCTTCGCCACCGACGAGGAGCGCGGACCACCTGGGGGAGAGCCTGGCCCTGCCGCCGTTCCTGGAACCCCAGCGTGCCGGCATCGAGGCCGGCCTGCGGCCCATCCGGCCGGTACAGATGAAGCTACTCCGGGGCAGCGAACGGTAGGTCCCAGGAAAGCCGGGTCTTTCCCCGCGCGGCCACGGATGACCATAAGAGGGTTTCCGCCCGGCGGGGCCAGCCACAGCTCGCCCTCGGCCGGGCGCCCCAGGTCGCGCAGCTCCACGTGCACGCGGGTGAGCGTCGTTCCGGCCGCCCCGGCGGGCAGCGGCTCGGACTCCAGCCCCGCCACCTCCAGGCCCTGGGTGATGTGCAGCGTGCTGCCCGCCAGGCAGGGGCCGGGCAGGTCGGCCGGGCACAGGCGCAGCAGGCGCGAAGCGTGCGGGGCCAGCTTCCCCAGGTCCAGCACCGGGCCGGTGTGCCGGAAGCAGGCGCGGCCCCAGAAGTCGAACACGTGCAGCGGCCGGTCGGCGGGCAGGCCCAGGCGCGCCAGCTCCAGGCTCTTTTCGCGCGGGCGGTCCTGCCAGTTGGCCACCAGCACCACCTGCCAGCTGCCCCACGGGGCGGACAGGGGCAGCTGGTAGAGCTCCGGCATCTCCCGCTCCAGCAGGTCCAGCGCCCTTCCCCCGGGGCTCAAGCACCGGGCGTCAGCAGGGCGAGCCAGCGGCGGCGCTCCGGGGACAGGCGCGAGGGCTCGTCGCTGGACACCACGAGGCCTCCGCTCAGGCCCGCCAGGCTCAGGGCGCTTTGCACCTCCTCCGCTCTCAGGCGCGTGTCGGTATCGCGGGCCAGCAGGCAGTCCGGATCGTTCCACCACCAGCGGCGGTGCAGGCAGGAGTGCGCCAGCACGTGGCGCAGGGCGTTGCGCAAGGAAGGCAGGGAGCGCTCGGCGCGCAGGAGCGGCCGGGTCCAGGGCAGGCTCCAGAGCTCCGGCCGCCAGCCCGGGGCCGTGTCCGGGCCGATGCGCATGGCGTCCACGATCCCCAGGGCCGGGCCGTACGGGCAGCCGCAGCCCAGCAGGAAGGTCTCTTCCCCCAGGCCCCGGCGCAGGGCCTCCAGGCCGCGGCGCAGGGCCTGGGCCCGGGTCAGGCTCGGGTCATGGCGCCGCCCCGGCAGGGCGCCGGCGTAGCAGAAGTCCGCCTTGATGAAGCCGAAGCCCCAGCCCCGCAGGGTCCGGCCCAGGCGCTCCAGGTGCTCCGGCACGGCCGGATGCGTCGCGTCCAGGGCGTTGCCGAAAAAGGAGTAGAAATACCCGCTGTTCACGGGGCGGTCCGGGTGGGCCCGCAGGAGCCAGTCCGGGTGGGCCTGCGCCAGGCGGGAGTCCGGCTCGACCACGAAGGGCGCCAGCCACAGTCCGGGGACCAGGCCGCGGCCGCGCACCTCGGCGGCCAGCGCGCCCAGGCCGCGCGGGAACTTCGGGTTGCACTCCAGCCAGTCGCCCCAGGCGCGCTGGTAGCCGTCGTCCAGCTGGGCGGTGCCGAAACCGATCCGCCCGCGCTGTTCGCCCAGGGCCCGCAGGCTGGCCAGAAACCTCTCCTCGCTGATGTCCTGGAAGTACTGGTACCAATGCGTCCAGGCCGGCGGTGGAGGGCCGGCCGGGACGCGCGGCTTCATCTCGCGGGCCACGGCCTGCGCGTACTCGCCCAGCGGCTCGGGGTGGGGCAGGTCCAGCAGCTCCAGGTAGCCCCACTCGGAGGCGCGCGACTGCCCGGGCTCCAGCGGCACCCCGTCGGCTTCGGCGGCCAGCTCCAGGGCCGGCGGCCGGCAGCGGGCGTGAAGGCGGCCGAACTGCTCGGCCAGGGTCACCAGGCCGGCCACCACCGCCTGCTTCCGCCCGGCCAGCACGCCCCAGCCCGAGCCATAGAACTCCCCGCGCCGCCGGCCGATGGGCAGCTGGGGATCGAAGTGCATCTTCCCCGACCAGGGCGCGAGCAGGGAGCGCACGTCGCGCTCCCGCGCGCCGCGGAAGCCGGCGAACACCCAGTCGTGCCACCCGGCCTTGAAGAAGCCCGCCGCGCCCGCCTCCTCCCCCAGGTTCACCGTCCCGCGCACCAGCACGAAGCGCTCCAGGAAGAACCTCTCCCGGCCCTGGTTGGAGACCCGCAGGCGCAGGAGCAGGAAGGGGCGCCGGTCGTACAGGCGCAGCGCCAGCTCCAGGCTCAAGCCGCGCACCGCCTGCCGCGAGCGGGCGGTGACCAGCAGCCCGGCGCCGTGCTCGTCGGCCAGCGGGCGCTCCTCCACCATCAAGGCTCCCAGGGCCACCTCGAGGGGCGGCCCCTGCGGCGGGCGCAGGCCCAGCAGGGCCCGGGCCTGAACGACAGGCGCGGGCGGCCCGGCCGAAGGGGTGCGGCGCAGCGAAAACTCGCCGGAGCGCGGATCGATGGCCAGGCGGAGAGGCGCCGCGCTGCAGGTCCATGGCGGAGGGCCGCGGCGGGAGGCTGCTCAGCCGGCTTTCTTCTTCGTGCGGTAGGCTCCTTCCCCGTTGAAGAACGAGCCGAACCACAGATCCAGGGGCACGGTGGCCTCCCCGTAATTGCAGGATACGAAGCGGTGGTGCAGGTAATGGAAATACGAGCCGGTCATCAGCCTGCCGCCGAACACCGGGCCCTCGAAGCCCACGTGCCCGAAGGCCGGGGTCAGGGCGGTGAGCTGGGAGTTGAAGAAGAAGTGCAGGGGATGCGAGGGGACCAGGAAGTGGATGGCCACCACGCTCAGGTACAGCAGGTGTTCCACCGGGTGCATGGCCATGCCGGACCACGGCCCGGGGTTGGGGTTCAGGTGATGGATGCGGTGGATGGCGTGCATCAGGGGCCGCCAGTGCAACAGGCGGTGCGCGAAGTAGAAATGGGTTTCCCGCCACAGCGGGATCAGCAGGAAGAGGGCCGCGAACCACACCGGGTTGCGCACCGGGTCCAGGTAGGGAAACCAACCGTTGGCTGCACCCCAGACGTACAGGACCTCATAGGCGGTCCAGATCGTGCACCCGGAAAGGCAGCTGCGGAAGACGTTGTCGTAGGTCTGGTGGCCGAACAGGAACTTCTTGTTGTCGGGGGACAGCCACAGGGGATGGTACTTGCGGCGGTCCCCGTGCAATTTCAGCATGTAGAACACCAGGTGGTGCCCTCCGGCGATGAGCCATAACAGGACCATGTTCCGCAAGAACATCAGGGCGATCCAGCCGATGCGCAGCTGCATGGTCTGGGCCGGGGAAGGCTGCAGCAGGAACCAGGTCAGGCAGGCCAGGCCGAAGAAAAAGAGGTTGATCGGCCACAGGAAGCCGGGATAGCCGAACAGCCACTTCAGGAAGGCCAGCGGCCGGATCGGCCAGGTGAGCAGCGGGGCGTAGCGCACCGGATACGGAGGCCGCCAGTGCCCCTTCTCGTCGCGGATCCCGAACTCGGTCTGGTTGGCCATAAGCACCAGGATAACCCAGAACCCTCCGGCACGCCAGCTCGATCGCCGCCCGGGACGGCCTCCACTATACTGAGAAGGCGATGGCCAACAGGATCCCGTGTTTCCCCACGAGGGGATGGGCAAGACCTTCTACAACGCCCTGCTCATCCTGGCCGCGCTGGCCGGCACGGTCATCACCTCCTACCGCCTGACCTTCGGGGCGAGGGACTTCGACGCGCTGTACTGGCTGATCACCGCCGTGTACCTGCTGGACATCGCCTGCAGCTTCAACCAGGCGGTGAAGAAGGGGCTGGTGGTGCTGGCCGATCGAAAGAGCATCGCCCGGCATTACCTGCGCGGCTGGTTCACCGTGGACCTGGTCGCCGCGCTGCCCTTCGGCTGGTTTTTCGCCCTGCTGTTCCCGCAGGCCGCGGCCGGAAGCGTGGGCGCGCTCCTGGACCTGCTGATGATCAGCAAGGCCCTGAAGATGGCCAAGATCGGCAAGGTGAGCGCCATCTTCCGCGACATCCGCGAGAGCCTGAGCGTGAACCCCGCGCTCATGCGCCTGGTGACCTTCGGCTTCTGGTTCGTCACGGCCCTGCACCTGATGGCCTGCGGCTGGGTGCTGATCGGGGCCGGCGAGCAGGGACGCCCGGCGGCCGACCAGTACCTGCGGGCCCTGTACTGGTGCCTGACCACCATCGCCACCATCGGCTACGGGGACTACACCCCCGACAAGAACAGCAACCTGCAGATCGTCTACACCATCGGGGTGATGGTGTTCGGCGTGGGCATGTACGGCTACATCATCGGCAACGTGGCCACCCTGATCGCCAACCTGGACGTGGCCCGCGCCGTCTACCGCACGAAAATGGAGGAGATCAACGACTTCCTGCGCCGCCAGCGCGTGCCGGCGGGCCTGCAGAAGCGCGTGCGGGACTACTACGCCTACCTCTGGGAAACGCAGCGCAGCGTCTCCGCGGTGCCCATCGCCGCGGAGCTGCCCCACTCCCTGTCCCAGGAAATCCTGCTGTTCATCAACCGCGAGCTGATCCAGAAGGTGGCCCTGTTCCGCAACGCCGACGAGATCTTCATCCGGGAGATCGTGCAGCGCCTGCACCCCCTGTCCTTCCTGCCCGATGACTACATCATCCGCCAGGGCGAGTACGGGGACTGCATGTATTTCCTGTCCGGCGGGGACGTGGAGGTGCTGATCGGCGGCTCGCGCGTGGCCGTGCTGGGCCACGGCTCCCCCTTCGGGGAGACGGCGCTGCTGGAGGGGGAGAAGCGCATGGCCAGCATCCGCGCCCTGACCTACTGCGACGTGTACCGCCTGTCCAAGGAGGACTTCGACCAGCTGCGCCTGCGCTACCCGGACTTCGACGCCCAGGTAAGGGAAGTGGTGGCCGTGCGCCGGCGGGGCGCGCCGGGAAAGCCGCCGGTCCTCCATCAGGCCTTCTCCCGGCGGCCCGCCGGGCCATCTCCGCGCGCAGCGCCGCCACGTCCTCGGGCATGAAGAACGAGGCCGCGATCTGGAACACGAAGCACAGGGCCCAGGCCCCGACGCTGATCCAGAGGATGGCGTTGCCCAGCGAGGAGCGCACCGCGATCAGCCCGGCCAGCAGCGGGGCGGTGGCCGCGCCGATCTGGTCGAAGAAGTTGAACACCGCGTTGGCGGTGGAGCGCACCTCCGGCACGGTCACGTCGTACACGCTGGCCACCATGTTGGGCGCGGCGAAGGGCATGAACAGGGCGGTCACGCCCAGCAGCAGGCCGAACTGCAGCTGGTTGGCCACCGGGGTCTTCAGGGTGAACACCAGGAAGATCGCCCCCAGGGCCACCCCGATGGCGCTCACCAGCAGGCGCCCGCGCGTGTTGCGCTTGAACCAGGCGTCGCCCAGCGTCCCGCCGATGGGGTAGCCGCCGGCCAGCACGATGATGGCGATGCCCATGGTCAGCAGCACCTGCATTTCCGAATACCCCCGCTCGGTCTCCAGGTAGCGGAAGAACCAGAAGGTGATCACCTGCCAGGGGAACACCCCGAACAGGGACTGGCAGTAGATCAACAGCAGGCTGCGTTTCTTGAACAGGCCTCCGACCTCTCTCCAGTTGAAACGGTATTGCTTCTTCTGCTCGATGCCCTGCAGCTCCGGCTCGCTTCCGCCCGCGCCGCGGCTCCCGGACCCCGAAGAAGATCAGCACGGCCAGGGCCACCCCGAGGGAGCCGGTGATGAAGAACACCCCTCGCCAGCCCACGCTCTTCTGCATCGTCAGGGCCAGGACCATGCCCCCCAGGTAGCCCAGGGGCATGGCCAGCTCCAGGATGCCGTTGACCCTGCCGCGCTTCTTGGGCTCGAAGTAGTCGGCAACGACGTTGTACAGGCCCGGGATAGCTGGAGTCGTCGATGCCGGTGGCCGCCCGGGTGGCGATGAAGCCCGGGAAGGTGCGCACCAGGGCGTTCAGCCAGGTCGTGGCTCCCCAGATGAAGGAGGCCAGGGCCAGCAGGCGGGTGCGCACGAAGCGGTCGTACAGCCAGCCCCAGAGCCAGTAGCACACCGCGCCGACGGCCAGCGCTCCGAAGGACACCAGCCCCATCTGGGCCTCGTTGATCCGGAAGGCCTCCATGATGGGGGTGGTCAGCGGGCCGATCAGCAGCTTGTCGGCCTGGTGCAGGAGGATGAACAGGAAGAAGGTGAAAACGACAAACCAGCGGTACCGGGTTGACATCTCACAGGCCTCCTGTCGCGTGGGTCGCTACAGGTCTAGTGTAATGCCTCTTGCGCGGGCACGCAACGCTGCGTGCCCGGAACACCGGCTTCCGCCGGTTTGCCGCTGCGAGGGGGCTAAGCCTGCCGGCTTGCCGCGCCCGCCCTACCAGCGGTGAGAGTCGCGCCCTCCGCGGCTGCCGCCGTCCCCGCGCGGCTTGTCGAAAGCCTCGTTCACGCGGATGGCGCGGCCGTCGATCTGCTGGCCGTTCAGGGCCGCGATCGCCGCCTTGGCAGCCTCGTCGCTGGCCATTTCCACGAAGCCGAAGCCCTTGGACTGGCCGGTGTACTTGTCGGTGATCAGGTTCAGCGACACCACCTCGCCGTGGGGCTCGAACATCTTGCGGATGCTGGCCTCATCGGTGGAGTAGTTCAGGTTGCCGATGTAGAGTTTCTTTGCCATACCTTCCCTTTTTTGAGCGAGAGACTGGATAGAAATGTTTATCGACGATAAACATGAAGCCTAAAGTTAACCTGCGGTGTGTACGGGGTTCCTCATCGATCGATGTTGGTGGGGGAGATCAGATAGGAAGAAAGCCGCAAACAACTCAAAGCCTTAGCCTGAAACCAATTGTCGCTTGAAGCATAATGGGTTCCACGGGACCTGTCAAGCGAAGATCGAAAAAAAGTTCACGGCCGGTTCTCCGTCGGCAGGTCGGCGATGAGCGCCCGGTTGGCGTTCAGGCCCAGGTCCCTGTCCAGAACCAGGCCCAGGTTGGCTCCGTCGGTGACCGCTCCGCGCAGGTTGCGCACCTGCTTCACGTCCCCGATCCTGGCCACCGTCAGGCCGGCTTCCGCGTACTTCTTGAACAACTCGTCGTCGGCCACCACGTCGGCCAGCACCACGTTGTCCACCTTCAGCGCGGAGCGTTGGAAGGAGCCGTCGATGAGGATCACCTCTCCGTCCTCCTTGATCTCCAGCACCGAGGAGTCCGGGATGACCGTCACCGGGTGGGCGAAGGTCTTGCCGCTGAGCGCCTCGCCGTTGCCGCCGGCAAAGCGCTTGACCATGACGTCCTTGTGGACGGGCTCCATCCAGGAGGCGAACTCGCGGTTGGGGGTCACCACGTACACCTTCTTCCCTTCGTAGGCCAGCTTCTCCACCGCGTCGGCCGCCCCGAAGTAGTCGCCCCACACGAGCACCGTGTCCCCCACGGCGGCCGGCTCGGCCTTGCCGCCCTTGGGCCAGTACTCGCAGTTCTTCATTTTGCAGCGCAGCACGTCCTGGAAGGTGCAGACCCGCCTGGAATCGATCCCCCGGATGTCGGGGCGCTTGACCGCGGCGCCCGTGGCCACCAGCACCGCGTCGAAACCTTTCAGCTCCTCCGGGGCCGGAACGCTCTTGTACTTCACCTCCACGCCCAGCCTGGCGACCTGCCGCCGCTGCCAGTCGGCGTACCAGCGCATCTTGCTCTTGCCGTGCACCGTGCAGCAGTAAAGGATGGCTCCGCCCAGCTCCTCGCTCTTCTCGAAGATCGTGACCTTGTGCCCGCGCAGGGCGGCGATGCGCGCCGCCTCCATCCCGCCCGGCCCGCCGCCCACCACCGCGACCTTCAGCTTCGCCGCCGCCGGTCCGAAGTGCAGGAAGCGCTCGTCGCCCACCGCCGGGTTGATGGAGCAGCGCATGTCGCGCTTGATCATCAGCGACTCCTGCCAGCAGCCCACCAGGCAGGAGATGCACTTGCGGATCTCCTCCTTGCGGCCGGCCAGGGCCTTGTTGGCCCAGTAGGGGTCGGCGACCATCTGCCGCGCCAGGCCCACCAGGTCGGTCCTGCCCTCGGCCAGGATCTTCTCGCAGTAGTCCGGGTCGCGCAGGGTGTGGCTGGTGATCACCGGGACCTTCACGTTCTTCTTGACCTCTTCGGCCGTGTAGGTGTTCCAGCCCTGCGGGTAGTACATGGGGTCCATGAGCGGCCCGGGCGCCTCGAAGATGCCCGCGCTGATGTCCAGGAAGGCCAGCCCGTGCTCCTCGAACAGCCTGGCCGCCCGCACGGTTTCCTCCAGCACCCGGCCGCCCTCGACGTACTCCTCCCCCGAGTAGCGGATGCCGATGGGAAAGTCCGGCCCGCACTTGCGCTGGATGGCGTGGATGATCTCCAGGGGCAGGCGCATACGGCTCAAGAAATTGCCGCCGAAGCGGTCGTTGCGCTTGTTCACGTAGGCGCTCATGAACTGGGCGATCATGTAGCCGTGCGCCGCGTGCAGCTCCACCGAGTCGAAGCCGGCCTGCTGCAGGCGCCAGGCCCCCTCGGCGAACTTGTCGATCAGGTCGTAGATCTCCTCGACGCTCATGGCCCGGATCGACTTGCCCTTGGCCTCCGCCGACGCGTACACCACCTCGTGCCCGGCCGAAGCCGGCAGGTTGGCCACCTGGTCCGTGGCCGAGATCAGGTCATGGCGCGGCCAGGCCGCCTGGCGGCCCGGGTGCTGGATTTCCAGCGAGCATTTGGCCCCGTGCCGGTGCATGGCCTCGGCCAGCGAGGCCAGTCCGGGGATCAGGGGGTCCTCGTCCACCGCCACGCAGGTGACGGTGGGCCGCCCGGTGGCCTTGTCCGGGGTGGAGGCCCCGACGATGATGAAGCCGCAGCCGCCCTTGGCGACCTGCTCGTAATAGGTGATGACCCGCTGGTTCACCGAACCGTCGGGGTTGGCCGAGGAAATGTCGGTCGGCACGTGGCAGACCCGGTTGGGCACCTCGAAGTTGCCGATGCGGATCGGGGAGAACAGATGCGGATAGCTGGTCTGGCTCATACGCGCTCCTTGGGTCTTCAGGACAGGGTAAGAAACTGCTTCAGGTAATTGCGGCTCTGCACCAAGGAGGCCTGGCGTGCCTCCAGTGAGTCCTCGAAGGCCCGGTCCTCCACCTCGATGCAGGCCGCGCCATTATACCGGATGTCGGTCAGCGCCGAGAAGAACCTGCCCCAGTTCACGTCCCCCAGCCCGGGCAGCTTCGGGGCGTGGTACTCCAGCGGCGTGGCCAGGATGCCCACCTCCGCCAGCTTGTCCGGCAGGAGCTTGGCGTCCTTGAGGTGCACGTGGAAAATCCGGTCCTTGAACTCCTGGATCGGCCGGAGGTAGTCCATCTGCTGCCACACCATATGGGAGGGGTCGTAGTTGAGGCCGAAGTTGCCGGAGGGGATGAGCTGGAACATCCGCCGCCAGACCGCGGGGCTGACGGCCAGGTTCTTTCCGCCCGGCCACTCGTCGCGGCTGAACAACATGGGGCAGTTCTCGATGCCGATCTTCACCTTCCTCTGCTCGGCGTGCTTCACGATCGCCGGCCAGACCTTCTGGAAAAGCTGGAAGTTCTCCTCCAGGCCGCGGGTGTGGTCCCGGCCCACGAAGGTGTTGGCGATGCCCACGCCCAGCCGGGCCGAGGCGTCGATCACCTTGAGCAAATGCTCCCGATGTACCTCGGCCTGGGGGCCGGCCTCCAGGAGGTTGGGATAGTAGCCCAGCCCCGAGATGGCCACCCTCTTTTTGTCGCAGTATTTCAGGATCTCCGCCGCCCGCCGCTCGTCCAGGGAAGCCACGTCGATGTGGGTGACCCCGGCGTAGCGCCGCTCCGCCTTGCCCGCCGGCCAGCAGAGCATCTCCACGCAGTCGAAGCCCTTCTCCGCGGCCAGGTCCACCGTGGCCTCGAAGCTCAGGTCCGCGACCACCGCGCTGACGAATCCCAGCTTGATCATCTCTTGCCTCCCTCCGCCGGCACCCGGACCCAGGCGTTCTTCTTGTTGGATTGCACGATGGCCTCGCACAGCTCCAGCTCGCGCAGGCCGTCGCGGAAAGTGGGGTACTGGGGGTCGGGATCCCGGCCCCCGGCGCGCACCGCCGCGTACACCTGCTTGAACAGCTGCTTGGAGGTGTCCGGGAAGCCCTCATTGTGTCCGCCCGGGAAATTGATCAGCTGCCGGCTGTCGGCATGCACCAGCGAGGGGTCGCGCAGCAGCAGCTCGTTGGCCGCGTCGCGGCGGCCGACCCACAGCTGGTTGGGCAGCTCCGACTCCCAGGCCACCGACTTTTTCGAGCCGTCGATCTCGAAGTACAGCCGGTTCTTGCGCCCCGCGGTGACCTGGCTCACGGTCAGCACCCCGCGGGCCCCGCCGCCGAAGCGCAGCATCACGGTGGCGTAGTCCTCGGTGTGGATCGGCACGGACTCGTAGTCCTCGGCGGCCAGCAGCTTGCCGGCATAGGTCTCCACCGGCTTCAAGGGCTTCTTGCGCTCCCGGTGGCAGATCATGAAGTCCGCGTTGACCTCGCCGATGCGCAGGCCGGTGAGGTGCTCGATCAGGTCCATCCAATGCGAGCCGACGTCCGCCACGGCCCTGGACTCGCCGGAGAACTTCGGCTCCAGGCGCCAGTTGTAGTCGGTGTCGTAGAAGAGCCAGTCCTGCAGGTAGGTGCCCCGTACGGAGTAGATCCGCCCCAGCTCCCCCTCCCGGATCATGGCCCGGACGTGGGCCATCAGCGGGTAATAGCGGATGTTGAAATGCACGGCGCAGGCCTTGCCGGAGGCTTCCCCCAGCTCCACCAGCTCCCGGGCTTCCCCGGCGGTCATGGCCAGGGGTTTCTCGCAGACCACGTGCTTGCCGGCGGCCAGCGCATCCTTGGCCTGAGGGTAGTGCAGGTTGTTGGGAGTGCACACGTGCACCACCTCGATTTCCCTGTCCGCCAGCAGGCGGCGATAGTCCCCGTAGGCCTTCGGAATGCCGAGGGCTTCGGCCTTGGCCGCGGCCACCTGGTCCGAGCTCTCGGCCAGGGCGGCGACCTCGACGCCGGGGAGGCGCCGCAGGGCTTCCGCGTGCGCCGGCCCGATGAAACCAGCCCCGACAATCCCGGCCTTGATCGATTTCATGCCCGAGATACTATGGGGATCGGTCCGGGGCTGTCAAGTTTGCAGCTCAGATCGAGTACGAGGAAAAACCCCCGTCGATGGGGATCAGCGCTCCGGTGACGAAGCGGGAGGCGTCGGACAGCAGCCAGATCACCGCCCCGAGCAGCTCCTCCGGCTCGCCGTAGCGGCCCAGGGGGGTGTGGGCGATGACCGCCTTGGCCCGGGGCGTCAGCTCTCCGGTCTTCTGGTCGACGTGCAGGAAGCGCAGCTGCTCGGTCATGAAGAAGCCGGGGATCAGGGCGTTCACCCGCACCCCGGTGTGGGCGAAGTGCACCGCCAGCCAGCGGGTGAAGTTGGCCACCGCCGCCTTGGCCGCCGAATAGGCGGGGATCTTGGTCAGGGGGGACAGGGCATTGAGCGACGACATGTTGAGGATCGATCCCCCGCCTTTGCGCACCATGCCCTCGGCGAAGACCCTGGTGGGCAGCGAGGTGCCCAGGAAGTTCAGCTCGAAGGTGCCGCGGAAACCGGCCAGCTCCAGGCCGAGGAAGCTCTTGACTCCCTCGCGGTCCAGGTCGGCGCGCTCGAGGAACTCCACGTCCGTGCTGCCCCGCGGGTCGTTGCCCCCGGCGCCGTTGATCAGGAAATCCGGGGTTTCCCACAGCGAGCACACCTGGGCGTAGACCCGCCGCAACTCGGCCTCTTCCAAGACGCTGCAGGCGAAGGCCTCGGCGGTACCGCCCCCCCGGCGGATCGCCTCCACGCGCTTCTTGGCCTTGGCCAGCTCGAGGTCCAGGACCGCCACGCGGACGCCCAGGGCGCCCAGGGCCTCGGCCATGCACCCGCAGAGCTCCCCGCCCCCGCCGGTGACCACCGCCACCCGGCCCTTCAGGCTGAAGTACTCCTCGACCGTCTTTTTCATGGGCTGGATTATCGCCAAAGGCCGGCTTCTTGACAACCGCGCGGCGCGGGGGCGAAACTCGCCGGTATGAAGCAACTTCCCTACCCCTTGGAGTTCATGCACAAGTTCAACCTGCACAAGTGGCTGCGCCTGGATATGCGGGACGACGACCTTTCCGCCATCGCCCGCATTTACGGGGTGCCCCGCGGCCGGCTGGCCCGCATCGAGCGGGGCTACCGGCGGAACGTGGATCGCCTGGCCGCTTCCCTGCCCCGCCGCGCGGAACCCCCGCTGGACAAACCGGTGCGCATCCTGGCCCTGGGGGATTCCATCACCAGCGACCGGGAAAGCTGGGCGCGCATCCTGGGCCGCTACTGGCGGGAGGACCCGCGTCGGCGCATCCTGGACAGCGCGGTTTCCGGCGACACCACCGCCAGCCTGCTGGAGCGCTACCACTCCACGGTCGGCAACCAGGATTTCGACTGGGTGGTGCTGTTCATCGGCACCAATGACTGCCGGCAGCTGGACGGCCAGACCCCGATGGTCAGCCTGGGGGAGTACCGGCGCAACCTGGAGATCCTCCTGGACCGCCTGGAAGGCAAGCGGGTCGTGCTGGTCACCCTGCCCCCCGCCGACAACGCCCGCTTCCAGGCCTTCTTCCCGGACTCGGGCAACTGCTATGAGGCGGGGCACCTGGCCGAGGCCAACCGGGTCCTGCGCGAGCTGGCCGCCCGGCGCAAGCTCGCGCTGGCCGACCTGGCGGCGGGGCTGGAACCCCTGGGCGCCGAGGCCCTGGAGTCCGACGGCCTGCACATGAGCTCCGCCGGGCAACTGGTGCTCTGCCGCCTGCTGCTGGGGATCCTGCCCTGAAGACGCGCGCCTCCCGCGCCGGACGCAGCGCACTGGCAATAGTGCTGGCCGGATGCCTGGCGGCCGCCTGTGCGTCCGGGGCGCACGCCCAGCAAGGCCTGTCGCGGGAGGACTACCAGAAGCTGCTGGGACAGGCGCTGGACGAAGTGGGCAGGCGGATCTCCGAGCCGGCCCGGCAGCGCATCGAGTTCGGATTGAACCTGTTCATTGCCCACGAGGCCTGGATTGGCGCCATTCCCCAGGAGGCTCTGCTTGGCGCCATCGACGCCTTCCGGGAGGCGGGCGTCGAGCGCGTCGACCTCAATCCCGGCCAGTTCCCGTGGCTCGACTCCGACCAGGCCACGATCGCCAAGTACGACGCCGCCGTCCAGCGTATCCGGCAGCACGGGCTGAAGCTGGGGCTCAACCCGCAGTACTCGACCGTCAGGCACCAGGCGGGCTCCTTTGCCCAGTGGCGCCAGCGGGCCGTGACGCTGTATGCCGAGCTGGCGCGCCGCTACCAGCCCGACACTTTCGTGGTGGTCCACGAGCCGTCGACCATGGCCGCGCGCCTGGGCGCGGAGGTGAAGGTGGCGGATTGGGTGGATTTCGTGCGCGAGACGGCCAGGGCGGTCAAGGAGAGCTCACCCGGCACCCGCATCGGCGCGGGCGGCCTGGCGTCGGAACGGGAGTACCTCGACGCTTTCGTGCGCCTGCCCGAGGTCGAGGTGCTGACGCTGGATATCTACGGTGTCCGGGAACTGGAAGTGCATAACCGCCTGATCCGCGTGGCCCAAGCCGCGGGGAAGCCGGTATACATCGAAGAGACCTGGCGCCCCCCGTATTTCCAGCCCCAGCCGGGGATGAGCGCGGACACGGCCTCGCTCAAGAGCGTCGGCAACCGGGAGTTCCAGGCGCTGGACAGCCGGTGGCTGCGGGCCATGACCGCTTACGCCCAGGCCAACGCCCTGGAGGCCATCACCCCCATCTGGATGTTCGCACTGTTCAGCTACGTGCAGGGCAACGGCGACCTGGATGACCCGGCCTATAACCGGGCCGTCGTGGAAGCCATCCGGCGCGGCGAGCGCACGGCGACGTTTCGCACCCTGCAGGAACTGGTGAGCGAGAACCGGCGCCTGCCCAAGCTACGCTAGGCGCACCTGGACCCACACGGAGTGGGTGCGGGCGCCCTGGCTGGGCAGGGTCGGTTGGGTGGAGGTGAGCAGGTTGGCCGAGCCGGCCGTGTCCGTGCCGCCTTCGTCCAGCTCGGGCCATACGCCGGCCGGCAGGCACACTACCCCGGGCATGATGTCCTCGGTGACGCGCGCCGCCACGCGCACCCGCCCCTGCGGGCTGTACACCGTCACCAGCGCCGCGTCGGCCACCCCGCGCGGGCCGGCATCCGCCGGGTGGATGGCCAGCGCCTGCGGCTCGCGGCCGCGCAGCAGCGGGTCGTTGGAGAACTGGGAGTTGACCCGGTAGCGGGCGTGCGGAGTGACCAGGGCCAGGGGGTGCTCCGGATCCGGGGCCGGGCCGCGGAACTCCGGCACGGCCGGGAAGCCGGTGCGGGCGTACGCTTCGGAGGCCAGCTCGATGCGCCCTGACGGGGTGCCCAGGGGATGGGCCGCCGGATCGGCGATGAAAGCGGAGAGCGCGGTGCGCTCCTGCTCCGGCCCCGCGTACACCCCGGTGCGCCGGAAGCCCTCCGGGTCGGGAACCTCCGACTCGGCCAGGAAGCGCTGGAGCCAGGCGGCCTCATCCCGGCCTTCCGAAAACTCCGCCTGGAAGCCGAGGCGTCCGCTCAAGTCGCGGAGGATGTCGTAGTCGTTCCGGGCCTGCCCCACCGGATCGATCACCCGGTGGGAATAGAACAGGAAATTGCCCTCCGGGAACACGATGTCCTCGCGCTCCAGGAAGGTGGTGACCGGCAGCACCACATCGCTCCAGCGCGCCGTGGGGGTCAGGAACTGCTCGTGGCTGACCACCAGCTCCAGGCTGCCGAAGGCGCGCAGGTTCTTGTGCACGTCGCTGCCCTGGCAGAGGTAGTTGCCGCCCAGGTTGTAGGCGGCGCGCAGATCGCGCGGGTAGCCGCCGGCCTTTCCCTCCAGCACCGCGTCGGCCCACCGGTACACGGGAACGGCAGGCGCGCTGCGTGCGTGCGGCTGGGCGCCGGCCCTCCCGGCCCTGCCTGGCAGGCGGCCGCAGCGCGGCCCCGGCAGCCGGCCCCAGATGTTGCCGCCGGTGGACCCCCCGGGCCGGCCCGCGTTGCCCGTGGCGGCCTGCAGCACGGCGCTCATGCGCATGGCTTCCTCTCCGCCCACGTTGCGCTGGATGGAAAGCCCCGGGATGAGCGCCGCCGGCCGGCAAGCCGCGTAGCGCCGCGCCAGGCGCGCGATCACGGGGGCCGGAGTGCCGCAGACCCCTTCGGCCCAGGCCGGGCTCCTGGGGGTCCCCGCCCAGGGCCCCCGCCCCCGCACGTAGGCCTCCACCTGCGGGAAGCCGGTGGTATAGCGCTGGAGGTAGGCCCGGTCGACCAGGTCCTCCTCCAGCAGCACGTGCAGCACCGCTGCCATCAGGGCCGCATCGGTGCCTGGGCGCACCGGCACCCACTCGTCGGCCAGGCGCGCGGCGGTACGCGAGCGCCGGGGGTCCACGGCCACGACCGGCACGCCGCGCCGCCGGCAGCGCCGGATCCACGACTCCAGGGAGGCCCCGAAGCGCAGGTCGGCCACGTTGGCCCCCCACAGCAGGATCAGCCGGGAGTGTTCCAGGGTGGCCGGGTCCAGCCCCGTATAGGGAGTGCCGAATACGAAGGGGGCCACGAAGCGCTCCGCGGCCGAGCTGTAGCTGCCCGAGGTGGCGGTGAACCCGCCGAACAGGGAAAGGAAGCGCGAGCCCAGGGCTTCCGTGTTGTGCAGGGCCCCTCGGCAGGAGCCGGATCCGCCCAGGAGGATCACCGACTCCGCTCCGTGCTTCTCGCCGATCTCCGCCAGCCCGCGGGCCACCCGGTCCAGGGCCTCTTCCCAGCCAGCCTGGCGAAAGCGCCCCGAACCGCGCGGCCCGTCGGCCAGAAGCGGGCGGGTGATGCGGTCCGGGGCGTAGACCCTCCGGGCCATGGCGTAGCCGCGGGCGCAGCCCCGGGCCAGGGGCGGGCGCAGCGGGTTGTCGCGGATGCGCTCCAGGCGTCCCTGCCGCACCTCGGCCAGCAGGGCGCAGCCGGCCCCGCAGTCCAGGTTGCAGGAGACCGGCAGCTCCACCGCGTCCGTCCGCGCCGCGCTCACCAGGGCAACCCGTGCAGGAGCCACAGCGCCACCCCCGCGCCGATGGCCAGGCCCAGCAGCCAGCCGGCGAGCACGTCCAGCAGGTAGTGCACGCCCAGGGCCACCCGGGCGAAACCCACCAGCAGGGCCCAGAGCGCCAGCAGCAGGCCGGGCAGCGGCAGGCCGCGGGCCAGCGCCACCACGGTCAAGGCGGCGGTGCGCGAGGCGTGCCCGGAGGGAAAGGAGTGGGGGTCGGTCTTGCGGTACATCGCCCCCCACTCCCCCTTGGGGCGCCGGCGGCGCACCACGTACTTCACCATGGTGGTGAGCACCACCGACAGAAGGAAGGCGGCGGCCAGGGGCACGGCGACGCTGTCGCGGGCGAAGCCCTCCCGCCACCACAGCAGCGCCAGCAGCGGGATCAGCACCAGCGAGTCCCCGGAGTGGGCGATCAGCGAAAGGATTGTGTGGACGGCACGCGAATCCGGCAGCGCCGCGCGCACCCAGGCGGTGCCGCGGGAGTCCAGGCGCCGCAGGGCTTCCAGGATCACGGACTGTCGCTGAGGGACATGGGGTTGCAGAGATTGCACTTTTCGTCGGCGACGCGCCCGCAGTTGAAGCAGATGAAGCGCGGCTTTGCCGGCCAGGCGCTTGATCCGCTCGAACTGGCTGTTGGAAGCCAGCACGCAGAGGTGGCCCTGATGGTCGCCGGTGCAGTTCTTTTCCGCTGTTGCTGCCATAACTTGGTCGATCATAAGGGTTCAGGGGCGCTTTATCAACCCACGGGTCAGATGCGGGCCCGCAGGACCAGGCCGCGGTATTCCTCCACGAAGCCGGCGGCCAGCAGGGCCGGCTTGTACGGACTGGAGCGCGCGGGCTGGCCGTTGATGGCGGCCACGCGCACGGCGTTCCAGGGGGCGAACTCGCGCCGGAAGTGGGCGGGGAACAGCTCCAGACAGCCGGGCAGCAGCGGGTCCTCCGGGCCCACCCGGAACTCCAGCTCCCGCCCCCGGCCCCGGGAACCAGGAGCAGGCGGGAGCCGCGGAACGCCAGGTGCGTGCCCGCCAGGCGCGGCGGCAGGTCCAGGCCGGGAAGGCCCAGCCCGCAGGCGGAGGCCGGGTCCTGGGCGGCCAGCCAGAACGGGGCGTCCTCCGGCAGGCCCCTCTGCAGGCGGGCGAAGGCGGCGGTGCTGATGAACTGCACCCCTGGCACCCCTTCGAAGAAGCGGCCGCTCAGGATCTCGCCGCCCAGCTCCATCAGGCGCAAGGCGCGGAACACGGCCGACCAGCGCAGGGGCGGCAGCTCGCGCTCCAGCAGCTCGCGGAACAGCACGCCGTAGCGCCGCAAGAGCTGCCGCGCCCGGTCCCGGGCCAGCTCCTCGCGGTCCACGGCGTCCTCCTCCGCCGCCGCGGCCGGCTCCAGGGCGAACCAGGCTCCGCCGGAGGGGCGGCCGGCCTTCCAGCGGTCGAACCCGATGCGCCCGCCCCGCCGCCGATCTCCGGCGGCCCCTCCGCCCCCGCCGCCCTCCGCCAGCCCCGCGGCGAACCCCCCGGCCAGGCCCTGGCGCACGGCCTCGAAGCTGTCGCTGCTGGCCCGGCCGCGCCAGGCTTCGGCCCACAGCCGCCGCGCCAGCTCGGCGCTGGGCAGGCCGGTGGTCTCGGCCAGCTCCCAGAAGCCGTAGCGTCCGCGCGCGGGCAGCAGCCCGGCGGGGGTTGCCGCTCCGGGCGCATCCGCAGCGAACAGCGGCAGGTCCTCGTCGAAGCAGAAGGCCAGGCGCCGCGGGCCGCAGCCCAGCCAGCGCAGCCCGCTCGCCGCCAGCAGGCGATCCAGCCAGGCGCCGGCGTAGCGCGGCAGGCGCGCGGGCAGGAGGTCCCCTTCCCAGGCTTCGGCGGGCGGCGGGGTACCCGAACAGGATCTCCAGCACGTCGCGGAGGGCCTCTTCTCCCGTCCCCTCCGGCTGCAACCGGGTCTGCACCGCCAGGAACAGGGGCAGCTCGGCCAGCGGCCGCGCCCGGAAGGAGGGACGGCGCGCCTTGCGGCCCAGGCGCAGGAGCGTCTCCAGGTTCCGGCTGTCGCAGGCCAGGGGTCGCGCGGCGCCGCGCACCAGCACGTCGGCGACCAGCTCTCCCTGCTCGGCCAGCTCCTCCAGGGCCTCCCGGAGCCTTTCGGCGCTCACCCCGAAAAGGAGGCGCGCCTGATCGGGTTCGATCGGGCCGTAGTACCGCAGCCATTCCCCCAGCAGCTCGGGGAAGCCCAAACCGCTGCCGGCCGGAGCCCCCGCTTCCAGGGCGCGCCGCAGCCGAGCCTCGCTTTCGCGCGCCCACACCGCCGGGGTCTGCCCTCCCGGCAGCAGGCCCGTGGCCAGGCGCCCCTCCATCCCGGCCAGCAGGGTTTCCGGCTCCAGGTCCTGGTCCCGGCGGATGGCCTCCAGCAGCTCGCGCCACTCCGGCTCCGGCAGGACCCAGCGCTCCCTCAGCCAGTCCAGGACCTCGCGGGCGCCGCGCGGCGCGTAGCCGGGGGCGGTGCGCTGCAGCTTGGCCTGGACCTCGGCCACCAGCTCCGGCTCCAGGACGGGGCGCAGGCGGGCGGAGGCCAGCGCCTCCCGGATCACATCGGAGCGCAGGGCCGACTGCGTCTCCAGCACCTGGCTGTCGTCCTCGTACACCACCTGGTTCAAGCTGCACCCAGCTCACCCCCTGGGCGAACGGGGACGGGGAGGCGCCCTGCGCGCGGCTGACGCGGATCTCGCCGCGCTGCAGCTCCCCCAGCAGGCCCTGGAGCGCGGGCAGGTCGAACTCGTCCTGCAGGCACTCCCGCCAGGTCTCGGTCAGCACCGGGAAGTCCTCGTAGCCGGCCACCGCCTCCAGCAGCTTCTTGGAGCGCCGGCGGGTCAGCCACAGCGGCACGCGGCGGCGGAAGTCCGAGCGCGGCAGCAGCAGGGCCCGGCCCGCGTTCTCCCGGAAGCGGGCCCCGAAGAAGCCGCTGGACTCCAGGCCGCGGCGCAGCAGGCCTTCCAGGGCCTCGGGGCGCAGGCGGCGCAGGAGCTGCCCCAGGTCCTCCTCCGCCGGAAGGAGCGCGGCGATAGCAATACGGTACCGGTCCAGCAGCAAA
>CAVUYS010000085.1:0-8903 GCA_963745745.1 uncultured Spirochaetota bacterium | reverse complement strand
GGAAGGCGGCCCCATTCGCGGAGGTACTGAGTATCTTTGTCGAGGGGAGGTGAGCCGATGATCCGGGACTACGACCCTGCCCGCGACCGGCAGCAGCTCAGGGCCTGCGTTGTGGAGCTGCAGGAGTCCGAGCGCCGGCTGGAACCGACGTTGCCGGCCGGCGAAGCCATGGCCGACGACTACCTCGCTTTCCTGTTCCGGCGCTGCGCCGAGTCCTCCGGGCGCATCCTGGTGGCGGAGGTGGACCGGGTCGTGGCGGGATTCGCGGGGGTGCTGGCCAGCGTGGCGCCCGAGCCCGATGAAGACCCGGTTTCCTACGCCTACCTGACGGACCTGGTCGTCCTGCCGGCCTACCGCCGCAAGGGCATCGGGCGGGAACTGCTGGCGCGGGCGGAGGGCTGGGCCCGGGAGGCGGGCGCCCGGACCATCCGGGTCGGAGTGCTGGCCCGCAACCGGCCCGCGGGGAACCTGTACCGCTCGCTGGGCTTCCGCGAGTTTCAGCTGGAGCTGGCCAAGAGCCTTTCTTCGGGACAGGTTGTCTTATAATTGGGGCATGACACCGTTATATGACAAATTTTGTCGAGTATTGCGCCCGCAGGCAGTCTCCTGCTTCATCGCCCTGAAAGCATAATTATCATTCTGATAAGAAATTATATGCCTCGACCTCCCTGCGCGGCGATACAGCTTGCTGGCATGCGGCTTGCATGCGAGCTATAGGAGGACCACGCCATGTCAATCGGAAAAAAGCTGCTGGGCGGGTTTCTTGCTGTGATCGCTCTGTCGATCGCGACAGGAGCCGTTTCCTATTTCATGTTCGGAACCGTGCGAACGATGACCGAGGAGGCGACGGAAGCCAGGAAACTGGACGCCTTTCTGAAGGAGAAGATCAGCGACCACCTGCGATGGGTGACGCAGTTGAGCGAGCAGATTTTCCTGGACAGGCAGTTCGCGGGTGAGTTGGATTATCACCTGTGCGGCCTGGGCAAGTGGTACTATGCGTTTCAAACCTCCGATCCGGAGCTGAAGCAGTTTCACCGGATGCTGGAGTCGCCCCATGTCCGCCTTCATGAATCCGGCAAGAAAATCAAAACGCTATACGACACCCAGCGGCTGCCGGAAGCCAGGGAGGCGCTCCTGAAGGAAACGCAGCCCGCCGTGGCCGAGGTGCAGGCGATCCTGGGGCGGCTGAACAGCGCCCTGCAGAACCGGGCCGAGGCCTCCGGCCAGCGCCTTTTCCAGCGCCTGGCCTTCACCACCAACCTGATCCTCGTTGTCGTGGCCCTGGCTGCCGTTGTGGGTCTGGCCTTCGCTCTGCTGCTGTCCCGCAGCATCACCAGGCCCTTGAAGCAAGCCATGGGGTTCGCCGAAGAAATCGCCCGGGGAAACCTGGCCACCGGCATCTCCGCCAGGTCCAGGGACGAGGTAGGCAGGCTGGTTGAGGCTTTGAACCACATGTCCGACAAACTGCGGGAAATGATCCTGCAGATCCGCCGGAATGCGGACGAGGTGGCCTCCTCCAGCGAAGAGATCTCCTCCTCGGCCCAGCAGCTTTCCTCCGGAGCCCAGAACCAGGCCTCCACCCTGGAGGAGACCTCCGCCTCGGTGGAGGAGCTGACCGCCAGCGTGGAGCAGGTCAGCGATCACGCCCAGAGCCAGGCGGCTTCCGCGGAGCAGTCCTCCGGCAACATGACCCAGATGCAGGCCTCCGTGCAGCAGGTAGCCAGGACCCTGGAGCAGGTTTCCGGCTCCTCCCAGGACTCCATGCACAAGGCCCAGGCGGGCATGCAGGCGGTGGCCAAGGCGGTGGAAGCCATCCAGTCCATCTCCGGCAGCTCCGAGCAGATCGCCGGAATCATCAACGTGATCTCCGACATCGCCGACCAGACCAACCTGCTGGCGCTCAACGCCTCCATCGAGGCGGCCCGGGCCGGGGAGCACGGCCGGGGCTTCGCGGTGGTGGCCGACGAGGTGAGCAAGCTGGCCGACCGGAGCGCCTCTTCCACCAAGGAGATCGAGGCTCTGATCAAGCAGTCGGGCAAGAGCGTGACCGGCGGGGTGCAGATCGCCCAGGCGGCCCTGGAGGCCATGCAGGCCATCATCGCCGGGGCGGAGAAGTCCAACCAGATGGTGGCCGCCCTGGCGGCGGACATCCAGCAGCAGGTGGCCTCGATCCGGGAGCTGAACAAGGCCACCGGGAGCATCAGCGAGATGAGCCAGTCCATCTCGGCGGCCACCGAGGAGCAGACCACCAACGCCAGGCAGGTGGCCAAGGCCATCGAGAACGTCAACGAGCTGACCCAACAGGCCGCCTCGGCCGCCGAAGAGATGTCGGCGGCCACCGAGGAACTGTCCACCCTGGCGCAAGGCATGCAGCGCCTGGTGGAGCAGTTCAAGCTCAGCGAGGAGGCCGGTCAGGAAAGCAAGCTGCTGCCGATGAAAAGGGGCGCGGCGTAGAAAGGGGCGGTCAGGACAGCCAGCGGGCCGCGGTCTGCCGCAGCTCGGGGGTCATGCGCAGGGAAAGGCGCGCGCCGTTGGAGGCCACTTCCAGGTAGCGCTCCCGGACCCGCACGCGGGTGATGCGGGGGCGGGGGACGATGAAAGAGTCCTCCCCGTAGTTGTGGGAGGCTTCCGGAGGGTCGCACAGAAAGAGCAGCTCGTGCGGGCTGACCACCAACAGCTGGCCCCGCTCAATGTCGTCGCGCCCGCTTTTCGGGGTCACCGCGAAGCGGTAGGTCAGGGGAGCCCCTTCACGGAAGCGCAGCTGCGGACTGCGCAAGAGGCGCCGCCACTTCAGCGGCAGCTCGCCGGACGGCGCCTCCTCGTGCGGCAGGGGCAGGGGCGAGCCGGCCAGCCTCCGGCGCAGCTCGAGCAGGGCCGGCTTGAGGCTGGAGCGGGCCAGGGTGTTGTAGCGGATGGTCAGCCTTTCGGCTATGGAAAGGAAGCTGAGCCGGCTGTACAGCAGGATCGTGACGTCCTCGATGGCCGACAGCCTTTCCAGGGGGATCAGGACCTTTACCCCCGCCTGCGGTTTCTCGGTCCACAGCCCGACCGCCCGGGTACCCAGGCCCAGAACGCTGGCCGGGGAAATCACCTTCTGCTCCCCGTGTCCGGTGGCCCGCACCGCCATCGGGACCAGCAGGAGCTGGTGCAGGCCCGCCAGGCCGCAAGTGGAATCGAGGGCTTCCAGCGCTCCGGGCGGCACCTCCTCCTCACGGCGGGGCAGGCGGGGGAATACGTCGTAGATCCCCCGGTAATAGGAGCCGCCCTCGCTTTCGCTGTATTCCAGCTCCCAGCTTTCGGCGGGATCGGACGGCCGCCGGGTGGAGAAACGCCCGGTGAGCGCCGGCATCAGACGGCCTTGGGGGCCTGCTTGGCCCGCTCTTTGGCCATGGCCGCGCTCTTGCCTGTTTCGAAGATCCGCTGCAGCAGGCAGAACAAGAAGACCAGGAAGCCGATCACGATGCGCGTCCACCAGGAGTTGAGGGTACCCTGGAACACGATGAGCACCTGGATGATCCCGTAGACCAGCACCCCCAGCACAGTGCCCAGGAGATTGCCCACCCCGCCGGTGAGCAGGGTGCCGCCGATCACCACCGTGGCGATGGCGTCCAGCTCCATGCCCTTGCCGTGCAGGGCGTAGCCGGAGAGGGTGTAGAAGGTGAACACGATCCCGGCCAGCGCCGAGCAGAAGCCGCTCAGGGCGTAGATGGCGATCTTGGTGTTGTTCACCGGAAGGCCCATCAGCACGGCGGACTGCTCGTTGCCGCCGATGGCGTACACGTTGCGCCCGAAGCGGGTGTAGCGCATCACGAACAGCCCGGCCAGCACCACGGCCACGGCGATGAGCACGCTGGGGGAGACGAAGTTGTTGCCGAGCAGATTGACCGTGGCGTGCGCCGCGCCTTTCCAGAACTCGTTGGTGATGGCGATGGTGTCGATGCTCACCACGTAGCACAGGCCGCGCGCCAGGTACAGCCCGGCCAGGGTGATGATGAAGGGGGGCAGGTTGAAGGTCTGGATCAGGTAGCCCATGAACAGGCCCAGGGCCGTGCCCATGGCCAGCACGATGGGGATCACCAGGACCGGACTCAGGTGAGATTTTGCCAGGAGGCTGGAGGACACCATCGTGGAAAGAGCCAGGACGGAGCCCACCGACAGGTCGATGCCTCCGGAGACGATGACGAAGGTCATGCCCACGGCCAGGATCAGCAGGTAGGAATTGTCGATGAACAGGTTCAGGAAGTTCTGCACGGAGAAGAAGCCGATGAAGGCGAGCGAGCCTCCCCCGAACATGATCAGGAAGAGGGCCAGGGTGACCAGGATGGGGAGGTTTCTGGCTTTCATGCCGCCACCTCCCTGCGGGCGAACATCCCCGCCACCCGGGCCCGGAAGGTCTCCGACTGCAGCAGGCTGACCGCGTACACTACCAGGGCCTTGACCACCTGGGCGATCTCCGGGGCCACGTTGAAGGCGTAGATGGTGGTGGTCAGGGTCTGGATGATCAGGGCCCCCACCATGCTGCCCAGCAGGAAGAACCTGCCGCCGTTCAGGGAGGTGCCGCCCAGCACCACCGCCAGGATGGCGTCCAGCTCGGCCAGGTTGCCCGCGTTGTTGCCGTCCGCGCTCATCACCGTGGAGCAGACGACGAGGCCGGACACCCCGGCGCAGAAGCCGCTGAAGGCATAGCACCAGAACAGGATGCCCCGGGCGTTGATGCCGGCGAAGCGGGTCGCCGTGGGATTGATGCCCACCGCCTCGATGAACATGCCCAGCGCCGTGCGGCGGGTCACCAGCCAGGTGGCCAGCAGCAGGAAGGCCACGATATACAGGGAGAAGGGCAGACCGAACAGGTAGCCCTGGCCCAACAGGGCGAAGGGCTTGGCGTACAGCCAGATCACCATGGCGTTGGTGGTCACCATGGCGATGCCGCGGCCGGCCACGAACAGGATCAGGGTGGCGATGATGGGCTGCATGCCGATCCAGGAGACCAGCATGCCGTTCCACATGCCCGCCGCGATGCAGGCCACCAGCGCCGCGCCCATGGCGAAGGCGATGGGGTACTTGGGGTTGCCGGCCAGGTCCCCCCCGATCAGCATGGCCACGACTCCGGCCGAGATGGCCACCACCGAGCCCACGGAGATGTCGATGCCGTGCGTGGCAATGACCAGGGTCAGGCCGATGGCCAGGATCATGATCGGGGCGCCGTTTTTCAAAATGTCGATCAGGTTGCCGAACAGGTGGCCTTCCAGCATCTCGATGCGGAAGAAGTTGGGGGTGAAAAAGAGATTGAAGAGCATCAGGATGCCCAGGGTGACCAGCGGCCAGATGATCTTGCTGCGGCTCAAACGCTTCCAGGCTGCTGCCATGGCTACCTGCCCCCCGCGATCGTCTGCATGATGTTGCTCTCGCTCATCTGCTCGCCGCTCAACTCGGCGATCTTGACCTTGTCCTTCAGCACGGCCACCCGGGTGCTGCAGCGGATGACCTCCTCGAACTCCGAGGAGATGAAGATCACCCCCATGCCCTGGCGGCTCAGGTTCAGGATCAGCTCCATGATCTCCAGCTTGGCGCCCACGTCGATGCCGCGGGTGGGCTCGTCCAGGATGAGGATGATCGGGTTGGTGGCCAGCCAGCGGGCCAGCATCAGCTTCTGCTGGTTTCCTCCGGAGAGCTGCCCCGCCTCGTTGTTGGCGCCGGGGGTCTTGATGGCCAGGGACTTGATCAGCTCGTCGGCGATCTCCAGCTGCTTCTTCTTCGGGATATAGCGGAAGGTGCCCTTCCTGCCCTGCAGGGCCAGGACGATGTTCTCGCGCACGGTGAGCTCGGCGAAAATGCCCTCGCTCTTCCGGTCCTCCGAGCAGAAGCCCATCCCGGCCAGCATGGCGCTGCGGGGAGCCTTGATGTTGGTTTTCCTGCCCTTGACGTGGATCTCCCCCTGGTTGGCGCCGTCGATCCCGAAGATCAGGCGGGCCATTTCCGTCCGGCCGGAGCCCAGCAGACCGGCCAGCCCCAGCACGTCCCCTTCATCCAGGCTGAGGCTGAAGGGGGCGATCGCCCCCCGCAAGCCCAGGTCCTTCACCGCCAGCAGGCTCCTGGCGTCCTGCCCGGCCTTCTGGCTCTCCTTCCTGCGATCTTCCCCGGCCATGGCGAAGCTGAACTCGGAAAGCTCCTTGCCCAGCATCTTGGCGATCAGGTCCAGCTTCGGCAGGGTTTCGGTCCTGTACTCCCCGACGAACTCGCCGTTTTTCAGGATGGTGATGCGATCCGAGATCCGGTAGGTCTGGTCCAGGAAGTGGGTGATGAACAGGATGGCCAGCCCGTCGTCGCGCAGCTTGCGGATGACCTTGAACAGCTGCTCCACTTCCGCCTCGTCCAGGCTGGAGGTCGGCTCGTCCAGGATCAGGATCCTGGAGGAGACGTCCAGCACGCGGACGATGGCCACCATCTGCTGGATGGCGATGGAATAGGAGGAGAGCATCTGGGTCACGTCCACGGAGACATTCAGCCTTTTCAGCGCCTCTTCCGCCCGGCGGTTGAGCTGGCCCCAGTCGATCCGTCCGAGGCTCAGGGGCTGCCGGCCGACGAAGATGTTCTCGGCCACCGACAGGTTCGGGCAGAGGTTGATCTCCTGATACACCGTGCTGATCCCCAGCTTCTGGGCGGCCAGGGGCGAATCCGGCCGGATCGGCCTGCCCTTCAGCAGCATTTCCCCGGAGTCCTGCTTGTATACGCCGGTGAGCACCTTGACCAGGGTGGACTTGCCCGCCCCGTTCTGTCCCATGATGGCGTGCACCTCGCCGGGGAACAGGCGGAAATCCACGTCGGACAGGGCCTTCACGCCGGGGAAGTGCTTGTTGATCTTCCGCATCTCGAGTATGGGAGTGCTTTCCGACATGCCCCAGGCCTCCTCGCCGGCTATGATAGGCTCCCCGGGAACCGGAATCAAGGCCACCCCGGAGGGATCCTCCGGGGTGGCTGTTTAGCACTGAATCAATATTGGCGGGTCGGCAGCGCCTCGGCGGCGTTGCTCTCGTCGAAGATTCCTTCGATCGTGTAGATCCGCGCGGGGAGTTTCTTGCCGTCTCTCAAGTCGCGCATGGCCAGCACGGCCTGGGGGCCCAGCAGGGGGCTGCACTCGATGGAGGCGTTCATCTCCCCGGCCACCATGGCCTCGAAGGCGCCCTTCACTGCGTCCACCCCGACGATGATGATGTCCTTGCCGGGCTTCAGGCCGGCTTCCTTGATGGCCTGGATGGCCCCCAGGGCCATCTGGTCGTTGTGGGCGTACAGCACGTCGATGTTCTTGTCGGCCTTCAGGAAGGCTTCCATGACCTGCTTGCCCTCCGAGCTGGTGAAGTTGCCGGTCTGCGAGCGGGTGATCTTCCAGTTGGCATGGCTCTTCAGGATGTTGGCGAAACCGGTCTTCCTCTCGATGGCGGGGGCCGAGCCGGTGGTGCCTTGCAGCTCCACGATGTTGATCGTCTTCTTGCCGTCGTCCAGGCCCTGCTTCTTCAGGTAGTCAGCCAGCCATTCGCCGGCCTTCTCGCCTTCCTTGATGAAATCCGAGCCCATGATCGTCAGCCTGAGGCCGCGGTCTTCCTTGGCCACGTCCCGGTCGATCATGACCACGGGGATCCCGGCCCGCTTGGCCTCTTGCAGTACCGGGCCGTAGCCGGTCTCCACCAGGGCCGTGAACAGGATGGCGTTGACTTTGCGGGCAATGAACGAGCGCATCGCCTTGATCTGGTTCTCCTGCCGCTGCTGGGCATCGGAATAGATCAGGGTGAAGGTCGGGTCTTCCAGGAACGCGTTCTGCACGGAAATGGTGTTGGCCGTCCGCCACTCACTCTCCGAGCCGATCTGGGAGAAGCCGACCACCCAGTGCTTGGGCTGGGCGAAGGCGGCGACCGACAGCACCAGCAGGGCTGCGGCGACCAAAGCGAGAATTTTTCCCCATTTCTTCATCAAATGCCTCCTTGAAACTTTTTCGCCTTATAGGCGATTACTGAAATGATCCGCTTGCGCGTCTACGCGCCCACCTCCTTTCTCCCCTACCGGGGAACGTTCAAAAACTTGTACAGCTTCTCGTTCTTGAGCACCTTCTCCACCTCGAACTTCAAAGGCCCGATCACTGTGGTCACCGCGCCGCTGGAGTTCATCAGGGTGATGGTGTTGTTGATGGCGATGATGGTGACCTTCCCGGTGATGTCCAGGACGTCGCCGTACTTGATGTCCCGGGTGCTGCCGTCAGTGGTCATATAGATCTGCCGGCCCAGGTACCCGGTGACCACCAGCTTGTCCTTGAACTTCGGGTCGGGCTTGTCCTTGCTCCCCTTCGGAAAGACGACCAGCTTGGGCTTTTCCTTCAGCAGGTCGGATACCTTCTTGAGCACCTCCCCGGACTCGCTGCCCGCGATTTGGTACACCGCGTTGGGGTTGCCGGCCGGCGAGAGCTCCACCCAGTCCCTGTCCACGTTGACCCTGATTTCAGCGTTGGCCGGGATCTTGTCGCCCACCTTGATGACCGCCCAGGCTCCCTGGCCGACCCGGTAGCTGATGGTTCCGGCGTCGGTTTCGGAGTACAGGCCCACGCAGGTCACGGTGGCAGGCTTGGCCTGGGCGTATGCGCCAACCGCCGCCAGCAATGTGACAGCCACCACCACCAGGATGCTTCGAAGCGTTTTCCGCATGGCTTTCTCCTTCCGTTGTCGCTTGTAGCACGGCGGGACCTCGGCTGTATTTAGACGGGTCGGCTATTTTGTGCACTTTTCACGCCTGTGCGGGGGGGAGCGGCAGGAGGCGAGAGTTATTTCATTATGACATCAATATTTGCGGCTGGGCAGCGCGGCGCGGGCCACCTCGGCCGGAAACACCACTTCCGAGGTGACGATGCGCACGGAAGA
>CAVUYS010000084.1:0-137001 GCA_963745745.1 uncultured Spirochaetota bacterium | reverse complement strand
GGCTTTCCGCCGAGCGCGAGCGCCTCTTCGCGGTGCTGGACCTGCAGCGCCACCATCGCGTGCTGGTCCTGAACGCCGGCGACGGCCTCTTGCGCTGGGAAGCGCTGCGCCGTGTGCCCGAGGGCGGGGTGTGGGCCCTGGCCCGCGACGAAGCCGAGGCGCAGCTGCTGGCCGCCCGCGCCCAGGCCCTGCCGGAGCTGGAGAGGCCGCACGCGCTGGCCGGGCCCGTTGGGCGAGCTGCCCCGGCTGCTCGCGCAGGCGGAGGCGGCGGAGGTGCGCTTTGACGCCATCGTCGGGCGCGGAGCCCTGGCCCGGGAAGCGGACAAGGCCGGCGCTGCTTGGCCTGCTGGCCGGCCTCCTGAGTCCCGGCGGGAGGCTCTCGCTGGCCGAGGTGCTTCCCGCCCGGGGCACGCACCTTTCTGCGCTGCTGGACCTGAGCGGCGAGCCGCCGGAGTTCGCCGGGCGGCTGCGGGAGGCCGAGGAGCGGGTCTATCGCGATCCCGCCGACCCCCTGACCGCCTGGGACCTGGAGGACTACTCGCGGGCCGCGGGGGAGGCCGGGCTGCGGGAAGTCGGGCGCGGCCCTGGAGTCCCACGCCGGTCCGCGCTGGATCCGTGCCGAGGACCTGGAGCGCTGGCTGGGAGAGCGGAGCAACTACGGCAGCCGCCTGGGCCTGCCGGCGGCGGACCTGACCCGCCTGCGCGCGCTGGCCTCAGCCCAGCTGGCCGGGAAAGAGGTCAGCTGGACCGCGGTCACCCTCTTCTTGACCGCCACGAAACCGCAATAGCTCGGCCCGGATTGCTTTTCCGCGGTCCCTGTGCTATGCCTGATAAAAGAGCGAGCATTCGTTTTTTATCAGGCGCTGGCGCAACCCGGCGCCTTTTCTTGGGTCTTATAAAAGAACGAGCGCTCGTTTTTCAAGGAGAAATATGGCCAGGGAAAAGGACGAAAACAAGCGGATCGCGGTGCTGCAGTCCTCGAAGCTGCTGTTCTCCAGCAAGGGCTTCGTGAACACCTCCATCGCCGACATCGTGCGGGAAACCGGCATGTCAGGTCGGGACCGTCTACACCTACTTCAAGAGCAAGGACGAGATCGTGCGGGCCATCGTGGAGGAGGGCTGGAAGCAGCCTGTACTCCCGCATCGAGACGGCCATTGCCGGCGCGGCGGATACCCGAGGCCAGGCTCGAAGCTGCTCGTGGACAATGTTCCTGCCGGAGCTGCTGAAGGATCTGCCGCTGATCAACATCCTGCTCTCCGAGGCCATCGACTACACCCGCCTGGAGGAGAAGGTGGAGAAGCTCACCGACCTGGTCTTCTCGCTGCTGAAAGCCGATCGGCCGGAAGCGACCGGCTGGCCGGGGGTGCCGCGGCAGATGCTGCGCACCGGCCTCATCGTGATCTTCCTGGGCGTGCTCAACGCGGTGAGGATCGCCCGCCGCAGCTCCCTGGGCATCCGCACCGAGGACATCATCGGCTTCGTGGACTTCATGACCCGCGGTTCCCTGGGGGTGCCCCTGGGGGTGCAGCCGTGAAGCCGAACGGTTTCGCCCGGGGCGTGGTGCGCCTGCGCCTGCCGATCCTGGTCGCTACGGCCCTGATCACGGCCGTGCTGGGCTGCCTCCTGAAGGACATGCGCATCAACGCGGACGTCTTCAGCTACCTGCCGGACCGAGATCCGGCCGTGCAGCTGAACCGCTACATCGGCCAGCAGTACGGCGGACGCAGCTGGCCGTGGTGGGGCTGGAGGCCGAGGACGTGTTCGCCCCCGCCGCGCTGGACTCGGTGCGCAGGCTCACCGCCGAGCTGGAGCAGGTGGACGGGGTGGACTGGGTCACCAGCCTGGCCAATGTCCTGGACATCCGCAAGGTGGACGATGACCTGCACATCGCGCCGCTGCCTGGAGGCGGGCGAGGAGGGCCTGCGGGAGTACACCCTGGCCAAGCCCATGTACCGCGGGCGCCTGGTCTCCGCGGACGGCCGGGTGACCATCCTGGCCTGCCGGCTCGCGGGAGGACGCGGACGCGGGGGACACGGCCCGGCGGATCCGCGCCGCGGCGGAGGGGCTCGGGATCAAGGAGAAGCTCTACTTCGCGGGCGTGCCCTTCCAGTTGGCGGAGATCACCCGCCTGGTCTTCGCGCGACGTGCTGGTGCTGGTGCCCATTGCCGTCGCCCTGATCCTGCTGGCCCTGGCTCTGAGCTTCCGCGTCCGTGCGCGGCGTGCTGCTGCCCCTGTCGGCCGTGCTGATCAGCACCGTCTGGACCCTGGGCATCATGAACCTGTTCCACATTTCGTTTTCGATCATCACCAACATCATCCCCGTGGTCCTGCTGGCCACGGGCAGCGCCTACGGCATCCACGTGGTCAGCGCCTTCGGCGAGAGCCCGCCGCCCGGGGAGGGCCGACGGGAGCGCGCCTCCCGCTCCCTGTCCATGGTCGCGCTGCCCGTGCTCCTGGCCGGGCTCACGACCATGGCCGGGTTCCTCGCCTTCGTGTTCGGCTCCTACCTGACCATGATCCGGGAGTTCGGGATCTTTTCCAGCCTGGGGGTGCTGCTGGCCCTGGTGGTGTCGCTGACCTTCGTGCCGCGGTGCTGTCCTACCTGTCGCCGCCGGCCGCGGAGCGGCGCGGCCGGCGGGCGGCAGAGGCGGGCGCGCGCGGGCATGGTCGGCAGCGCTGCGGGGGCTTCGTGGTGCGCCGCGCCCGGCTGGATCCTGGCCGTCGGCGGCGCGCTGGCCGCGGCGGCGATCGCGGTCATGCCCCTGGTGCGCAGGGAAGTGGACGTGCTGTCGTACTTCAGCCGCCGCACGGAGATCCGCCAGGCCGAGCGGATGATGAAGGCCGACTTCGGCGGCTCCACCACCGTGCAGGTGCTGGTGACCGGCGATGTGCAGGACCCGCGGGTGCTGGCGGAGATGAAGCGCATGGAGGACTTCCTCAAGGCCCGCCCGCAGCTGGCCAACGTGCACTCGGCGGTGGAGCTGCTGGAGGAGATGAGCTTCGCCCTGGTGGACCGCCGCGAGCTTCCGGCCACGCGGGAGCAGGCCGCCAGCCTGTTCTTCCTGCTGGAGGGGGAGCCGGTGCTCGACCAGCTGGTGCGGCCGGACCGCCAGGAAGCCCTGATCCAGGGCACCCTGGCCAACCTGGACTCACCGCCAGCTCACTCCCTGATCAAGGATACCGAAGGCTTACCTCGCCTCCCTCGGGGAGGGGCCCGGCGGCTTCCGCCTGAGCGGGACGGCGATGATCTACTCCCGGCTGGACTCGGCGATCGCCTCCAGCCAGCTGTGGAGCCTGCTGGCGGCCGTGGTCTTCATGTTCCTGTGCAACCTGCTGCTGGTGCGCTCCGTGGCCGGAGCCCTGCATCGGGCTGGTGCCCATCACCTTCACCCTGTTCGTCCTGTTCGGGGTCATGGGCGCGGCCGGCATCCCCCTGGACGTGACCACCGTGCTGCTGGGCAGCATCTCCATGGGCATGGGCATCGACTACACGGTCCACTTCCTCAGCCGCTACCGGCAGCGAGCTGGAGCGCGGCCTGGACCACCGCTCGGCCCTGCTGGCCACCCTGGGCACCACCGGCAGGGCCATCCTGATCAACGTGCTCACCGTGTCGGTGGGCTTCCTGTCCCTGCTGCTGGGCAACCTGGTGCCGCTGCGCAACTTCGGCCTGCTGATCGTGGTGACCATGGTCAGCTCCGGGGCGGGCGCCCTGTCCCTGCTGCCCGCCATCCTGGCGCTGGGCGCCAGACTGATGATCAAGGTCCGCGCGCCCGCCCGCCGGCGCGCCTGGGGACTGCCGCTGCAAACCGCGCGGGCGCGCGAAGAGGAGGAAACCGAAATGAAGAACGAAGTGCTATTGCTGCTGGCCGCCGTCCTCGGCCTGCTGGCCGCGCGGGCCTGGGCCGAGGAGCCCCTGAGCGCCGAGCAGACGCTGGCGCGGATCGACGCGGCGGCGGCCGCCCCCCGCGACCAGGACTTCGAGGCCAGCCTGATCCTGACCGACAAGGCCGGCAACCGCAGCGAGCGGACCCTGCGGATCTGGCAGAAGGGCGCCGACCGGCGCATGGCCCGCTTCCTGTCCCCGGCGGACCAGAAGGGCATCAGCGTGCTGTCCCTGCCGGACGGTTCCATCTACCTGTACCTGCCGGCCTACAAGAAGGTGAAGCGCATCGCCTCGCACGTGAAGAACTCCAGCTTCGCCGGCACGGACTTCACCTACGAGGACATGGAGGCCGTGAAGTACGCGGACAAGTACACGGCCAGCCTGGTGCCGGGCGACGGGCGGCACTACGTGCTGGACCTGGTGCCGCGCGGCGGCCAGGAGGCGGCCTGGTCGCGGCTGCGGCTCTGGGCCCTCAAGGACAGCTTCCTGCCCGTGACCGTGGAGTATTACGACCGCAAGGGCGCGCTGGCCCGGCGGCTCACCTCGGGCGCGGTGGAGAAGATCAAGGGCTACTGGGTGGCCCGCGAGCGGGAGATGCACGACCTGGCGGCGGACCACCGCAGCCGCATGGTGCTCACGAACCTCCGCTTCGACTCCGGGTTGAGCGACGAGCTGTTCACCACCCGGTACCTGGAGCGCTGAAAGGGAGGAGAGGCATGCAGGAGCCGAAGCTGCGGTGCGCTCTTCTGCTGACCGCCGCCCTGCTCGCCGGCGGGGCCGGCAGCCGGGGCCCAGGGCCTGGAGTGGAGCGGGGAGCTGCGCGGGGAGATGAGCCTTCCGGCGGGCGAGGACTTCCGCTTCGCAGGGGCCGGCCTGGACGACGGGCTGCTGCGGCTGGACCTGAGTCTGAAGGCCGGGGTGTCGGAGCGGCTGCGCCTGTTCGCCGAAGGGGCGGTGGAGGCGCGGGGCCTGCCGGGCAGCCTGGCGACGCTGGACGACCTGGCCTCCCCCGCGACCCTGGGCCCCGATCGGCTTCGAGCTGGTGGAGGCCTACGCCGACGTGTACGGCTTCCTGCTGCCCCAGCTGGACCTGCGCGCTGGGGCGCCAGCGCATCGTCTGGGGACCGGCCGAGCGGGTGAGCGTGGTCGACAACGTGAATCCCCTGGACCTGTCGGATCCCTGGGACTTTGGCCGCCGGCTGGCCAGCGACGCCGTGAGGCTGAAGGCCTACACTTCGGTCCTGACCCTGGAGGCGGTGTACGTCCCGTTTTTCCGGCCGGCCCTGCTGCCCGCCGACGGCCCTTCTGCGGTGAGCCTGCCCTCCGGCCTGCCGGCCTCACCGCTCACCCTCTCCGTGGCGGCACCCGGAAACGGCCTGGGGGAGAACGCGACCGCGGGCGCGCGGCTGAGCGCTACGCCTGGGCGGCTGGGACCTGGCCGCCAGCTACCTGTACGGCAGGGCGAGCCTGCCGGCGGCCACGCAGGTGACCGTCCTGGCGTACCAAGCGTGGAGGTGGAGCTCTCCTACCCGAGGCAGCACGTGCGTCGGCCTGGACGCGGCCGGCGAACTGTTCGGCATCGGCATCTGGGGCGAGGCCGCCTGTTGGCCGGACTACGCGGTGGTCACGGATCGCGGCGGTCGGCGGAGGGGTGGCGGAAGAGCGGGCCGAGGGCTACGCCAAGTGGGTCCTGGGCCTGGACTACACCTTCGGCGGGGGGCTGTACGCCAATCTGCAATACGTGCACGGCTTCTACAACGAGAACAGCTGCGAGACGCCCTGAACGATTACCTGCTGCTGGGCCTGGAGTGGAAGCTGCTGCGCGACCGCCTGAAGATCGGGCCGCTGGCCGTGGCCTGGGAGGTGGACGACCTGGCGGACGTCGCCGGCTCCTGGGGGCTGGCCCTGGTCCCGGAGGTGAGCTTCTCCCCGTGGACGCAGTGCAGCTCACCGTCGGCCTGCGCTGGCTGGCCGGGGAGGAGGGCACCGCCTTCGGCTCGCAGGAGGACGAGGGGGAGCTGTATTTCCAAGCGGTGTTCCGCTTCTAGCGGTTGACGGGCCAAGGGCCGCGCGCTACGTTGGCGGCGTGAAGCAGTTCACCGAAGCCGACCTGGCCCAGCCGCTCGTGTCCCACTTGAAGGCGCAGGGCTGGACGGTGCGCAGCGAGGTCAGGGACTGCGACATCGCGGCCACGCGCGGGGAGGAGCTCCTGGTCGTCGAGGTGAAGAAGACCATGAGCCTTTCGCTGCTCGTGCAGGCCGCGGGCAGGCAGCGCCTCACCGACTGCGTTTACGTGGCCATCCCCCGGCCGGCCAACAAGTGGAAGTGGTGGCAGGAGAGCCGGGGGTCCGGCACATTCTGCGGCGCCTGGAGCTCGGCCTCATCCTCGTCTCGCTGGAGCCCGGCAAGCCGGCCGTCGAGATGGTCCTGCATCCGCAGCCCTTCGCGAGGAAGAAGAGGGCGAAATCCCGCAGGGCGGTCCTCGAGGAAATCGCGCACCGGACCACCAGACTACAACCGGGCAGGGAGCACCCGGACCAAGCTGGTCACCGCGTACCGGGAGAACGCCATCCACGTGGCCTGCTGCCTGCGGAAGAGCGAGCCTGTCTCCCGCGGAGCTGCGCTCCTTGGGCACGGGCGAGAAGACCTATTCCATCCTCCGCTCGAACGTGTACGGCTGGTTCGCGCGCATCGACAAAGGCCAGTACGGCCTCACCGCCCTCGGCAAGGCGGAGCTGGCCGGCTACCCCGATCTGGCCGCTCACTACAGCAGGCTGCTGAAGGGGAAAAAGGCGGCGCGGACCCGGCAGACCAAGAAGAAAGGGGGCCCGTCGGCCCCGGCCTAGAAAGCACCGGAAACTCGGCGCCCAGGGTCAGGGCCGGGCCGCCGTAGTCCCAGGCGTACAGGTCGTTCCCGTCGCCGGCCATGGCCGACGCGTAGGCCGAGAGGGTGAGGCCCTGGTACGGGCGGGCGGTCAAGCCGCCAGGCATGCGCTATACTGGCACCGGCCATGAGCGATGTCCTGCTCTGTCCGAGGCCGTGATCGCCCGGATCGCCGAGCTGGAGGAAGCCGGGCAGGCCTGGAGCCTGCGGGCCTCCGAGCTGCGCGGGCTGCTGGGCCTGGGCTCCGCGGAGTTCCACCGGCGATTGTACGCGGCGCAGGCGGCCGGCAACCGCCTGGTGGGCCTGGACACGGTCGGCGGGAGCTTCTCCCAGAGCAACGTGGGCGAGCTGGTGAGCCTGCTGGAGCTTTTCTGCGGGCGGGAGGTGGAGGAGCCTCTGGAGCGGGCGGGGATCTTCTTTCCCCAGCCGGAGCAGGTGGAGATCATGCGCTGCTTCCTCGGGGAGGCCGGCGAAGCCCTGGCCCGCCACCACCTGGAGGAAGGCCAGTTCTCGGCCATGCTCCGCGCCTTCGGCGGCTTCGTGCGGGCGCGGGGGGTGTACCGCGACGAGTACTTCCCCCTGGAAGAGCTGATGGAGCGGGCCGCGCACCGCTATTGCGCGGGGCGCTCCTTCGGCCTGCCCGGGCTGGCCCGGGCCAACGCGCGGCGCCTTCTGGAATTCTTCTTCCGCAAGCACGTGCTGGAGACCGAGAGCCTTTTCGCCCCGCTGTACGAGCGGCTGCACGAGCAGGCCGCGCGGGAGGGCTACGCCGAACGCCCGCCGGAGCAGGAGCAGCGGGCGGGCCGGCGCCAGGACTCGGCCGGGCGGACCGGGGCGCCAGACACTCCGGTGCTGCGCGCCCGGCGCCTGCTGGGCCTGGAGGGCGGGACCCTGGACCAGCGCCGCCTGAAGTCGCGCTACAAGACGCTGATGAAGATCTACCATCCCGACCTGAACCCGCAGGGACTGCGCCGCTGCCAGGAGATCAACGCCGCCTACTCGCTGCTGGCTGCGGGTCTGCCCTGAGGAGCGGGGAGGCGGCGGGTCGGGGGAGCCGGTCGGGGGGAGCCGGTCGGGAGGGGCCGGGGCTATCCGGCGTCGGCGACGTCGGCGACGTCGGCCAGGGGACGGATGCTGCCCTGCAGGAGCTGCTCGATGCTTTCGGGGTGTTCCTCGAACTCCTGGAACAGGCGGATGCGGTCGAACACCTCCTCGTTGGCCAGGAAGGCGTCCACCAGTTCGGGGTCGAACTGGGTGCCGCGGCCCTCGGCGATGATGGCCACCGCTTCCCGGTGCCCCATGGCCTGCCGGTAGGGACGGTCGCTGGTCAGCGCGTCGTAGACGTCGGCCAGGGCCACGATGCGGGCGGACAGCGGGATCTGCTCGCCGCGGCGGCCTTCGGGGTAGCCCTTGCCGTCCCAGCGCTCGTGGTGGTAATAGGCGATCTCCTTGCCCAGGGTGAGGAAGCTCTCCGCTTCAGCTCTTTGTCCACCTCGCGCAGGGCGTCCCCGCCCATGCGGGAGTGGTCCTGGATGCGGGTGAACTCCTCGCTGGTGAGCTTGTCGGGCTTCAATAGTATTGAGTCGGAGATGGCCACCTTGCCCACGTCGTGCAGGATCGAGGACAGGCACAGGTCCTCGATGTAGCGGTCGCCGATGTAGCCGGAGTACTTCGGCCGGGCCTTCAGGCTGATGGCCAGCACCCGCACGTATTCCCGGATGCGCCGCAGGTGCTTGCCCGTGTCCTTGTCCCGGTACTCGGTCAGGGTGGCGAAGCCCAGGATGGTCGCGGACTGCGTCTGCTTGCAGCCGGTCCAGGGATTCCTTCAGCTTTTTTTCCAGATTCACCCGCTCGGTGAGGTCCTTCTCGATCACCGAGTAGGCGATGGTCTCCCCGGAGGTGTTCTGGATGGAGGAGTAGGAGGCGTAGGTGTAGATCGTGGAGCCGTCCTTGCGCCGGCGGGGCACCTCGGCCTCCAGGTAGCGGCCCTGGTTCTGCCCCACCAGCTCGAAGATGGCGGTGATGGCCGGGCGCTTCCTGGAGGAGCGGAACAGGGCGTCGTACTCCTCGCCCATGACCTCCTCGCGGCCGTAGCCGTAGAGCTGCTCGGCGGTGTAGTTCCAGTTCACGATGCGGCCCAGGGGGTCCACGATGATGATCGAGGACAGGATGGTGTCGAACAGCAGGGCGTGGTTGCGCTCCGAGATCATCAGGCGCGCTTCCAGGTTGCGCAGGTAGGAGACGTCCTTCAGCTGGCTGGTGTAGCCGGTGACCACCCCGCGGCTGTCGCGGGTGACCCAGGAGGAGTCCAGCACCCGCTTCACGGCCCGCTCGCGGCCGTACAGGTGGGTTTCCAGGTTGTAGACCGCGTCGGCCTCCAGCAGGCGCAGCAGCTTGTCCTCCAGCTCCTCGCGGTACACGTACAGCTCGGCGATGTCCGCGATGGGCTCCTCCGGCGGGCGGTCCACCAGGCTGTAGAAGGCGGGATTGGCGGCGGTGATCTTGCCGCGCAGGTTGGCGCTGAGCATGGGATCGCCGATGGAGCGGAACAGCTGCTCGAAGCGCTCGCCGCCTCCGGCCGCCAGGCCGTTGTCCTTGCGCAGGCGCACCAGGGTGTAGGTGCCGCTCTCGCTTTCCACGTCGAAGGCCACCGCCCGCAGGCGCTGCGGCTCGGCCTGGGGGTGGGGCAGGAGGATCGCCTGTTCCGCCCGGCGGGTGTTGGCCAGGTCCAGGTGGGGGATGAAGCGGCCGCCGCTGAGGATGTCCTTGCTGCGCCAGCCGGTCAACCGCAGCAGCACCTCGTTGAAGAAGATGATCTCGCCCTTGGGATTGAGCACCAGGAAGCCGTCGGAGAACTCCTCGAATACCTTCAGGATCACTTCCGAAAAGATCGTAGACGGCTCCCTTTCCCTTGCATTATATATTTCGGATATATACGATTCCAATCGGCAATGAAGCCCCTGCTCCTTAGTGTTCTGCTGTTCTCCCTGCTCGGCCGGACGGCGGAGGCCCAGGCCTTGAGCCTGTCCTGGCGCTTCGTGACCGGCGGCGCCCTGCTGCACCGGCCGGCCCTCGACCATCGGGGCACCCTGTACGTCGCCTCCTCGGATCGCCTCCTGTATGCCATCGGCCCCGCGGGGGAGGAGCGCTGGCGGTTTGCCCTGGGCTCCCGTCCGTCGGCCAGTCCCGTGGTGGCCTATGACGGCACCGTGCTGGCCGGGACCTCCGGCGGGCGCCTGTGGGCGGTCGGGCCGGGCGGCCAGGCCCGCTGGAGCTTCACCGCCCCCTCCCGGCCCGCGCTCACCCCCGCCCTGGGGCAGGACGGCACCATCTACCTTCCGGCCGGCGACACCCTGTTCGCCCTGGACTGGCGCGGCCGGGAGCGCTGGCGCTACCAGCTGCGGGCGGAGGCCGCCGCGGCGCCGGCCATCGGCCCGGACGGCACCCTCTACCTGGCCACCGCGGACCGGCGCCTGCTGGCCCTGGCCCCGACCGGGGAGCGCCGCTGGGAGATGGCCCTGCCGGGCCGGGCCAGCGGCCCGACGGCGGACGCCGACGGCACGATCCTGATCGGGGCGGCGGGGATCCACCGCCTCTCGCCGGATGGCGCGCTGCTGTGGAGCTACCCCATCGCGGCGGAGACCGCCCAGCCCGTGGTGCGCACGGATGGCACGGTCCTGGCCGGCGCCGCCAACGGCAAGGTCTACCTGCTTTCAGCGGATGGCGAGCGGCTGGCCGAGTTGGCCCTGGAGGAGCCGGTGCGCTATGGCGCTATAGCCTGCGGTGACGATACTGTAATCGTGGCCACGGCAGGGCGCAGCCTGCTGGCCCTGCGCTTTGTCAGGGACCCGTGGGGCATCGAGGTGGCCGGCCGGTTCGAGGCCGGGGAGCAGGCCCAACAGGCGGCCCTGGCCCCGGACGGGAGCGTGTACCTGGGCTCCGAGGACTGGGTCCTGTACCGGCTGGAGGGGGACCCGGGGGCCAGCGCGGGCCCAGGGGCCGGTGTTCGAGGGCCTGCCGCGAGCGCCTGGCCCATGGCCCATCACGACGTGCAGCATACCGGCCGCTCCGGAGGGCTGGCGGATCTGCAGGGGCCGGCCGCCCTGGCCCTGCGGGAGCTGGCCGGCGCGGAGGAGGAAGCGCTGAAGCAGCGGGCCCTGGACGACGTCGAGCGGCACCTGGCCGGCGAGCGCTTCCTGCCGGTGCACTTGGCCGTGCTGGAAGGGGTCTTGAGCGCCCTGACCGCCGAAGGGGTCACCGTACGCAGCCGCAGCTCCGGCGCGCCGCTGCCCGGCTATCCCCGGGTGCGCGCGCGGGCCTGCGCCCTGCTCGGGGACCTGGGCTCCGAAGGGGCCCGCCGGGTGCTGCTGGACGCCGCGACCTACGAGACGGACCTGGGGGCGCGCCTGGCCGCCTTCCAGGCCCTGGGCCGCATCGGCGCTGATCCCGATGGGGAGCTGGGGCGCCTGCTGTCGCGCGAAGCCCGGCGGCCCGGCGTCGAGGAGGCCCTGGTCCTGGGCGGGTTGGAAGCCCTGGCCCGTGTGCTGGAGCAAGGTCCCGGGCGGACCGCGCCTGAGGATTTCCGTGCCCTGGCCGAGCTGGCCGCCAGGGGTTCCCGGCGGGTGAGCGAACGGGCCCGCCAGATATTGAAGGAACTGCAAAGGAGGCTGCCATGATCGCCATCCTGGTGTTGGGTGCTCTGCTGGCCCTGGGACTGCCTGCCGGGGCCCAGGAAGTGGCCGAGGAGGAACTGCGCAGCGCGGACCGGGAGGTCGAGTTCGAGAACTACTCCGGACCCTACGCGCGCATCGACACGGCCGAGGAGATCAAGGCCATCGGCTACCTGCTGGCCGGCAGTCTCAAGCAGGACGGCCGGACCGGCCGATTTTTAGCCAAGTATACGATCCTGCGCGCCCAGGACCCCGCGGAGAGCGGCAGGTTCGACGCGGACATCCTCTCCATCGAGCCGGAAGCCAGGGTCGACCACATCGACAATGTGCGGCGCATCCTGGCCGGCTACCTGGAGGGGGCCTTCGCCTACAGCGCCGCGGACGCCCGCCTGCTGGCCCGCTTCGCCACCGTGTACAATGCCGTGTACCGCGGCAACCTCGGCTATTTCGGGGCCAGGTACAAGGCGGTGGTCATGTCCCACTTGAACGCCGGCAACGCGGGGATTTCCACGCGCTACTACGAGTGGCCCGGCAGCCACCCGCCTGCTGGTCCCCCTCACCTCGGAGGCGGGCGAGGGCCGCCTCTCCAGCCTGTCCACCACGGAGCTCACCGAGGAGGAAGTGATCGAGGAGATGCGCCGCGAGCCGGACAAGGGCCTGGAAGAGCGCAAGGACATGGTGGAGCTGAAGGAGCGCGAAATCGAGGAGAAGCAGGCCGGAGTCGAGGAGGCGCAGAGGGAGTTGGCCGAGGAGAAGGCCGAGCTGGAGAAGCGGGAGGAGGAGGCGGCCGCGGCCAGCACCCCGGAGGAAAAGGCCCAGGCCGAGGCGGCGGTGGCTGCCCAGGAGGAGGAGGTGAAGAAGGCCGAAGCGGAGGTGGCCGCCAGGCAGGCCGAGGTGGCCGCCAAGGAGGCGGAGGTGGCCAAGGAGCGCGAGGGGGTCATCGCCGACGAGAAGGCGCGCGAGTTGAGCGCCGCGGGCACCGGCGCCGCGGCGGCGGGGGCCTTCGCCCTGGCCGACCAGCTCTACTTCCTGAAGGCGCGCCCGCGGGAGCGCTCCGGCTCCATCAGCGGCACCCTGTCGATCCTGGACCCGGGGCCGCCCGAGGTGAAGCTCACTTCGCCGGTGGACTTCATCCGGGGCAGGGCCTTTTACTTCTTCCAGGACGCCCTGCTGGTGGTGGGCCAGGAGAGCGCAGCCGGCGGGCCGGCGCACCTGCTGCTGTTGAACCCCCTCACCCTGGAGCCGGCCAAGCGCTCGGCCGAGGAGGTGTACCAGGACAGCTTCGTGCTGATCCAGGGCGGGGCGATCTACGCGGTGCTGAAGAGCGGCAACGACTTCCGCCTGGGGCGCTTCGACGAGAACCTGAAACTGGCCGCGCGCAGCCCGGTGACCGTGGACCGGGACTCCAGCCTGGCCCTGTTCGCCGACCGGGTGTACGTCAGCTCCGCGGGTCGCGACGTCCTGGCCCTGGACGCCCAGGACCTGAGCCAGAGGGCGCAAGTGAGATAATGAAGCTGCGGGCCAGGCTGCTGCTGATCTGCCTCTGCGCGCTGCTGGTCCCCGTGCTGGTGGCCATCGCCGTGGCCGCGGCGGTGGTGGTGCGGAGCGGGGGGCGCTCCCAGGAAGCCCGCTTCCGCGCCGCCCTGGAGCTGGTGCGCCAGGACATCGCCGACACCGAGCGGCGCTACGGGTTGAGCATCGCCCGCCTGGCCGCCTCCGGCGCGGTGCAGCGCAAGCTCTACGTCTACGACAAGTACTGGGGCCTGCTGGGCAAGGACATCCTGGACGGGGATGTCGCCGTGCTGCGCGACGACCTGGAGAATTACCTGCTTTCCGAATCCCTCGACACGATCGCCGTGTACCGGGTCGAGGGGGAGAACTTCGTGCCGGTGGTCGTGGTGGGCAACTCCACCTATATCCGCAACAGCATCCCCCGCAGCAAGCCCTCCGGCCAGCCCGAATACCTGCAGACCTCCGACGGCATTTACGCCACCTTCACCATGCCCGTCTTCCACTCCGTCTCCGGCGGGCTGATCGGCTTCCTGGCCCTGCAGAAGGCCTTCAACCGCAGCTACCTGGAGGCCCTGTCCCAGAAGTTCAACATCAACATCGCCCTCTATGCCCAGGGTCTGTACCGCTACTCCTCCCTGCCGGGGATCGCCTCCGCGGGGGCCCTGTGGGCCAGGCACCACCCGGCCACCGGCGGCCTGTTCTCGGGCACCTATCCCTTCGCGGGACGCCTGTACCGGTACGTGGGCTACTATTTCGAGATGGGACAGGCGGCCAAGGGCTACCTTTTCGCCGGGGGGCCCTCTTCCATCACCCCCGCCGAATGGGTGCGCACCTTCACCCGCCTCTCGATCGTCCCCCTGATCTGCGTGGCCCTGGCCGCGGTGCTGTTCATCCTCTGGGGCAGCGAGGTGATCCGCGCCATCCGCTCGCTGCTGGCCGCTTCGGTCAAGGTGGGGCGGGGCGACTACCGCCTGGCCCTGCCGGTGGAGCGGCGCGACGAGTTCGGCAGCCTGTACCGCGGCTTCGCCAGCATGGCCGCGAAGCTGGAGGAGGACGCGGCCAAGCTGGAGGAAAGCAAGCGCCTGCTGGTCACCAGCGAGCGGATGGCGGCCCTGGGCAGCTTCTCCGCGGGGGTGGCCCACGAGATCAACAACCCCCTGGGGGTGATCCTCAACCACGTCCAGCTCCTGCAGTCCGGAAAGCTGTCGGAGGCCGAGCGCAGCGAGTTCCTGGCCCGGGTGGACACGGAGATCAAGCGCATCAGCAGGCTGCTGCGCAACCTGCTGCATCACGCCACCGAGGATGAGCTGGCTTTCAGCGACTTCGCCCCGGAGCCCGTGGTCAGGGAGGTGGTGCAGCTGTTCTCCCCGAAGCTGCAGGGCAAGGGCGTGGAGGTACGCCTGGAGCCCTTCCCTGACGGGCTTTCCATCGAAGGCCACGTGGACGCCGTCAAGCAGGTGTTCTTCAACCTGCTGTACAACGCCGTGCAGGCCATCCACCACGACCACGGTTTGATCCGGGTATTCGGCCAGGCGGATGGGGCGGGCTTCTGGATCCGCTTCTGCGACAACGGGGAGGGGATGGACCAGGCCACGCGGGCGCACATCTTCGAGCCCTTCTTCACCCGCAAACAGCACGCCGGAACCGGGCTGGGCCTGGCCCTCAGCCGGAAGATCATGAGGCAGCACGGCGGCTGCCTCGAAGTCCAGAGCGAGGAGAACGTCGGCACGACAGTCTCCCTGTGTTTCCCGATGAAGGAGGGCGCATGCCCGAGCGCGGCGATTTCACCATCCTGATCGTCGACGACGAGGAAGGGATGCGCCTGGGCCTGAAGAAGACCCTCAGCCTGGAGGGCTACCGGGTCCTGACCGCCGCCACGGCCGCCGAGGCCCGCGAGGCCGCGCGGGGCAGGAGGGTGCACTGCGCCTTCGTGGATCTGAAGCTTCCGGACGGCAGCGGCACCGAGCTGCTGGCCGCCCTGCGGGCCGGGGAATCGGCCGTGGTCATCATCACCGCCTACGCCACCGTGGATACGGCGGTGCGGGCCATGAAGCTGGGCGCGGTGGACTATCTGCAGAAGCCCTTCGACAACCAGGACATCGTCACCCTGGCCGACCGGCTGTGCTTCGGCGCCCGGCCGCAGGGCACGGGGTGCGAGGCGGGCGAGGCGCCCGACGGGGGCCTGGTGGCCGACAGCCCGGAGATGAAGCGCATCGTCACCACCCTGCGCAAGGTGATGGACTCCGAGATCCCGCTGCTGCTGCAGGGGGAGAGCGGCACCGGCAAGGAGATGCTGGCCCGCTACGTGCACGAGCGCTCCCGGCGGGGAGGCAGACCTTTCGTGGCCATCAACTGCGCGGCCATCCCGCCCGAGCTGCTGGAGAGCGAGCTGTTCGGGCACGAGAAGGGCGCTTTCACCGGCGCCCATGTCTCGACCACGGGGCGTTTCGAGGCCGCCGGGCGAGGGAACGATCTTCCTGGACGAGATCGGGGAGCATGGGGCTGCACCTGCAGGTCAAGCTCCTGCGGGCCCTGGAAGAGCGCTCCTTCGAGCCGGTGGGCAGCGCCCGCCCGGTCCCGCTGCGCGCCCGGATCATCGGCTCCACCAACTGCGACCTGGCGGCGCTGATCCGGGAGAAGCGCTTCCGGCTGGACCTGTACTACCGCCTGAAGGGCTTCGCGGTCACCATCCCCCCGCTGCGCGAGCGCCGGGAGGACATCGAGCCCCTGCTGGCCCACTTCCTGGAGCGCTATCGCCGGCGCTATGGGAAGTCGGGGGTGGAGATCTCCCGGGAGGCCGTCCGCTACCTGAAGGGTTATCCCTGGCCGGGGAACGTGCGCGAGCTGAAGAACGCCGTGGAGTCGGCGGTGCTGCTCTCGGAGCAGACCCGACCGCTGCTGCCGCAGGATTTCCTGCTGGAAGGACCGGTTGAAAGCCTGCCCGAGCTGTGGCGGCAGGAGCGCGATGCGATCATCGAAGCGCTTCACCGCGCCGGCTTCAATCGCTCGCTGGCCTCCCGGGACCTGGGGATGAGCCGCAAGACCCTGTACAACAAGATGAAGCGCTACGCCATCCATTGAGCTACCCATTCCTACCCGTTTTTACCCAGTTTGGGTAAAGCGGCCCCGTCGGGCTCAGTCCGCTGTCGCCGGCGCCTGGTGCTCACCGGGGCGACCGCGCCAACTCCTTTTCCCGCATCGACTTGGCGAGCGAGGCGGCCACAGCGCCGATCGGCCGGATTGGCCCGATTCCTGCATGAAACAGCCAGGATATCCATGAGGAAGATTTCCGTGCTCGGCGTGTTGCTCCCGTTTCTGCTTGCCCCATCCCTCCTGTTCGGGCTGGCCGCGCCGGAAAACGACCGCGATCCCGGCAGCGCCCAGGCGGGGGACGAGCGCCTGCTGTTCGTCATGGTGCCCAAGGGGGGGCACCCCTACTACGAGCCGGTGTACCGGGGATTCCACGCTGCCGCGGAGCACTACGGGGTGCGCAGCGAGGTCGATGCCCCGCCCCGCTTCGACGTGACCCTCCAGGTGAAGGTCATCGAGGACCTGGTCGCCCGCCGGGTGGACGGCATCGCCATCTCGGCCAATGACGACGCCGGCCTGGTGGAGGTCATCCACGAGGCGGTGCGCGCGGGGATCAAGGTCATCACCTTCGACGCCCCCGCCCCCTCCAGCGAGGCGCTGACCTATATCGGGACGGACAACCAGAGCGCCGGCTACGAGGCCGGCAGGAGGATGGCCCAGGCCATGGCCGGTCGGGGCAAGATCGCCGTGCTCCAGGGGGGCTTGAGCGCGACGAACCTGAACCTGCGCACCCAGGGCTTCACCCGGGCCTTGCGGGAGACGGCCCCCGGCATCGCGCTGGTCTCCGTGGTCGACGAGGGCGGGGACTTCGCCGAGTCCGTGCACCAGAGCGAAGCCCTGCTGGCGGATCATCCCGACCTGAGCGCGATCTTCTCGGTTTCCGCGGAAGGCGCCCCCGCCGCGGCGGCGGTGGCCCGGCGCGCGGGCAGGGCGGGCCGGCTGCTGATCGCGGGCTTCGACGACCTGAAGGACACCCTGGAGGGCATACGCGACGGCTCGATCCGCTTCTGTGTCGTGCAGAAGACCTACCGGATGGGCTGGCTCTCGGTGGAGCGGCTGCTGGACGCCGTGCAGGGCCGGCCGGTGCCCCCGGTGATCGACACCGGCGTGGTCTTCGTGGACCGGGGCAACCTGGACAGCTACCTGGAGGGCATCGAGCGCGAAAAACGGTGAGCAACCTGCCCCGTTGGGGCAGCAAAACCAATCCAAGGAGGAAGGATATGAGGAAATCGAAAGCTCTCGCGGTCCTCGCCGCGGTGCTGCTGCTGGCGGTGGTCGTGGCCACGGTCGCGCCGGCCCAGGCCAAGTGGGCTTCCCGGGTGCGCATCGTTTTCTTCCCGGGCGGCCCCCAGGGCGGCGTGTTCGCGGTGAACGTGTACAACGGCGCCAAGCAGGCCGAAGCTGGACCTGGGCTGCAAGGTGGACTACGTCTGGTCGGACTGGGATCCGCAGAAGATGATCCAGCAGTTCCGCGAAGTGGTGGCCACCCGGCCCGACGGCATCTGCGTCATGGGGCACCCGGGGGACGAAGCCTTCGACCCGCTGATCGAGGACGCCATCGCCAAGGGCATCATCGTCACCAGCCAGAACACGGAGCTTCCCAAGATGGAAGGCAAGTACGCAGGCGGCGGCTTCGGCTACGTCGGCGCCGAGAACTACCCGGCCGGCTTCGCCCTGGGCGAGGAGGCGGTCAAGCGCATGGGCCTGAAGAAGGGCGACCGGGCCATGGTCTGGGGGCTGCTCTCCCAGCCCAGCCGCGGCCTGCGCACCAAGGGCGTGATGGACGCCCTGAAGGAGGCCGGGCTCACGGTGGACTACCTGGAGATCGACGCGGCCACCAACAAGGATCCGCCGGCCGGCATCCCGACTTTCGCCGGCTACGTGTCCTCGCACCCGGACGTGAAGCTCGTGGTGACCGACCACGGCGGGCTGACCGCCACGGCGGAGGCCTACCTCAAAGCCGCGGGCAAGCGGCCCGGGGCCCTCAACATCGCCGGCTTCGACGTGTCCCCGGCCACCATCGCGGCCATCCGCGGGGGGTGGACCCAGCTGGTGATCGACCAGCAGCCGTGGCTGCAGGGCTACCTGCCCATCCTGCAGGTCTGCCTGGCCAAGGTCTACGGCTTCTCCGGCCTGCACGTCAACACCGGGGCGGGCTTCGTGGACAAGAACAACGTGGAAATGATCGCTCCCCTGGCGGAGAAGAACATCCGGTAGTCATGATTTCGCCGGGCGCGGGGGCATCCCCCCCGCGCCCCGCTACCTGGCGAGGTGGTCATGGAACCTTTCCTGCAGCTGAAGAACGTCTCCAAGACCTTCGGGGAAGTGGCGGCCCTGCGTGGCATCGACTTCGAGGTCGGCAACAACGAGATCGTGGGCCTGCTGGGGGACAACGGCGCCGGCAAGTCCACGATGGTCAAGATCCTCACCGGCTACCACCAGCCGGACCCCGGGGGGGAGCTGTACCTGAAGGGGCGCCGCATCGAGCACCTCAGCGTGGCCCAGGCCCGGGCTCTGGGCATCGAGGTGGTGTATCAGGAGCGGGCCCTGGCCGACCAGCAGTCGTTATGGCGCAACATCTTCATGGGCCGGGAGCTGGCCGACCGCTGGGGGCGCCTGGACCTGAAGGGCATGCGCCGGGAGACCGGCAAGCTCATGCAGACCCTGATGGGCTTCACCTCCGCGGCGGTCAGCCCGGACTCGGTGGTCAAGACCTTCTCCGGGGGCGAGCGCCAGGGGGTGGCCATCACCCGGGCCCTGTATTTCAAGGCGGAGCTGATCATCCTGGACGAGCCGACCATGGGCCTGTCGCTGTCGGAGACCCGCAAGTGCCTGGACTTCGTAGCCGGCATCCGGGCCGCCGGCAAGTCGGCGATCTTCATCGATCACAACATCTTCCACGTGTACCCGGTGGCCGACCGGATCGTGGTCCTGGACCGCGGCGCGGTGGCCGGGCAGTTCCTGAAGAACGAGCTCACCCTGCAGGAGCTGATCGACCGGCTGTACCTGGTGGCCCAGACCGGCAGCCTGAACGGCGGAGGCGGCAAATGAGCGGACCGCAGGCGTCCCCCCTTCGCCGCGGACCGTCGCGGCTGGCGCGCAAGTACTCCCTGCAGATCGGCATCGTCGGGGTGGCTTTCTTCATCTGGGTGCTGTTCCTGATCGGCTCCCCGCGGACCTTCCTGCGGCGCGACATCTACGCGGCCTTCATGTCCTCCACCCCGTACTTCGCCCTGATGGCCATCCCCCTGACCCTGGTGATCATCGCCGGGGAAATCGACCTGTCCTTCCCGTCGATCATGGCCTTCGGCATGACCGCCTTCGACGTGGTCTTCCTGACCACCCACAGCGTCTGGCTGGGCTTCCTGGCCTGCCTGGCGGCCGGGGTGCTGGCGGGCTGGCTCAACGGGATCATCGTGGTGAAGATCGGCGTCCCCTCCCTGGTGGCCACCATCGGCACCCAGTTCTTCTGGCGCGGCGTGGTCATGGTCGTGACCAACGGGCAGGGCCTGGGCCTGACCCCCGTGCGGGAGACCTTCCTGTACCCTTTGCTGGTGGGCAGGATCGGGGGCTTTTTCCCTGCCCAGTTCCTGTGGACCATCGCCTTCGCCCTGGTGGTCTGGTTCTTCCTGAACCGCCACCGCTTCGGGGCCCACGTGTACCTGACCGGGGACAACCTGGAGAGCGCCCGCCTGATGGGCGTGAACGTGCACCGGACCAAGATCCTGACCTTCGCCGCCGTGGGCTTCGCCGCCGCCTTCGCCGGCTTCGTGGTCAGCGAGGACGTGCTGTTCTTCTGGCCGACCCTGGGGGAGGGCTACATGCTGAACACCCTGGCCTCCGTGTACCTGGGGGGCACTTCGGTGTTCGGCGGCACGGGCACCGTCTTCGGCACCTTCGTGGCTTCCTTCATCATCGGGGCCATCAACGCCGGCATCGTGGCCGCGGGCTTGACCGGCTTCTGGACCAACGTGATCTACGGCCTGATCGTAGTCAGTTCCGTTTCGCTGCAGACGGTGGTCAGCCGGCGGATCCGGTAGCCAGGGGTGCCCCGTCAGGATTACTGTTTCGTCCTTGCCCTGTAGCAGCGACGCCAGGCGCGCAGGAGCGCCGAGCGCGTACGAGTCTGCAGGACAAGCGCCTGCGGTGTCCGCTCCCAGACCGACAGCGTCGCCTGGCTCACGCCCAGGTACAGCGCGAAATCCTTTCGGGAATATCCCAGCTGCGCGCGCAGCTCGCGAACAGCGGCGGCGGTGAAACAGTCCGGCGGCTTCCGGGTCGGGCCGGCTCGCGGAGGCTCCGGGCGGATCGCGGGGGCCTCCAACTCCAGACCGAAAATCTCTTCGATTTTGCTCTCCGGCAGGCGCGGGCGCTGCCCGCCCCGGAGCGCGGCCTTCACCACCGCCTGGGTCTTGGCTTCAATCAGCTCCAGGTGGTCCACCCCGCGCAGCAGGAACAACAGCTCCGGGCTGGCGTCCAGGCGAGCCCCCACTCCGTAGAGGACGGCGGCGATGTGCTTGCACATGAAGGCCGAGTCCGGGCAGCTGCAGTGCATCTGGATTTCCGCGGGGGCGGGAAAAAGCCCCCCGCGGCGGTCGGTGACCATCTTCAGCACTTCTTCCGGCAAGCTGCCCTGCAGCAGGTCCAAGGCGGAGGGAATGCGGCCGGTGGAGCGCTCCTTGATGCTCTTCCAGACCGCCACCGCCAGCGGCCGGATGTTGATGGCCACTTCGTACAGGCGAGTGCCGCAGACCCGGGCCCTGATGCGGCCGCGCAGGATTTCCAGATGGCAAACGGCTCCGCCGCGCACGTAGGCGCGTCCCCGGGGCAGGCGGTTGGAGTAGTCGCTGTAGCTTTCCAGGTTGTCGCACCAGGCTCGACCCCAGAAGGTGCGGGCGATCGAGCGCCCCTCCAGGAGCACCGGCTCCAGGTTGAGGCCCTGACGGTGCAGCTTGTCCAAGGCGCGCGCCGCCCTGTTGCGCAGCTGCGCGGCACCGGGGCGGGCGGGCCACCTGGAGGGCCAGTCGCCGGTGCTCATTCTCCCGCCCTGGCGCGCCCGATGTCCAGGCGCACCGCTTCCAGAAGCTCGCGGTCGCCCATTTCGGTGAGCAGTGCTTCGCCCCCGCTTTGCAGCAGGTCCCTGGCCAGGGAGGTTTTGCGCTCGATCAAGGCGTCGATTTTTTCCTCGACGGTGCCCCGGCAGACGAACTTGTGCACCAGCACGTTGCGCTTCTGCCCGATGCGGAAGGCACGGTCCGTGGCCTGGTTCTCCACCGCGGGATTCCACCAGCGGTCGAAGTGGATCACGTGCGAGGCGGCGGTCAGGTTCAGTCCCGTCCCGCCGGCCTTCAGGGAGAGCACGAAGAAGGGCGGGCCGTCCTCGCGCTGGAAGGCATCCACGATCCGCTCGGCGCGTCTTGCACCGGGGTGCCGCCATGCAGGACCAGACCCGCCCGGCCGAACGACGCCGGCCAGGAAGCCGGCCAGCGGCTCGGTGATCTCGCGGAACTGGGTGAACACGAGCGCCCGGTCCTGCCGGGAGGCCATCTCCTCGGCCAGCTCGGCCAGGCGCTCGAACTTGCCGCTCTCGCCGCGGCAGCCACCTGCCGTCGCCGCGCAGCTGCGCGGGGTGGTTGCAGATCTGCTTGAGCTTGCATCAGCGTGGCCAGGACCAGGCCCCGCCGCTGGATGCCTTCCCTCCGGCGCAGCCCGGCCTCCAGCTCCTCTACCGCGGAGCGGTACAGCGCGGCCTGGGACGGGGAAAGGCCGCAGAAGGCCCGCACCTCCGTCTTCTCCGGCAGGTCGGAGATCACTCTCCGGTCGGTCTTCAGGCGGCGCAGGATGTAGGGCCGCACCAGGCCGCGCAGGGGCGCGTAGCGTCTCCGCCTCGCGGTTCTCGAACCGTCGGACGAACTGCTTGAACCGGGCTGGGCCGCCCAGCAGGCCCGGACAGAGGAAATCGAAGAGCGACCAGAGGTCCGACAGCCTGTTCTCCACGGGGCGTGCCGGTGAGGGCGATCCGGGCCCTCGCCGCAAGGCGCTTGACCGCGCGGGTCTGGCGGGCCGCCCGGGTTCTTGATGGCCTGGGCCTCGTCCAGGACCACGCAGGTTCCAGGACACTTCCTCCAGCCAGGGCTGCCGCGGGCAGCATGCCGTAGGTCGTGATGACCGCATCGGTGCCCGCCAGCTCTTCCGGCGCCGGCCGTGTCTCCGCCGGCGAAGCCTGCCGCCCATCGACGGGTGCAGGAACAGGCATGCGCAGCGAGGGGGCGAAGCGCTCGATCTCGGCCTTCCAGTTGGCCAGCAGCGAGGCCGGCAGGACCAGCAGCGAAGGCCGCGGCCTGCGGATTCGCGGCGCAGCTCCAGAAGAGAGCGCCAGCACCTGCACGGTCTTGCCCAGCCCCATGTCGTCGGCCAGGCACGCGCCCAGACCCAGTCCGGAAAGCAGGCGAAGCCACTCCAGGCCGGCCTCCTGGTAGGGTCGCAGAGAGGCGCGCAGCCCGGGCGGTTTGACCGCGGCAGCGGGCGCGCCGTCCCCGGCGGCGGCGCGCAGGCGGGCCAGGGCAGTCCGCCAGGCTCGGGCCCGCGTCCACGCTGGACCATTCGCGCACGCTCTGCTCTTCCGGCTCGCCCAACTCCAGGGGAGCGCCCGCCAACAGGCGCATGCCCTCGATGAAGCTCAGGCCCCCGGCGGCGGCGCGGCGCTCGATCTTCTTCCAGTGCGCCAGGGCGGCGCGCAGCCGTTCCCGGTCGACCTCCACCCACTGGCCCTTGAGATACACCAGCCCGTCGGTGGCGGCCAGCAATTTCCGGGACTCGCTGGAGGTGAGCGCCATATCCCCGAGAGCCACCTCGGCCTTGAAGTCCAGCAGCGCCTCAGCTCCCAAAAGGCCGTCGGCGCCTGAACCAATGCGGACGGCGACGCGGGGGCGCGGGCGCCGGGCCCACCAGTCGGGGACCCGGACCAGCACCCCGCTCTCCTCGTAAAGAGGCACCTCGCGCAGGAAGCGGTAGGCTTCTTCCGGTTTCCAGGCCAGGGGATGGTAGATGTCGTTGGAGTCCAGCAACTCGCGGATGAGCGGGCTCTTTTCCGCCGCGGCCCGGATGGGCTGAAGCAGGCGGGACAGGGCACCCCGGTTGCGGGCTCCGGCCAGTTCCTGCAGGGCCCGGGACAGGGGCTGGTAGCGCAGGCGGGCGGAATCCGTCAGGCGCGGGGCATAGGTGGCCAGGAAAGCGAAGGGATAATCCGGGTCCTTGCGGTTTTCAGCCAGGTGGAAGCAGACCCGGCCGACCTGCCGCCAGAGGGGGGCGCGTTTCCGCAGCAGCGCTTCCAGTCCTCCGACCGCCTCGGCCTGGGCGCGCACGTAGGCATCCAATGCGGTCCACAGCCGCTGCAGGGCTTCGGGGCCGAGGTATTCGCCCCCCGGCATCGGCGGGGCGGTCAGCAGCAGCTCCGTTGTTTCCGCGCCGGACAACGGCAGCACGGGCTGCAGGTGACCGCCGTCATCCGGAGTGAGGCAGCGCAGGTGCAGATAGCGGGCCGACAGCTCCCGCCACCAGGCCGGGCCCGGAGGCAGGCCGCCGCTGGGCGGACGGGCCGCCAGCTCGAACAGGCCAGCCGCCTCCCCGTCCTGGAAGGCTGCCAGGATGGCCGCGAGCGGGCTGTCAGCCGGAGGTTTGCTTTCGGCGAGCAGGTGCCCCGCGGGGGTCAACCGCAAGGGGGAGGCAGCGGCAAGTGGGATGGGCACGGCCCCGGATTATAGCCGCGCGGCCCGGCCGCTACAAGGCCGATGCCCGGGGTTGTTGCTTTTCGGCCGGGATTTCGACCAGATTACCCTGGGGGTGGCTGATGAACACTGCCTGGTTCTCCCGGATAGGCGCTTCACCCGAAGACAGCGAAGACATTCGCTCGCAAAAAACGCTCCTGGTGTCCGGCAGTTTCATGTTCATCGCCGCTGGAGTCTTGTGGGGTATCGCCTACCTGGCCCTCCGTGAGCCGGCGGCAGCGGCAATCCCGCTGTCCTATTCCTTCGTGTCCCTGCTCAGTCTCCTCCTGTTTGTGCTTGCCCGCCGCTACCGTTCCTATCGTTCCAGCCAGCTGGTCCTGATCCTGCTGCTGCCCTTCCTTCTCCAGCTGGCTCTGGGCGGATACGCGAACGCCAGCTCCGTGGTTTTTTGGTCCTTCATCTGCCCCCTGGGAGCGCTGCTGTTCGCCGAGCCGCGCCAGGCGCCGCGCTGGCTTTTCGCCTACCTGTTTCTTTTGGCGCTCTCCGGACTGCTGCAGCCTTTCCTCCGCGAGTCGAACAACCTGCGGCGGGAGCTGTCGATCGCCTTCTATGTCCTGAACCTCGGCGCCGTCTCCAGCATCGCCTTCGTGCTCCTGAGCAGGTTCATCAAGCAGAAGAACGAGGCGCTGCGGCTCCTGCGCCTGGAGCAGGAGCGGTCGGAGAGCCTGCTGCTCAACGTGCTGCCCAAAGAGGTCGCCGAGCGCTTGAAAGCGGGCAATCAGGTCATTGCCGACTATTACGATTCGGCCAGCATCCTGTTCGCCGACCTGGTCGGTTTCACGCCCCTGACCGCCGAGCTCACTCCCAGGGAGATGGTGGAGGTATTGAACGAAGTCTATTCGCGGTTCGATTCCCTGGTCGAGGAGCTGGGGGTGGAGAAGATACGCACCATCGGCGACAACTACATGGTCGCCGCCGGGCTGCCCCGTCCCCGGAAGGACCATGCCCAGGCGCTGGCCCGTCTGGCCATGGCCATGAACGCCTACCTGGCTTCGCGTCCGGCCGTCGGCGGCCGGCGGCTGAGCTTTCGCATCGGCATCAATTCCGGCGCGGTCATCGCCGGGGTCATCGGGGCGCGGAAGTTCCACTACGACGTATGGGGCGATTCGGTCAACGTCGCCAGCCGGATGGAAAGCCAGGGGACGCCGGGCAAAATTCAGGTCGCCAGAGGCACCTACGAGCTGATCAAGGAGGAATTCCTGTGCGAGCCGCGCGGTTGGATCGAGGTCAAAGGGAAAGGATCCATGGAGATCTGGTTTCTGGAAGGGGTCAGATAGGAAAGAAGCGAAAGCCGGCGGGAGGGGCCACTTGACCTTTGTGTCGATAAGATATACATTCCACACGTTGATTGAGATTTCAGAAGATTCCAGCCTCCGTAAGACAAGCCGTCGAGCCCTTCCGGTACGCCTCCCAAGGCTAAGGCCGTAATCCTCTGGTTTCGGAAGCGGTTCATTAAAAGCTGAGTTCAGCCGACCCGCAAGTCTACTACTGCATTGGAGAACCATGCACCAACCCAATTTCGAGGAGCTCAACCTGATTGAGCCCATCCACCGCGCCCTGCGCGCCCAGAACTACACAGTTCCCACCCCGATCCAGACCCAGGCCATCCCCATTCTGCTGGGCGGACACGACCTGATGGCCAGCGCCCAGACCGGCAGCGGCAAGACCGCGGCCTTCGCCCTGCCCATGCTGCAGAAGCTGAGCGCGGACCGCAAGCCGCGAGCGCCCAAGACGGTGCGCTCCCTGGTGCTCGCCCCCACGCGCGAGCTGGCCGCCCAGATCTTCGAGAGCTTCGGAGACTACGGGCGCTTCCTGGGGATCAAGAAGGCCGTGGTCTACGGCGGCGTGGGCAAGAAGCCCCAGATCGACGCCATCGCCCCGGGCATCGACGTGCTGATCGCCACCCCCGGGCGCCTGCTGGACCTGTACGGCGAGCGCCGCGTGCGCCTGGACGCCGTGGAGATCTTCGTGCTGGACGAGGCCGACCGCATGCTGGACATGGGCTTCATTCCGGACGTGCGCCGGATCATCGCCCTGCTGCCCAAGAAGAGGCAGTCCCTGTTCTTCTCGGCCACCCTGCCCCCGGAGGTGCTGCGCCTGGCCCAGAGCATGCTCATCGACCCGCAGCACGTGGCCGTGGCGCCGGAGACCGGACGCACCCCCCGCATCGAGCAGCGCGTGCTCTTCGTGGACAAGGAGTCCAAGACCCCGCTGCTGCTCTCCCTGCTGGAGGACCCGGCGATCGAGCGGGCCCTGGTGTTCACCCGCACCAAGCACCGGGCCAACCGCCTGGCCGAGCAGCTGCAGAAGGGGCGCATCAAGGCCGACGCCATCCACGGCAACAAGACCCAGTCGGCCCGGGAGCGGGCCCTGGAGGAGTTCATTTCCGGTAAAATCCGCGTGCTGGTGGCCACCGACATCGCCGCCCGCGGCATCGACGTGGACGACATCAGCCACGTGATCAACTTCGAGCTGCCCAACGAGCCGGAAAGCTACGTGCACCGCATCGGCCGCACGGCCCGGGCCGGCAAGGCCGGGGTGGCCATCTCCTTCTGCGACGAGTCGGAGAGCACCTACCTCCGCGACATCGAGCGCCTGCTGGACCAGAGCGTGCCGGTGTCCCGCAACCATCCCTTCCACTCCGCCTCCGCGGCGGCGCCCAAGGGGGCCGTGGTGTTCGCCAAGACCGGCGGGCGCCGGACCGCCAGCGGCGGCATGCTGTACGGGGCGGGGGGCCGCGGGCGCGGCCGTTCCCTGCGCGGCCGGCGCTAGACCTTCCGGAGGGTCTCGCCCTCGGCGCAGGCCGCGGCGCGGCCCTCCTGGACCCTTACCCGCAGCAGCAGCACGATCCCCGCCACGAAGAACAGGCTCAGGCTCAGCACCGCCGGGCGGCTGGCGCCAAATATGGCCAAGACCCCGGCGAACACCAGCGGTCCGAGCAGCGCGGCGAACTTGCCCATGATCCCGAACAGGCTGAAGAACTCCCCGCTCCTGGCCGGCGGGACCAGGCTGGCGAACAGGCTGCGGCTCAGGGCCTGGCTTCCTCCCTGCACGCAGGCCACCAGCCAGGCCAGGCACCAGTAATCCAGCACCGAGTCCAGGAAATAGCCGTAGACCGCGATGGCCGCGTAGGCCGCCAGGGCCAGAACCAGGCTGGAGCGGGTGCCCAGGCGCGCGGCCAGGCCCGCCAGCAGCGGGCGGCCCAGCAGCCAGGCCAGGCCCAGGCAGGCGGCCTGCAGCGCCAGGATGAGCCCCAGGATCACCGGCAGGCTGGAGCGGCGCTCCGGCTCCAGCACGCGCACCGCCCCCAGGGCCAGGCGGGTGCCCGTGCTGCGGGTGTCCTTCTCGCCGTTGTTGGTGAGGGCCAGGGTGTGCAGTCCGGGGGAGGCGGCCCGCAGCTCCTGGCTCAAGTCCCAGCGCGCCGTGGGCCTGTAGCAGTTCAGCAGCAGCGGGCGGCCGTCCGCGCCGGCCAGCGGGCGCCCGTCCAGCTCCACGTGCCAGATCCCGAAGTCGGGGCCGGCGGCGTAGCTCAGGGAGAGGCCCTGGCCGTGGAACCGCAGCTCCAGGCGGTCCCCCGCCCGCTGGCCCGCGCGGAACTCGCGGTCCTCCCGGGCGTTCAGGGTCCGCGCGTCCACCAGTTCGCTGGCCCAGGAGCCGAACCAGACCAGGGCCGGATCCCCGGCGGAAAGCACTCCCTGTCCCGCGTAACCCTGGCCGCCCTCATAGGGCGGGGGAGTGGCGCCGGTCCAGCCCTTGGGCAGGAAGCGGGTGCCCAGCAGCCCCAGGGCCGGCAGCAGCGCCAGGTTGGCCAGGAGGAAGGCCAGCAGCACGGGGCGCAGGCGGGCGCGGCGGCTCCCGGCTGCTTCCCCCTCCGGGCGCGGGAGGCTGCCGAAGAGCAGGCTGAAGGGGATGCCTACGAACTGCCCCAGCAGCAGGGCCAGGATCAGCTGCCCGCTGCCCAGCCCCAGCTCCGCGCCGAGGATGGCCGCCACGGCGATGAGGGTGCCGATCCCGCCAGCGTAGACCAGGTAGGCCAGCAGGTACCTGAACAGCTCCCGGTAGCTTCGCCTGCAGCGCAGCGTCTCGGCCAGGCGCCGGAAAGCGGCCTTCAGCAACCCCTGATCTTTGGGACGGCCGCTCAGGGTGCGCGGCTCCGGCACCACGGCCAGCACCGGGATGCTGAACAGGGCCCACCACAAGGCCACGCTGGCGAAGGACAGGCGCGGCCCCCAGGTTCCGGGCAGCAGGCGGATCAACACCACGTTGGCGGCCAGCAGCAGCCCGCCGCCCAGGTAGCCCAGGGCGTACCCGCGGGCGGAGACCGGGTCCTGGTCCGCGGGCCGGGCCACGTGCGGCAGCAGCGCGTCGTAGAACACGCTCGAGCTGCCGAAGCCCAGGCGCCCGAACACGAGCAGCAGCGAGGCCAGCAGCCAGTCCCCGCTTTTCACCAGCACCAACAATCCGGTACAGACCACCCCCAGCCCGGCGAACAGCGCCAGGAAGAGCTTTTTCCCGCGGAGGAGGTCGGACAGGGTGCCCAGCGCCGGGGCCAGCAGCGCCCCCAGGAAGATCGACAGGCTCAGGCCCGTGGTCCAGTAGGCGGTGGCCACGCTGGGGCTGGGCAGGGTGGAGCCGGCCACCTGGCGGTAGTACACGGGCAATACCGCGGCCAGGATGGTGGTGGCGAAAGCCGAGTTGGCCCAGTCGTACAGGGTCCAGGCCCGGATGCGCTGGCGGTAGGCCTTCTCCCGCTCACCCATCGCTTTCTCCCGCGGCCAGCAGTTCGCCGCGCGCCCGCCCTTCAGCTTCCGGGAGGGTCAGCCCCAGCAGGGCGGCCAGGGTGGGACCCAAATCGAGGATGCTCATCTCTTCCAGCTCCGCGCCGGCCCGCACGCCCGCGCCGGCGGCCAGCAGCAGGGAGGTGTAGCCCTCCCGGTCCGGCCGGTAGCCGTGGCAGGCCCGACGCCCCGCTGGGGCGGGCTCGCTCACCTCGGGCCGCAGCAGGGGGGAGAAGTAGAAGCCCGGACGGGCTTCCAGCACGAAGTCCATGTCCCGGCCCAGGCCCAGCCGGCGCAGGGCGGCTCCGCGGTAGACCTCCTCGATGCCATGGCGGGGGTCGGAGCGAAACTCGCCCAGCCAGCGGTCCACCCGCCGGCGCAGGGAGCGGTCCTCCCGGTCGCGCAGGTACAGGTGGGCCGAGCCCTCGGCGGTGTTGGCCCAGGCCTGCCAGCCGCGGCAGCGGCCGCGCCGGTCCAGGGTGAGCAGCCCGGCCCGGGCCAGCGCGGTGTTCAGGTTCACCGCGGTGTGCGCGTCCAGGAAGGCGTGGTCGCCGAACACCACGAAGGCCGTGCGGGCCCAGCCGTCGGGCCGCAGGGCCGCCTCCAGGATGCGGCCCAGGCGGCGGTCCTGCTCCTCCAGGGTCCGCCGGATCGCAGGGCCCTGGAAGCCCTCCCGATGGCGCACGGCGTCCAGGTCCAGCAGATGGACCAGCAGCAGGTCGGCTCGCCCGGAGCGCGCCAGGTGCGCGGCGGCTGCCGCGGTGAAGTTGTCGAGGTGGTAGCGGTCCAGGCCGCGCAGCAGCGAGCCGTAGCGTCGCAGCATGTCCAGGAGGAACAGCGGGGTGCCGGCGCCAAGCGCGCGCCAGGCCAGGCTCATCTTCCAGCGCCCGGGCAGGATCTCCGGCAGCACCCAGCGCTGGCCGGAGCGGCCGGCGGAGGGCCAGAACAGCGAGGCGCTGGAAAGGCCGGCTTCCCTGGCCCGGTCGTACAGGGTGGGCAGGCGCAGCGCGTCCCGGTACCAGAACCACTCCGGCCGCTCGCGTCCGGGCTGGAAGCGGCTGTTGGCCAGGATGCCGTGCCGGCCGGGGCTCGCCCCCGTGAGCGCGGTGGCGTGCAGGGCGTAGGTCTGGGTGGGGTAGATGCCGCGCACCCTGCGGCAAAGGGCCCCCCGCCGCAGCAGGCTGCGGAAGGCGGGCAGGCGGCTTACCTCCGATAGATCGGCGGAGGCCAGGCCGTCCAGGGAGACGACCACCAGCCGCCGGGATGCCTTTGCGCTCACTGAGTCTCCCTGTACCGCAGGGTTCGCCGGGCGGCTATGGTTCCTCGGCGAACAAGGCGCGCAGGTCGGCTTCCGCGGCACGGCCGGTGGAGGAGCCACCCGTGGCGCCCGCCAGATAGAGGTGCTCGCTGGCCTGCTGGGGATCCAGGTCCTGGGCCTTGCTGAAGTATTCCCGGGCCGCGGCGGGATTGCCGTTGCCCAGGTGCGCCTTGCTCAGGCAGAGATATACCTTGGCGGCCAGCTCGGTCGTGGCGCCCCCCCGGATTCCACGGCCTTGCCGGCCTTTTCGTATTCGGCCAGGGCGGCGGAGAAATCCCGCTTGGAGAAGAACACCCCCCCCAGGTTGATGCGCGCGGGAAGATGCCCAGCGATCCCTGGCCAGGGCGCCGCGAAAGGCGGCGGCCGCCTCCTCGTAGCGGTCGAAGCGGACGTACTGCAGTCCCAGGCGGGTGAGCTGCTGTGCCGTGCCTTCCTGGCGGGCGGCGGCGGTCGCCGACTCGATCAGGGTACCGGCCACGCGGGCCAGCTCCGACTGGAAGGCCCGGCTGATCTCCGCCTGGCTGCCGTACTGCAGGCCCAGGTCGGTTTCCCGCAAGCTTACCGGCCGGAACAGCTTCTGCGCATCGGCGGTCCGGTACAGCCGGCGGCTGTCCTCCTTCGCCTCGTTCCAGGCCTGCATCCCCCGCTGCCAGGCCTCCGTGAAGCCGACCCTGCCCAGCAGGGTCACCTCCACGGGGATCCAGAGCTCCCCGTCGAGGTTCAAGCCCAGGCCGCGGTCGGGGTGCAGCACGCTCCAGCGGCGGGCCGGGAGGCCGGAGTCGAAGGCGGCGAAGATGTGGCCGGGAACGGTGATGAAGCCCGTGCGGATGCCGGCGCTCTCCAGCAGGCTGCAGTAGAGCACCGTCAGGTCGTCGCAGTCCCCGGCCCCCTTCACCAGGGTGTCCCGGGGCAGGCTGACCGAGTCCAGCGCCCCGCTGCGGGCCGAAGCGTAGGGAATGGCCGGATCGGACTGGTACAAGCAGCCCAGGACGCCCAGGGCGGCGAAAGCCTGCACTGCGGTCTGCACGGCTTCCGGATACCCGGATACCGTCTCGCTCTTGCAGGACTGGCGCACGAAAGCCAGGTAGTTCTGCAGGGCGCTGTCGGAAGGAGTGATGAAGGCTCCCACCTTCCGGTCGTCGTCCCAGACGATGCTGCGCTTGTCGTGCAGGTCGTAGCTGATGCTGAACTTCTGCTCGGCAGCCCGGGGGCCGCGGTTGTACTTCACCGCCAGCTCCGCGGTCAGGGGGGTGGTGCCTTCGGAGCCGAAGATCTGGGCGTTGAACACCGCCAGCAGCGGCACGCGCAATGTGGCCCCCGGCTCCAGCTCCTCCACCTGCTGGCAGGTGGTGGGGCCGTCCATGTAGCCGGGCTGGAAGAAGGAGATCTCCAGGTCCTCCAGGCTCTGGCGCTCGGTGTTCTGCAGCAGGATCTCGCCCACCGGATGGCTCGTGTAGTAGCTCTGCATGGCCGCGAACAGCGGCCCTGCCTTAGCCTCCAGCAGCTTGAGGCTGCGCAGTAGGGCTTCCGCGGAATCGGGATCCTTGCCGCTGCGGTACTGCAGCCCCAGGCCCAGTCCGAACAGCAGGCCGTCGAATCCGGTGAAATAGCCCAGCAGGGATTTGCGGTAGGTGAGCCTGGGCTGGATCTGGATGGCCAGGCTGAAGGAAGGATTCAGGGCGATGCCTCCCTCCACGGAGGCCAGGATTTCCGGCACGGCGGCGGCGCCGCCCGCCAGATTCGGGAACAGGGTGTGGGAATACCCGGCGGCCAACTGGGCCCCGACCTCGAACTGCCGGCTCAGCCGCTGGACGTAGCCGAGGCCCAGCATAGCGAAGTAGCTCTGGTGGTCCCAGGCGTCCGGGTCGGAGGAGGCCTGGCTGTTGAAGCGCAGGGTGCCGATCTCCAACGCCGGCTGCCAGGAAGGCCGGGCCTTGAGCGGCAGGCGGATGGTCCCGGCGATCTCCAGCCCTTCGTAAGGGGTGCCTTGCTCGTAGTCGGCCAGCACGCTCACGCTGCGCAGACCCAGTCCCAGGGACAGCGGATAACGATAGTAGAGGTTGAAATCGGTCTTGGGCTGGGCGGCCAGCGCCGCCGCGGCCAGGAAGAACAGGATCCGGAGCCTGCGCCACCTGCTCATGTTCCCTCTCCTTATGGTTGCAGATCGAAGGCCTTCAGGCCGTTGGACCCATTGGCCACGTAGGCGTGCCGTCCGGCGACCGCCACCCCGTAGAGGTAGGGGGTCAGGTCGATGTTGCCCGCCAGCCGGGGCTGGTCAGGAACCTGCACGCTGGCGATGATCAGCCCTGTATTCTGCAAAGCTACCAGGGCGAACCCGGCGGTATAAGCCACCCCGCAGGCCTCGCTCAGGGTGGGCAGGGGATTGGCGTGCAGCGAAGTGTCCCCGACCGCGGCGGGGTCGCCGATGTCGACGATTTTCAAACCGGAAGAGTCGTCCGCCACGTATGCGGCGGCGTCGGTCAGCCAGAGGCTGCGGGCATAATCCGTGTGGCAGCTGCCCGCCTGCCGTGGGTTGAGCGGATCGGCGATATCGAGCACCACCAGGCCGGAGGAGCCCGCCGCCACGAAGGCGTAGTGCCCCCAGACCAGCACATCCCTGGCGTCGCTCAACGGGAAGGCGGCGGCCGCTCGCGGCTGGGCTGGGTTGGAGATGTCGATGACGCTCAGGCCGGCGTTCAGGTTGGCGACATAGGCATAGTCGCCCAGGGAATCGATCCCGTACGCCCAGGAGGTGGCCAGGCTGCCGGTCACCGGGTAGCCAGCCGTGGCCAGGTCGATGATCTTGATTCCAGCAGTGTCGTCCGCAATCAGGGCGTAGTCGCCCGCCGCGGCCACCGCCTGGGCCTGGCTGGTGGCCCGGGAGCCCAACGGGCTCAAGCCGCCGTCGGCCGACCTGGAGAACAGGCACAAGCCTCCGCTGCCGGCAGCCACCAGGACCCGGTCTCCGTCCAGGCGAAGCCTGTTGGCGCTGCCCGTTGTGGCGTAGCTCGCCGGGCCCGCGGAGAGGGCCGGGTGACTGCAATCGATGACCTGCAACCCCGACCCCAGGTCCGCGACAAAGGCGTAGCCGCCTGCCGCCGCCACGCCGTTGGCCTCGGCCGGTGTGTCGCAGGAGAAGATCCAGCGCGGGTCCGACGGGGTGGAGACGTCCAGGGCATGCAGGTTCACCCCGTCGACCAGGAAGGCGAGGTCGCCGGAAACGGCCACGGCCCGCGTGGAGGTGCCGACGGAGACCGTGCCGACCACCGAGGCGTCGGTGACCGCGGACGGCGTCGAGACATCGACGATGCTCAGGCCAATGCCTGAGCCGGAGGCGACGTAGGCCAGGCCGCCTTGCACCTGCACATCCTGGGCGCTGCAGGCGCAGGAGGCTACCAGCGACAGGTCCGTGACCGCGGCCGGATTGGACACATTGATGACACGCAGGCTTCCGTCGGCCACGAAGGCATACGAGCCGGAGACCGTCACCGCGATAGCGTAGCCGGGAGTGTCGCAGGAGGCGAGGTGGGAGGTATTGTCGACCGCATCCGGCACGGATACGTCCACGACACGCAGGCCTGCGTTCCGGCAGGCCACAAAGGCGTACCCGCCGGCCACGGCGACCCCTTCCGCGGAACCGGGATCATCGGCGGAGAGCCCGAAGTTGCAGGATCCCACGATGGAGGTGTCATCGATGGCATAGGGGTCCGAGACGTCGATGACCTGCAGGCCGTGGTCATAATCCGCCACGTAGGCGTAGTCGCCGCTGACGGCGATCCCGCGGGCGATTCCCGGCGTGTGGCAGTACCCGGCGAGCACGGGAGCCAGCGGGTCGCTCAGGTCCACCACCGCCATTCCCCCCTGGTCGGCGATGTAGGCGAAGTCCCCCTGCAGTACGACTTGGGTCGCCCAGGAGGGCGTATCGCAGGTGGTCTTGATTCGCTCAATCCCGCTGGGGAAGTATTCCGGCTCGGCGGCGGCCGGGTAGCTCTTGATGGCCTGAGGGTCGTCCATGATCTCTACCGGATAGACACGGTAGTAGTAGGTCTGCTGCGCGTTCACCTCCGTGTCCAGAAAGGAGTTTTCACGATGGATCGTCCGGATGGCGAACGGGCCTTCCCGGCTGGTGGCGCGCTCGATCACGTACTCCTGGGCGGCGGGGATTGAGCGCCAGCACAGCCGGATCTGCTCGAAGCCGGGGCGCAGCTTCGGCAGGAGGGTGAAAGGCGAAAGGGGGATGGCGTTGAGGCGGGCGGAGTAGTGCACTTCGTCGGCCGGGAACAGGGCCGCCAGCTGGAAGGTGTACAGCCGTCCGTTGTCCAGCTCCTGGAAGGCGTGCGAGGTGGAGGTGAGGCCCTCGAGCTTGAGCCCGGAGCGCAGCTCGTAGACCGTGTAGCTCAGGGCGCCGGGCACCGCTTCCCAGCTCAGCGACGCGCTTCGGCTGGCCGGGGTCACGGAGAACGACGGGATCTCCCCGGTCTGCTTGACCAGAGTGATCGAGAGCTCGGTGCGGTTGCCGTTCCAGTCCTCGGCGGCCAGCCGCAGGACGATGTCGTCGCTGAAGCCTGGGCCGGAGGTGTTCAGGACGTCGGCGAAGGAACCGTCCTCGGCGAAGGCCACTTCCTGCGGCGCAAGCAGGCCGACCACCTCCGCCTGCAGCGAGGCGATCGACCCCGTCTGGCCTTCCTGGGTGCTGTCCGAGACCGTGCCGCTGAATCCCGTATAGGCGGCATAGGCCTGCCCGTTGCCCGGGGTCGAAAGGACGATCACCGGTCCCTGCCCATCCAGGGCCTGCCTGGCCTTTTGCGGGGAGAGCAAGGGCTTGCAGGAAGCAAGCAGGATGACGGGCAACAGCGGGATGAGCTGCCAGCGCTGGAACATGGTCTTCCCCCTGTCGGGAATGGTAGCACATTTGCCCTCGCCACGCAGCCCGGTGCTTGACCCGGCTGGGCCTGGGCCGCTATACGGCGTCCTAGAGCTGGCTGACGCTTTCCCGGGAGACCAGCTTGCCGCTGATGGAGATCTTCAGCGGCGGCATCTGCGGCTCCTGCTCGATCCTCTCCACCAGGATGCGGAAAGCCATCTCGCCCATCTTGATCTTGGAGACCGCATAGCTGGTCAGGGGGGGCTCCATGACCGAGCCGGCGGGAAGGTCGTCGAAGCCGATCACCGAGACATCCTGGGGCACCCGCAGGCCGGCTTCCTTGAAGGCCCGCACGCAGCCGAAGGCCACGATGTCGTTGGTGATGAAAAGGGCCTGTGGCAGACTCGCCCCGCCGGCAAGGATCCGGCTCATGTCCTCGTAGGCCCCCTGGCAGGTGGAGTCCACGGAGAACAGGTGCTCCCGGCGGCAGCTCAAGCCGAAGTGGGCCAGCGCGGCGTGGAAGCCCTCTTCCCGCAGCTGGAAGTTCTTCGTGGCCACCGAGCTGCGCACCATGCCGATCTCGCGGTGGCCCTTCTGCTGGAAGTGGGAGACGATGCTGTAGACCGCGTCGATGTTGTTCATGTCCACGAAATCCAGGTCCAGGTAGTCGTAATAGGTGTCCAGGACGACGATCGGGAAGCTGGAGTGCTCGAACACCTGCAGGTCCCCATGGTCCAGCTCGGTGCCCAGCACCACGGCCCCCTTGAGCTCCGAATGCCGGAGGGTGTCCAGCAGCTCCGCCGCGGCGTGCAGATGGCAGGAGCTGATCTCCAGGTTGTAGCCGGTCCCGCGGGCGGCGTGGTCCAGGCCGTTGATGTAGTCGGCGATGAAGATGTCGTGGTCGCGGTTCAGGACGTGGCTGCTCTTGATGACCTTGACGAAGCGCATGGTGCCCTTGATCGCGCGCAGCCGGCTCTGCGCCGCCCTCTGACCGTAGCCCAGCTCCCTGGCGATCTTCAGGATGCTCTGGCGCTTTTTCGCGCCCACTCCCTGCTTGTTGTTCAACGCCATGGAGACGGTGGCCACGGAGACGTTGGCCTGCCTGGCGATTTCCTTGAGCGTGACAGCCATGAGCCCGAGCCTCTGTCGGATTATAGCCGGCGGAAAGAGCGTTGTCAATTTTCGAGGACTTAATTTTCAGTGAAAACAGATGAATATTTCAGTAACCTGCCCAGGCTGCCTGCCGGATCGCTGCTAATTCTTTATCTCTAAATCAGATAAATCACGATTCATCGATCTGGAGATTCCCGCTCCGAAAAAACCATTGACAGCTACTTAAGCTGCCCCTATAATTAAGCATTTGCTATCCAGCAAGCAAGAGAATAGAATACCAGTTCAAAGGAGGCGCTCTTCAAGGACCGGACAGAGAAGGGGCATTGCGCGGCGAAGCGCAATGCATGGGTTGGGTTTCAGTCAACCGTATAGGAGGAATAGGATGAAGCAAGCGAGAATCCTGCTGATGCTGCTGGTGATCGCGTTCTTTGTGGCCGGTTACGCCTTCGGCCAGGAAGTCCCGAAAGGCGTCAAGGTGGCCGGTTCGCCCGAGGTCATGCCGACCCAGGCGGAGATCATCAAGGCCATCCCGCCGTCGCTGAAGGCCCTGGGCAAGGGCAAGACCATCCGGATCATGTTCCAGGGCGGCGGCGACTCCGCTCCGCCGCTGGAGCTGAAGGAGCTGATCGAGAAGGAGACCGGGCTGAAGCTGACCATCGACGTGATCCCGCCCGAGAACCTGCACGAAAGACAGCTCGCCTTCCTGCTGTCCGGCGCCGCCGAGTACGACCTGCTGGAGCTGTACCCGACCTGGATCGGCGAATACGCCGAGGCCGACTACATCGAGAACCTGGATGCCCTGTACAAGAAGTACGGCAAGGAGATCGACGTCTCCGACTTCATCGAGGGCGCCCAGGTGGGCTTCGACAAGTACAAGGGCTCCTGGTACGCCGTGCCCTACGACGGGGACGTGAACATCTTCTACTATCGCAAGGACCTGTTCGCCGACGCCAAGAACAAGGCGGATTTCAAGGCCAAGTACAAGTACAACCTGGGGGCGCCGAATGACTGGGACCAGGTGCGGGACATGGCCGAGTTCTTCACCGGCCGCCAGCCCGGCCTGTACGGCTTCGGCACCCTGGCCCTGAAGACCTGGTGGGCCGTGGACTACTGGGCCAACGTGTACCGCAACCGCCTGGCCGCCGACGGGGTCAAGTTCTCCAACGGCCTGGTCAACGACAACGGCGAGATCGAGCTCAACAAGGACGCCTTCATCAAGGCCAACGACTTCTACATGGCGCTGATGAAGTTCTCCCCGCCCGGCATCCTGTCCTGGGGCTACCCCGAAACCAAGGAAGGCATCGGCAACGGCGTGGTGGCCATGACCATGCAGTGGGCCACCTCCGTGTTCCGCGACCCGCGCCAGGCCAAGTACTGGGACCAGTGCGTGGCCACGATCATGCCCGGCTTCAAGCAGCAAGGACGGCAGCGTGAAGCCCGTCACCTCCTTTGCGGTCGGCAAGGCCCTGGTGATCCCGACGGTCTCCAAGAACAAGGACGTGGCCTTCCTGTACGCCCAGTTCCTGGCCTCCAAGACCATGCAGATCTACGAGACCAACTCCGGCTCGGGCGTGGATCCCAACCGCACCTCGGTGTGGAAGGACCAGCGCGTGAAGGACGTCTGGGGCCCGCTGGTGGAGCCCACGATGAAGGCCCTGCAGCTGGGCATCGGGGACATCAAGGTCCCCCAGGCCTCCCAGCTCTACGAGTCCCTGCTGAACGAGCTGCACCAGACCTGGTCCGGGTCGCAGACCTCCGCGCAGGCCTATGACCGGGTCATGCGGGAGTGGAAGAAGATCATGGCGGACTGAGGATAGACAGTTCCTCCGGGGGGCATGGCCGCGCCATGCCCCCCTTCATTCTGAAATCGAGGGAAGGTATGGGACGGACTGAGCTGCACCGCAATCCGGGCCGCCTGCGCAAGCGCGCGGCCCCCTACGCCTACATGGCCCCGACCATGATCTGGCTGCTGGTCTTCATCATCTACCCCCTGATCTTCGCCCTGGTCATGGCCTTCAAGAAGTTCAAGCTGCAGAAGGGCCTCACTTTCTGGAACATGCCCTGGAACGGGGTGCAGAACTTCGTCGACGCCTTCAGCGATCCCTATTTCCTGCTGTCCATCGAGAAGACCGTGATCATCCTCCTGGTCACCGTAAGCATCGAGTTCGTGCTGGGCTTCTGCATCGCCTGGCTGCTGAACAAGAAGGAGATCAAGGCCGACTACCTGTGGATCGCCCTGATCCTGAGCCCCATGATGCTGCCCCTGATCGCCAGCGGCAACCTCTGGCGCATGCTGCTGGACCTGCGCTGGGGGGCGGTCAACGCGGTGGTGATGTTCCTGGGCTTCCAGCCCATCGACTTCCTGGGCACCACCCAGTGGTCGCTGCCGGCGGTGATGCTGGTGGAAATCTGGCAGTGGACGCCCTTCGTGATCATCACCCTGCTGGCCGGGCTGCGCTCGGTGCCCGAGGAGCCCAAGGAGGCGGCCCTGGTGGACGGGGCCACCCGCTGGCAGAGCTTCGTCCACGTCGTGGTCCCGCACATGCGCGGCCAGATCCTGATCGTGCTGCTGATCCGCAGCATGGACGTCTTCAAGACCTTCGACATCGTGTACGCCCTCACCTTCGGGGGTCCCGGGCAGAGCACCACCGTGGCCACCTTCTACCTGTACCGGCAGGCCTTCACCCAGTTCAAGATGGGCTACGGGGCCGCCCTGTCCTGGATCATCTTCATCATCATCTACCTCATCACCTTCCTCTTCCTGAAGGTGTTCCGCGCCCAGGAGTCCGCCGTATGAACAAGAGGGTAAAAAAGAGCATCCGCACCGTCTGGCTGCACCTGGTGGTGGCCTTCTTCTCCCTGGCCTTCGCCTTCCCGCTGATCTGGATGCTGATGACCTCCTTCAAGACCCCGCGGGAATACTACCGCATGCCGCCCAAGCTTCTGCCCAACCAGTTCGTGCTGTTCCACTACAAGGAAGCCTTCGCCCCCTGGACCATCGATCCCAACGAGCTTTCCGAGGCCACCTATTTCATCGAGGAGTCGGCCGGCCGGGTGGAGTCGGTGGTGCCCAACATCGTCAACAGCCTGATCATCATCGGCGGCGCGGTCGTGCTGGCCCTGCTGGTGGGGGTGTGGGCCGCCTACGCCCTGTCCCGCTTCCAGTTCCGGGGCAGCGCGAACATGAGCGGCTGGATCCTGTCCACCCGGATGATGCCGCCCATCATCACCGCCGTGCCCCTGTTCTGGATGATGCGGCGCGTCGGTCTTACCGGCTCGCACCTGGGGCTGATCCTGATCTACGTGATGACCCAGCTCCCGTTCGTGATCTGGATGATGAAGGGCTTCTTCGACGAGGTGCCGAAGAGCATCGAGGAATCGGTGCTGGTGGACGGCGGCTCCCGGGGCACGGTCATGTTCCGGGTGCTTCTGCCCCTGGCCTTTCCCGGCATCGTGGCCACCGCCCTGTTCTGCATCTTCCTGACCTGGACGGAGTTCCTGTTCGCCTCGCTGTTCACCAATTCCACCAGCGCCACCCTGCCCGTGGTCCTGTCCTGGTTCCGCCAGGACCGGGGCATCCTGTGGGGGCAGATGAGCGCGGTGATGGTGGTGGCCCTGATCCCGCTGATGACCATCACCATGGTGCTGCAGAAGCAGATGATCAAGGGTTTGACCGCCGGGGCCCTGAAGTAGCGGAGCCGGGCCATGAAGAAGAACGGAATCCTGCATCCGGAGCTGGCGCGGGTCATCGCCTCGCTGGGCCACGGGGACGGCCTGTGCATCGCCGACGCGGGGCTGCCCGTGCCGGCGGGCGTGCAGAGGATCGACCTGGCCCTGGCCCCCGGGCTGCCGGCTTTCCTGCCCGTGCTGGAGGCCATCCTCGGGGAGATGGCCGTGGAGAGCGCCGTGATCGCCGAAGAGCTGCCGGCCCGCAGCCCGGCCATGCACCGGGAGATCGAGCGCCGGCTGGGCCGGACCCCGATCCAGGCCGTGGCGCACGAGCGCTTCAAGCAGCTCACCGCGGGCTGCCGGGCGGTGGTGCGCACCGGGGAGTTCACCCCGTACGCCAACGTAATACTGAAGAGCGGAGTGGTTTTCTAGGGAGGTTTCGCATGAGTCTTACCCCGCGCGAGCGCGTCGTGACGGCGCTCAGCCGCAAGGAGCCGGACCGGGTGCCGATCAGCTTCGGCTGCCTGCACGACAGCATCCATGTCTTCGGCCACCGCAGGCTCAAGGAGCACCTGGGCCTGCCCGGCGGCGAAGAGCGCATCCAGGACGCCTTCCAGCAGATCGTGTTCCCCGACGAGCGCCTGCGGGAGCGCTTCCAGGCCGACTGCCTGCCGGTGTACGGCCGGCCGGCCAGGCCCTACCAGTTCCAGTACTACACCGAGGGGGAGTTCCGCAAGTGGCGGGACGAGTGGGGCACGGTGTACCGGCAGCCGCTCTCCGGCGGGATCTGGTTCGATTTCGAGAAGCACATCTGGTCGGGCAAGAGCGCGGCGGAGATCAAGGCCCACAAGCTGCCGGACCCCGAGGATCCCAGCCGCTTCGAGGGGCTGCGGGCGGAAGTCCAGCGCCTGCTGACAGGAGACTGACAAGGCCATCGTGGCCCATGCTCCGACCGGTGGCATCGTGGAGCATTCCTACTGGCTGCGGGGGGTCAACGAAGCCTATCTGGACATGGCCGCCGACGAAAGCCTGGTGGAGCTGGTGGCCGACCGGGTCGTGGAGTGGCTGGAAGCCTGGTGGACGCGCTACATGCGGGAGATCGGCGACCTGGTGCAGGTGGTCCAGATGGGGGACGACCTGGGCGGGCAGGACGGCCCGCTGTTCTCCCCCGCGCTGTATCGCAGGATATTCAAGCCCCGCGAGGCCCGGCTGATCAGGATCGTGCGCCAGCACTCCCAGGCCAAGATCTACTTCCACTCCTGCGGGGCGATCCGCGAGTACATCCCGGACCTGATCGAGATCGGGGTGGACGCCCTGAACCCGGTGCAGGTGCACGCCCGCGGCATGGACAGCGCCGCGCTGAAGAAGGATTTCGGCAGGGAGGTCGGCTTCTGGGGCGGGGGGGCGGACCCGACCCGGATCATGTCCCTGGGCACGCCGGAGGAGGTGCGCCGCGAGGTGAAGCGCCGCATCGCCGACTTCGCCCCCGGCGGCGGGTTCGTTTTCGCCTCGGTGCACAACATCCAGTCCGACGTGCGGCCGGAGAACGTGGTGGCCTTTTTCGACGCCGCGCTGGAGTACGGCGGGTATTGAGGAAAGCCGATGAGCGGACATTTCAGGCAGGTCACCGAAAATCTCTTCTGCTTCGAGGATACCTGCAACGTCTATGTCATCCGCTCCCGAGGCAAAGCGCTCCTCATCGATTTCGGAGCCGGACACGTGCTGGAGCACCTCCAGGACATCGGGGTGCGCGAGGTGGCCGCGATCCTGCACACCCACCATCATCGCGATCAGGCCCAGGGGGACAGGCTGGCCGTGGCCCAGGGCATCCCCATCCTGGTGCCGCAGCACGAACGGCACTTGTTCGACCAGGTGGAAATCTTCTGGACCACCAAGCAGCTGTACGACATGTACAACGTGCGCAACACCTACTTTACGCTGACCGCCTCGGTACCGGTGGCCGGGGTGCTGGAGGACTTTGGCTTCTACGAAAGCGCAGGCCTGCGCCTGGAGGTGGTGCCAACAGCCGGGCATACCATCGGGTCGATATCGCTGGTAGGCCGGGTCGACGGCGCGGTGGTCGCCTTCGTGGGCGATCTGCTGCACTCCCCGGGCAAGGTGCTCACCCTGTATGACCTGCAGTACTCCTACAAGGAGCCGGACGGGGTGGAAACGGCGATTCTGGCCCTCAACCTCCTGGAGCAAAGGTCCCCCCGCCTTCTGTGTCCCTCCCATGGCGTGGTAATGACCGATCCGGCGGCCGCTTTTTCCCAAACCCGGGACAACCTGCGCAGCTTCTTTCGCCTGCAGACCGGAGGCCAACTCGCGCTGGACGAGATGGATTTCACTCCCGTGGCTTCGCGGCTGCTGTACGCCACCCAGAGGTGCTCGGCGTTCTACATCCTGCTCTCCCGCAATGGGAAGCGGGCCTTGTTCGTCGACTATGGCGCACCGACTTTTTCCCTGTTCCAGCCGGTCAGCCATCGCTTCGAGCCCGGTGAGCGGGTGCGCTTCGTGCACCATTCCCTGGACCGCCTCAAGTCCCAATACGGGGTGGAAAAGGTGGAGGCGGTCATTCCCAGCCACTATCACGACGACCACATCAACGGCGTTCCCTACCTCCAGCGGGCCATGGGCACGGAAGTGTGGGCTTATGAGAACATGAAGGAAGTGCTGGAAAACCCCGGAGGCGAGCTCATCGGCTGCGTGCTCCCGGATCCCATCAAGGTGGCCCGCACCTTCAAGGACCAGGAAAAGTTCTCGTGGGAGGGTCTGGATTTCGAAATCCACTACTCTCCCGGCCACTGTGATTACCACCTGACCATGTTCACCACGATGGACGGAAAGAGGATCGCCTTCTCGGGCGACAACGTCTGGCCGCCCGGCTTCATCCCCAGCCTGATCTACCGCAACCACGTTCACCGCACCAGCCACCAGGTGACCGCGCGTTTGTTCCAGCAGTACCGCCCCGAAATCCTCTGCGGTGGACACGGCTTGTACACCAACGTCGCTCCCGAGGGCTATGACCTGTTCATGAGCAATACCGAGAAGATGACCGAGCTTTTCGACAAGCTGCTGCCGGAGTCCAGCGGGATTCTGGGCCTGGAGCCCAGTTGGATCCAGATCTATCCATACCAAATGAGGGGAAAACCCGGGGAAGAGCTTGGCGGCGAAGTGCGCCTGCAAAGCCCGGTGCCCCGCGCTGCCAGCGTTGAGTACACCTGGGTGCTTCCGGAAGGCTGGGAGGCGCTGCCTGCTTCGGATTCGGCCGAGATCCCGGCAGGCAGCAAGACGGCCCGGCCCTTCCGGCTGCGCATCCCAGCCGCTTATCGCTTTTCGCACCCCAAGCAGGCGATTGCCCTGGAAGTGAACCTGGAGGGCAAGGAGTTGGGCCAGATCGCCGAGGCGGTGGTGGAACACGAGCCCTACGGAGCGACGCGGGCTCCCCAATGGAGAACCCGGCCGGACGCCGCCGGCGGGGCCTGACAGGCGAGAGGAGGAGCTGACATGCAGAGAATGGCGCTGTGCTACCGGGCGATCCCGGAAAAGAAGGCGGAGTACATCAAGGCCCACCGGGAGATCTGGCCGGAGATCACGAGGGGCCTGAAGGAGGCCGGCTGCCACGAGATGACGGTCTATCTGCGGGGCAACAACCTGTTCCTCTACGCCCTGATCGACGACATCGAGGAGTTCAACCGCATCCGGGCCAAAGACCCCTTCTACCACAAGTGGAACGATTGGATGAACGAGCTGCTGGAGGCCCCTTTTGACGCGGAAGAGCCGGGAGCTTTCGCGAAAATGGAAGAGATCTGGAGATTCGACGGAGGCCGACGTCAAATGAGCTGCGACGCGCCGGACATCGACCGCCTGCTGGCCTCCTTCGAGCACCGCTCCACCGACCGGGTGCCGAACTTCGAGATCCTGATCGAGGACCGGCACTGCAGCCGCCTGTTGGGGCGCTCGGTGGGCCACACCCTGGGCTCGGCCAAGGGGGCCAGCGAGGACGAGTACGTGGCCCCGCCCATGGAGCCGCGCGACTACATCGAAATCTGCCGCCTGATCGGCCAGGACGCCGTCGGCATGGAGGCCTTGTGGGCCCCCCTGAAGCGCCTTGGTGAGGACGGGAAGCTGCACATCGTCACCGACGGCAGCGTGCACACGCGCGAGGAGCTGGACGCCCTGGTGCCCCACTCGCGGGAGCTGGACATCGAGCCCAAGCGCAAGCACCTGCGGGCCTACATCCAGGCCTGCCGGGGCACGAGGATCGGCACCACCATCATGACCTGCGCCCCGATCATGACCCCCTACCAGTTCATCGTGGGCTTCGAGGAGTTCATGATGAAGCTGTACACCGATCCGGAGTTCATCCAGAAGGTCGTCCAGATGTGCATGGACTACTACCTGGACATCGTGCGCATGGCCTGCGAGGAGGGGGTTTCGTTCATTTACATCGGCGACGACATCGGGCAGAAGGGCGGCCTGATCATGGGGCCGGAGATGACCCGCAAGTGGGCCATCCCCTGCTACCGGCGGATCGTGGAGGAGTGCCGCCGCTACAAGGTCCCGGTGGCCATGCACAGCTGCGGGAACGCGGTCCAGATCATCCCCGACCTGATCGAGATCGGGGTGGTCATGTACAACCCCATCGAGCCCACCTCCGGGGCCGACATCTACGAGGTGCACCGAAAGTACGGGGACAAGATCTGCTTCAGCGGCAACATCGACATCGCCGGGGTGTTCGCCTTCGGCTCGCCGCAGGACGTGGCGGAGGACGTGCGCGCACACATCCAGGCGCTGGCAGGGGAGGGGGCCTACATCCTGACCTCCAGCCATAGCGTGACCAACGACGTGCCCTACGAGAACTTCCTGGCCATGATCGCCGCCGGTCACCGCTACGGGGAGTACCCGCTGAAAGCCGACCGCCCCGAGCGCCGGGACTGTCACGCCCAGCGCGAGCTGCGGGAGGTGCTGCGGCACACGGCCAGCGAGCGATTGGCCAAAGGAATTTTCACCCCGGAGACCCGCTACGGGGTGTGCGGGGGCTGCGGCAAGCGGGCGGTGACCTACCTCCTGCCCTCCGAGCAGATGCTCTGCGAGAAGTGCTACCCGGCCGCCGGCTGGGTGCTGGTGCACGAAGGTCCGGAGCAGGGCTGGCGGCGGAAGAGCTTCCAGGTCTGCTGAAAGGCTGACGATCATGAGCGGGCCATCAAAGCGCATCCGGGTCCTGCTGGCCGGCGAGTCCTGGGTGTCGGCCAGCACCCACCACAAGGGCTGGGACTTTTTCTCCAGCACCGTCTACGAAACCGGGATCCGCGAGCTGGCCAAGGCGCTGGCCGGCACCGACATCGAGCTGGAGCATCTGCCGGGGCACCTGGCGCCGGAGAAATTCCCGCTGCGTTTGGAGGAGCTCTCCGCCTACCAGGTGGTCATCCTGAGCGACATCGGAGCCAACTCCCTGCTGCTGCACCCGGCCACCTGGAGCGGCGGCAAAACCATGCCCAACCGCCTGAAGCTGCTGGAGCAATGGGTGCAGGCCGGCGGAGGCCTGGGCATGTGCGGGGGCTACTATTCCTTCGCCGGGATCTACGGGGCGGCCAAGTACTACCGCACCCCGATCGAAGAGCTTCTGCCGGTGCGCATCCATCCCTTCGACGACCGCCTGGAGGTCCCCGAAGGGGTGGTCCCCGAGACGGTGCTCCCCCGGCATCCACTGCTGGAAGGCATCGAGGGCTCCTGGCCCGCTCTGCTGGGGCTCAACGAGCTGACGATGAAGCCGGAGTCCGAGCTGATCCTGCGCGCCGGGGCCCACCCCCTGCTGGCAGTGGCCGCCCGGGGACAGGGGCGAACGCTGGCCTGGGCCTCGGACATCGGGCCGCACTGGTGCCCGGAGAGCTTCACCACCTGGAGCGGCTACGCGAAGCTGTGGAAGAACGTCATGCATTGGCTGGCAGGAGGAAAGTGAGTGAAATACGCCATCATTCTGGGCAACCTGGGAAACACCAACGACCGCTTCCTTTCCAGCGGCTACAAGGACCAGCCCAGCAAGGAAGAGATGATCAGGCGGGCCGCGGCCATCGAGGGGGTGGAGGGGGTGGAGCTGGTCGGCACCTGGGACATCACCTCGGAGAACGTCGAGCAGGTGGGCGGCCTTCTGTCGAAGTACAACCTGAAGTGCGCCTCGATCATCCCGGACCACTTCGCCCAGAAGCGCTGGGGTTGCGGGGCCTTCAGCTCCAAGGACCCCGCCATCCGGGCGCAGGCGGTGGAGGAGACGGCGAAGATGGCCGAGGCGGCCCGGGCCCTGGGCTGCGACCTGCTCAGCCTCTGGCCCGGGCAGGACGGCTACGATTACCCCCTGCAGGCCGACTACCGGCAGGAGCGGCAGTGGATCGAGGAGGGCGTGCGCGGGCTGGCCCGCTCCTATCCGCAAACGCGCTTCGCCCTGGAGTACAAGGCCAAGGAGCCCCGCACCCACTCCTACCTGGCCCGCGCCGGGGACACCCTGCTGCTGGCCCAGCGCACGGGCCAGGCCAACGTCGGGGTGACCATCGACACCGGCCACTCCTTCGTGGCCGGGGAGAACGTGGCCGAGGCGGCGGTCATGCTGCACTCCTACGGGGACAAGCTGTTCCACCTGCACTTCAACGACAACTACCGCTCCTGGGACGACGACATGATCGTCGGCTCCGTGCACTTCCCGGAGTACGTGGAGCTGCTGTTCTGGCTGCGCGAGATCGGCTACCGCGGCTGGTACTCCATGGACCAGTACCCCTACCGCGAGGAAGCCCAGGGCGCCCTGCGGGAATCCATCGAGTTCCTGCGAGCCATCGAGCGCCTGCTGGACGAGAAATCCATGGGGGAGATCCGCGAGCTGGTCAAGCACGGGGATGCGGTGCAGTCCACCCGCTGGCTGCGCCGGCGTTTCCTGGGCTGAGGATGATGGCATGAGCGACAAGCCGCGGCTTTACTACCTGGACAATCTGCGGGTCATGCTGACCATCCTGGTCATCGCCCACCACGTGGGCCAGGCCTACGGGCCCACCGGGGGTTGGTGGCCGGTGCAGGAGGAGGCCCGGGCCGCCCTGCTGGCCCCCTTCTTCACGGTCAACCGTTCCTTCTTCATGAGCCTGTTCTTCCTGGTCTCCGGCTTCTTCCTGGCCGGGGCCTTCGAGCGAAGCTCCCCCCGGGCCTTCGTGCAGGGCCGCCTGCGGCGCCTGGGCATCCCCGTGCTGGTTTTCGCGGCGTTGATGCACCCTGCGCGGATCTTCCTGTTCGGGGAGAAGATCGCCGGCTGGCAGGATGTCTTCAACGCCGCGCACCTGTGGTACCTGGAGCACCTGCTGCTGTTCAGCCTGCTGTACGCGCTGTGGCGCAGGATCCGGGGCAACCGCCCGCGGGAGGACCTGTCTTCGCGGCCGCTGCCCCGGTGGCCCGCCTACCTGGCCTTCGCCCTGGCGGTGGCTGTGGGCTCGGCGCTGGTGCGGATCTGGTCGCCCATCGACCGCTGGTTCAACCTGCTGGGCTTTTTCCGGGTGGCCTTCGCCGACGTGCCGCGCGACCTGGGCTTCTTCCTGCTCGGGGTGCTGGCCTGGAGGCGGGCCTGGCTCGAGCGCTTCCCGGCCCGCGCCGGCTGGGCCTGGCTGGCGGTGGGCCTGGCCGCCGCGGCCGCCTGGTACGCCTACGACCTGGCCCTGGAGCGGCTGCTGCCCTTGAGCGACACGGCCTTCGGCGTGGTCTACCCGTTGTGGGAGAGCCTGCTGTGCCTGGGGATGTGCATCGGGCTGACCGTGGCCTTCCGCGAGGCGGCCAATTCCCAGGGGGCGCTGGGAAAATGGCTGGCGGACAACCAGTACTCGGCCTACTTCTGGCACCCTCTGCTCATCGTGCCGCTGCAGATGGCCGCCCTCGCTCTGCCCCTGGGGCCGCTGGCCAAATTCGCGCTGGTCACGGTGGTCGGCACGGCCGTGGTGTTCGCCTGGAGCTGGCTGTTCCGCCGCCTGGTCCCGGTGCGGAAGGTGCTCTGAACCCCGGGTCTATGCCAGGCGGCGCGGAGCGGAGGTCAGCACCTCGGGTCCTTCGGCCCCCACGATGACCGTGTCCTCCACGCGCACGCCCCAGGGGCCGGTGTACAGCCCGCAGTTGCCCACGGCCAGCACCACGTTCGCCGCGAGCGGCGGCGGGGCCTTCTCCCCGTGGAAGAAGGCGTGCCCGGCGGGAAGCGGGGCCTCCTCGAACTCGATGCCCACCCCGTGGATGGGCGGGCCGAACACGTGCTCCCCGTGGCCGGCCTCCCGCAGCACCCCGTGCATCCGGGCCTCCAGCTCTTCCATGCCGACCCCGGCTTTCACCAGGCCGATGGTGGCCTGCTGGGCCTGCAGGTACAGGTCGTAGGCCTCCTGCTGCTCGGCCGTCGGCCCGCCCACGCAGACGGTGCGGCAGATGTCGGCGCTGTACCCTTCCAGGATCGGGTGCACGTCGATCATCACCAGGTCCCCGGCCTGCAGGCGCCGGGCCCCGGGCAGTCCGTGGGCGATGCTGGTGCGCGGGCCGGAAGACACGTAGGTTCGCCAGAAGCCCTCGGCGCCGGCCTGGCGCAGAGCATACTCGGCCTCCGCGGCCACCTGGCTCTCGGTTTTGCCCGCCTTCACGCCGGCCAGAGCCGCGGCCATCCCCCGGTCGGCCAGCCGGGAGGCGGAGCGGATGCGCGCCAGCTCCTCCGGCTCCTTTACTAACCGAAGGGCCGACAGGATGGCGGTGCAATCCTTCACTTCCACCTTCTCCGGCTTGGCGTGGGGGTGGGTGAGCATGCCCTTCATGGAGCGGGTCAGGAAGGTGTACTCCAGGCCGAGCGACCCGCCGGCGATCCCGAAGTGCTGGAAGGAGTGGGCGATGGAATGGATCATCCCCACCTCGTCCTCGAAGCCCTCGATGCGGTCGAAGCGGGCCAGGGCCTCCACGTCGGCCAGGTCCGTCTTGGGCACGCCCAGGGCTACCCCTGCGTCGCGGGTGATCAGCGCGTAAGCGCACAGCCGGCCGTCGCCGGTGAGGTAGTACATGTTGGCCGGCTTGGTGAGCAGCAGCGCGTCGAGGCCGGACTCGGCCATGCCGCGAGCGCAGCGCTCCACGCGGCGGGCGTAAACCGCAGGCTCCATTGGTGCCTCCTTGCGCCAATTATACCCCTGGGCCGGGACGGGGCAAGTGCGTTATCCTGGCCCCATGATGCGCGGAACCCGGTTGGCGGGCCTGGGCCTCTTCCTGCCGTTTCTTCTATCCTGCGTCGGTTCCCCGGCGTGGCTGGAGCACGACCGGCCGGCCGCCGCCGGGACAGCCCCGGATTCCCGGCCCTGGCAGGCGCCGCCGGAGATCGAGGTCCTGAGCTGGAACCTGGGCTTCGGGGCGCTGGGGGAGGGGGCCGAGTTCTACCCTGACGGCGGCCGTTGGCTCATCCCTTCGCTCCGCCGGGACGTGGTGCGCTACGTGCAGGGCATCGCCGCCTTCCTGGGAAAGGCCGGGGCCGACCTGTTCCTGCTGCAGGAGGCGGCCCGCCCTTCGGCGGTCAACCACCGGGTGGACCTGCTGGCAGCGGTGGAGAAGAGCCTGCCGGGACGCTGGCGGGCCTGGTCGCCGGATGTGGCCATCGCCTTCCCCCGCGTGTCCGTCGGCCTGGCCACCTTCGCCCCGGGGCCGCCGGCCTCGGTGCAGCGCCTGGAGCTTCCGGGGCAGACGCGCTGGCAGCGCTACCACCTGCTGGTGACCCGTTTCCCGCTGGCCTCCGGAGCCGGGGAGCTGGTCTTGGCCAACGTGCACCTGTCGGCTTTCGATCCGGCGGCGTCGGTGCGCCACCGGCAGCTGGAGGCGGTCACGGACTTCCTGCGGGCCGAGGAACGGCGGGGCGCCCATGTGGTGCTGGGGGGGGATTGGAACCTTCTGCTAGCGGAAACCCACTTTCCGCACACCACCGCCCAACGCCACCTGTCCTGGCTGCACCCGCTGCCGCCGACCTTCCCGCCGCTGGGGTGGCGGCTGGCCGCCGACCCGCGGGTGGCCTCGGTGCGGACCCTGGAGAGACCTTACGTGCGGGGAGCCAACTACACGGCGGTCATCGACGGCTTCCTGGTGTCGCCGAACCTGACCGTGCTTTCGGTGCGGACCGTCGACCTGGGCTTCCGCTTTTCCGACCACCAGCCGGTGGCGGTGCGCCTGCGCCTGGATTGAATCGTTCGGCCAGGAACTTTTTCAGGAAACGGGCGGTATGGGAACCAGCGCGGGCCACTTCCGCGGGCGGACCCTGGGCCACGATGCGGCCGCCGCCCTCCCCACCCTCCGGACCCAGGTCCACGACCCAGTCCGCCTCGGCGATCACGTCCAGGTTGTGCTCGATGATCACCACGGTGTTGCCCGCGTCCACCAGGCGCATGCAGCACCCGGATCAGGCGCTCCACGTCGGCCATGTGCAGGCCGATGGTCGGCTCGTCCAGCAGGTACAGGGAGCGGCCTCCCGCCCGCGTCCGGGCGAGCTCGGTGACCAGCTTGATGCGCTGGGCCTCCCCGCCGCTCAGGGAGGGGCTCTGCTGGCCCAGGTGCAGGTAGCCCAGCCCGACCTCCTGCAGCAGGGCCAGGGAGTGGTGGACGGCGGGGTGGAAGGAGAAGAACTCCGCCGCCTCCTCCACGCTCATGGCCAGCACGTCGGCGATGCTCTTCTCCCGGAAGCGCACCGCCAGGGTCTCCGGGTTGAAGCGCGCCCCGCCGCAGCTCTCGCACGGCACGGTGACGTCCGGCAGGAAGCTCATCTCGATGCGCTTCACCCCCTGGCCTTCGCAGGCCTCGCAGCGGCCGCCGCTGACGTTGAAGGAGAAGCGGCCGGGCGAGTAGCCGCGCATCCGCGCCTCGGCGGTGGCGGCGAACAGGCGCCGGATGTCGTCCCAGAAGCCCACGTAGGTGGCCGGGCAGGAGCGGGGAGTCTTGCCGATGGGCGTCTGGTCGACCTCCAGCACGCGCTCCAGGCCCTCCCAGCCCTCGATGCTCCGGCAGCCGTGCAGGACGGGCCCGCCCGCCTTGGCCCCGGCCTGGCGCGCCCTCCCGCGGCGGCGGCCGGACAGCAGGCGCTGCAGGTTGTCGTGCAGCACGTCCCGGACCAGCGTGCTCTTGCCGCTGCCGCTGACCCCGGTGACGCAGACCAGGCGGTCCAGGGGGACGCGGACGTCCAGGTCGTTGAGGTTGTGCAGGGAAGCCCCGCGCACCGACAGGGCGCGCCGCCTCGGCCTGCCGCGCGGTGCCGCGTCCGACCAGCGGGTGCCGCAGGGGTGGCGCCAGGAGCTTCCCGGTCATGGAGCGCCGGCTGCGCCAGGAGCCTGGCCAGGCTGCCGGCCTCCACCAGCCGCCCGCCGTTCACCCCGCCTCCCGGGCCCAGGTCGATCACGTGCTCGGCCCGGCGGATGGTCTCCTCGTCGTGCTCCACGACCACCACCGTGTTGCCCTTGTCCTTCAGCCGGCGCAGCGTGTCCAGCAGCATCAGGTTGTCGCGGGCATGCAGCCCGATGGTCGGCTCGTCCAGGATGTAGCAGACGCCCCGCAGGTTGGAGCCCAGCTGCGAGGCCAGGCGGATGCGCTGGGCCTCCCCGCCGCTCAGGGTGGGCGCGGCCCGGTCCAGGGTGAGGTAGGGCAGGCCCACCTCGCCCAGGAACTGCAGGCGGCCGCGCAGCTCGGCGAGGATGTCGCGGGCGATCTCCGCCTCGCGCGGGCCCAGGCGCAGGCCCTCGAAGCGGGCCCGGGCCTCCTGCACGGTCAGGGCGGTGTAGGCGTCGATGCTCCGGCCCTGGAAGCGCACGGCCAGGGCCTCCGGGCGCAGGCGCCGCCCGGAGCAGGCCGGGCACCGCGACTCCGGGCCTTCCCACCACTCGTTCCACCAGATCTCCTCGCCCGGTCTGCTCGGCGTCGAAGCCGGACAGTTGCAGCCCCGTGCCGTAGCAGCGCGGGCACCAGCCGTGCTTGGAGTTGAAGGAGAACAGGCGCGGGTCCAGCTCCTCGAAGCTGCGCCCGCAGCGGGGACAGGCCCGCCGGGTGGAGAAGATGCGCCCGCCGCCGCCTTCCCCCGCGGCTCCCGCGGGGACCACCGTCACCGCGCCTTTGCCCAGACCCAGCGCCAGCTCGAGGGCTTCCCGCAGGCGGGCTTCCGTCTCGGCGCTGACGGCGGAGCTCGGCCACCGGCAGCTCGATGGTGTGCTCGCGGAAGCGGTCCAGCCGCGGCCAGCCGGAGGTGGGCAGGCTGCGGCCGTCCACCCGCAGATGGGTGTAGCCCCTGGCGGGCCGCCCAGCGGGCCAGGTCCGTGTAGTAGCCCTTGCGGGAGGTGACCAGGGGCGCCAGGAGCTGGACGCGGCGGCCCCGGAACTCCTTCAGCAGGCGGGCCAGGATGGCCTCCCGGCTCTGGGGCTGGATGGGCACGTCGCAGTCCGGGCAGTGCTGGGTGCCCAGCTTCACGAAGAGCAGGCGCAGGAAGTGGTAGATCTCGGTCATGGTGGCCACGGTGCTCTTGCGCCCGCCGCGGCTGGTGCGCTGCTCGATGGCCACCGTGGGGGGCACGCCGCTCACCGCGTCCACGTCCGGGCGGGTGGCGGGCTGCACGAACTGGCGGGCGTAGGCGTTCAGGATCTCCAGATAACGGCGCTGCCCCTCGGCGAACAGGATGTCGAAGGCCAGCGTGCTCTTGCCGCTGCCGCTCACCCCGGTGATCACGGTGAAGGCGTCCCGCGGGATGCGGACGTCCAGGTTGCGCAGGTTGTGCTCGCGCGCGTGCAGGATGTGGATGAAGCGCTCGTCGCGGCTGCGGCGCCTGGCGGCCGATCGAACTCGGCGAGGCCGCCGTGCTTCTGGCCGGCGCCGTTTCCCGGCCCGGGCGGCGTAGGCCTTGCAGGGCCCGGCCGGTATGGCTGGCGCGGACGGCGGTCACCTCGGCCGGAGTGCCGGCGCAGACCAGCTCGCCGCCCCGCTCCCCGCCTTCCGGGCCCAGGTCGATGATCCAGTCCGCGGCGGCGATCACGTCCAGGTTGTGCTCGATCACCACCACCGAGTGCCCTCCGGCCAGCAGCTCGCGGAAGGCGCGAGAGCAGCACGGCGATGTCGTCGAAGTGCAGCCCGGTGGTGGGCTCGTCGAAGAGGAAGAGGATCCGCTCGCCGGCCTGGCCGCCGCCCTTGGCCTCGGCCAGGTAGCCGGCCAGCTTCAGCCGCTGCGCCTCCCCGCCGCTGAGGGTCGGGACCGGCTGGCCCAGCCTCAGGTAGTCCAGCCCCACCGCCGCCAGGGGCTTCATGGCCCGCAGCACCTCGGGGTATCCGGCGAAGAAGTCGCAGGCCTCGGCCACGGTCAGGTCCAGCACGTCGGCGACCGAGCGCGCCTGGGCGCGCGCGGCCGGGCCCCCGGCGCGCGCCGCGCTGCCCGGCGGCAGCAGCTTCACCTCCAGCACCTCGCGCCGGTAGCGCCGGCCGTCGCAGTCGGGGCAGCGCAGGTACACGTCGCTCAGGAACTGCATCTCGATGTGCTCGAAGCCGTTGCCGCCGCAGGTCGGACAGCGCCCGGTCCCCGAGTTGAAGCTGAAGGTGCCCGCCGTGTAGCCCCGCTCGCGGGACAGCGGCTCCGCGGCGAACAGCCGGCGGATGGCGTCGAAGGCGCCCGACGTAGCTGGCCGGGTTGGAGCGGGCGGTGCGGCCGATCGGGGACTGGTCGACCAGCACCACGTCGAGCGATCCGCTCGTGGCCGAGGATGGCGCGGTGCCGGCCGGGGGCGTCGGCGGGCTTGCGCTTCAGGCGCAGCAGCGCGTTGTACAGCACGTCCTGGACCAGGGTCGACTTGCCGGAGCCGCTGACCCCGCGTGACGCACACCAGGCGGTTCAGGGGGATGCGCACGTCGATGCCCTTGAGGTTGTGCTCCGCCGCCCCGAGCACCTCGCAGCTCGTCCGGCGTCAGGCGCCGGCCGCCGGGCGGGCACCGGCACGGCGCGGCGCCGGGACCTGCGCGGCCGAACAGGTAGTCGGGCGGTCAGCGAGCGGCGGGAGCGGGCGAGCTCGCCGCAGCGTGCCGAAGAACACCACCTCCCCGCCGCGCTCCCCGGCCCCGGGGCCCATGTCCAGCACCAGGTCCGCGGCGCGGATCACCGCCGGGTCGTGCTCCACGACCACCAGGGTGTTGCCCGCGTCGCGCAGGCGGTGCAGGACGCCGATGAGCCGGTCGATGTCGCGGGGGTGCAGGCCGATGCTGGGCTCGTCCAGCACGAACAGGGTGTTCACCAGCGAGGTGCCCAGCGCCGTGGTCAGGTTGATGCGCTGCACCTCCCCGCCGCTCAGGGTGCGCGACTGGCGGTCCAGGGTGAGATAGCCCAGGCCCACGTCCACCAGGTAGCCCAGGCGGGAGCGGATCTCGCCCAGCAGCAGCTCGGCGGCCTCGTCCAGCGCCCCGGGGCAGCCGCAGTGCTTCGAAGAACTCCCGGCAGCGCTCGATGGGCAGGAGCGCCGCCTCGTGGATGGTCAGGCCGCGGCGCTCACCCTCTGCCGCCCCTTCCCCCAGCCGCCACAGCAGAGCCTCGGGCTTCAGCCGCGCCCCGCCGCAGGCCGGGCACAGGCGATAGGCCCGGTACTTGGACAGCAGCACGCGGATGTGCATCTTGTAGGCCTTGCTCTCCAGCCAGCGGAAGAAGCGGGTCACCCCGTACCACAGCCCGTCCTCCTACTCGCCCTCGCCTTCCAGCACCCAGCGCCGCTGGCTCTCGCTCAGGGCGCTCCAGGCCGCGTTGACGGGAACCCCGCGCTTGCGGGCGAAGCGCAGGAGGTCGTTCTGCATCTCCCCGAAGCTCTCGGACTGCCAGGGCTTGATGGCCCCCTGGGCCAGGCTCTTGGAAGGGTCCGGGACCACCAGGTCGTAGTCGACCCCGATGGTCCGCCCGAAGCCCCGGCAGGTTTCGCAGGCCCCCAGGGGGGAGTTGAAGGAGAACAGGTTGGGCAGCGGGTCCCGGTAGTGGATGTCGCAGTCCGGGCAGTGCAGGTCGGCGGAGAAGCGCAGGCCGAGCCCGGCCTGGAGCTTTTCGTCCAGGGGGTACACCGCGACCCGGCCCTGGCCGAAGCGCAGGGCCGCCTCCAGGTCCTCCACGACCCGGCCGCGCCGGGCCGGGGAGTTCTGCACCCGGTCCTGGATGACCTCCAGCGCCGTCCCTCCCGGCGGTGGATGCGGCGGTAGCCCTGGCGGGCCAGCAGCTCGCTCACCTCCGCTTCCGTGAAGTTCTCCGGCACGCGTTACCGGGAAGGTGACCAGCAGCCAGGGGGCGGGCAGGGCGGCCAGCGCGTTGTATATGGAATCCGCCGTATCGCGGCGCACCTCCCGCCCGCAGCCCGAGCAGTACAGGCGCGCGGCGCGGGCCCAGAGCAGCTTGAGGTGGTCGTTCAGCTCGGTCATGGTGCCCACCGTGGAGCGGGAGGTGCGCACCGGGTTGGTCTGGTCGATGGCGATGGCCGGCGGGATGCCCTCGATGCGGTCCACCCGCGGCTTGTCCATGCGGTCCAGGAACTGGCGGGTGTAGGGGGAGAAGGTCTCCACGTAGCGGCGCTGGCCCTCGGAGTAGATCGTGTCGAAGGCCAGGGAGGACTTGCCCGAGCCGCTCACCCCGGTCACCACGATCAGGCGGCCCAGCGGCAGGTCCAGGGAGAAGCCTTTCAGGTTGTTCTGGCGCGCCCCCAGGATGCGGATGCGGCCTTCAGCCGCGGCGCGTTTCGAGGAAGCGCGCGGTCTGGCGGAGGAGCGTGACTTGGCGGTTTTCACCTCGGAGAAAGGTAGTCAGAATACCCCCGCCTGGCAATACGCCGGCGCCACCCAGTTGAGCAGCACCCCTCCAGGAGCGTGCCTAATAGCAACTTGACAGTAGCCAACCCCGGTGCTATAACCCCGGATCGTGGGGGAGTTGAGCGACCTCAACGAGCGCGAGCTGCCCTACGAGGAGACCAGCATGCGCATCGGCCGGTTCCTGGCCTGAAAGCGGGGCAGATGGAAACGGCCCGCGAGCGGATCCGCCGGGCGATTGCCCACCGGCAGCCGGCAATGACCCCGGTGAACGTCATGGGCTTCGAGGAAGTGCAGCCCTGGCTGGAGCACTTCGGGGTCGGGGACGCGGCCGGCCTCTGGAAGGCGCTGGCCGTGGACGCCTTTCCGGACGCCGCGCCGGTCTACCGCGGTCCGGCCCTGGAGCCGGGCCTGGACATCTGGGGCGCCGCCTACTCCTGGACCGGCGTGCAGGGCTCCGGGTACTCCGGGGCGCAGGGCGGCCGCCCGCTGGCCGGCTTGAAAACCGTCCGGCAGGTGGAGCGGTACGCCTGGCCAAGCCCCGCGGATTTCGACTACTCGGGGGTCGGCCCGACCCTGTCGGCGGTCCCGGCCGGCGAGCCCATCTGGGTCCGCCCCCTGTACATCTTCCCCTCCGACGATCCGGATCAGACCGCCTCGGTGCGGGCCCGCAGGGCGGAGTGGCTGCCCGTGCTTTGCACGCTGTTCAACCTGTTCGGCATCGAGGAGGCGCTCACCGGCCTGGCGCTGGCCCCCGCCCTCATCGAGGCCGCCCTGGCGCGCATCGAGGCCTTCATCCTGGGCTTCGCCGGGCGGATGATCGAGGCTTCGCCGGCCGGCGCGGAAATCTTCTGGTTCGGCGACGACTTCGCCTCCCAGACCGGCCTGCTGCTCTCCCCCGAGCACTGGCGGCGCTACCTGAAGCCGGTGTACGCGAGAGTCTTCGCCCTGGCCAAGAGCCGGGGCCTGAAGGTCTGGTTCCACAGCTGCGGCACCTTCCGCCCGGTGCTGCCCGACCTGATCGACATCGGCATGGACGTCTGGGAGACCGTCCAGGCCCACCTGCCCGGCAACGATCCGGTGGAGCTGAAGAGGGAATACGGAAGGCACATCACCTTCTACGGCGCGATCAACTCCCAGCTCACCCTGCCCTACGGCACCGCGGAGCAGGTGCGGGCGGAAGTGCGGCAGCGGGTGCGCGTGCTGGGGAAGGGCGGGGGCTACATCTGCAGCAGCGACCACACCATCCTGCCGGGCGTGCCCTTCGAGAACGTGCTGGCGATGATCGACGAGGCCAGGAAGACCCAAGCCTAGGCCATGGAACGCGACCTCACCCGGGGCGGGATTCCGGGACACCTGCTGGCCATGTCCGTGCCGGTCATGCTGGGCTTCCTGGCCCAGACCCTCTACGACCTGGTGGACCTGTTCTGGATCGGCCGGCTGCCGGGAGCCTCCGCCGCGCTGGGCGGGGTCACCATCTTCCTGCAGCTGCTCTGGCTGGTGGAGTTCCTGAACGAGGTGATCGGCATCTCCTCGGTTTCCCTGATCTCCCAGAGCTTCGGGGCGGGTCGCCTGGAGCGCACCCGGACGGTGATCGAGCAGACCCTGGTCTTCAAGGCCCTGGTGGCCCTGGCGGCGGGCCTCCTGGGCTTCGCCATCCTGCGCCCCGTGGTGGGCCTGTACACCCGGGACCCGCAGGTGCTGGGCGCGGCGCTGGCCTACGGGCGCCTGCGTCTGCTGGCGCTGCCCCTGATGTTCTCCTCCTACTCGGTGATCACCGCCCTGCGCAGCATCGGGGACGCGCGCCGGCCCATGTACATCCTGGCCTTCTGCGCCGCGCTCAACGCGGTGCTGGACCCCCTGCTGATGTTCCGGCGCGTGCCCGTGCTGGGCCTGCCGGGACTGGGCCTGGGGGTTTTCGGGGCTTCGCTGGCCACCGTGGCGAGCACCGCCCTGTCCTTCCTCCTGGGGCTCTGGTTCCTGTTCTCCGGCCGCACGCGGGTTCGCCTGGCCTGGTCCGGGCTCCTGCGCCTGGAGCCGGAGATCGACCGCAAGCTGCTCACCATCGGGCTGCCCGCCGGGGCGGAGAACCTGGTGCGCAACGGGGCCCAGGCCGTGGCGCTGAAGGTGATCAGCCTCTACGGCACGGCCGCCGTGGCGGCCCTGGGCATCGTGTACCGGCTTTTCGTCTTCGCCCTGATGTTGCTGGTGGGCCTGCACATGGGGGCCGGCACCGTGGCCGGCCAGAACCTGGGGGCGGAGCGCCTGCAGCGGGCGCGGTCCGCCTGCCGGACCGCGGCCCTGATCGGGCTGGGCCTGATGCTGCTGTTGGGAGCCCTGGCCTGGGCCTGGAGCCGGCCGCTGCTCGGCCTGTTCACCGCCGACCCGCAAACCATCGAGCTGGGCGTTCCGCTGCTGCGGATTTTCTGCCTGTCCCTGCTGTTCCTGGCAGTCACCTTCGGCCTGGGCTCCGCTTTTTCCGCGGCCGGTTTCAACCTCCCTTTCCTGGTCTCCAGCCTGATTTCCAAGCTGGGCTTTCAGGTGCCCTTCCTGTTGCTCCTGCGCCTGGGCTTCCGCGCGCCCCTGAACCTGGTGTGGGCCAGTTTCCTGGGCACCGAGATCGTGGAGCTGGCCGTGGTGTGGCGGTACTACCGCTCCGGCCGGTGGCTGAAGGTCAGGGTTTGAGTCGCAGCGCGCCTAATATCTCCAGCCCAGGCCCATCATCATTCCTCCGTCGGGCAGGACCAGCAGGTTCGGCTCGAAGCTGATGGTGCCGGCGTCGATGTTCCGCCGGGCCAGTTTCCCCGCGTGGGTGGAGGAGATCTGGCCCAGGATCGTCTTGGCCAGCCCGCCCCCTGCCAGCAGGGCCAGGGAGGGCAGGTAGTCCGTGAAGGTGTTGCCTTCCCAGGCGTCGCGGATCTGGTTGAACGGGGTGTGGAAGTAGTCCAGCTGCTGGAAGCGCAGGTTGTCCGGGAGCAGGAAGTAGGCCCCCACCAGCGTCCCTGCCACCACGGCCAGGTCGGCGGCCAGGAAGGCCGCGCCGGAGCCGAAGTCCTTGTTCAGGAACTGGCCGCTGCCGGGCATCATGAAGGACATGGTCTTGGAGCGGGCGACGAAGCGGTCCTTCTGATGGGCCACCGAGAAGCGGCCGGCCAGCTCGCGCAGCTCGCCGTAGCTGAGGGAGCCCAGCTCCCCCTGCATCCCGAACAGGCTGTCCAGCTCGGCGCGCAGGTAGTCGTGCTGGATGGGGATGCGGTGCGGGTTCATGCCCATCGGGGGGCGGGCGAAGGCGGCCGACGCGGCGGCCAGAAGCAGGATGGCGAGAACTCGTGTTTTCATGCCTGCAATATACTACAATCCAACTCCATGATGCAGTCAGCCTCTCCCGTCCTGGCCGTCGTCTTCGATTTCGGCAACGTGCTGGCCATGTTCGACCGCCCCGCGCAGTGCCGGCAGCTCGCCCGCCGCTCCCCTCTGCCGGCCGAGGAGATCGAGCGGCGCATATGGGACAACGACCTGGAAATTGACGCCGAGTCGGGCAGGTTCGACTCGCGGGAGCAGTTCCTGCGGGTCCGCGACAGGATCCAGGCGCCGCCGGGCTGGAGCTACGAGGAGTTCCTGGAGGATTTTTCCGCTGGGCTGGAGCCCAACCCGGAAGGCCTGGCGGCCCTGCGGCTGGCCGCCGGTACGGGGCGCAGGACGTTCATCCTTTCCAACATTTCCTACACCCACGCCCGCCGCCTGTTCCTGAACGAGGAGCTGGCCACCGTCCCCGAAGGGTACGTATTATCCTTCAAGGTGGGAGCCATGAAGCCGGACCCGGCCATCTGGCGGCACCTGCTGCGGACCGCGGGGCTGGAGGCGGGGCAGTGCCTCTACATCGACGATGAGCCGCCCTTCTGCCGCGCCGCGGAAGCCCTGGGCTTCACCGCCATCCGCTATGAGAGAGGCCGCACCGACCTGCTGCCCCGCCTGCGGGAGCTATTGTAGCTCGGCCAGGCGCCGCCGGAAGTGCTCGGCGTGCTCGCCCAGGTGACGGTAGTAGTCGGGGATCAGCCATTCCAGGGTGCGCGGCCCTTCCGGGGTTTCCAGGACGTGGCCCAGGCATTCCGGAGGAACCCCGGCGGCCAGGTGCAGGAGCAGCGCGTTGTAGGATTCCCAGAGCGCCACCAGCACTTCCCAGGGCAGGAGGTTGGGGCGCTGGATCTGCACCCAGCGCTCGGCCTGATAGCCCGGGAACTCGAGCCGGGCGGCGTCCTGCAGCCGGACGAAGCGCTGGTGGTTGGTGGAGGCCGAATCAATCAGGTGGCCGAGGATCTCGCGCAGGGACCACTTGTCGGGGGCCAGTTTGACGGCGGTCAGCTCCGGCGGGACGACCGCTCGCAGCTCCGAGGCGAACCCGCCGACCAGGCGGCGGAAACCTTCCAAGTCCAGGCTCATGGGAGAAAGTTATACCGGCGGGCCGGCCGCGGTCAAATGCGCCCGGCCCGGCCCGGCGGCCCCCGGCGCGGCCCGGCGTCTCCCGGCTCTCCTTGCCCCCGGCGGGGGGCTGGAAGTACCTTGGTGTTGGAGGTTCCCATGAACCGCAGTTCCCTGGCCGCGGCCCTGACCGCGATGGCGGCGCTCACCGGCGCGACGACCGAGGCCGCTTCGATATACGATTTCCAGGTCGAGGACATCGACGGCCGCCCGGTAGGCCTGCAGGAGTACCGGGGCAAGGTCCTGCTGATCGTGAACGTGGCCTCGCGCTGCGGCTACACCTATCAGTACGAGGGCCTGGAGGCGCTGTACCGGGAGTACGGCGGGCGGGGATTGGTGGTGCTCGGTTTCCCGGCCAACGATTTCCTGGGCCAGGAGCCCGGCAGCAACGAGCAGATCAAGGAATTCTGCTCGCAGAACTATGGGGTGAGCTTCCCCCTGTTCGCCAAGATCCACGTGAAAGGGCGCGCGGCCCATCCGCTGTACCGCTTCCTGACCGACAAGCGGACCAATCCGCGGTTCGCCGGCGGGATCACCTGGAATTTCAACAAGTTCCTGATCGGGCGCGACGGGGCGGTGCTGGACCGCTTCGCGACCAAGGAGGAGCCGGGCAGCGAGCGGGTGCGCCGCGCCGTGGAGCAGGCGCTGGGCTCTTCTTAGGCCGGGGGCACGCTAGGCGCCCTGCACGACACGGGCCAGCGCCCGCAGGTTGGCCTCCGGCGTGCCCGCCGGAAAGGTGCAGCCGGGGGCCAGGATGAAGCCGCCTTGCAGCCCTCCACCCGCCTGGGCCAGGGCCTCCCTGCCCTGGGTCAGGACCTCTTCCGCCGGGCAGGTGCGCGCGGCCAGGTGATCGATGCCGCCCATCAGGCAGCGGGAGCTGCGGCGGCGCACTTCGGCCAGGGAAGGCCCAGCCACCCGGTCCTCCCAGCTCAGCACGTCGCAGGGATAGTCGGCCAGCAGGTCGAACATGACCTCCCGCTCGCCGTGGATGTGCAGGATCAGCAGCGGCGCCTGCCGCAGCGCCTCCAGCACCGCCAGGTCCGAAGGCCGCACCAGGCGGATGTACCGGCTTTCTTCCATAAAGGAGGCCTCGCAGCCGATGGGGGCGAAGTAGAACCCGTCCACCCCCGCCTCCCGCAGGCAGCACTCCGCGAAGCGGCGGTAGTTGGCCGCGATGGTCGCCAGGGCCCCGCCCACCGCCTCCGGGTCCCGCTCCCAGTCCTCCAGCAGGCGGCGGCCGGCGAACTTGTGGGCCACGTGGAACGGCGAGTAGATCGTCTGCACGACGGGCACCTCGGGACCCACCGCGGCACGGATGCGGGCCAGGCACTCCAGTTGGCGGCCGAAGGCGCCGGTGTGGGCCTCGAACTCCTCCAGCAGGCGCCAGTCCTTCGCGTCGCGCAGGTGGTGCCGGTCCACCGGCAGGTCGTACTGCTCGTCGTACATGACCTTCAGCAGATCGGGACGGTACGCGGCGTGGAAGTCCAGGGTGAAGCGCGTGAAGCGCTCCACGGTGCGCTCGTGCACCGTGGAGTGCTGCCATAGCGCGTACGGCACCCGGTCCACCTCCCGGCCCCCGGCGGCGGCGAACACCCGCTCGCGTGAGGTCATGCGGCGCCCGGCGTGCTCACTCCGACAGGCTGAAGGGCGGGTACTCGTGAGTGAGCATCAGCGCGTAGGCGCAAACCCGGAAGGACCAGCGGTTCACGCCCATGACCAGCTTCCAGATGTCCTGCCGGTACTTGCCGGTGAACAGCAGCAGCACCGCCGTGATCAGCAGCAGCGCCGACCGCAGGCCGAGGAAGAAAGCAGGCTTGAAGCTCAACGCGGTCAGACCGGCCAGGCAAACGTAGTGCGGGATGGCGAACAGCGAAGTCCAGGACCGTCCAGCGGGAGAGGTCTTCGGTGTATTCCACCTCCAGGTCGGCGGGGTAGTCCGCCTTTCGCAGGCTGAAGGGCGGATACTTGTCCGTGGCCAGCGCCCCGTAGCTGTAGAAGGAGACTCTCCAGCTCCAGCGCAGCACCCCCACCACGAAATCGAACAGGCTTCGCGGATAGCGGCCGGTGAACAGGATGGAGAAGAAGGCGATGATCGTGACGAAGGCCGCCGCGATCCCCAGGAAGCAAAGCACGATGGCGTGGGGGATGATCAGCACCCACTTCACCAGCCACAGCCAGCGGGACAGCGGCTCCTCCAGCTCCCCCTTCAGGGTGAGCGGGTAAGCGGGTTTGGGCGCATTGCCCTTGCCTTGGGCGGTCTTGGCCATAGGTACCTCCTCACTACGTATTGACAGGGCTAGAATAGCAGGAGGGGGCGGGAATGGCAAGGAAGGCCCGGCGCCGGGGCGCTGCCGGCTCTTTTGCTTTTTTCGTCCGCTTCTGCTATCATGGTTCCCGCCATGGAAGAAAGAATCGGCGAAGCCCTGGTGAGAATCGGGGCAATGAAGAGCTATCAGGTCGAGGACGTGCTGCGCCTGCAGCAGGGAGGCGACCGCCGGATGTTCGGCGAGATCGCCATCGAGCTGGGATACATCGACGACCAGGCCATCCGCAAGTACCTCAGCTCCAAGAAGGGGGCCTGAACCCTCAGGCCGGTTTTTCGCCGGGCACGTAGAGAAGATGCGTATTGCCGTCCAGGTCATTGAACCAGAACTGCAGGCAGCCGTTCTGGTAATAGAAACATTGGGAGAGGGTCTTGCCGGAGCAGGGCTGGATGCGCCCGAATTGGCGCCGGGCGCGATCGAGCAGCCTTTCCTCGGTATCGCTCATCTGTTATCCCAATCGACCGAAAACCGGCCTGCTTGAGCGTTTTGCATGTTGCTACTGGGGGTGGATGTCGGCTCGGTGGCGGTGTCCCTGGCGCTGCTGGACCCGGCGGGGGAGCTGGTGTCCTGGCGCTACGCCTTTCACCAGGGGCGGATCCGGGAGACCCTGTCCGGGCTGTTGCAGGAGCTGGGCCCGCCCGAACCGGTGGTGACGGCCTCGACGGGGCCGGGTCTGCTGGAAGGGGCCCGGGTCCATGACGGGCAGCTCTGCCAGATCGCCGCGGCCAGGCGCTTGCACGGCCGGCCCGCCGGGCTGCTGGTGGTCGGAGGGGAGCGCTTCACCCTGTTCCATTTCCAGGAGGACGGGAGCTTCCGCGGCCTGCGCTCCAACTCCTCCTGCGCGGCGGGCACCGGCAGCTTCGGGCCGGCGTATGCCCGGTGGGTCTGCCCTCCCTCCTCCTTCCGCAACCCCGCTTTGGAGAAGGACCTGGCCGGCTTCCACGTGAAGCTGGAGGCGTCGGGGGAATCCTACGACAACATTCTGAAAATCATGCACTTGAAGCGGCAGTTCCCGGAGCTGGCGCTGTTCGTGCAGGCCAGCCCCGCCTTCTGCTGCCCGTCGCTGGTGACCGAGGCCATGGGCGAGCACATCGAGCGGGTCACCGGGGTGCCCGTGGTCTCGCTGACCTACGACGGCACCGGCGCCCCGCAGAACGACCGCATCCTGCCTTATTTGAAGTATCCGCGCCGCGCCTAGCGCAGCTCGTGCAGGTAGGCGACGATCTCCTCGATCTCCTGGTCGCTCAAGGCGGGCTTGCCGGGAGGCATGATGTTGCGGAAACCCGCCACCAGCTCGGCGGCCGGGCTGATGATCGACCGGCGCAGGTAGTCGTCGTCCACCGTGATGGTCTCCAGGCGGCCCTGGCGCAGCACCTGCTCGCTGCGGCCGTACAGGCCCTGGAAGGTGGGGCCGCTCGCCCGGCTGCCGTCGGTGGAGTGGCAGGCCAGGCAGCCCTTCTGGCGCAGCAATTCCATTCCCACGGCCTTCCCGGAGGCGGCGCCCAGGCCCGCGACCTCGACCGGCCGGCCCGCGTACCACTGGGCGAACTGCTGGGGCGGCAGCACGACGAGCCTGGCCAGCATGGCCGAGTGCCTCTCGCCGCAGTACTCGGCGCAGAGGATGTCGAAGCTCCCCGTCTGGCCGGCCCGGAACCAGGCCCGGGTGGTCATGCCGGGAACGGTGTCCTGCTTGATCCGCAAGGCGGGCACGTAGAAGCTGTGGATCACATCCTCCGAATGCAGCTCCAGGCGGATATTGCGGCCCAGGGGGGCGATCAGGTCCACGCTCTTCAGGCCGTTGGGGTACTCGAACAGCCAGGACCATTGCCGGGAAGTGACCTTCACCGGCAGGGAGTCGGCCGGGGCGCGCCGCAGCAAGCGGAAGCCGGCCAGGCCGTAGAAGAACATGGTCAGCACCAGCAGGGTGGCCAGTCCGATCCACAGGATCTCCAGCCCGGTGTGGCCCTCGATCTCCGTGGGCCGCGGGTTGCGGGCCCGGCGGTAGCGCACCAGGAAGTACACCATCAGGAAGACGATGGCGAAGAACAGCAGCAGCGCGAAGACCAGGATGTAGATGAAGGTGCTGTCGACGGCCGCGGTGGTTACGGTCATGGCTCGCTCAACCTCCTTCCTACCGGCGCAGGATGTCGGTATACGTCAGGCCGATGAAGATGGCCAGGGTGGCCAGGGTGATGGGCAGCATGAGCCGGATCAGCAGGCGCTTCTCCCAGCGCAGGTGCATGAAGTACAGGGCCACCAGCGTCGACTTGATCGCGGCGATCCCCAGGGCCAGGGCCACGGCGCCGCGCCGCAGCTGGAGGCCGGCGGCGATCACCGTCAGTGCGGTGAGCGCGAGCAGCACCCCCCAGACCGCCAGGTATAGGCCCTGGCTGGGACCCTTGGTTTTCGCCGCCGCTTTCATGCCTTCCCCCCTTGGCCCTTCAGCCGATCAGGTAGAACAACGGAAACAGGAAGATCCAGATCATGTCCACCAGGTGCCAGTACAGCCCGGCGTTCTCCAGGAGCACCGGGTGCCCGGGGCTGACCCGGCCCCGCCGCACCAGGACCAGCACGGTGGCCAGCAGCCCCAGGCCGATCAGCACGTGCAGGGCGTGCAGGCCGGTCATCATGAAGTACAGGCCGAAGTACAGGATCTCCCCCTTGGCCCTGGCCAGCAGCACGGGGGAGCTGGGGTACAGCCCGTGGTCGAACTTGGCGCCCCACTCGAAGCCCTTGACCACCAGGAAGCGCGGCCCCCAGGCGCCAGGCAGGCGCCCAACAGCAGCGCGGCGCGCCGGGGCCGCCGCCCTGCTCAGGGCGTGGCCGGCCAGGGCCACGCTCAGGCTGGAGGTGATCAGCACCGCGGTGTTCAGCGTCCCGAGAACGCGGTCGAGCTCCTGGGAGGCGGCGTGGAAATCCTGCGGGTTGCGGTAGCGGTAGACGGAATACAGGAGAAACAGCCCGCCGAACAGCAGGATCTCGGTGCAGAGGAACAGCCACATGCCCACCTTGGCCCCGGCGGGGCTGGAATGCTCTTCCATGTCAGCTCTTGGCCCTGGGCCTCTGCCGTTTCGCCCCGGAGCCGCCGAAATGGTAGGGCCCGTGGGTCACGGTGGGGATGCTCTCGAAGTTCTCCGCCGGCGCGCGGGGAGGGGATCTGCCACTCCAGCGTGGCCCCGCCCCAGGGGTTGGCCGCGGCCTTCCGGCCGTGGCGCAGGCCGCGCACCAGGTTGACGAACATCAGCACCAGCCCGGCCACCATGATGCAGGCCCCGATGCTGGCCAAGAACTGCAGCGAGGCGAACTGGGGCAGGTAGTCGAAGTAGCGGCGCGGCATGCCCATCCAGCCCAGGATGAACATCGGGAAGTAGAACAGGTTGAAGCCGACGAACAGCACGAGCCAGGCCACGACGGCCAGGCGCTTGTCGTACATCCGCCCGGTCATCTTGGGGAACCAGTAGTGCAGGGCGCCGAACAAGCCGAAGCCCATGCCGCCGAAGATGACGTAGTGGAAGTGGGCCACCACGAAGTAGGTGTCGTGCAGGTGCACGTCCGTGGCCAGAGCGCCCTGGAACAGCCCGGTCAGGCCGCCGATGGAGAACAGGAACACGAAGGACAGGGCGTACAGGAACGGCGGCTCCAGCTGATACCGAGCCCTTGTACATCGTGGCCACCCAGTTGAACACCTTGATGGCGCTGGGCACGGCCACCAGGAAGGTGAGCAGCGAGAAGACGATGCTCGCGGTGTCGCTCTGCCCGCTGGTGAACATGTGGTGCCCCCAGACCAGGGAGCCGACGCTGGCGATGGCCAGGCTGGAGAAGGCGATCATCTTGTAGCCGAAGATGTTCTTGCGCGAGAACACGGGGAACAGGTCCGAGATGACCCCCATGGCCGGCAGGATCATGATGTACACCGCCGGGTGGGAGTAGATCCAGAACAGGTGCTGGTACAGCAGGGGATCCCCGCCCTTGGCCGGGTCGAACACCCCGATGCCGAAAAGCCGCTCCATGATGATCAGCACCATGGTGATGCCGATCACCGGCGTGGCCAGGATCTGCACCCAGGCGGTGGAGTAGAAGCCCCAGACCGACAGCGGCATGCGGAAGAAGCTCATGCCCGGGGCGCGCAGCTGGTGCACCGTGGTCACGATGTTCAGGCCGGTGAGGATCGAGGACATGCCCAGCACGAACACGGCCGAAGACGGCCAGCGGCACGTTCACCGTGGTGCGCAGGCTGAACGGCACGTAGAAGGTCCAGCCGGTGTCCACCGGGCCCTGGCCGGTGAACACGGAGACGAACGGCCAGCGCGGCGCCGGCCATGTACAGGTACCAGCGAGAACAGGTTCAGGCGCGGGAAGGCCATGTCCTGGGCCCCGATCAGGATGGGCAGGAAGAAGTTGCCGAAGATGGCGGGAACCGCCGGGGATGACCACCAGGAAGACCATGGATGATGCCGTGCAGGGTGAACAGGGCGTTGTAGGTCTGCGGCTTCATGATCGTCTGCCCCGGGCTCATGCAGCTCGATGCGCATCAGCACGCCCAGGACCACGGCGGCGAAGAAGAAGGTCAGGATGGCCGTCAGGTACAGGATGCCGATGCGCTTGTGGTCGGTGGAGGTGAGCCAGCCCATCACCCCGGGCGGACCCTTCCGGGGGGCGAAGTACGGGACGCTTCCGTTTTTCATCGGCTCACTCCTTCTCGCGCGCGCCTCTTCCCGCCGCCCAGCACCAGGAACAGCACCAGGGCCGCGACCAGGCTAAGGATCACGATGGCCGACACCTTCAGGGTGTTGAAGACGAACCGGTGGTTGGCCTCGTCGTAGCGCAGGCAGAAGCGCATCACCCTGGCCACGGTCGGGCCGACGGTTCCCTTGGAGGCCGCCAGGATGGACAGGTGCAGGTCCATCGGCAGGAACTCCTCCCCGACCAGGTAGCGGGTCACCCGGCCCTCCGGGGAGAGCACGACCAGGGCCAGGGGGTGGTCCAGTTCCTGCCCGCGGCGCCGGAAGCGGATGCCTACCGCGTCGGCCAGAGCGTGGATGCTCTCGGCGCTGCCCGTGAGAAAGCGCCAGGCCTCCGGCGGGAAGGGCTTCTGGATCGAGGCCAGGGCGATCCGCTTGGCCTGGCGGGCATCCGCCGGGCTCTCCTGCTCATCGATCGACACGGTGAGCAGGGTGTAGTCCCGGCCGGGCTCCAGCGGCAGCGACCGGACCGCTTCAGCCGTCCCGAGCAGCAGCAGGTCGCAGGCGTTGGCGCAGCGGTAATACAGCAGGGAAAGGATGGTCGGCCCATGGATCAGCTCCCCCAGGGCGACCTGCCGGCCCTCCTCGTCGGTGAAGCGGGCCTCCAGGGGGACCCGGGCGCGCGGCTGCTCCTCCACCCCGATGCCGCCGCTGGTATGGGCCCAGGCCTGGCCGGCCGGGAACAGTGCCGACACGAGGAGCAGTCCCGATGCCAGGAGCAATCCCGCGGTCCGACCCCGGGCGGTGCGGCGGGCGGCCTGCCCACGACGGGCGGCCTGCCCGCGCCTACCAGGCCTTGTGGCTGACGTAGAGATACAGGTCCTCCGCCTGGCGGCTGCTGATCAGCTCCTCTCCAAAGGAAGGCATGCTGCCCGGGGAGCCGTCCGGCTTTCGGGGGGAGCGGATGAAGGCCGTGAAGCCTTCCAGGCTGGCCAGCCGCTGCGAGCCTTTCAGCGGCAGGCTGGGCTCCACCGCGTTGCCGCCTCTGGGATGACAGGCCTGGCAGTTGGCCGCGAAGGCCTCGGAGCCGGAGGCGAAGGCCGCTTCCTGCCCTTCCGGGGCGTCGGTGGTGGCCCCTTCCCCGGACCAGCCGCCGTACACCATTTTGGCCCCGAAGTAGCCCAGGCCCACCACGCAGACGAAGGCCAGGGCGTACAGCACCATCTGGGGGATGGTGTGCACCTTCAGCTCGCTGCCCAGGATGACCCCGGCCCCCGTGATGACCAGCACCGCCGCGGCCAGGCCGATCTTGAACTTGATGGGCTGGATCATCTGCCCCTGGAAATAGTGCAGCCAGTCCAGCACCCCGAACAGGATGGTCGGGAAGATGAAGATGAAGGCCAGGATGAAGACGTGCCGCGCGGTGGGCACCAGGACCTTGCGCCGGAAGATCACCGCCACCAGGAAGAACAGCAGCGCGCCGGTGATCAGGCCGATGGGCATGTGGGTCAGCAGCGCGTGGGGCGGATCGGTGAAGCCGATCTTCAGCAGAAGTTCGTAGAAGGCATCGATCACGGCGGTCCTCCTTCGTGGTGGGCGGCGGCCCCAGGGAGCTTCGCTCCCAGCCCGTCAGCCTATTCCGCCGGCGGGGATTTGTCAAAGGGCGGCTGGAGCGCTGATGGCCTAGATGCTGCGATAGAACTTCAGGTTAGCCTTCTCGATGTCCGCGGCCGGCGGCATGGGGTAGAAGCGGCTCTCCCCGCGGCCGGCGAACATGAAGCCCCGGGTGATCAGCCGATAGGAGAGGCTGTCCAGGTTGCTGTGCAGGCTCAGTCCCTTGTTGCTCTTCGCCCGGCTCATGCGCAGCTCCCGGATGGCGCTGGCCAGGATCTCGGGATGCAGGTTGCGCAGCGGGGGCTGCATGAAGGGATTGGCTTCGTACTCCGCCAGGAAGCCGTCGCTGTCCAGCTCCACCTGGGTGTAGAAGAAGCGGGGGGCCCCGATCGGGTTGGCCGCGTCGGTGATGAACTGGCCGAAAGCGAGGAAGTCCATCTTGGACAGCACCAGCATGCGCAGCGGCGTGATCTCGGCGAAGATCCGCAGATCGTTGCTCGCCAGAGCCGGCTCGTAGGGACCCTGCTTCAGCGGCAGGCAGTAGCCTTCCGCGGAAGTCAGGTACAGCCCGCGCAGCGCGGCGAAGTCCACGTGCTCCAGGACACGGTAGGTGGAGATGTACTTGGTGGCCTTGGGGCGGCCGTCCTCGTGCGGCCGCAGGTCGGCCAGGCCGGCCTCGATGGCGAAGTAGGGGTGGCGGAAAGCGGGGTCCAGCTCGGCGAAGAGCACCTTGCCGCGGTAGTAACGGGTCGGGCCCACCGTGTAGTGCCGGGCCAGCTCCTCGGGAGCCGAGCTGGGAGCCGATCAGGGCGGCCGTCGGGTGCAGGATCAGGTACAGGCGGTTGGCGTTCGGCATGGCTTCACCCCCAGTAGCGCTTCAGCAGCGGCGCGATCACCAGGGAGATCACGCTCATCATCTTCAATCAGGATGTTCAGGGAGGGACCGGCGGTGTCCTTGAAGGGGTCCCCCACGGTGTCCCCGACCACGGCGGCCCGGTGGGCTTCGGAGCCCTTGCCGCCGGTGGGGCTGCCCTCGATCATCTTCTTGGCGTTGTCCCAGGCTCCGCCGGAGTTGGCCATGAAGATGGCCAGGATCACCCCGCTGGCGGTCACTCCGGCCAGCAGGCCGACCAGCATCTGGATGCCCCCCAGGAAGCCCACGGCCAGGGGGGCGGCCACGGCGGTGACCCCCGGCAGGATCATCTCCCGCAGGGCCGAGCGGGTGCTGATGTCGATGCAGCGGTCGTAGTCCGGCCGTTCGGTCTCCTTCAGGATCCCGGGCTTTTCCCGGAACTGGCGGCGCACCTCCTGGATCATGGCGAAGGCCGCCCTGCCGATGGCCCCGATGGCCAGGGAGGAGAACAGGTAGGGCAGGCCCGCCCCGATGAACAGCCCGCTCAAGACGCGGATGTCGGTGAGCTCGATGGTCGTCACCCCGGTCTGCTGCTTGAAGGCGCTGAACAGGATGATGGCCGTGAGGGCCGCGGAGCCGATGGCGAAGCCCTTGCCGACGGCCGCCGTGGTGTTGCCGACCTGGTCCAGGCTGTCGGTGATCTGGCGCACCTCGTGCGGCAGCTCGGCCATCTCGGCGATGCCCCCGGCGTTGTCGGCGATGGGCCCGTAGGCGTCCACGGCCAGCTGGATGCCCAGGGTGCTCAGCATGCCCAGGGCGGCGATGCCCACGCCGTACAGCCCGGCCAGGGCGTGGCTCACCAGGAGGCCCGCGGTCACCAGCAGCACCGCGGGCATGCTGGACAGCATGCCCACCCCGATGCCGGTGATGATGGTGGTGGCCGCCCCGGTCTGGGCGGCCTTGACGATGTCGCGCACCGGCCGGCGGCCCGCTCCGGTGAAGAACTCCGTCAGGATTCCGATCAGCACGCCGGTGGCCAGGCCGGCCAGAAAGCTCAAGCTCACCTGCAGGGCGCCGAAGCCCTGGTCGAAGCGCTGCCCCCCGAGCAGCAGGCGGGCCAGCGGGTAGGCCAGCACGGCGGTCAGCCCCGCCGCGGCGAAAGTCCCGGTGTTGAGGGCCCGCTGCGGCGAGCCGCCCGGCCGGGCCCGCACCAGGAAGGTGCCCAGCAACGAGGCGACCACCCCCAGCGCGCACAGGGCCAGCGGCAGCCCGACCAGGCGTACGCGCGTCAGATCGGTCGCGGCCACCCCCGCCCCCAGGATCATCACGCCCACCAGGGAGCCGACGTAGGATTCGAACAGGTCGGCGCCCATGCCGGCCACGTCCCCGACGTTGTCGCCCACGTTGTCGGCAATGGTGGCCGGGTTGCGCGGGTCGTCCTCCGGGATGCCGGCCTCCACCTTGCCTACCAGGTCGGCGCCCACGTCGGCGGCCTTGGTGTAGATCCCGCCGCCCACGCGCATGAACAGGGCGATGGTGGAGGCGCCCAGGGAGAAGCCGGACAGCAGGGGCATCATCAGGACGGAGAGCGAAGGCAGGTCCGCTCCGGCCGCGGCGACGGAGGCGAAGATGACGATCGACACGCCCAGCAGGGAGAAGCCGACCACGCTCATGCCCATGACGCTGCCGCCCACGAAGGCGACGCGCAGCGCCCCGGGCAGCCCGCTCTGGGCGGCCGCGGTGGTGCGCACGTTGGCCGCGGTGGCCACGCGCATGCCCACGAAGCCGGCCAGCGCCGAGCAGCCGGCCCCCAGTGCGAAGGCCAGCCCCTGGAAGCTCAAGGGGCCCCAGTTCAGCGCCGCCAGCACCGCGGCCACGACGACCACGAAGGGCGCCAGGGCCCGGTACTCGCGGCCCAGGAAGGTGCGGGCGCCCTGGGCGATGTAGCCGCTGATCCTGGCGAGCTCCTCCCCGCCGGCGGGCTGGCGGAAGATCCAGCGGGACCGCAGGAAAGCATAGAGCAGGGCCAAAAGGCTGGAGCCGAACACGACCAGCAGGAAGTGGCGGATGTCCATTTCTTCCAATAGTAATGAAGTCCGTCGGTTTCGGCCAACAACGCGCCCCGTCGGGGGCGGAAATTCTGACCTCCCCGCTAGGGACTAGTATTCATACTAGCGGATGCGCAAAGCGCAAATTCCGACCGAACAGTCCATGATTCCCGTCATCCAGGAGCTGGAGGACCGCTGCCGGCGGATGCTGGCGCAGGCCCGGGAGCAGGCTGCGGCGGAGGTGCGCGCCGCCGAGCGCGAGGCCGAGGAGGAGCTGCGCCGGGCCCGGGAAGAGCTGCCGCTGGCCATGGAGCGCCGGCACCAGGTGGAGGTCGCCCTCCTGCTGAAAAGCCTGCCCGCCGGCGGGCGGGAGCCGGAAGAGCTGGCTCGCAGGGCCGAGGCGAATCTGGAGAAGGCGGTGGCGGCCATCGTAGCGAAGGTCTGGATGGTGGACGGATGATCACCCCGATGGCCAGCGTGGAGATCGCCGGTCCGCTGCGCCTGTTCGACCGGACCGTGATGGCCATCCAGGAGGCCGGCTCCCTGCACATCGAGGAGATCCCCCTGCTGGAGGAGCAATCCCAGGAGGCCAACCTGCGCCGCATCCGCCTCACGGAGGCCCAGGCCCGCGACCGGCAGTCCCTCGAGGAGGTGCTGCGGCTGCTGGAGGAAGCGGTGGCCCGCCTGCCCTCGGCCAAGGCCCTGGCCGGCTCGCCGCTGCTGGCCGCCGACTACCGCAAGTGGGAGAGCCAGCCTCCGGCGACCCTGGCCTCCGCGGCCCGCATCCTGCACTCCAGGGTGCGCGCCCTGGTGCGCCGGGAGCGCAACCTGGCCGACGACCTGCAGGCCCTGTCGGTATACGAAGAGGTGACCGTGGCCCTGGCGCCCCTGGTGGAAGGCCATCTTCTGCCGCCGGAGCTGGAGTTCGTCGGCGTGGTCTTCGAGAAGCAGCCCCACCTCTCGGCCACCCTGCTGGAGAAGGAGATGAGCGCCCTGACCGCGGGGCGCTTCCGCTACTTCCAGTCCAGCCTGCGCGGCGAGCGGGTGGCCGCCCTGGTCGGCTTTCCCCGGGAGCGGGACCCCGAGGTGCGCGAGTTCCTGGGCCGCTCCGGCATCAGCCCCATGGCCCTGCCGCGCTACCTGCGCGGCAAGCCCTTCGAGCAGGCCCTGGCCGCGCTGGAAGCGGACCTGTCGGGGCTGCGCAGCAAGCAGGAGGCCCTGGCCGCCCAGTCCCGGCGATTCTTCGAGGAGAACGGCCTGCAGCTGCTGGCCATGCGCGACGCCTGCCGGGACCTGCTGGCCCGCTACGAGGCCTACGGCAAGTTCGCCCGCACCGACTACGCCTTCCTGGTGCGGGGCTGGCTGGTCACCGGCGGGCAGGAAGCGCTGGCGGCCCGGCTGCGGGAGAAGGCCGGGCCGGCGGTGGTGCTGCGCCCGGTGCGGCGCCCGCAGCATGGGCCACCCTCCCGTGCTGCTGGACAATCCGCGGCCCATCGGGGCCTTCGAGCCGCTGCTGTCCCTGCTGCCCCTGCCCCAGTACGGCTCCGTGGACCCCACCAAGTTCGTGGCCACCTTCTTTCCGCCCATGTTCGGGCTCATGCTCGGGGACATCGGCTACGGGGCCATCCTGGCCGTGGGTGCCGCGCTGCTCTGGCTGCTGGGTTCGCGGCGAAGGCGCGCCATGGGGGGGAGCAGCCGGCCGGCCAAAGCCCGCCTGGTCCGGCGCCTGGCCGTCGTGCTGGGAGCCTGCGCCTTCTTCACCATCGCCTTCGGCGTGGTGTTCGGGGAGCTGTTCGGCTCGCTGGGCCACGAGCTGGGCCTGCGGCCTCTCTGGCGCGAGCGCTTTCCGGTGGGAAGCGCCCACCTCGCCGGGGCCATCCTGAGCTACCTGGGGCTGGCCGTGGGGGTCGGGGCGCTGCAGATCGTCTTCGGCCTGGTGCTCGGCGTGGTCAATGCCCGCCGGTTCGGGGACCGGGACCTGGCGGTGGGCAACCTGGCCCGCATCGCCGGCATCTTCATGCTGGCCTTTTTCGTGGGACGCCTGGCCGGGGTCCTGCCGCCGGTGTTCACCTGGCTGGGGCTGGGGGCGGCGGCCGCCTTCCTGGCGCTCATGGCCGTGCAGACGGTGCACCATCCGGCCCACGGCCTGATGCTGCCCATCGAGGTCCTGGGCGCGGTCGGCAACATCCTCTCCTACGCCCGGATCATGGCCATCGGCATGGCCTCCGTGGTCCTGGCCCTGCTGGCCAGCATCCTGGCCCGGCTGATGGACAATGCGGTGCTGGCCGTGGTCGTGGTCGTCCTGGTCCACTCCCTGAACCTGGTGCTGGGGACCATCGATCCCACCATCCAGGGCCTGCGCCTGCAGTACGTGGAGTTCTTCTCCAAGTTCCTGCTCACCGGAGGCAAGAGGTTCAAACCGTTCCGTAAAATAGGAGGTGAATTCGCATGAAAGCAAGGTTCGCTCTGGTCCTGCTCGCCGCCGTGCTGCTGTCGGTGCTGGCCGCGGGATTGGCCTCGGCGCAGGAGCCCGCCGTGCCCGCCGAGGGCGCGGCCGGTCAAGTTCCGGCCCGCAATCCCCTGGCTACCGGCCTGATCGCCCTCGGGGCGGGGCTGTCCGTGGGCCTGACGGCGCTGGCCACCGCCCTGGCCCAGGGCCGCATCGGCGCGGCGGGGGCGGGCACCATCGCCGAGAAACCGGAAACCGCCGGCAACATCATTCTGCTGGTGGCCATCCCCGAAACGATGGTCATCCTGGGATTCGTCATCGCCATCGTGATCGTCTTCACTCTCTGAGCCCGTGGTCGTAGAAGAAGCCCGCGTCCTGCTGGACGACATCCAGGCGCAGGCGGAGGCCGAACGGGAGCGCATCCTGGCGGAAGGCCGGGCCCAGGCCGCGGCTGTCCGGGAGCGGGCGCTGGCCGGGATCCGCGGGCTGGAGGAGGAGGCCCGCCGCCAGCTGGAGCGCCGGCTGGGCGTGGACCAGGACCGCATCCTGGGCGAATCCCGCCTGGAGGCGCGCACCGGCCTGCTGGCCGTGCGGCGGGAGTGGATCCGGCGGGCTTTTGAGCTGGCCGAGCGGCGCCTGGCCGAGCGCTGCTCCTCCCCCGGCTACGAGGCGCTGCTGGCGGCGCTGCTGCGGGAGGCCGCCGCGGCCCTCGGCGGGGAGGGAGAGCTGCGGGTGGCCGGCCCGGACCTGGCGCTGGCCCGTGAGCTGGTGGGCCGGCTGGGCCTGCCGCAGGCGGTGCGCGCCGAGGGCGACCGGCCGGGGACCGCGGTGGCGGTGGCCCGCGACCGGCGGGTGGACAACAGCCTGGCCACCCGGCTGCAGGAGGCCGCGCGCTCCATGGAGCGGGAGGTGGCGCGCCTCCTGTTTGCGCCAGCGGGCCAGGCCGTTGGGCCGGACGCGGAGACGGGCTGTGATGGCTGAGTACGACTATTTGAACGCCCGGGTGCGGGCCCTCAGCACCCAGCTGCTGCGCCCCGCGGACTACGAGCGCCTCCTCGCCGCCGAGGGGGAGGAGGCGGTCCTGGACCTGCTGCACGGCACGGCCTACCGGCGCGAGCTGGCCGAAGCCATGACCGTGGGCCACGGCCTGCCGGCCATCGAGAGCGCGCTGGGCCGGCACTTGAGCGCCACCTTCGCCCGCCTGCGGGCCATGGCCCCGGGGCAGGCGCGGCTGCTGCTGGGCGTGCAGGCCGGCCAGTGGGACGCGGCCAACCTGCTGGCCGTGCTGCGCGGCAAGCTGACCGCGGCCGAGCCGAGGGAGATCGTGGAGGCCCTGCTGCCCTTCGGGGAGGCCAGCGAGCCGCAGCTGGAGGAGCTGGCCGCGCAGCCGGGCCTGGAGGCCATGGCCGCGCTGCTGGCCACCTGGGGCTACCCCTTCACCGCCAGGGTGCGCGCGCTGCTGCGCTCCGCCGGTGCGCACCCCGACCTGCCGGAGCTGGAGATGGCGGTGAACGACGCCTACTTCGGCTGGGCCCTGGAGCAGGCCGGGGGCCGGGACCCGGACTCGGGCCTGGTGCGGGAGATCCTGCGGATGCAGATCGACCTGGCCAATGTGAAGGCCGCCCTGGACTGCGTGCGCCACCGGATGCACGGCGAGTCGGTCCCCGACTTCCGGGCCCTGGCCGGAGGGAGGCTTTCCCCCGCGGTGTTCAAGGCGCTGGGGCAGGCCGCCAGCATGGTGGAGGCTTTCGAGGCGCTGGAGGCCAGCTATTTCGCCGCGGGCATCGAGAAGGGCATCCTGGCCTTCGGCCTGGCCGGCAACCTGGGGGTGATGGAGCGTTTTCTGGAGAAGGTGCTGATCCGGGCCGGCTGCCGCCTTTTCCGCACCGACCCCCTGGGCATCGGGGTGCCGCTGGGCTTCCTGTGGCGCAAGTACAGCGAGTACCTGAACCTGCGGCTGCTGCTGCGCGGGAAAAGCTACCGCCAGCCCGCCGGGGTGATCCGCGAGGAGCTGCTGTATGCCTAGGGTGCTGGCCGTGCTGGGCGGCGAGGCGGCCCTGGGCTTCGCCCTGACCGGCCTGGAGGTCCTGCGGGTGCGCGACCCGGCCGCCGCCCGCCTGGCCCTGCGGGAGGCCGCGGAGAGCGCGGAGGCCGGCCTGGTGATCGTGGAGGAGGCGCTGCTCGCCCACCTGGAAGACCCGGAGCGCGAGCGCCTGCTGGCCAGCAACCGTCCGATCTTCATCCCCATCCGGATCGAGCTGGCCTGGGTCCCCGAGGGACAGGCCCCCGAGGACGATTACGTGGCGAAGCTCATCCGCCACGCCGTCGGCTATCAACTCAACATCCAACTATGAAAACCAAGGAAGCAAACACAGGCGTTCGCGGGACCATCGCCCGCATCACCGGGCCGATGGTCATCGCCCGCGGCATGCGCGGGCGCCCGCATGTACGAGGTCGTGCGGGTGGGCGAAGCCGGGCTGATGGGCGAGATCATCCGCCTGGACGGCGAGACGCGCCTTCATCCAGACCTACGAGGACACCTCCGCGCTCTGCGTCGGGGAGCCGGTGGCCGGCACCGGGGAGTCGCTGCTGGTGACCCTGGGGCCGGGCCTGCTGGGCAGCGTGTTCGACGGCATCCAGCGCCCCCTGGCCGAGCTGCGCAGGACCGGCGGCGGACCTTCATCGGCCGCGGCTTGAGCGCCGACCCCCTGCCGCTGGACCGGCGCTGGGAGTTCGAGCCGTCGGTGGCGCCCGGTCAGGAGGTGGGCCCTGGGCGACGTGCTCGGCACCGTGCAGGAGACCCCCGGCTTCACCCACCGCATCCTGGTGCCGCCGGGGGCGGGAGGCAGGGTCCGGGAGGTGCGTTCCGGAGCGCATCACGGTGGAGGAACCCGTGGTCCTGCTGGAGGGCGGCGGAGCCTGGAGCATGGCCCAGAAGTGGCCGGCCAAGGTCGGCCCGGCCGGTGCGGCGCAAGCTGGGCTTCGCCGTGCCCTTCGTCACCGGCCAGCGCATCCTGGACTGCCTCTTCCCCATCGCCCTGGGCGGCACCGCCTGCCTGCCGGGGGGCTTCGGCACCGGGCAAGACCGTGCTGGAGCAGTCCCTGGCCAAGTTCTCCACCGCCGACGTGATCGTGTACGTGGGCTGCGGGGAGCGGGGCAACGAGATGACCGACGTCCTGACCGAGTTCCCCGAGCTGACCGACCCGCGCACCGGCGGGCCCCTGATGGACCGCACCGTGCTGGTGGTCAACACCTCCAACATGCCCGTGGCCGCCCGCGAGGCCTCCATCTACGTGGGGGTCACCATCGCCGAGTACTTCCGCGACATGGGCTACGCCGCGGCGGTCATGGTGGACTCCTCCTCCCGCTGGGCCGAGGCCCTGCGGGAGATCTCCTCCCGCCTGGAGGAGATGCCGGGCGAGGAGGGCTACCCCACCTACCTGGCCTCCCGCCTGGCCTCCTTCTACGAGCGGGGCGGGCGCGGCCGAGTGCCTGGGACGGGACCTGCACCGGCTCGGTCACGATCATCGGCGCGGTCTCCCCGCCGGGCGGGGACTTCTCGGAGCCGGTCACCCAGAGCACCATGCGCTTCACCGGCGCGCTGTGGGCCCTGGATTCCTCCCTGGCCCACCGCCGCCACTACCCGGCCATCAACTGGCACCGCAGCTACACCCTGTTCGTCGAGCCGCTGGCCGCCTGGTACAAGGAGAACGCTCGGTCCGGGCTGGGCCGCCTTGCGGGAGCGCCTGGTGGGGCTGCTGGGCCGGGAGGCGGAGCTGCAGGAGGTGGTGCAGCTGGTGGGCCCCGACGCCCTGCAGGCCGGCGACCGCTTCCTGCTGGAGTGCAGCCGCCTGGTGCGGGACGGGTATCCTGCAGCAGAACGCCATGAGCGAGGTGGACGCCTCCTGCTCCCTGGCCAAGCAGCAGGGGATGCTTTCGCTGATCCTCGACTTCCAGGCCCGGGGCTCGGAGCTGCTGGCCCGAGGCCTCGCCCTGGAAAAGCTGTCGTCCCTGCCGGAGCGCGAGGAGCTGGCGCGCCTGCGGGAGATACCCGAAGAGCGCTTCGCCGAGGAGAGCCGGGCCCTGGGGGAGCGCCTCCGGCAGGCGCTGGCCGCGCTGGAGGCGCCGAAAGATGGCGATGCGCCGAAAGCGGAAGGGGCCCACGAGGCCGTGAGCAAGGAGGCGGGGGCATGAGCGAGGAGCTGCTGCGCAAGGAATACGGAGGGGTGCGCAAGGTGGCCGGCCCGCTGCTCTTCGTGGAGCGGGCCTCCGACCTGCCGTTCAACGCGATCGTGCGCATCCGCACCCCCGCGGGCGGCGAGCTGCACGGGCAGGTCATCGAGGTTTCCGAGGAGCTGGCCGTGGTCCAGGTGTTCGAGGAGACCATCGGCCTGGACGTGGTCAACACCACCATCTCCCTGGTGGACCGGGAGGCGCGCCTGGGGGTGTCGGAGGACCTGATCGGGCGGATCTTCAACGGGGCCGGGCGGCCGCTCGACGGCCTGCCGGCGCCGGTGGCCGAGGAGCGGCGCCAGCGTGGCCGGCTTCCCCATCAACCCGGTGGCCCGGGAGCGGCCGCGGGACTACGTGCACACCGGCCTCTCGGCCATCGACGGCTTCAACACCCTGGTGCGCGGCCAGAAGCTGCCGATCTTCTCGGGCTCCGGCCTGCCGGGCAACGAGATCGCCGCGCGCATCCTGCGCCAGGCGCGGGCCGGCGGGGACGCGAGCCAGTTCGTCGTGGTCTTCGCCGCCATCGGCATCACCCAGCGCGAGCGGGCCTTCTTCCTGGCGGCAGTTCGAGGAGGCCGGGGCGCGCAGCCGCACCGTGACCTTCCTCAACCTGGCCGACGACCCGACCATCGAGCGCCTGCTCACCCCGCGCTGCGCCCTCACCGCCGCCGAGTACCTGGCCTTCGTCAAGGGCTACGACGTGCTGGTGCTGCTCACCGACATGACCAACTACTGCGAGGCCCTGCGGGAGATCGGCACCGCCCGCGAGGAGATCCCCGGGCCGCCGCGGCTACCCGGGCTACATGTACACCGACCTGGCCAGCCTCTACGAGCGGGCCGGGCCGCATCCGGGGCCGCCAGGGCTCGGTGACCCTGCTGCCCATCCTGACGCATGCCCGACGACGACATCACCCACCCCATCCCGGACCTGACCGGCTACATCACCGAGGGGCAGATCGTGCTCTCCCGGGCGCTGCACCGCAAGGGGCGTCTTCCCGCCGATCGACGTGCTGCGCTCCCTGTCCCGCCTGATGAACAACGGCATCGGCGCCGGGCCGACCCGGGAGGACCACCGCGCAGCTGGCCAACCAGCTCTACGCCTGCTACGCGGAGGGCCAGGACATCCGGCGGCTGCTGGCCATCGTCGGCGAGGAGGCCCTGAGCGAGCTGGACCGCAAGTACCTCTCCTTCGCGGAGGCCTTCGAGCGGCGGCTCATCCACCAGGGGCAGGAGGAGCGCAGCATCGAGGAGACCCTGGACCTGGGCTGGCGGACCCTGTCGGTGATCCCGCCGTCGGAGTACCGGCGCATCAACAAGGACCTGATCAGCCGCTACTTCACGGAGCTGGTGGGGGACGGCGTGAAGACGCCGTATTACTGAGCATGGAGCAGGCCAGCCCGACCCGCACCGAGCTGCTCACCCGCCGCGCCCAGATCCGCCTGGCCCAGCAGGGCGCGGATCTGCTCAAGGGCAAGCGGGAAGCGCTGGTCCGGGAGTTCATCGCCGAGCTCAAGCGCTTCGTGGCCGAGCGGGAGGCGATGTCCCGCACGCCTGGCGGCGGCCGTGCAGGCCCTGATGCGGTGCCTGGCCCTGGACGGCCGGGAGGCCGTGGCCTCCGTGGCCCTGGCCGCCCGCAGGGCCGTGGAGGTGGAGCTGGAGGAGAACAACATCTGGGGCATCCGGGTGAGCCAGGTCACCAGCGACTACCACGCCCGTCCGGCGGGGGGCCACCGCGACAGCGCCATCGGGGCCAGCGCCCGCATCGAGGACGCCACGGAGCGCTTCGAGGAGGCCCTGGAAAGCCTGCTCAAGGTCGCCCCCCTGGACCGCAAGATGCGCCGCCTGGCCGAGGAGATCCGCAAGACCACGCGCCGGGTCAACGCCCTGGAGCAGCGCCTGCTGCCGGCCCTGCAGTCCGAGGTGGAGCTACATCCGGGCGGTGCTCGACCAGCGGGAGCGGGAGGACATCTTCCGCCTGAAACGCCTGAAGAAGAAGCACGCGGGGTGAGGGGGGGCAAGTGCTGCTTTCCGAGCTGATCCAGGAGGACCTCATCCAGCTGGGGATGGAGGCGGCGGACAAGTGGGAGGCCATCGAGGTGCTGGTCGACCGGTTGATCGCCGCGCACGAGCTGCGCCTGACCGACCGGGGCGAGGTGCTGGCCGCGGTCACCGCCCGGGAACGCTCCCTTTCCACCGGCCTGGAGCAGGGCCTGGCCGTGCCGCACGGGGCGGTGGACTGCGTTGGCGACATCATCGCCTGCCTGGGCATCTCTCCGGCCGGCGTGCCCTTCGCCTCCCTGGACGGGAAGCCTGCCCACCTGATCGTGCTGCTGGTGATCCCCAAGGGCGCCTTCCAGCGCCACGTGCGCACCCTGGCGGCCATCGCCCGCCTGGCCTCCACCCCGGAGATGCGCCGCCGGATCATCGAGGCCGCCGGCCCGCGCGAGGTGATCGAGGCCATCCACGAGCTGGAGCTGGCGGCCGCCTCCGGGCCGGTGGAGGAGCCGCCCGCATCGCGTTGATGCCGGCCGCCGGCGATTAGTACATTATCCGTAAGGAGGACTTCGGCCATGTACCTGTACCTCTCGCTGATCCCCGAAGCGCTGATCGCCTCCATGCTGGCCCCCGAGGAGTTCGGCAGCTACCTGGCGGTCGGCACCAAAAAGCGCACCCTGGGCCAGGCCATGTTCTTCACGGTGGAGGGGCTGGAGGGCTCCGAGGCCTTCGACCTGAAGGAAGCCCAGCGGCGCTGCGTGCCGCACCCCAGCGGCGAGCCGAAGCACTCGGTGTACCTCTCGATCTACCGCGTGCTGGAGCGGGTGCCCGTGGCCGCGCTGCGCGACCTGCACATGGTCACCCCCGACGGCCGGGTGCTGGCCCTGGCCCGGGGCGGCCGCCGCCGCCGCCGCACGCCGCGCGGCCTTTCTACCTGTACCAGGAGCTCTGCCCGGTGCATCCCCGCATCGTGAGCGACAAGGACCCGGGGCAGTTCGTCCGGCACATCACCGCCCCCGGCCTGCCGATGCGCCTGCCCAGGCTCTGCTTCGTGGACCTGCGCCTGGGAGAGCTGGCCGCGGACCCTGAAGCCGGCTCCATCCACGACCTGCCTTACCACGCCATCGAGCACCTGCGGGATTGCCTGGTCGAGCTGAAGCGCAGCCCGGGCAAGGGCACCAAGACGGTGGACCGCAACCACCCCCAGTCCTTCCCGTACCGCTCGGTGGAGAGCGGGGTGTACGTGGGCGACGAAAAGGATCTCGGCTTCTACCCCTTCCCCGCGCTGCGGGACCTGCAGAGCAAGTACTACGAGTGGTGGCGGTCGGCCTCGCTGATGGGGGACATGCTCGGACCCGCCTAGGCGCTCTTGCTTCCGGCGCGCAGTTGCCCTATGATCAGGGCACAATCGTGCGTTGGAGGAGGTGCTCACCGTGGCCAAGATGGTGCGCTGCAAGGTCTGCGGGTACGTGATGCCGGAGGGCAAGCTCAAGGACAAGTGCCCCGCCTGCGGGGTGGCCGCCAAGGCCTTCGAGCCCTGGGAGGACCCCCTGTCCGAGCAGCGGCGCCGCGCCCTGACCCTGGACCTGCACCCGATCGCCGTGCACTTCCCGACCGCCTTCGTGGTGTCCCTGATCGTGATCTTCGTCGTCGGCCTGGCCTTCCGCGGCGGGGCCGCGGAGCTGTTCCTGTGCGCCGGCCGGCTCATGAGCCTGTTCCTGCCCCTGGTGGTCATCCTGGCCTTCCTGCTGGGCGTGAAGGACGGCATCGTCCGCTTCCGCTCCGTGCAGCGCTCGGAGATATTGAAGAAGAAGATCCTCTTCGGCCTGCTGTATTTCGCCTTCGCCCTGGCCCTGCCCCTGGTGGTCTGGCTGTGGGGGGTGGACGGGCGCCGCGCCGCTGGCGGTGGCGCTGGCCCTTTCGGCGGCGGGGCTGGCCTGCAACGTGGTGCTGAGCCTGCTGGGCACCTCGGTGCTCTCCTCCGCCATGCCCGGGAAATAAGGCTCCGGGCTTCCGCCTGCGCGCATGCCGGCCGCTGATGCCGAGGTCCTGATCGTCGGGGCCGGCCCGGTCGGGCTGCTGCTGGCCGGCTTCCTCGGCCGGGCGGGCATCCCGACGATCGTCCTGGAAAAGCGCTCCAGCCGCGGCCCCGGCTCCAAGGCCATCGGCATCACGCCGACCTCCCTGGAGGTGCTGGCCGAGCTGGGCCTGGTGGACCGCTTCCTGGCCCTGGGGGTCCAGGTGCGCAGCGCCGCCGTGCACGCCGACGCCGACGCCGCACGCCCGCGCCCGCTGGCCCGCCTGGAGCTGGGCGGACCCGGGGCCGCCTTCCCCTTCATCCTGTCGCTCCCGCAAGTCGAAACGGAAGCCCTGCTCCTGGAGGCCCTGGGCCGCTGGCCCGCGGTGCGGTTGCGGGAGGGAATGGAGGCGGTGGAGGTGGAGCAGGAGAGCTCCTCGGTCACGGTGCGCGCCCGCGGGCCCTCGGGCGGGGAAACCCTGCTGCGCGCCCCGCTGCTGGCCGCTTGCGACGGCGCCGGCAGCCCGACTGGCCGGGTTCCTGGGCCTGCGCCGGCGCGTGCGCCGCTTCCCCGTGGCCTTCCGCATGGGGGACTACCGGGATGAGAGCGGCTTGGGCCCGGTGGCCCACCTGTACTTCACGCGGCTGGGTTCCGTGGAATCCTTCCCGATGCCCGGCGGCCTGCGCCGCTGGATCGTGCAGGCCACCGGGGCGGGGGAGCCGGAGCCCTCCTTCGAGGAGGTGGAAGCCCAGGTCCTGGCGCGCACCGGCCAGCGCCTGGATCCCGCGGGGCGGGTCTGGGCCAGCGCCTTCCGCCCGGAGCGCACGGAGCTGGAGCGTTTCCGTGCCGGCCGGGTGGTCTTCTGCGGGGACGCCGCCCACACCATGCCGCCCATCGGGGGGCAGGGCATGAACACGGGTTTCGCCGACGCCCGCCTGCTGGCCCGCGTGCTGGAGCGCTGCCGGCGCGGCGGGGAGAACCTGGAGGACCTGCTGGCCCTCTACGAGCCCTACCGGCGCACGGGTTTCCGGGCCGCCGCCCGCCGCTCGCGCCTGTTCATGGGCGTTGGCACGCTGCGCGCCGCTGCTCCGCGCGCCCTGCGCAACCTGCTGGTGCCGGTGCTGACCCGCCCGCCGCTGTCCCGGGCGCTGGTGGGGCATTTCACCATGGTGAACGTGCCGTATTCCACCTTGAGCGGGGTGCTGGCCCGGGAACGGCGGCTACGGCTTGCCGGCGAAGGTCAGGCTGACGAACCCTCCGGGAGGTAGGCGCGAGCGCACGCGCCGGAAGCCCAGCTCCCGCAGCAGCGCCTCGAAGCGGGCGCGATCGGGAAACAGGGCCAGCGTCTCGGCGATGTAGGCGTAGACTTCGGGGTTGCCGTGCAGCAGCCAGCCCCACAGCCCGCCCCAGGCGGACAGGAGGCGCACCTCGAGGCGCCCCAGCCAGGGCACCGGGGAGCGGTTGAAGTCCAGAAAGGCGGCCGTGCCGCCCGGGGCGAGCACGCGGAACACTTCCCGCAGGCACTGTCGCAGGTCAGGGGCGTTGCGCAGCGCGTAGCCGCCGGTCACCAGGCGGAAGCTCTCCGCCGGATAGGGCAGGCGACCCAGGTCGCCCAGGCGGAAGCGGATGCTGCCGGCGCCGCGCCGGCGCCGGGCCCGGGCCAGCATTGCCGGGCTCAGGTCCAGGCCCTCGACCTGGCCTGCAGGGAAGCGGCGGGCCAGCAGCAGGCTCAAGTCCCCCGTGCCGCAGGCCAGGTCCAGCGCCCGGGGGGCGACGCCCGCATCACGCGGCAGCCGGGTCACCAGCGCGCGCTTCCACCAGGCGTCCATGCCGAAGGACAGCAGACGGGTGACCACCCCGTAGCGGGGCGCCACGGCCCGGAACACACGCCGGTTGTAGTCGCGCTTGCTGGCCGGCCGGCGCAGGTCGAAGTCCGCCAGGCGCGCGGTGAATATTTTCACGGTTGCTTCCGACCCCGGTTGCTTTTTGCCCGGTACAACGCTAAGTTATTCATGCGTTCTATGTCAATCAACAGCGCCGAGCGGCCCGTTTACCTGCAGGCGATCGCCACCGCCGTGCCGGAGCACGCCTATACCCAGGAGTTCGCCCACCGCTTCCTGCTCAGCCTGCCCTTCTACGACGAGCCCACCCGGCGCTTCCTCGACCGGCTGTACCGGGACACGGGCATCCAGAAGCGGCACACGGTGATCGGGGACTACGGCAAGGACCCTTCCGAATTCACCTTCTATCCACCCAGCCCCGACCTGCGGCCGGAGCCGGGGGTGGAACAGCGCAACGACCTGTTCATCCGCGAGGCCGACGTCCTGAGCCTGCGCGTGGCCGAGAAGCTGCTGGCAGGACTGCCCCGCCTGGACCGCTCGCGCATCAGCCACCTGATCACCGTGAGCTGCACCGGCTTCTCGGCCCCCGGTTTCGACTTTCATCTGCAGAAGAGCCTGGGGCTTTCCCCGGGCCTGCACCGCTTCCACCTGGGCTTCATGGGCTGCTTCGCGGCGCTGCCGGCGCTCAAGCTGGCCGCGGACATCTGCCGCTCGCGGCCCGAGGCGCGGGTGCTGGTGGTCGCGCTGGAGCTGTGCAGCGTGCACCTGCAACTGAAGCCCGACCGGGAGGTCATGGTGGCCAACTCCCTGTTCGCCGACGGGGCCGGCGCGGCGCTGGTTTCCGCGCAACGCGGAGAAGGGGAAGGCGCCGTTTTCAGCCTGGAGCGCTTCGCCACCCGCACCATCCCCGAGAGCGAGCGGGACATGGCCTGGCGGCTGGGCACGGTGGCCTTCGACATGCGCCTTTCGGCCTACGTGCCGCGCCTGATCGAGCGCAACATCGGGGCCATCCTGGAGGACCTGCTGGCCGAGGGGGGATTGAGCCGGGCGGAGGTGGCCCTGTGGGCCATCCATCCCGGGGGACGGGCCATCCTGGACCGGGCCGCCGCCACTCTGGGCCTGAAGCCCGAGGAGCTGTGGGCCTCCTACCAGGTGCTGCGCGACTACGGGAACATGAGCTCGGCCACGCTGCTGTTCGTGCTGGAGCTGCTGCTGGCCGGGCAGGGGCAGGGCCGCACCTTCGCCGCGGCCTTCGGCCCCGGGCTGACCGTGGAGAGCGCGCTGCTCGAGAAGCTGCCTTGAACCGCGCACTGCCCTGGCAGGCGGTCCGCTCCCGGGGACCGGAGTGGATGGACCTGCCGGACAGCGATCCGGTACGCCTGGAGCGCACCCTGCGGCAGTTTTCCTGGATCAACCGCCTGCTCACCGGAGCGCGGGGACTGCTGGAGCGCACGGTGCTGCGAGGACATCCGCCGCCGGCCGGGTCCGTGCACCCTGCTGGACGTGGGCGCCGGCGGGGCGGACCTGGCGCTGTGGCTGGCCCGGCGGGCGCCGTCCTTGAGCATCACCTGCCTGGATCATGACCCGCGGGCCGCGGCCTATGCCCGCCGGAAATGCGAGGGGGTCGAGCGGATCCGGGTTCGGCTGGGGTCCGCGGCCGAGCTGGAGAGCCTGGGCAGCTTCGACTACGTGTTCGCCAACCACTTCCTGCACCACCTGCAGGACGCCCAGGTGGCCCCGACCGTGGCGGCCATGCTGAGACGCGCCCGGCGCCTGCTGGTCATCACCGACCTGCTGCGCTCGCCCGCCTCCTATTTCTGGTACGCCCTGTTCGCCGGCGTGTTCCTGCACGGCAGCTTCGCCGCCTACGACGGCCTGCTTTCCATCCGCCGCGGCTTCCTGCCGGAGGAGCTGTCCGCGCTGCTGGCCTGCGCCGCTCCCGAAGGCCGGCTGGAAGTGCGCCGGGAGCGTCCCGGGCGGGTGGTGGTGATCGGGCGGCCAGGAGCGCAATCGCTGATTTGGGTCCGCCTCACTCGAACAGCAGCCCCTGGTCGCCGCGCAGGCGCTCTTCCACCACGGCCACGATTTTCCGCAAGTCCTTCTTTTCCTGCACGAAGTCCAGCCGGTCGGCGGGAACGGTGAGCACCGGCGCCAGGGAGAAGCCGGCGATCCACGACTCGTAGAGCTCATTGAGCTGGCCCAGGTACTCCTCGCTGATGTTCGCCTCGAAGCTCCCGGCCGCGCCGCTGGATGCGGCGGCGCAGGGTGGGCACGGAGGCCCGCAGGTAGACCACCAGGTCCGGCGCCGGCAGCAGCGTGGTGAAGGTGCGGTACAGCCCCTGGTAGGTCTGCCAGTCGCGCTCGCTGATGTGGCCCTGGCGGTGGAGGTTGCGGGCGAAAACCTCGGCGTCCTCGTACAGGGAGCGGTCCTGGACCACCGAGAAGGGGTCGTCCATCAGGGCCCGGTGCGAGCGCACGCGGTGGGTCAGGAAGAAGACCTGGGAGTGGAAGGCCCAGCTGGCCATGTCCTTGTAGAAGTCCACCAGGTAGGGGTTCTCGGCCACCGGCTCGAAGTAGGGTCTCCAGCCCAGCTGCTGGCACATCAGCTCGACCAGCGTGGTTTTCCCGGCGCCGATGTTGCCGGCCAGCACGACGTATTTCTTCAAGCCCGGCTCCCGCGCGAGGAGTATAGCACACCCGCGTATTGCCGGATCGCTTGGCCGCGGGGTAGACTGGGAGCCTCAATGGGGGTGGCCCGATGGCTGTGGAACATGAGCCGATGGAGCAGGTCCGCAAGCAGTTTCGCCTTTCCTGGTACCGCTCCCCGATCGAGCCGGCCAGGCTCAAGGAGCTGACCCGCCGCAGCGACCTGCGCGGGGCCTTCCAGTCCTTCGGGCATCTCGCCCTGCTGGCCATCACCGCCGCGGCGACCTGGATCTTCTTCGCCCAGCGCCTGTGGGTCGGATTCGCGCTGGGACTTTTCGCCCATGGCACCGTCTATTCCTTCCTGGCGGGGCTGGCCACCCACGAGCTGGCCCACGGCACCGTGTTCAGCACCAAATGGCTCAACGGCCTGTTCGTACGTTTCTACAGCCTGATTTCCTGGTTCAACTTCCACGACTACCGGATGAGCCACACCTATCACCACCTGTACACGCTGCATCCCCGGGGGGACCGTGAGGTCGTGCTCCCCACCAATCCGTCGCTGAACCCCCTGTTCCTGCTGCAGGTGTTCACCCTCAACCTGGTCGGGACCCGGGGCGAGCCGTATTCGTTTCCGCTCGTGCAGAACGTCGCGGCGACCGTGAAGCTGGCCTTCACGGGCAGGTACAGCAAGGAGTGGCTGGAGGCCGTGTATGCCGACCAGCCGGAGGCGCACCGCAAGTCGGTCCGCTGGGCCAGGCTGATCCTGCTGTTCCATCTGGCGCTCATCGCCGTTTCCATCATCTTTCGGCTCTGGCCGCTGCCGCTGCTGGTCACCTTCGCGCCGTTCATCGCCAACTGGCTGCGGTATTTCGTGGGCGTCCCCATGCACACCGGCCTGAAGACCAACGTGAACGACTTCCGGTTGTGCGTGCGCTCGATCACCCTGGATCCCTTCACCCGGTTCCTCTACTGGCGCATGAACTGGCATACGGAGCACCACATGTTCGCGGCCGTCCCCTGCTACAATCTCAGGAACCTCTACCGGGCCGTGGCCGACGACCTGCCCAAACCGCGGACCCTGGTCGGGGCCTGGCGCGAAATGCGCCAGATCTGGAAGCGGCAGAAGACCGAGCCCGGCTACCAGTTCGAAACCCCGCTCCCCGGCCGCGGGACCGCAGGCGGCAAGAAACAGGATTCCCTGGAATCCTCCCTCGGGGACCTGGCCCCGAAGGACCTGGAGTAGCCCCGGGCTGCCTGCGGCTTCTGTGCTATATTGTCCACAACTTCAGAGGGAGGTTCAGCGGTGTTCTACGAGCTGCGGCGTTACACGGTCTACAAGGGCAAGATGAAGCAATGGGTGAAGCTGATGGAGGAGGAGATCATCCCGTTTCAGACCTCCATGGGCATGGTCATTTCCGGAAGCTTCACGGTCGAGAAGAGCGACACGCTCTACCTCTGGCTGCGGCGCTTTGCCAGTGAAGCCGAGCGCAAGCGGCTGTACGCCAGGGTGTACGGCAGCGCGCACTGGAAGAAGGTGATCGACCCCAAGGTCAGGTCGCTGCTGGACATCCCCTCGATCGTTGTGGAGCGGCTGTCGCCCACGGCGGTCTCGGTGCTGCAGTAGCCGCGGCGCGGGGATTCAGCTCAAGCGCTTGAGGCAGTCCTCCAGGATCGACAGGCCCTGGTCGAGCTGGGCCCGGGTGATCACCAGGGGCGGGGCCAGGCGGATGGAGCACTCCCCGGCGCCCAGCAGCAGCAGACCCCTGCGGAAGGCCTCCTCCAGCAGTCGATTGCGCTTGTCCTTGGCCGGGGTCTTCTTCGCGTCGGCCACCAGCTCGATGCCCACCATCAGGCCCAGGCCGCGCACGTCCCCGATCAGCGGGTACTTCTTCTGCAGGGCCAGGAGCTGGCCCTGCAGGTACTCGCCCTGGACCCGGGACTTCTCCACCAGGTTCTCCTCGGCGATCACCCGCAGCACGGCCTTGGCCGCCTCCAGGATGACCGGCCCGCCGTTCAGGGTGCCCTCGTGCGCCCCCTCGTCCCAGTCCATGACCTCGGCCCGGGCCACGGCGGCCCCGGCCGGAAGCCCGTGGGCGAAGGCCTTGGAGATGGCCATGATGTCCGGGGCCACCCCGAAGTGCTCGCTGGCCCACATCTTCCCCGTGCGCCCGAAGCCGGTCTGCACCTCGTCCACGATCAGGACCATGCCGTGCTGCCGGGCGATCGCGGCCAGGCGCGGCAGGAACTCCTTCGGCGGCACGATGTAGCCGCCCGCCCCCTGCACCGCCTCCACCAGCAGGAAGGCCACCTCGTCGGGCGGGGCCAGCTTCTTCAGGGTCACGTCGGTCAGGTAGCTCAGGCAGTGCAGGTCGCAGGAGGGGTACTCCCGGTTGAACAGGCAGCGGTAGCAGTAGGGGTAGGGCACGAAATGCCCGATGGGGTACAGGGGAGCGAAGCCGCGTCGGGCCGAAACGCCGGTGGTGGTGAAGCTCACCGCGCCCATGGTCCGGCCGTGGAAGCCGTTGATGAAGCCGATGCCGTAGGGCCGGCGCGTGTGCCACTTGGCCATCTTGATGGCCGTGTCGATGGCCTCGCTGCCGGAGTTGGTGTAGAACACCCGCTTGGGGAAGTCTCCCGGCGTGGTCCGGAACAGCATCTTCGGCGTACTCGATCTGCGGAACCGTGTAGTAGTCCAGGCTGTTCAGGAACACCAGCCGGTCCAGCTGGGCCTTGATGGCCGCGATCACTTCCGGATGGCGGTGGCCCAGGGAGTTCACGGCGATCCCGGAGCCGAAGTCCAGGAACACGTTGCCGTCCGCGTCCTCCACGTACACCCCCTCGCCCTTCACGCCCACCAGCGGCGAGCTGCGGCTCAGGGAAGGGGAGAGCATTTCGGAGTCCTGGCGCATCCACTCCCGGGCCTTGGGCCCGGGCGGGGTCACGACGATCTTCGGCGCGGTGTACGGCATGCCGCATTGGGGCACGCGCCGGCCGGCCTTGTCAATGCGGGAGACGCGATCGTGCAGTTGACTGGCTGCCGCGCCGCCTATACCTTGAAAAGATGAAGGCCAAAGCCCTCTGCCGCGCGCTGGCTGCAGCGGCCCTCCTGCTCCTGGCAGCCGGCTGCGCCACGATGGCTGAGCGGCGCACGTTTAGCGATCTGGAGTCGTTGAGCGAAGAGGCAGCCTGGCGGACCTTGGAAATCCTGTGGAACCGCTTTGAGGATCTCGGTGATGGGCCGCAGCGGGTGCTCGCCGTTTACCCTTCGGTCCAAGGACAGTCCCCGCTTGGCGCGCAGCTGGTTGAAGAGCTCAGCATTCACCTGGCCAACGTCTTCCAGGAAGACGGCGTGCCGGTGAGGTTGGTCAGCAGATCCGCGCTCGACCCCGTTCTGCGGGAGCTGGCCTTCCAGAGCTCTGATCTCGCGGATCCGCAAACCCAGCTGAAGTTGGGCAGGCAACTGGCCGCCCAATTGCTCCTGGCGGTCACCTCCGCCGAGGCGGGGTCGCCGCGCCAACTGGGCTTCCAGGTGCTGGAGGTGGAGACCGGCGTGCTCTTGGGCGGCTTCACTCTTCTGCTGAATGAGCCCTGAGGCTCAGGCCAGCTCCAGCTCGATGCGCTTGTTGATGCGGCCCTTGCTCTTGTAGCCGGCCACCCGCACCACGCCCACCTCGCGGGTGTTGGCCACGTGGGTGCCCCCGTCGGCCTGCAGGTCCAGGCCCTCGATCTCCACGGTGCGCACGACGGCGATGCCCTCGGGCAGCAGGTTGATCTTGGTGCGGATCAGATCGGGAATGCGGAAGGCTTCAACTCTGGCGAGGTGTCGTACGCGCACCTCACGGGCGGCGGCCACCTCGGCGTTGACCCTGGCCTCGATCTCGTGCACCAGCTCGCCGTGCAGGGTCTCGAACTCGAAGTCCATGCGCCCCTTCAGGGGCTCCAGGTTCCCGCCGGTGACCTGGGCCCGGTAGTCCCGCCAGACCACCCCGCAGAGGATGTGGAAGGCGGTGTGCGTGCGCATCAGCGCGTAGCGCCGCTCCCAGTCCAGCACCCCGTGCACGGCGCTTCCCGCCGCGGGGGCGTCCCCCTCCAGGTAATGCCAGATCCCTTCTCCCCTACGTTGGACCTTCCGGACCGGCAGTCCCGCCAGGGTGCCCAGGTCGTGCGGCTGCCCGCCGCCGCCGGGGTAGAAGGCCGTCCGATCCAGGGCCACGGCCCCTTCGGCCGGGTCGCTCTCGCTCACCACCGCGTCGAACTCGCGCAGGTATGCGTCGCTCTGGGCCAGCAGCTCGGTCATGTCCTCTATTATAGCCGCATTGCCCTGGCCCACCAAGCCGGATGCCGATACATTGGAGCGTGGGGGAGGGCATGGGCGCGCACGGCGGAGATCTGGCAGGAGCCGCCGGATGCCGGCAGGATCGAGCAGGTTCTGCGAGCAGGGAATACCGGAAGAGGCTTTCCGCGGCCGGAAGGTGCTGGTGGTCACTCCGGACGGGACCCGCACCTGTCCGCTGCCCTTGCTGGTCCGGGCCCTCGGCCGGGTCCTCGGCGGGCTGGCCGCGAGGCTGGATTTCATGGTCGCCCTGGGCTCGCACCCGGTGATGAGCGATGCGGAAGTCCTGCGCCTGTACGGCCTGGAGGCGGGGCAGGCAGGCAGCCTTTTCCCGTGCTCCCGCTTTCTGTGCCACCGCTGGGACCTGCCCGGCACCCTCACGGGCCTCGGCACGATCGAGGCCGGCGAGATCGAATCCCTGACCGGCGGGCTGTTCCGGGAGCCGGTGACCGTGGACATCAACCGCGTCGTGTTCGACTACGACCTGCTGGTCCTGCTCGGGCCGGTGTTCCCCCACGAGGTGGCCGGCTACTCCGGCGGCAACAAGTACCTGTTCCCGGGCATCTCCGGCGGGTCTTTCCTGCACTTCACCCACTGGCTGGGGGCGGTGATCACCTGCCTGCGGACCATCGGGCGCAAGGACACCCCGGTGCGCCGCCTGCTGGACCGCGCGGCGGCCCTCCTGGCCATCCCCAGGCTGGGGGTGAGCGCCGTGGTGGCCGAGGGGGGCCGGCTGGCCGGGCTGTACGCCGGCGCGGTCGAGGAGGCCTGGTCGCGCGCCGCGGACCTGGCCGCCGCGGTGCACGTGCGCACCCGGCCGGGACCCTTCCGCACGGTCCTGGGCGTGGCCCCGCGCATGTACGACGAGCTGTGGGTGGGCGGCAAGGTCATGTACAAGCTGGAGCCGGTGGTCGCCGACGGCGGCCGCCTGATCATCTACGCCCCCCATCTGGGCGAAGTCAGCCGCACCTGGGGCGAGCTGATCGGGCGGGTCGGCTACCACGTGCGCGACTACTTCCTGCGGCAGTGGGATCACTTCCGCGGCCTGCCCTGGGCGGTGCTGGCCCACTCCACCCACGTGAAGGGGACGGGCAGCTTCCGGGACGGGGTGGAGACACCACGCATCGAGGTGGTGCTAGCCACGGGGTTGCCGGAAGAGCTCTGCCGGAAACTGAACCTGGGCTGGCTGGACCCGGCCGGCGTGCGCCTCCAGGACTATCGCGGCCGCGAGGAGGAGGGGACCCTGCTGGTGGACCCGGCCGGGGAGACCCTGTACCGGATCGGGCAACCGGGGCAGCCGTCTATTTCTTCGCGGTGATCAGCGGGTTGCCTGTTTTCAGCTCGGGGAAGCGGCTGAAGTCGCGGTCGGCGGTCCACAACATCGAAATCCCGTTGTAGAGGCATATCGCCGCCACGCGGGCGTCGTGGACCAGTCCGCCGACCACCCGCCCCCTGGAAACCAGACGCTGGAGCACCTCGAAATAGCCGGGCCCTTCGCCGATCGGCGCGCATCTTGGGGAGTCCAGCCAGGCCGCCAGGCTGGCCAGGGCCGTCTCCCTGGGGGACGGCGGCTCGTAGATGCGCGGGTGCGTGACGATGGCCAGGAACTCGTGCAGGCAGGGCCAGGGGATGGCCCATTGGGCCCGCCCCTGCGCCAGGCTCAGCAGGTGGTGCAGCGCCGGAGCATGCCATTCGCTCTCCGCGCGGTGGGCGTACACCAGCAGGTTGGTATCCACCGCGATCACGAGCCGTATCCCCGGTAGATCTCGTCGCGCAGCTCGGCCCAGGACTTGCCGTGGAAAGCAGGCGAAAGGCCCCTGCCCTGGAAGACCACCGCTTTGACCTTTCTGCCGGGTCCCTCCTCCCGGCGGGACAGAACCAGCTGCAGCCCTTCCTCCGTGAGCCGCCGCAGGGTGGTCTTCTCCCGGCGGGCCAGGGCCTTGGCCCGGTGCATGAGGTTGTCCGCGATTTCGATCGTGGTCTTCATATGGCAATATTACTGAATATGGCTGCCCATATCAAGTTGGCGCCTGCTGGGGCTCAGCCCGCCCCGCCCAGGAAGTCGAAGCCGATGCGCTTCTGCAGCAGGGAAAGCAGGCCGAGGGACTCGCGCAGCAGGGTCTGCTCGGCGTGCGGCAGCGCCGAACAGTCCACCAGGTTGCCGGAGCCGGCCAGTTGGGCCTGCAGGCGCAGCCTGCTGAACAGGTCGTAGGCCTGCAGGGTCTCGCCCACGAGGCCTCCGTCCAGCAGGCCCGTGTCCCGCAGCTCCTCCAGCCGCTCGCGTGTGCCGGCCGTGCGCGCGCCGTGCTTCAGGGCGTACAGCCGCGCGAAGCCCACGATGGGGGCCATGGCTTCCTTGGCGTCCAGGCGGCCGCCTTTGGGCCAGGCCGGCAGGCGCCGCTCGCGGAGGTCCCGAGCGTGATGCAGGAAGAAAGGCGGGTTTTCGGCCAGCAGCGCCGAGACCGCGGCGCGCAGGCGCTCGGCCAGCCCCGCCACGCCGCCGGCGGCCCGCAGGTCGAAGAAGATGTTGAAGTCCAGCAGCTCCCGGGGCTCCGGCTGGCGGATCCAGCCGGCGAAATAGGCCTGCCACTGCGGGAAGGTGGCGCACCAGGAAGGGTTGTCGGCCATGGCCCCGCCGGCGCAGCGCGGCACGCCCATCGCTTCCAGGCCGGCGCACACCCGGGCCCCCAGCGCCAGCAGGTAGCGGCGCTCGCTTTCCGCCGGGCCTTCGGCGTCGAACAGGATCGCGCTGTCCTGGTCGGAGCCCGGGGTGCGCTCCTGCCGCCCTTCGCTGCCCAGGGCCAGGAAGGCGAAAGGCACGGGCGGCGGGCCCAGCTCGGCCACGGCCAACTCGATCAGCCTGGCCAGGATCCGGTCGGCCAGGGCGTTGTAGATGCGGGTGGTGCTGCGCGCGCTGGCGCCGCTGGCCGCCAGGCCGCGCACCAGCTCCAGCAGCCTGCCGCGGCAGTCCGCCACCTGTTCCAGCCCGGCGGCGGCGGCGATCTCCCGGCCCAGCACCGCGGGGGAATGGCGCTGCAGCTGCAACAGGTCCAGCGCCCGCACGACTCCCGGTTGGGCGCCCTCGCGCACCAGCAGGTGGGCCAGCCCCCGGTCGCGCATCAGCAGCACCGCCTCGTAGACCAGGGCGCCGGCGGGGGCCCAGACCAGGGGCGAGCTCATGAACTCCCCCACCGGCCGGCCGGGATCCGCCCGCGCCGCCACGACCCGCTCGCGCATGTCCCGGTCGGTGACGATGCCCAGCGGCTCCCCGGAGGGGCCGGTCACCAGCAGGCAGTCCACCTTCTCGCGAGTCATGCGGGCGGCCGCATCGCGGAGGCTGGACTCCAGCTCGACCGCGGGCACCCGGCGGGCGATGGCCGCCAGGGGGCGGCTCAGGAACAGGGAAGAGGTCTCCTGCTCGGCCAGCAGCTCTTCCCGGCGCCGGTCCTGCCGGCGCAGCTCGGTCAGGTCGCAGGCCAGCGCCTCCAGGTGGCGGATGGCGCCGTCCGGGGCGCGGGCCAGGGCGGCCGAAAGCCGCACGATGCGGGTGGAGCCGTCCGAGCGCGCCAGCGCCAGCTCCCGTTCCCGCAGGCGGCCCGTGGCGGCGAGCTCGGCGAACACCCGCTCGGCCTCGCGCGGATCGGCGAACAGGGAGAACAGGTCGGTCCGCTCGCCGCCCGGGGCCAGCAGGCTGCGCGCCGCGGGGTTGCAGTCCAGCAGGAAGGCGCGGCGCCCCCAGGTGGCCAGGAACAGGGCCACCTCGCTCTCCTGCCACAGGGCGCGCAGCTCCCCGCCGCCGCCTTCCAGGCGCTGCCAGGAGCCCACCTCCCGGGCCGTCAGAATGGCCCCCGGCCGCCCGCCCGCGCGGATGCCGGAGGCGGAGAGCAGCACGTCGACCGGTTTGCCTTCCCGGCCCTGCAGGCCGCAGGCCAGGAGGCGCGAGCCGGCGGCGCGGGCCTCCTCGGAGGCGACCGTGGCCAGAAAGGCGCGGGCCTCCTGCTCCTGCCCGGGGTAGGGGCGCACCAGGTCCGCCACGGTGAGCAGGGCGAGCTCCGCGTCACTGTAGCCGAGCATCCGCCGGAAGGTGGTGTTGGCGTAGGCGCAGGCCCCGTCGATCACCACCACCTGCCCCTCCCCGGAAGCCTCCACCAGGGTGCGATAGCGCTCGTGGGATTCCCGCAGGGACTGCTCGGCCCGGCGGCGGCTGTTTTCCAAGGCCAGGCTCTGCTGGACCACGAAGGCCAGCAGGAGCGCCAGCAGGACGACGATGCCCGCCGACAGGCGGATCAGGGAGCCGGTCACCCGGCGGATTTCGGCGTTCACGTCGTCCATGTAGATGCCGGTGCCCACCACCCAGTCCCAGGGCTGGAAGCGTTCGACGAAGGAGAGCTTGGGCACGATGCGCTGGGCGTCGTCCATCCACTGCCACAGGTACTCCACGTACCCTTCGTCCTTCTCCCGCACGGCCTCCGCGAACTCCACGAACACCCGCACCCCGTTGGCGTCCGCGTAGCCGCTCACGTCCGTGCCTTCCAGCTCCGGGCGGTAGGGGTGCATGATCATGCGCGGCTGGAGGTCGGTGATCCAGAAGTAGTCCTTGAGGTTGTAGCGCATGTCCCGCAGGCGTCCGGCCGCCGCCGCCTGGGCCTCCGCCCGGCTGAGGCGTCCGGCGCGCTCCTCGGCGGCGTACTCGGCCAGGATGCTCACCGCCGAATTGGTGAGCTCGCGGATCATCTCCTTCTTCCGCTCCAGCAGGATGGCCTGGAAGCGCGGGATGATCAGGACGAAGAAGGCCAGCACGAACAGCACGACCGCGGTCAGGGTGGGCAGGACGATGCGCGCGGCGAAGCGGCCCGGCCGGAGGCGGCGGGCTTCGCGGGGGCTGGCGGCCGGGGGCTGGCGCTCCTCCTGCCGGGGCCCTCCGCCCGCGCGCCCTCGCAGCAGCACGGCGCGGAAGGCCTCCCAGCGCTCGGGGTCCAGCGCGGTGAACGGCTGCGCATCGCCCGGCAGTCCGGGCCCGTGGAAGTCCCCGCCGGCGCTCACGGCCAGGCCCAGGCGGGCGGCCAGGTCCAGCAGCGAGCGCACCTGCGGCTCGGAGTAGGGGGAGTACAGCGCCTCCAGGCCGTCCAGGCCGGCGGCGGCCAGCTCACGGACCACGCCCTCCAGCGCCTCGCTGCCGAAGGAGTAGGACAGCGGGTGGGCCAGGAAGACGGCCCCGCCGGCGGCGTGCACGGCGCGGATGGCCTGGCCGGGGTCGGGCAGGCCGGCGGGCGGGGCCTCGAGCCGGCCGCCCAGGCGCTTCAGGGAGTCCACCAGGCCCTGCATGCCGTCGTCCGCTTGCCGGCGCGACGCCTCCAGGACGGCCGACAGCCCGGGATCCTCCGGGTCGAAGCCGTAGGCCAGCAGGTGCAGCTCGCCCCGGGAGGAGGCCACGCTCATCTCCACCCCGGCGATGGCCGCCACCCCCAGCCGGGCCAGCGCCTCGCGGAAGGAGGCCAGACCGGCCAGGGTGTCGTGGTCGGTCAGGGCGGCGTACCGCACCCCCCGGGCGGCCAGCTCGCCGGCCAGCTGCTCCGGGGTGAAGGCCCCGTCGCTGCAGGAGGAGTGGCAGTGCAGGCAGACCGGGATGCGCTCGGCGGACATGCACGGGGATTATTGCACAAATCCGGCGGTTGTGCGATAAACACCCCATCCCTGGAGGTACCGCATGCTGCACGAACCGGCGGCCAAGGCGGGGAAGGACCCCGCCTTCGGCTTCAAGAGACGTCTCGGGGTGATCCTGTTCATCGTCTACGCGGCGATCTACGCGAGCTTCGTGGTCATCAACCTGGTGCGGCCCGGCCTGATGGGCCGGCTGGCCTTGGGCGGCCTGAACCTGGCCGTGGTGTACGGCTTCGGGCTGATCGTGTTCGCCCTGCTGCTGGCCCTGATCTACAACGGCCTGCGGCTGCACGGAAGCGAGCTCGGGAGAAGGGAGGGCAGGCATGAGCATCCTGTCGGTCGCCCTGTTCGTGTTTTTCGTGGCCGCTCGTGCTGGCCCTCTCCTTCTACTTCGCCGGGCGGGCCAAGTCGGCCAGCGGCTACTACGCGGCCGGCGGCCAGATCCACTGGGGCGTCAACGGCATCGCCTTCGCCGGCGACTACCTCTCGGCCGCCTCGTTCCTGGGCATCTGCGGCATGATCGCCACGGCCGGCTACGACGGCTTCCTCTACTCCATCGGCTACCTGGCCGGCTGGATCGTGGCCCTGTTCGTCGTGGCCGAGCCGCATGAAGCGCCTGGGCAAGTACACCTTCACCGACGCCCTGGACGCCAAGTTCAACTCGCCGCGGCATCAAGCTGGCCGCGGCCATCAGCACGCTGGTGGTCTCGCTCTGCTACCTGATCCCGCAGATGGTCGGCGCCGGGCGTGCTGGTCGAGCCGCTGCTGGGCCTGCCGCACTACGTGGGGCGTCATCATGGTCGGCGCGATCGTCATCACCATCGTCGCCACCGCGGGCATGGCCTCGACCACCTACGTGCAGTTCCTCAAGGGCGGCCTGCTGATCGTCTTCTCCATCGGTCCTGGTGGTGCGCGGTGCTGCGTGCGCGGCCTCTCCACCACGCCCGACCAGGGCGGCAGGGTGCCGTTCCACGAGTACCAGCACGCTGGCGGCCACCGAGACCGGCGGCGGCGCTGATCGGTCGCCGAGCCCGGCTGGCAGGTGTCGCCGTGAGCAGGAGGTGCAAGGCGGCCGGCGCTTCGCCAAGCTGGCCGGCGAGCGGCGGGAGACGCTGGTGGATGGTCGAGCGAGGACGCCGACGGGGCCGTCACGCTGCAGGAGACGCCAGTGCGTGGTGACCCGGCCGGACGGCGCGAAGCTCGATCAACGGCGCGCCGGCCTCGCGCGAGAACCAGCTGCGCCAGGTCGGCAACCTCGAGCGCGATCGCGCGGCCAGACGCGGGCGAGGCCGGACCGGCAGCGTCGGCCCGTTCGAGCTTCCTGGCCCTGATCGGCGCGCCGAGGACACCAGCGTGCGGCAGCTGGAAGGACGCGAAGTTCGACCGACGGACGGCGACAAGGTCACCGTCTACTACTCCGGTCGCTCACGCGCGGGCAACCGCATCATGCGGCCCGGGCTGAAGTTCAAGGTCGAGGGCACGCCGCTGGAGCGGCTCGACTTCGTCTCGCTGATGCTGGCGCTGTTCCTCGGCACGGCCGCCCTGCCGCACATCCTGATCCGCTACTACACCGTGCCCAGCCCGGCGGCGGCGCGCAAGTCCACCATCGTGGCCATCGCCGCCATCGGCTTCTTCTACATCCTGACCCTGTTCATGGGCCTGGGCGCGATGATCAGCGGCGTGATCAACCCGGCCGACAGCAACATGGCCGCGCCGCTGCTGGCCCGCTCCTTCGGCGACGTTCCTGTTCGCGATCATCTCGGCCATCGCCTTCGCCACCGTGCTGGGCACGGTCAGCGGCCTGATCGTCGCCGCCTCGGGCGCGGTGGCGCACGACCTGCTGGACCGCTTCGCCGGGTCATCAAGATGGACGACCGCCAGAAGGTGCGCGGCCGGCAAGATCTCGGCCTTCGTCGTCGGCGGCGCTGGCCATCGTGCTGGGCATCCTCTTCAAGGGCATGAACGTCACCTTCCTGGTGGGCCTGGCCTTCGCGGTGGCCGCCTCGGCCAACCTGCCGGCCATCCTGATGCTGCTGTTCTGGAAGAGGACCACCGCCAAGGGCATCGCCGCCTCCATCATCGTGGGCATCGTCTCGCTCGCTCGGGCTGATCCTGCTCTCGCCGGACGATGTACGAGCTGTACGGCCTGGACCCGCTCGACGGCGCCGATCCCGCTCAAGAACCCGGGCATCGTCTCCATCCCGCTGAGCTTCATCACCCTGATCGTGGTGTCGCTGGTCACCCGCTCGCGGGCGACGGTCGAGGCGGCGCAGGAAGGCTGAACTATCCCGCGCCTTACAGGCCGCCCCGCTCGATGACCTGGCGGTACCAGAGGGCGCTGGACTTGGGCGTGCGCTTCTGGGTGGCGAAGTCCACGTTCACCAGTCCGAAGCGCCGGTCGTAGCCGAAGGCCCACTCGAAGTTGTCCAGCAGGGACCAGACCTGGTAGCCCTGCAGGCGCACGCCGGCCTGCAGGGCCCGGCCGGCCGCCTCAATGTGGGCGCGCAGGTACTCCACCCGCTGCCCATCCTCAATCCGCCCGTCGGCCCCGGGCTGGTCCGGGAAGGCGGCTCCGTTCTCGGTCACGATCATCGCCGGCTGCCCGTATTCCCGGTCCAGTCGCCGCAGCTGCTCGTACAGCCCGTCGGGCCAGATCTCCCAGCCCATGGAGGTGAAGCGCGCTCCCGGGTAGTCGGGCCGAATCACCTCGAACCTGCCCTGCGGATCCGCCGGCCGGCGGACCAGCTCCCGGAAGTAGTAGTTCACTCCCAGAAAATCCGGGGCTGAGGAGGCGAAAGCTTCGGGGTCGCCGGCTTCCAGCCGCGGAGTCCCGTGCCGGCTCTGGAAATCCGACAGCAGCTCCTCGGGGTAGAGGCCGCGGAACACCGGGTCCAGGAACCAGCGGTTGTGGTAGGCGTCGTACCGCTGGGCGGCGGCCCGGTCGTCGGGGTGCTCCGTGGCCGCCTGCACCCAGGGCAGGTCCAGGCCGATGCCGATCCGCCCGCCGCTCCGTCCAGCTCCGCCGCCCGAGCGGAAGGCCTGCACGGCCCAGGCATGGGCCAGCAGCAGGTGGTGGGCCACCTGTACGGCGCGGCCTTCGTCCTGGAAGCCCGGAGCGTGCTCGCCGGTGCGGTAGCCCAGGTGGGCGGCCACGTACGGCTCGTTGAGGGTGGTCCAGTGCCCGATCCGGTCGCCCAGGCGGTCGAAAAGCAGCAGGGCGTAGTCGGCGAAGCGCCGGGCGGTGTCCCGGGACTCCCAGCCGCCTTGCTCCTGCAGGGCCTGGGGCAGGTCCCAGTGGTACAGGGTGGGCAGCGGGGTGATGCCCGCCTCGCTCAGCCCGTCGACCAGGCGCCGGTAGAAATCCAGGCCGGCGGAGCTGACCGGCCCGGAGCCTCGGGCAGCACGCGGGCCCAGGACACCGAGAAGCGGTAGGAGCGCAAGCCCAGCTCGCGCATCAGCGCCAGGTCCTCGGCCCAGCGGTGGCAATGGTCGCAGGCCGTCCGGCCCGTCTGCCCCCCGGACACCTTCCCGGGGATGGCGCAGAAGCGGTCCCAGATCGTCTCCCCGCGCTCCTCCGCCGCCCCTTCGACCTGGTAGGCCGAGGTGGCCGCCCCCCAGAGGAAATCTTGCGGAAAGCTGTGGTTTTTCATGGTGCTTGCTCCTACCGGTAGGTGGCGCGCAGATGGCGCACCTTCAGGACCCTCTCCAGCTCCGCCGCGGAGGCGGACGCCAAGGGCAGAAACTCCACCGCGCGCGGGCGGTCGGGAAGCAGGGTGAAGCAGGAGTCCGAGAAGCGGCCCTCCAGTCCGGGGGCTTCCAGGTGCACGTAGAAGGCCGGCCGCTCGGCGGCCAGCTCGACCCGGACCGCTACCGTCCTTCCCGGCCCGCACCACGGCCCGCAGCCCGGGGTCCGGAAGCTCGCAGCGCTTGGGCGGGCAGAGGAAGAGCTGGCTCTCCGCCTCTCCGTTCGCCTGGACCAGGTGCAGGTCGAGGAACAGCTCCTCGGGCCGGGCGGGCAGGGACGCCAGGGCCCAGGTGCCCAGGGGCGTGGCCGCCTCGGGGGGCAGGCGGACCGCCCGCTTCTCCTCCCGGCGGGGACGGCCGGCGAAATCCAGGAAGCGGATCCGCAGCTCGCCGGGCGCCTCCTCCCGCGTGTCGTTGATGCCGTGCACTTCCACGTTGGCTCCGTCGCGGCAGAAGGCCGCCACGTGCACCGGCTGGAAGAAGCGCCGGGCCGCGTAGTGCAGCGGCTTCCAGCGCTCCGGGTACTCCAGCGAGGACCAGGAGGCCACCGGCCAGCAGTCGTTGAGCTGCCAGTACAGGATGCCCATGCACGCCGGCCGGCGGCTGCGCCAGTACTCCACGGCGGTCTGGATGGCCAGGGCCTGCTGCACCTGGCTCAAGATAGAGCAAGTTCCTCGAAGCCCTCGGGGAAGCGGAAGTAGCGGGTCAGGGTCTCGGCGATCACCGTGTTGCCGCGGGGGTGGCGCTGGTGGTGCTCCATCACCGGGGAGGTGAGGTTGGCCTGCGACTCGGGGGCGAAGGAGCGCACGCCTTCGGCGGAGGGCAGGGACTGGAAGCCGAACTCGGAGCAGAAGCGGGGGGTCACCTCGTAGTAGGCTTCGAAGGGCCTGCCCTCGTGCCACACGCTCCAGTAGTGCATGTCCCCCTTGCTGTCCTCGTGCCAGTTGTCCGAGTAGTCTCCCGGCCCGGAGGAGGGGGAGCTGGGCCACCAGGCCCGCCCCGGATCCAGCTCCCGCACGATCCTGCCGACGATCCCCTCGTTCAGGCGGTCGTAGTCCACCAGGTAGCGGTCGCGGCTGGCGCGGGTCTCCGGGAACCAGGTGAGGGCCCCCAGGTCCTCGTTGTTGCCGCACCACAGGGCCAGGCAGGGGTGGTCCTGGAGGCGCCGGACCTGGTGGCGCACCTCCGCTTCCACCTCGGCCAGGAACTCCGGGGTGGCCGGGTAAGCGGCGCAGGAGAACATGAAGTCCTGCCAGACCAGCAGGCCCTTGTGGTCGCACAGCTCGTAGAACAGCTCCCGCTCGTACTGGCCCCCGCCCCACACGCGCAGCATGTTCATGTTGGCCTGGACCGCCGCCTCCAAGAAGGGCCTCGTAGCGCGCGGGGGTCTGCCGCGAGGGAAGGGCGTCGCAGGGGATCCAGTTGGCCCCCTTGCAGAACACCTCGACCCCGTTGACCCGGAAGAGCAGGCTGCGGCCCGCCGGGTCGTCCCGGCTCTCCACCTCCAGGCTCCGGAAGCCCAGCAGGCGCCGCGCGCCCTGCCCGCCGACCTGCACGGAAAGCTCGTGCAGCGCCTGTTCGCCGTAGCCGGCGGGCCACCACAGCGCGGGCTCTGGAATACGCAGGCTGCGGCGCTCCACGTTCAAGCCCGGAGTGACGCGCAGGATCCCGGAATGCCGGACGCCGGCCGTCTGGATTTCCAGGGGCAGCTCCGCGGCCCGAAAGGCGAAGTACTCCAGGTGGACCGTCAGCTCCACGTCCCGGCCGTCGAAGCGGCTCTCGGTGTGCAGGTGCTCCAGGCGGCCCTCGGCGCTGGAGGCCAGGAAGGCCGGGCCGTAGATGCCGCTGGGCATCAGGCAGGGCCCCCAGTCCCAGCCCGCGTGGCACTGCACCTTGCGCAGCAGGTTGCGGTGCGGGGATTGCACGGGGTACTGGCTGTGGGGCACGGGGTAGGGCAGGCGCCGGCTGCGCTCCAGGGCCTCCCGTTCGGGGGAGCGCAGGCGGACCTCCAGAAGGTTCTCCCCCGCGCGCAGCGCCTCTTCTACCTCCGCCTGCAGCGGGACGAACAGGCTCGTGCCGGAGGCCACCGGCCGTCCGTTGAGCAGCACCTCGGCCACCGAGTCCACGTTCTCCAGGCGGAGCCAGGCCCGCCGGCCCTCCAGGAAGCCCGGTTCCACGATGAAGCGCCGGCGCAGCAGCCAGTCGCTGCGGCCGATCCACTGCAGCTCCAGCTCGCGAGTGCCTTCATAGGGGTCGGGAATCAGGCCGGCTTCCAGCAGCGCGGAGAGGTTGTCCCCGGGGATGCGCATCGGCACGGGTCCGGAGAGCCGCGGCGACTCGTCCCCGGACTGCAGAAGCTCCCAGATGCCGGCCAGGTCGATGGTTTTCGTTTCCAACGAACGCAGTATGATACTGGCAACTCCCCACGTCAAGCGCCTGGCGCCCGACGGATGCAGGCAAATAGGCAAAGAAATTAGTTGACAACTCACTGGAAATCGGTTATACCAGGTTAGTTGGTTCATAATCCAACCAACTAACCTGGTATGATTCAGCCAAAGCGGAGCCGATCAGTCAATACTTCCCGCATCATGCGCGAGATCTGGATCCACAAGGAGATCAGCCGCGTCCAGATCGCCAAGAACCTGGGCCTGGACAAGTCCACGGTGACCAGCATCGCCGCCGAGCTCCTGCGGGCGGGCCTGGTGCACGAAACCGCGGAGGGGGAATCCGGGCCCCTGGGGGGCCGCCGGCCCGTGCCGCTCACCCTGAACCGCCGCTACGGCTGCGTGCTGGGTCTGGAGCTGCGACCCGAGTCCTACACCGCCGTGGCCACGGACCTGGAAGGCAGCATCCTGTACTCCAAGTTCGAGAGCGCCCAGCTCACCGGCGCCGGCTTTCGGGACGGTTTCCTGGAAATCGCCGCCAGGGTCCGCGAGGAGCTGCGGCGCAGCGGGGTGCCCCTGCTGGGCCTGGGGGTGGGGGTATCCGGGGTCGTGCACCCCGAAAAGGGGCTGATCCGCTATTCCATTCCCCTGCAGCTGGAGGACCCGTTCGATTTCCGCGGCCGGATCGCCCAGGGCTACGACCTGCCCCTGTTCCTGGAGAACGACGCCAACGCCTGCGCCTGGGGGGAGCTCGCCTTCCACCGCAGCAAGCGCCTGCGCGACTTCCTGTTCGTGCTGGCCGAGTTCCGCGACGTGCGCGACCGCAGCCGCTACCACGAGAAGACCGCCGTGGGCCTGGGCATCGTGATCGGGGGGCGGGTGCACTACGGCCACAGCTACTCCGCCGGGGAGTTCCGCAGCGTGTTCTGCACCCCGGAATGCAAGGGCCAGTTCTCCCTGAACGAGGAGGAGGCCTACCGCATCGAGGAGGACCCCGTCGTCCTGTCACGCTTCATCCGGGAGCTCTCCCGCAACATCGCTATGATCGCCAACACCTTCAACCTGGGGCGGGTGTTCCTGGGCGGCCACATCGAGCGCTACCGCAAGGAAGTGCAGGCGGTGCTGGCCGAGGAGATCCAGCGCAACTGGCCCTACCCCGACGAAGCGCACTGCCGCATCCATTTCTCCTCGCTGGGCGAAAAGGCCGTGGCCTACGGCGCGGCCGGCATGGTCCTGCACCGCCTTTTCGCCGACACGGGCAGCCGGCTGGAGCTGCCCGTCCCGGCCAACCCGGAGGCCGGGCGCTTTCCCTGGCTTCAAGCCGCTCCGGTCGGAGCGGATCAAAGTCCGAACCCGTCCTCGTATGAGGATGGCAATTCCTGAAGGAGGATTGAGAAGATGAAGAAGCTGTTTCTTCTCGCGATCACCCTGCTGGCCTTGGCCGGGATGAGCCTCGGCGCGCAGCAGACCGAACTGCGCTTCATGTACTACATCGACGCCGCGCAGGCGGGATACCTGGAGGACCAGGCGGTCTGGGAGACTTTCCGGCAGGAAAACCCGGACATCGACCTGGTGATGGAGATCCTGTTCCTGGAGCCCTTCCACGAGAAGCTGGGCGCCTACATCGCGGCGGGCAAGATTCCGGACGTGATCTACATGTGGCCCTCGATGCGCTCCAGCTCCGCGATCCTGCACGGGATGAAGCTGATGAAGGACCTCACCCCGCTGCTGGGCAAGGAGTACCTGTCCAACTTCGTGGCCCCGGCCCTGGTCCCCAAGGCCCAGGCTTCCAACCAGCTCTCCGAGCTGCCTCAGAGCATCACCTATACCACGGTGATGTACGCCAACAAGAAGCTGCTGGCGGACAACGGCTTGGCCCTGCCCACCACCTACGCGCAGCTCAAGGCCATGGTGCCCAAGCTCAAGGCCAAGGGCATCCAGGTGGTCACCCTGCCGGACGCCGACGGCTGGCAGATGCAGTCCTGCCTGTTCTCCACGGTCGTGGGCCGGATGCTGGGGGACGCCTGGGTGGACCAGGCCATCGCCGGCAAGGTCAAGTTCACCGACCCGGGCTTCGTAGCCGCCCTGACCTTCATCCAGACCCTGTTCAAGGACGGGGTCATCACCAAGGAAAACATCCTGCTGGGCTACGGCGACGGCCCGGCCCTGTTCGCCTCCGGCAAGGCCGCCTTCATCGTCGACGGGGACTGGCGCCAGGGCTTCTACATCACCGACCGGGTCACCGGCGAGGCGCTGATCCCGCCGGAACAGCAGGCCAACGACTACGCCTTCCTCAACTTTCCCGCCATCCCGGGGGAGAAGAACCCGGGCGTGGTCTCGGCCATCGTGGGCGTGGGCCTGGGCATTTCCAACTCCATCCCCAAGGGCTCGGAGCAGGGAGAAGGCCGCCGTGCGCCTGCTGAAGTACTACTACTCCCCCGAGGTGCAGACGATGAAGCTGGAGACCGGCGCCTTCATCCCCACCCGCAAGGGACGTGACCAGCGACAAGCTGGACCCCTTCACCCAGATGATGCCGAAGTACTACGCCACGATCCAGAAGACCTGCTACGTGCTGGACGGCGTGCTGGATCCCACCGTGTGCAACACCTACATCAACAAGGGCCTGCAGGACATCGGGCTGGGCAACAAGACCCCGGTCCAGGTGGCCGCGGAGATCGAAAAGGCCATGGTGGAGTGGCGGGCCAACAGGTAAACCTTCTGAGCTGAGCATTCGGGCGGGCGCCCCGGACAAACCCACGGGCGCCCGCCGCTTTCCTGGGGTTTTCGCGGGCGGAGGATTTCATGGCACGGAGCATTCGCGGCAGGGCGGAGGAGAGGCTGGCCTACTGGTCCATGGTCACCCCCGCTTTCCTGCTCTACCTGCTGGTGCTGGGCTTCCCGATCGTCATCTCCGTCGTGCTCTCCCTGAGCAACTACAACGGGGGCAGGATGTTCGGCGGCGAGGCCTGGGGGATCATCGGCCTGCAGCAGTACGGCAGGCTGGTCCGCGACCCCTATTTCTGGCAGGCGCTGAAGAACAACGTGTACATCGTCCTGGTCTCGGTGTTCGGACAGCTGCCGCTGGGCTTCGTCTTCGCCTACCTGATCTACCGCAAGGTCGTGAAGTTCGGCGAGTTCTGGCAGGGCGTGCTGTACATGCCCTCCATCATCTCGGTGATCGTCATCGGCATCATGTGGGGCCTGGTGTTCTCCCCCTACGGGCTGATCTCCGAGATCGTCAACCGGGCCTGGTCGGCCTCCTTCGCCCACAAGGTCGCCCGCCTTTTCCAGGAGGCCGGGGGCTTCCACATCACCGACCGGCTGGTCGGCGGGCTGGTCGAATTGAGCGGGGCGGTGGTCAAGGAGACCTTCGCCAACCCCCTGGTGGAGCTGAAGGAGTTCATGCTGAGCTATGCCCCCGGCGAGCTGGTGATGCTGCAGAAGGATCTGGTCAACCTGCTGGGGCCCAAGTGGTTCCCCTCCTTCCTGGCCAAGCCCGACCTGGCCATGCTGCCGGTGCTGTTCGTGGTGCTGTGGTGCTGGACCGGGATGTACCTGATCCTGTTCCTGGCCAACATGCAGAAGATCGACGTGCAGATCATCGAGGCGGCCCGCATCGACGGGGCCTCCGAAGGCCAGGTCATGACCCGGGTGGTCCTGCCCGCCCTCTCGGGGGTGATCGTCAATGCGGCCATCCTGTGCATCGCCGGCTCGCTCAACAGCTTCGCCCTGGTCTTCGCCATGACCCGCGGCGGTCCGGCCCGGGTCACCCAGCTGCTTTCGATCTACATGTACGACAACGCCTTTGTCGGCGCCCCCGATTATCCGCTGGCCAATGCCATCGCCGTGTCGATCGTCCTGCTGAGCCTGCTGCTGATCGTGGTCACCAAGCTGGTGGAGAAGCGCTACGGGGGGAGGGAGTAGGAGCATGGCTGAGGAACTGAAAACCGGCCCGTTGGGCAGAATTGCAGGGGTGGCCGGCAAGACGCTGGCCTACCTGGTGATGGGGGTCTTCGCCTTCATGACCATCGCCCCCATCGTCTGGCTGGTCCTCAACTCCTTCAAGACCACCCAGGAGTTTCCCCTCAACCGGCTGGGCCTGCCCCGCAACTGGACCACCGCCAACTACCCCGGCGCCTGGAAGCTGGGGGAGTTCGACCAGCTGATCGGCAACTCCGTGCTCTACACCGCGGGGGCCACCCTGGGCATCATCTTCTTCTCGATCCTGGCCGGCTTCGCCTTCGCCAAGATCCGCTCGCGGGCCACCGCCCCGCTGTACGGCAGCTTCGTGATCGGCATCCTGCTGTCCATCCAGTCGCTCATGGTGCCCCTGTTCATCGAGGTCTCGCAGCTGGACGCCCTGCTGGGGGGGCTGCTGCGCCTCGCCGGCCTGTCCAGCAGCGGGCAGGTCAACTTCTTCTACGACAGCCGCATCGGGGTGCTGCTGATCTACATCGGCTCGGGGCTGCCCGTGGCCATCTACCTGGCCACCGAGTACATCAAGGGCATCCCCACCGCCCTGCTGGAGGCCGCGCGCATCGACGGGGCCGGCTACTTCATGATCTTCCGGCGGGTGATCCTGCCCATGTCCATCCCCATCGCCACGACCGTGGCCATCCTCAACATCACCGGCCTCTGGAACGAGTTCGCCCTGATCAACATCCTGGTTTCCAAGACCAGTCTGAAGAGCCTGCCGCTGGGTATCTTCCGCTTCTCCGGGCCGCTGACCTCCGATTACGGCAAGCAGTTCGCCGCCCTGGTGATCGGCATGCTGCCCATGCTGTTCTTCTACGTGGCCTTCCGCCGGCAGATCACCAAGGGCGTGGCCGCCGGGGCGCTGAAGGGCTGATGTGGAATACGGCTATTTCGACGATCCGGCCGGCGAGTACGTCATCACCACGCCGCGCACGCCCTATCCCTGGCTGAACTACCTGGGCGGCGAGGAGTTCTTCGGCCTGATCACCAACACCGCCGGGGGCTACTGCTTCTACCGGGACGCCCTGCTGCGCCGGCTCACCCGCTACCGCTACAACGGCGTACCCCTGGACTCGGGTGGGCGCTACTTCTACATCCGCGAGGCTGCCCGGGGACGGGCGGACTTCTGGAGCCCGGGCTGGAAGCCCGTGCGCGCGGAGCTGGACTCCTACGAGTGCCGCCACGGGCTGGGCTACACCCGGATCACCGCCGCCCGCGGCGGCCTGGGCGCGGAGCTGCTGTTCTTCGTGCCCCTGGGGGTGAACGCCGAGGTGCACCAGGTCAGCCTGGAAAATCGCAGCCGCCGGCGGCGTCGCTTGAGCCTGTTTTCCCTGGTCGAGTTCTGCCTGTGGAACGCCCAGGAGGACGCCGCCAACTTCCAGCGCAACCTGAACACCGGCGAGGTGGAAGTGGAAGGCCCGGTCATCTATCACAAGACCGAGTACCGCGAGCGCAGGAACCACTTCGCCTACTACTCGGCCAGCGCTTCGGCCGACGCCCCCTTGGCCGGCTTCGACACGGACCGGGAGGCCTTTCTGGGCCAGTACGACGGGTTCGAGGCCCCGCGCGCCGTGGCCGAAGGCAGAAGCCGCAACTCCCTGGCCCAGGGCTGGTCCCCGATCGCCTCCCACCACCTGTCGCTCGACCTGGCGGCCGGGGAGCGCCGGACCGTGGTATTCCTGTTGGGGTATGCGGAGAACCCGCCGGAAGACAAATGGGAAGCTCCCGGCAGGATCCGCAAGGACCCGGCCCTGAGCGTGATCCGCCGCTTCGCCGAGCCGGGGGCCGTGGACCGGGCCTTCGCCGCGCTGGGCGAGCACTGGAAGGGGCTGCTCTCCCGCTTCCGTCTGGAGTGCGGCGATGAGCGCCTGGAGCGCATGGCCAACACCTGGAACCAGTACCAGTGCCTGGCCACCTTCAACCTGGGCCGCAGCGCCTCGCTGTTCGAGTCGGGCATCGGGCGCGGCCTGGGCTTCCGGGACACCAACCAGGACCTGCTGGGCTGCGTGCACCAGGTGCCCGAACGCGCCCGCCGGCGGATCCTGGAGGTGGCCTCCACCCAGAAGGAGGACGGCAGCGCCTACCACCAGTACCAGCCGCTGACCCGGCGGGGCAACGCCAACATCGGCGGGGACTTCAACGACGACCCCCTGTGGCTGATCCTGTCCACCAGCGCCTACCTGAAGGAGAGCGGGGATTGGGGCATCCTGGGGGAGGCCGTGCCCTTCGATCACGACCCGGCCCGCGCCGGGAGCCTGTTCGAGCACCTGGCCCGGTCCTTCCGGCACGTGGTGGACAACCGGGGCCCGCACGGCCTGCCCCTGATCGGCCGGGCGGATTGGAACGACTGCCTGAACCTGAACTGCTTCTCCTCCAACCCCGACGAGTCCTTCCAGACCACGGCCAACAGGGACGGGCGGGTGGCCGAGAGCGTGCTCATCGCCGGCATGTTCGTGTTCATCGGCCGGGAGTTCGTGGAGATCTGCCGGAGGACCGGCCGCCCCGAGCTGGCCGAGCAGGCGCAGGCGGCCATCCGGGACATGGAACGGGCCGTGCTGGCGCACGGCTGGGACGGGGAGTGGTACCTGCGGGCCTACGACGACGCCGGGGCGCGGATCGGCAGCCGGGACTGCCAGGAGGGGCGCATCTACATCGAGCCGCAGGGCTTCTGCGCCATGGCCGAGATCGGCAAGGAGCTGGGCTACCCGCGCCGGGCCCTGGACGCGGTGCGGGAGCACCTGGACTGCGACCAGGGCCTGGTGCTGCTGTGGCCCGCCTACTCCCGCTACCAGCTGAACCTGGGGGAGATCTCCTCCTATCCCGAGGGATACAAGGAGAACGGCGGCGTGTTCTGCCACAACAATCCCTGGGTCATGATCGGGGAGGCGCGGCTGGGGCGGGGGGAAAGGGCCTTCGAGTACTACCGCAAGATCTGTCCGGCCTACCAGGAGGCCCAGGCCGGGCTGCACCGCACCGAGCCGTACGTGTACGCCCAGATGATCGCCGGACGGCAGGCCGCCCGGCCCGGAGAGGCCAAGAACTCCTGGCTCACCGGCACGGCGGCCTGGAACTTCGTGGCCCTGTCCCAGTGGATCCTGGGCATCCGGCCCGAGTACGACGGTCTGCGCATCGATCCCTGCCTGCCGCCGGACTGGGAGGGCTTCACCGTGGAACGGATTTTCCGGGGCGGGCGCTATCGCATCCGGGTGACCAATCCGCGGCACGTGAGCCGGGGGGTCGCTTCGCTGCGGCTGGACGGCCGGGAGCTCCCGGGCAGCCTGGTGCCCGCGGCCGAGGGACGCCACGAGGTCGAGGTGGTCCTGGGCCCGGCCCGGGAGGGGTGATGGAGACGGCGGAGCTGGTGCTGGCCCCGGTGCCGAGGCGGGTGAGTCCTGCGGGGGGCACCTTCGCCGTGCCGCCGGGGCTGGCTGAGGCGCTGGCAGAGCTACACGGTGGGGGCCGCCGTGCCGGCCGGCGTCGTCGCCCGGGTGGACCGCTCCCAGGTCAGCAACGCCCAGGGCTACCTGCTGTCCGTGCGGCGGGACGGGATCGGCCTGCTGGCCGCGGACCCCGCGGGGCTGTACTACGGGGTGGCCACCCTGCGCCAGCTCCTGCGCCAGCCCGGCCGGCAGGGTCAGGCCGGCCGGACCCTGCCCTGCCTGCACATCGAGGACTGGCCGTCCTACCCGGTGCGCGGGGTCATGCTGGACGTCAGCCGCGACCGGGTTCCGACCATGGCCACCCTGCGCCGCCTGCTGGACCTGTGGGCCGGGCTGAAGTACAACCAGCTCCAGCTGTACACCGAGCACACCTTCGCCTACGCGGCGCATCCGGAGGTGTGGCGGGAGGCCTCGCCTCTCACGCCGGCGGAAGTGGAGCAGCTGGACGCCTGGTGCCGCGAGCGGGGCGTGGAGCTGGTGCCCAACCAGAACTCCTTCGGGCACATGGAGCGCTGGCTGCGCCACCCGCGCTACCGGGACCTGGCCGACGCCACGGAAGGCTTCCCGGACCCCTGGGGGGGCTGGCGGACCCAGGCCACCACCCTCAATCCCCTGGACCCCCGCTCCGTGGAGCTGGTGAGCGGCCTGTACGACGAGCTGCTGCCGCACTTCTCCAGCCGCCAGCTCAACGTGGGCGCCGACGAGCCCATCGACCTGGGTCACGGGCGCAGCCGGGAGGCCTGCCGCCGGCAGGGGGTGGGCAGGGTGTACCTGGACTTCCTGCGCCAAATCCACGGCGAGGTCAGCAGGCGCGGCCGGGTGATGCAGTGCTGTGCCGACGTGCTGGTGCGCCATCCCGAGCTGGCCGGCGAGGTGCCCCGCGACCTGCTGGCCATCGAGTGGGGATACGAGGCCGACCATCCCTTCGCCGCGGAGTGCCGGATCTTCGCCGAGGCGGGAGTGAGCTTCTACGTCTGCCCCGGCACCTCCTCCTGGAATTCGCTGGGCGGGCGCCCGGCCAACGCGCGGGCCAACATCCGCGCCGCGGCCCGCGACGGGCTGGCCGCGGGGGCCTGCGGGCTCCTGCTGGCCGACTGGGGCGACAATGGCCATTGGCAGCAGCTCCCGGTATCCTATCCGGCCTGGGTCTACGGCGCGGCCGCCGGCTGGAACCCGGGCAGCGAGGAGGGGCTGGACGTGGAGCGCTTCCTGTCGGCCCAGGTGTTCCTGGACCCGAGCGGCGCCGCGGCCCGGGCCCTGGCCCTGCTGGGGGAGGCCGGCGAAAGCGAGGTGGCCCGCCTGCCCAACGCCACCGTGCTGGCCGTGCTGCTCCTGCTGGACCTCCAGCCCTACCACCGCCAGGCGCTGGAGCGCTTCCGGGGCTGCCGCTTCGAGCGCGAAGAGGCGCTGCTGGAGGAGTCGCTGCGCCTGTTGGGCCAGGCCCGGCCGGCGGCTGACGACGGGCAGCTGCTGGGCCGGGAGCTGGAGCTCACCGCCGGCCTGCTCCGGCACGCGGCCCGCCTGGGCCGGGAGCGCTTCGCCACCCCCGGCCTTTCGACCCGCGAGATCGCCCGCTCGCGGCGGCGCGGCCTGGCGGAAGAGCTGGACGGCCTGGAGGCCCGCTACCGGCGGCTGTGGCCGGCCCGCTCGCGGCCGGGGGGCCTGGAGGACAGCGCGGGCAGGATGCGGGCCCTGAAAGACAGCTATGCGGATCCTGACTAGCCACGTGGGCTACGACGCGGGAGAGCCCAAACGGGCGGTGATGCTGGCCGCCAGGTCCGAGCCTTTCTCCACCGCACCCCTGGCTTTCCGCCTGCTGGACGCCGCTTCCGGGGCCCGGGTCTTTCACGGGCTGGCCCCGTATGTGGGTCCCGTGCCCCGGTGGCGGGACTGGGTGTTCTGGGCGCTGGATTTTTCGGAGGCCCGGCGGCCGGGCCGCTACCTCGTCGAGCTCACCAACGGCGGAGCGCGAATCCTCGCCGACAGCCAGGCCGGCCGCTCGGCCAGCTTCGAGATCGGGGAGAACCTGCTGCTGCAGCGCACCGTGCCGGCCGTGCTGCGCTGGTTCCGCTCGCAGCGCTGCGCCGGCCCCTGGGACGAGGCGGACCGGCGAGTGCCTTTCTTCGGCGGGCGCGCCGACCGGGTGGACGTGCACGGCGGCTGGTACGACGCCTCGGGGGACTACAGCAAGTACCTGAGCCACCTCTCCTATGCCAACCACCTGAATCCCCAGCACAGCCCCCTGGCCGTCTGGGTCTTCCTGGCCTGCGCCGAGCTGCTGGCCGGGGGATCCGGCGAGGGGCCGGGCGGGCAGGCGCGGGGCCTCCAGGAAGAGCTGCGGGCGGAGGCGCGCTATGGGGCGGAGTTCCTGCGGCGAATGCTGGACCCGGCCGGATACTTCTACGTGGGGGTCTTCGACCGCTGGACCCACGAGCCGGGCGAGCGGCGGATCAGCAGCTTCCGCGGCCAGACCGGGGAGAGGGGCGCGGACTACCAGGCCGGCTACCGCCAGGGCGGGGGCCTGGCCATCGCCGCCCTGGCCCGCGCCGCGCGGGACCTGCCCGGGCGGGGAGAGGAGGCGGCAGGAGGCCAGGGCGAAGGGGCGGTCTTCCTCCAGGCCGCGGAGCGGGGCTTCGCCCACCTGGAGGCTCACAACCGCGAGTACCTGGACGACGGGCGGGAGAACATCATCGACGACTACTGCGCGCTGCTGGCCGCGTCGGAGCTCTTCGCCGCCACCGGCCGGGCGGGTCACCTGCGGGCGGCGCGGCGACGCGCTCGCGGCCTGGGGGCGCGCCTCGGCCGGCAGGACGGCTACCGGGACTTCTGGCGCGCCGACGCCCGCGGGCGGCGGCCGTTCTTCCACGCCTCCGACGCGGGCCTGCCGGTGATCGCCCTGCTGCGCTACGCCCGCGTAGAGCCCTCCGCCGGGCGGGCCGCGGCGGCCCTGCGGGCGGTGCGCCGCTCCCTGGAGTTCGAGCTGAGCATCACCACCCGGCCGGCCAACCCCTTCGGCTATGCCCGGCAGTACGTGCAGCCGGTGGACGGGCCGCGGCGGGAGGCCTTCTTCTTCCCGCACCACAACGAGAGCGGCTACTGGTGGCAGGGGGAGAACGCCCGCCTGGCCTCCCTGGCCGCCGCGGCCCGCCTGTCCCGACGGGCTCTGGCCCGGGAGGGCGCTCCGGCCGGCGGAGGACCGCTGGCGGCGCGCCTTGGGGTGTACGCCTCCGACCAGCTCGGCTGGATCCTGGGCTGCAATCCCTTCGACGCCTGCTTCCTGCACGGTTTCGGGCGCAACAACCCGGAGTACGAAACCGGCTTCCCCAACGCCTTCGGGGGCATCTGCAACGGAATCACCGGAGGCTTCCGGGACGAGGAGGACATCGACTTCCTGCCCTCGCCTTATGCCGAGAGCGGCGCGCACCGCTGGAGGTGGAGCGAGCAGTGGCTGCCGCACGCGGCCTGGTACCTGCTGGCCGCCTGCTCCGGCAGCGCGAGCGGACCGGCGGCGCTTGGCTGCTCCTGAAAGAGATGTTATCATGATCATACGAGGTTCACTCATGGTACGGACTCAGATCCAGCTGCGCGAAAATGAGGGGACGCATCGTTCTGCGCACCATGCGCTGCTGGTTGCCGGTCGCGCGCTCACGGAGGCCTTCTGCTTTGACACCCATTTTGCCGAGCAGGGAGTTCACGTTCTCCCCGGACACTGAATAAGGAGGCATCGCATGAAAACCGTTCTGATCCTGGTGGCGTTGGCGTTGCTGTTCGTCCTGCTGGTCGGCTGCGCCGGGCCCAATCAACTGGTGAAGACCGCCAATGCCCAGGGCAAGGTGGCCGGCTTCTGGCTCGGGCTGTGGCACGGCCTGATCGCCCCGGTGACCTTCGTCATCTCCCTGTTCTCCGACACGGTGGAGATGTTCGAGGTGCACAACAACGGCAACTGGTACAGCTTCGGCTTCCTGCTGGGGATGATGATCCTGCTGGGCGGAGGCGGCAGCGGGGCCGCGCGCCGGCGCTATAGGGACTGAGCGCCTACGCGGCCGCAGGCCGCGCCCGCGCTCAGCGCGCTACTGCGCACTGACCTGCCTAGCGGCCGCAGGCCGCGCCTGCGCTCAGCACGGCTACTGCCGTACTGACCTGCCAGCGGCCGCAGGCCGCGCCCGCGCTCAGCGCGCTACTGCGCACTGACCTGCCTAGCGGCCGCAGGCCGCGCCCGCGCTCAGCGCGCTATGCGCATGAGGCTGGGCCGCGGCCAGCTGCCCCAGCGCTTCCAGGACGCGCCTGCGGTACTCCCGATCTGCTGCGGCGTTGCGCCGTTCCGTCAGGCGCCCGGCATTGCCGATGTTGCCGGTGTAGTAGCGCCGCAGAGGGAACAGCACCAGCAGGACGGCCTCGGGGTAATACCGGTTCACAGCGGCGGCTGCCGCCAGGACCGCAATGCCCCCGTTCACCGCCAGGGCGTTCAGGCCATCGGCTGGATCCCCCCCGTAGGCCTGTCCTGCCCCCGGCAGCAGTGCCGACAGCAGGCGGGCCGTGCGTGGGGACTTCCTTTTCAGTCTGCCCGCTTCGGCCAGAAGCTCGCGCAGGGGCCGCAGGTCGCCCTCGGGGAAGGCCCGCAGCAGGGCTTCCTCGGCCTCGGCCCAGCGGCCCTGCTCAATGCGCAGCAGGACCAGGTGAAGCGAAATGTCGATCCCGCCGGAGAAGGCCTGCAGGCCCAGGAGCTCCTGCTCGGCTTCCGCCAGCCTGCCCGTCTGCAGCAGAGCCCGCACCACCTCCAGCCGGAGCTCCAGCCCCGGCTGCATCGCGGCGGCCTGGCGCAGCGTGGCCATTCCCTCCTGGTAGCGCCCCTCGACCAGAAGACACAGGCCCAGCCGCGAGCGGACTTCCGCCGCGCGGGAGTCCCGCGGGTGGAAGAACAGGAAGCGCTTGTATTCGGTCACGGCCTGCGCCGGCGCCCCGCTGGCCAGGAAGGACTCGGCCAAGGTCAGGGCCGGATCGGCGTCCGGGGACCCGCCCGCCAGGAGGCAGAGCAGGGCCAGCTCAGCGAGCATCGGTCCCATCCCCAGCCGGCCCCGCCGGCCCGCCGGCCCCGGCGAGGCCGGCGCACAAGCCGGAAACAGAGCCCGCAGGTCCTCGCCCAGGGCCTCTTCCTGCTTCCGATTCCAGCGCCGGGCGGAGACCGCCGAGCCGTAGAGGTTGCCCGCGTACATCAGCCCGCCGAAGGAGGCGTACAGCCAGCCGCGCCAGGAGCGCGACCCCATCGGCGTGGAAGCTGGTCCCCGCCAGGGCGGCCAGGGCCCCGATCAGGAGCAGGGACTGCAGGCCGTCGCCGGTCTCTCCCGCGTACATCTTGCCCGAACCCGGGATGAGGGCGGAAAGGCCCACCGCGAGCGCGGGGCTCTTGCGGCGCAGGCCTTCGCCGCGCCGGGCCAGGGCCGCCAGCTCAACATCGGGAGCCGCCTGCCGGGCCTCCTCCCAGCGTTCCAGCAGGATCAGGTCACCGGCGGCGATGCGCCGGAGGGAGGCGCTGGCCTCCCAGCCGGTCTCACCCCGCACCTCCCGCAGGGAAGCCTCGGCCTCCCCCAGGTGCAGATGACAAAGGCCGATCTCGGCCGCCGCCTGTTCCCGCTGGGCGGGATCCACGGCCGTTTCCCGCATGCGCCGGAAGTGCTCCAGCGCCCGCGGCAAATCGCCGCCGCAGCGGAAAGCCCGCCCGGCCAGCTCGTGCGCCGAGGCCCGGCTGTCCCGATTCAGCCCCAGAAGATAGCGCTCGTACTCGTAGCCGGCGCGCAGGTAGTCCCCCTGGGCAAACAGGTGCGCGGCAAAAGCCGTCACCGCTTCGGGGGCGAAGTAGTCCGCCTGGGCGCCTGCCCGGCCGGCCGCCAGCAGCAGGAACCCGAGGGCGCAGGCCCGCCGCCAGGCGCGCCTCGAAGCGCGGGTCCAGGCTGATTTTTTCACCACGGGGTCTCCGGCGGCGGGTCCAGGCGCTTTCCGGTGCGCGGGTCCAGGGGGTAGCGCTCCCGCTGCAGGCCGTTGCAGCGCTGGTAGCGGTCGGAGGCCATCACCAGCCCGGCCAGCAGGCCGTGCCGGCGGATGACCATCCGGGCGTACTCCGAGCAGGAGGGCGTGAACTGGCAGCGGGGTCCGTCCTGCGAGGAGAGCAGGACCTGGTAGCTGCGCAGGAGCAGGGCGGCGGCCATTTCCAGCTCGCTGGTGGAAAGGCTCAGGTCCAGCGGAGCTTTGGCGGCCGCTGCCGGCTCCTGGCGGGGCTGCCGCCAGGCTCCCGGCGGATTCTGGTCCGCCGCGGCCCCGACGGCGAGTCCGAGCAGCAGCACCGCGCACGCCGCGATCCTGGCCGCCGTCCCGGTCCGTCCCCCGCAGCCGCCCACGAACCCAGTATATGCTCCGCCCGAACGGCCCTGCAAGTTTTCTAGCGGTGCTTCTGCGGAACGTACTCCGGGAGTTGGCGGTCGATGAAGCGCGCCTCCAGGCGCGCGAAGCGCGGCACCCCGTTTTCCAGCGGGATCGGGGCCCAGTCATCGCCGATCAGGGGGCGGGCGTAGCGCAGGAAGTCGTCGGTCACGTCCAGCCCGTCCGGGCTGAGCCAGTGCCTGGGGATCTGCCGGGCCGAGGCGGCCACCCGGCCCAGCTCCACCTTGTCGTAGTAGACCCGGTAGCCATCCCCCGGGCGGCGCAGGATCGTGGCCATCCAGCCCGTGCCCTCCTTCACGCCGACCTGGACCGCGTGCCGGCCCACCTCGTAGGCCTCCCGGATGTCCACCGGGGAGGCGTAGATGGAGTTGGAGCGCTGCAGCACGCCGGGCACCTGCCCGGTGGCGTAGCCGCGCGACTTCAGCCCGACCCGGTTCAGGTAATTGACCACCACCTGGGCCACGGTGGCCTGGCTGGCGCCGTACTCGACGTGCCCGAAGCCGTCGTGCTTCTCCCCCAGGCTGCCCACCTCGAAGCCCTCGCTCACCACCACGACGCAGCGGCCGCTTTTCGCGAGCTCCCGGTTCACGTTCTCGGCCATGGTTTCCAGATTATGGCCGGCTTCCACCAGGTACAGCTGCAGGGGCATGCGCCGCTCGGGATCCGCCAGGCGGGCCGCCGCCGGGATGAAGCCGGCCTTGCGCCCCATGGCCTGCAGCACGGACACGCTCTCCGAGGGGCACATGCCGCGGTTCTCCTCGTCCACGTCCCGGGTGATGCAGGCCCAGTAACGGGCCGCGCTGCCGTAGCCGGGGGTGTGGTCGATCAGGGTGAAGCGCTCATCCCCCACGTCGTTGTCGATGGTCTTGGGCACCCCCGTGCACACCAGGTCCACGTTCCGGCGCCTGGCCAGCTCGGCCACCTTCTGGGCCGTGTCCATGGAGTCGTTGCCGCCGATGTAGAAGAACCAGCCCACGTCGTGGGCCTTCATCACCTCCACGATGCGCTCGAAGTCCTCGCTCTGTTCGGCCTTGAGCTTGTAGCGGCAGGTGCCGATCGCCCCGGCCGAGGTGGTGGTGCGCAGCAGTTCCAGCTCGCGGCGGTCCTGCAGGGTAAGGTCGATCAGCTGCTCGGATAGAATTCCTTCCACCCCATGCCAGGCGGCGTACAGCCGGCCGATGCTCGACGAGAAATCCCGGCAGCCGTCGATGACCCCCAGCAGGGAGGAGTTGATGACCGGAGAGGGGCCTCCGGACTGGGCCACGATGGCGTTGCGCTTCTTCATAGCTTGGGGATTATAGGCGCGGGCCCGCGGGGTGTCTATGCCAGCAAGGATTCCAGCGCCAGCGCGGCCAGGGTCCGGATGCCGGGCTCCAGCGCGCGGTCGTTGAAATCGAACTCCGGGTGGTGCAGGGCCGGCCAGCCCTCGCCCAGCCCGAGCATGAGCATGGCCCCGGGGATCTTCGCCAAGTAATAGGCGAAATCCTCCGCGCCCATGGTGCGCTCCAGGCCCTCGTGCCAGGAGGCGGGCCCCAGGTGGGCCAGGACCGCCGCGCGGGCGAAGGCCACCTGGCCCGGGTCGTTCACCGCCGGGATGTAGCCGTCGCGGTACTCGAACTGGTGCTCGGCGCCGGCCGCCTCGCAGACCCCGCGCACGACCTCCTGCATCCGGGTCCGCAGGAGGTGCTTCAGGTCCGGGTCGAAGTAGCGCACCGTGCCCTCCAGGCGCGCTTCCGCCGGGATCACGTTCGTGGCGCTGCCCGCGTGGAAGGTGCACACGGAGATCACCGCCGGCACCAGCGGGTCCACGTTGCGGGCCACGATGCCCTGCAGGCAGGTGACCACCTGGGCGGCGGTCAGGATGGGATCGATGGCCAGGTTCGGCTTGGCACCGTGCCCCCCGCGGCCGCGGACCAGGATGGCGAACTGGTCGGCCGCGGCCAGGGCCGGACCGGGCACCGCGGCCAGCCGCCCCTCGGGCATCCCCGGCCAGCCGTGCAGGGCGAAGACCGCCCGCGGGCGCGGCTCGGCCTCCAGCAGGCCCCGCTGGACCAGGCGCAGGCCCCCGCCGACCTCCTCCTCGCCGGGCTGGAACACGAAGCGCACCGTCCCGGCGAAGCGCCCGGCCAGGCCGGCCAGCACCGCCACCGCCCCGGCGAGCATGGCCATGTGGCCGTCGTGCCCGCAGGCGTGGGCGCGGCCGGGATGCTGCGATTTCCAGGGCCGGTCCCGCGTTTCCTCCAGGGGCAGGGCGTCCATGTCCGCGCGCAGCAGCACGCAGCGCGGCACCGCAGGCGCGGCGGAGCGTGCGCCGGCGGCCTGCGGCCCCCGGCCGCGCACCAGGCCGGTCACGTCGGTTTCCAGGTACGGTGGCAGGAGCTCGGCGTCGGGAGCCAGCGCGGCCAGGGTCGAGCGCAGCTCCTCCGCGGTGAGCCTCTCCTGCAAACCCACCTCCGGGATGCGGTGCAGCCGATGCCGCAGCTCCTGCGCCATCGGCAGGACAGTGCGGACCGCCTGCCCCAGCTCCTCCGCCCCGATCGACCTTGCGCTCATGCGCTTTTCCCCCTACTCTGGGTCATTCTACCATGTCCGGGGGGCCGAAAGGATAGCCATGGCAGGCAGCAAGAGCTTCGTGGGCTTCGGGTTCGGGCCGATCCAGAGCGCCCTTTTCCTTTACGAGGCCTACCGCTCCGGGAACTTCTCCTCCTTCAGCGTGGCCGACGTGGACGGGGAGCTGGTGCGGGCGGTGCGGGCCGGGGGCGGGCGCTACACGGTGAACGTGGCCCGTCCGGACGGCATCGACCGCTTCACGGTCGAAGGCGTGCAGCTGCACGACACGCGGACTGCCGAAGGACGGCGGGCCGTCGTGGAGGCGGTGGCCGCCTCCGACGAGCTGGCCACCGCGCTGCCCAGCGTGGCGGTCTACACGGCGGGCGGGCAGTCCAGCGTGGCGGACCTGCTGGCCGCGGGGCTGGAGGCGCGTCGCGAGACCGGTCGGCTGCCGCCAGGGGGCCTGCCGACCGTGGTGTACACCGCGGAAAACAACAATCACGCCGCCGAGATCCTGGAAGGGCACCTGCGCGCCCGGGTCTCCGCCGAGGCGCTAACGGGCGTGCAGGTGCTCAATACCGTGATCGGCAAGATGAGCGGCGTCACCGCGGACCTGCCCACCATCCGCCGTCTGGGCCTGGCCACCCTGACTCCGCAGCTGCCGCGCGCGGTGCTGGTGGAGGAGTTCAACCGCATCCTGATCTCCAGGGTTCGCCTGCCGGGTTTTCGCCGCGGCATCGAGGTGTTCCAGGAGAAGGAGGACCTGCTGCCCTTCGAGGAGGCCAAGCTCTACGGGCACAACGCCGTGCACGCCCTGATCGCCTACCTGGCCGAGCTGAAGGGCTGCCTGACCATCGCCGATGCCGCGAAGCATCCCTGGATCATGCAGACCGCCCGCCGGGCTTTCATCGAGGAATCCGGAGCGGCCCTGATCCGCCGGCACGCCCGCCTGGGCGATGCCCTGTTCACCCCCGAAGGCTACACGCAGTACGCCGAGGACCTCCTGCGGCGCATGGTCAACCCCCACCTCTGCGACCAGGTGGAGCGGGTGGGCCGGGACCACGCCCGCAAGCTGGGCATCGAGGACCGGCTGTTCGGCACCATGACCCTGGCGCTGGAGGCGGGGCTCGAGCCGGAGCATTTGGCACTGGGCGCTGCGGCCGGCGTGGTGTCCCTGGTCCGGCGCCGGGCCGCGCCCGCGGGGGTCGTCCTGCCTGCCGGGGAGCGCGAGCTGGACGAAGCCGGGCTGGGAGAGCTCTTGCGCGCCCTCTGGGGTGAGGCGAAGCCGGCGCTGGCCGCACTGGCGCCCCGCCTGGTCGCCCTGACCGCGGCCGCCCTGCAGCGCCTGCGCGCCGAAGGCCTGGCGGCATGAAGCTCCTGCTGGTCTACAACCCGCACGCCGGGCACGGGCGGGCGGCTGCCCTGTACCCGGCGGCGGTTTCCTTGTTCGAGGAGAAAGGGCTCACGATCGATCCCGTCCTGACGGAAGGCCCCGGGCACGCGGGGCGGATCGTGCGCGACGCGGATTTCGGCTCCTACGACGGGGTGGTGGCCGCCGGTGGGGACGGCACCCTGTACGAGGTGGTGAATGGCTACTACGCCAACCCCGCGCGGGGGCGCATCCCCGTCGGCGTCCTGCCCACGGGCACCGGCAACGCCTTCGCCCGGGACCTGAAAATCGACGCCGGACGATGGCGCGAGGCGGTGGAGATCATCGCCAGCGGCAGGAGGCGGAAGGTGGACGTGGGGCGCTTTCGCACCGGCGGGGGCACCTACTACTTCCTGAACATCCTCGGCCTGGGCTTCGTGGCCGACGTGACCGACACGGCCAGCCGACTCAAGGCGCTGGGCAACCTGTCCTACACCCTCGGCGTGCTGGTGCAGACCCTGTTCCTGCACTCCTATCCCGTGCGCGTGGAGGTCGACGGGCGCCAGATCGAGCAGGAGAACCTGTTCGCGGAGGTCTCCAATACCCGCTACACCTCCAACTTCCTGATGGCCCCCAAGGCCCGCATCGACGACGGCCTGCTGGACCTTACGCTTCTGGGCAGGATGAGCCGGCGGCGTTTGCTGAAGTGCTTCCCGCTGATCTTCACCGGCCAGCACGTCAGCCTGCCGGAAGTCCAGCAGCTCCAGGCCAGCAGCCTGCGGATCAGCACGCCGGAGCCCAAGCTGCTCACCCCGGACGGGGAGCTGGGCGGCACCACCCCGGTGGAGGTGGAGTGCCTGCGGCAGGACATCGAGGTGTTCTGGCGGTGAGCGCCCTGGTCTCCGCCTACCTGTGGGCCGTGGGCCTGGCCGTGTTCGGCTGGTTCTGCATCAGCACCATCGTGGCTTCGGTGTTCCTGCCCTCCGGCGCCTACGACCCGTACATCAAGGCAGTACTACGGATGCTGTTCCGGCTCCTGTTCATCCCCGTGCGCGTGGAGGGCAGGCGGCGGTTGGATCCGGCGCGGCCATACCTGTATATGTGCAACCACGTAAGCCTCTTCGACATGCCGCTGCTGGGCGGCTGGGTGCCGGGGATCCTGCGCTCGGTGGAGGCGGAGCGGCAGTTCCACTGGCCGCTGTACGGCCTGGCGGTGCGCCGGGTGGGCAACATCCCCATCCGCCGGGAGGAGGTCTTTTCCTCGGTGACCAGCCTGCGCAAGGCCCTGCGCCTGCTGGGCCGGCGCCGCAGCCTGGTCATCATGCCCGAGGGCGGCCGCACCATGGACGGCAAGCTGCGCCCGTTCAAGCGCCTGCCGTTCCTGCTGGCCAAGCAGGCGGGTGTGGACCTGGTGCCGGTGGGCATGTCCGGGCTGTTCAGCCTGAAGAGCAAGCGCTCCTGGCACATCCGCCCCGGGCCGCTGAAGCTCGCCTTCGGTCGGGTCATCCCGGCGGCCACGGTAGCCCGCCTTTCGATCGACGAGCTGCGCGACCTCACCCGGGAGCGCATCCTGGGACTGATCGAATGGCCGTAAGGCCCCGGCGGGTTCAGCCGATCGGGTAGCGCCCGGCCTCCCGGGCCGTGTCGTAGGCGGCGACGATGTTTTCCGGCGGGGTGCCCTGCTGCACGTTGTGGATGGGGTTGAAGACGAAGCCGCCCCCCGGGGCCAGCAGGCGCACGCGCTCCCGCACCTCGACGGCGACCTCACCGGCCGTGGCGAAGGGCAGGGTGCGCTGGGTGTCCACCCCGCCGCCCCAGAAGACGATCTTCCGCCCGATAAGACTGTTTCAGCCCAAGCGGGATCCATGCCCGCGGCGGAGGTCTGCAGCGGGATTGAGGATGTCCACGCCAGCTTCCACCAAATGGGGCAGGATGCGGGTCACCGAGCCGCAGGTGTGCAGCCAGGTCTTCCAACCGGTGTGCTCGTGCACCCAATCGTTCTGGATCCGGAAAAAGGGCACGTACAGCTCGGCGAACAGCTCGGGGGAGAACAGCTCCGCGTTCTGCGCGCCGTAGTCCGTGCCGTCCAGCCCCAGCACGTCGATGTTGTCCCCGAGGTAGCGTTTCGCCTTCGACAGGTTGTCCAGCGCCGTCTGGGTGCGCGCGGCGAAAAGCTCCTTCACGTACCCCGGGTCGCTCAACATCAGCACCAGGAAGTCCGGGATGCTGCCCACCCAGGGCAGGCCGAACTTGTCCCAGCAGCCCAGGAACAGGGCCTTGTCCGTGGTGCGCCGCAGGTGCTCGGCCCGGGACGGCCAGGAACTCCAGTTCCGCGGGCTGCAGCTGGTGCTCGCGGCGCACCTCTTCCAGGGGCGGCGGTCGGTAGTCGTCATGGCCGGCGGTCAGGGCGGGCATGTCGAAGTAGAAGCCGTTCCTGGGCATGCGCCCTTCCACGGGCCGGGAGGGGTCGCCCGCCGTGTGCAGCAGCCAGTCCCCGTCCGGGGCGACCTCCACCTCGAAGTCACCCGGGACCAGCACCTGCGTGCCGTCCCACAGCCGCCAGGGCTTCCAGCCCTCCCGCCGCAGCCCGAAGAACTGCACGAGCGGCTCCACCGGCAGCACGTCCAGGCCCAGGCGCTCGACCAGGTCCAGCTCCACCTCGCCCAGCATCTGGAACACCTCGTACACCCGCACCGGGCGGCTCTCCAGGCCCAGGTGCCGCCGCAGGCGGTCCAGGGGGTGGGCCATGATCCCGCTCATGATCGAGCCGCCCAGGTCCAGGGGCAGGCGGTCCGGCTCCCGGAAGCTCAAGGCCGCCAGAACGCGCTCGCGCGAGGTCATGCCCATCCCGGCGCCTACTTGATGGCCCCGACCGAGAGGCCGCGGATGATCTGGCGCTGGAAGACGATGTAGACGACCAGGGCCGGCACGGCGCTCAGCAGCAGCCCGGCGAACTGCAGGGTGGGGGCGCCGGTGTAGCGGCCCATCAGCGCGGCCAGGGCCACCATCACGGTGCGCTTCTCCATGCTCTGCAGGAAGATCATCGGGGTGAACAGGTCGTTCCAGGCCGTGATGAAGTAGAAGATGATCGAGAGGAATATCGCCGCCCGCCCCATGGGCAGCACCACGTTCCAGACCTTCTGGAAGTAGCCGCAGCCGTCGATCTCCGCGGCCTCCAGCAGCTCGTCGATGATGCCGCGGAAATTGGCGGTCATCAGCAGGATGCACTCGGGAAGGAACAGCGCCAGGTAGGAGAGCACCACCGACCAGTAGGTGCTCACCAGCCCGATCCTGGAGAACAGCACGTACAGGGGGATGATCGTGACCTGGCTGGGGATGAACATGGTCACGAGCACCGCCACGTACAGCGCCCCGCGGCCCTTGAAGCGGTACTTGGCGAAGACGTAGCTGGCGAAGATGCCGACGGCCAGGAGGAGCACCACCGTCAGGGCGGAGACGATGAAGGAGTTCTTGAAGAGATTGAGGATCTTGAACTGGCTGATCATGATCGCGAAGTTGCCGAGATCCAGCGCGGCCGGCGGGCAGGCCGAAGGGGTTGGCGAAGTAGGCGGCCCTGGCCTTCAGGGAGTTGATCAGCATGAAGTACAGCGGGTACAGGAAGGAGAGGGTCAGGATCGCCAGCAGCAGGGAGAGCAGCAGGCCCTTGAGCCTGATTCGGCGCAGGCATGACCCCTTCAGCTCCAGTCGTCGGCCCGGTTGGCCACGCGCATCTCGATCAGGGTGAAGGCCAGCACCAGGATCAGCAGCATCACCGCGATCGCCGAGGCCAGTGCCGTAGTCGCTGCCGAAGCCCAGGCCGAAGCTCTTGAGGTAGATCATGTAGTCCAGGGTGCGTGGTCTCGTAGCCGGGGCCGCCCTGGGTCATCGCGAACAGGAAGGGGAACAGCTGGGTGAGGGTCCAGACGCCCGAGGCGATGATGCAGAACTCCAGCACCCGCACCAGCATGGGCACCACGATCTTGAAGGCCCGCTGCCAGTAGCGGGCCCCGTCGATGACGGCCGCCTCGAACACCGAGGGCGGGATGGCGGACATGCCGCCCAGGATGACGATGGCCTGCCAGCCGATGGAGAACCAGACCACGGCGAAGACGATCACCCCCAGGGCGGTGTAGCTGTTGCCGAACCACTCGATGGCCGAGCTTGCCCAGGCCGACGGCCCTCAGCACCAGCGTTGAAGGGGCCGTTCAAGCCGAAGAAGATCTTGAACAGGAAGCCGATGATCACCGCGGAGATGATCTGCGGGATGTAGATCACCGCCCGGTAGACCCGCCAGCCCTTCACCTGCTCGTACAGCAGCAGCGCCACCACGAGGCCGACGAACACCTGCAGCGGCACGTTGATCAGCAGGATCAGGGTGTTGCGCAGGACGATCCAGAACAGGCCGCTCGTGACGAAGTTGACGTAGTTCGTCAGGCCGACCCAGTCGCTGCGGTACAGGCCGTCCCAGTTGGTGAAGCTCTTGATCACCGCGGTGACGATCGGGTAGACGCGGAACACCACCAGGATCAGCAGCGACCGGCAGCAGGGAGAGGACGATCTCCGCGCTGCGGATCGGCGTCTTCTCATGCGTCAGGGCCATGTTCGCCGCCCGCCGCGGCCTGCGCAAGGCCGGGAAAAGAAGGCGCCGCGGGCGGAGCCCGCGGTGCGGCAGGAACGCTGTCCTGGGCAGACGCCGCTTACTGCCCGGCCGTCTTGTCCATCTCCTGGGCGAACTGCAGCGGGGTCATCTTGCCCGACCGCCACGAGGCCGCGCCTGGGTGTAGAACACGTCGGCGGGACCCGAGGTCAGCAGGTTGTCCACCCAGTAGTTGTAGGTCTTGGAGTACTTGTGGAGCTTCGCGATGTTGCTGCCCGGCGCCCAGCCCAGCTCCTGGAGGGTGATGTCGGTGCGCACGATCGGGTAGCTGTTGATCTTCTCGCGGCCAGGACCTCCGCCTTGGAGTTCAGGAAGGAGATCAGCTTCACCGCCGAGCTTGGGATACTTGGTGTTCTTGGCCACCACGAAGCTCTGCCCCGGGCCGCCGATGCGTGGAGTTCTGCAGCTTGGCGCTCGGGATCCATCTCCGGGGGCATGAGCACGCCGCAGTCCGCGCCCAGCGTCTTCTCCGCGTCGGCCAGGAAGCTGGTGACCGCGGGCCAGATGGCCCCCTTGCCCTGGAGGAACTGGCTGTGAAGGAGTCGTTCGCGGTCGAGCAGGTCCTTGCGGAAGAAGCCCTTCGTGTACAGGGAGCGGTAGTAGTCCAGGGTGGCCGAGCAAGCCCTTGTCGTCGGCGAACTTCTTCCGGCCGTAGGTCTCCTCGATGATCGCCGGGTTGCCCGTCATCTGGGTCCACCAGTAGTCGCCGACCCAGCACAGGAACCAGGGCACGCCCTGGGCGGCCTCGTCCACGACGATCGGGGTGACGCCGGTGGCCTTGATCTTGGCCAGGGCGGCGTCGAACTCCTGCAGGGTCTTGGGCGGGGTGGCCTCGAAGTCCAGGCCGGCCTTCCGGACGATGGCCTTGTTGTAGAGCATGGAGCAGATCTGGTTCTGGCGCGGCCGGGTAGCCCAGGATGGTCCCGTTGGGGTTGAACCCGTCGCGCACGCTCTCCCAGCCCCAGATCTTGTTCAGGTCATCCTTGGGCACCAGCTTGTCCAGCGGAAGGATCACGTCCTTCAGGGCGAAGATCGGCTGGCCGGTCCAGAGGTTGGCCACGTCGGGCGCGTTGCCGGCCAGGCCCGCGGTCTTGAAGTTCGTGTGGGCGCCGGCCTGGTCGGGCGGCACCACCAGCTCGATGGAAACGCCCGGGTTGGCCTGCTCGAAGCGCCGGAAGGCCTGGGAGATGTACCACTGGTCCTGGGGCTTCTGCTGTTCGGTGGGGCCGATGATGCTGTCCGCGCCGTTGATCCAGACGGTCATCTTGATCGCGGCCGGTTCTTCCTGTCCCCCTCCGGCGAAAAGCAGGCCGAGGGCGGCCAGCAGGAAAAACGCCGCCAGAAGATTGATCTTCCTCATAAATCACCTCCTTGATACGACTAGTCAACCGTGCCAGTATAGGGCGCGTTGCCGCGATCAAGATCAACGCAGGTGCAGGCGCGGCCCGCACGATTGCGCGCCGCCGTCGGGCTGCATTATGCTGGCGGGCATGGCAATCGCGAAAGCGGCGTTCGTCTGTTTCGGGGAGGTCAACACCCCGCGGGAGATCATCGAGGCCAAGGCGGCCAAAGCCCGCCGCTGGCTGCAGGAGGCCGGGCTGGAGCTGATCGCCACCGAGCCGGTGAGCGATGACGCGGAGGGCCGGGACGTGCGGCGGGCGGTGGAAGCCTTCCGCGGGCAGGAGTTCGACCTGCTGGTGGCCTGCGTGGCCGGCTGGATCCCCAGCCACGCCGTGCTGCGGCGTGCTGGAGCCGTTCCGCCACCAGCCCGTGCTGCTGTGGGGACTGGCCGGCTGGACGGAGGGGGGGCGCCTGCTGACCACCGCCGACCAGGCCGGCACCTCCGCGCTGCGCAAGCCCCTGGAGGACCTGGGCTACCGCTTCAAGTACGTGTACGAGGTCGCCGGCGCCGAGCCCCGGATGGCGGCGATCACCGCCTTCGCCCGGGCCGCCCGGGCCGCTTCCGCCTGCGCGGGGCGCGCATCGGCATGATGGGCTACCGGGACATGCAGCTGTACGGCACGATGTACGACGGGGTCTCGCTGAAGGCGCGCCCTGGGCGTGGAAATCGAGTTCTTCGAGATGCTGGAGATGGTGCAGCGCTCCGAGAAGCTGGAGCCGGCCGCGGTCCAGGAGGTGGTGACGGGCCTGGCCAGGCGCTGGAAGTTCCTCAAGCCCGCCGAGCCGGCCACCTTGGAGAAGGGCGCGCGCTACTACCTGGCCCTGCGGGACAAGGCGCGGGAGCGCGGCTGGCAGGCCGTGTCGCTGATCGACGTGGACGGCATGAAGAAGCTGCTCGACTTCCCGCCGGCCATGGTGTTCATGCTGCTGGCCGAGGACCCGGGGCGTCTGCACCGTCCCGGAGAACGACGCCCTGGGCGCGGTCACCCAACTGATCGTGCGCCACCTCACCGGCCAGGTCGCCGCCTACCTGGAGTTCTACGAGTTCATGGAGGACCGGGTGCTGGCCGGGCGTGCCCGACTTCGTGCCGCCGCGAGGTCGTGGACGGGGAGGTGACGGTGCTGCCCAGCAGGTTCGGCCTGCTGGGCGAGGGGGTGCTGAACGTCTCCAAGGTGAAGACCGGCGAGCTGACCCTCTGCCGCCTCACCCATACCGGCGACCGCTACGCCCTGCACGTGGTGACCGGGCGCGGGGTGGAGCCGCGCCGCTGGGAGGAAGCGGGCTGGGCCCAGCCGGCGCCGCAGCTTCCGGGGCTGGAGGTGATCCTGGACACCCCGGTGGAAGAGTTCGCCCAGCGGGTCATGAGCCAGCACTACATCCTGGCCCACGGCCGGCAACTGGAGCTGCTGGCGGACTTCTGCCGCCTCACCGGGATCGAGCTGTTGTAGCTCCAGCCGAGCGGGTGCGGCGGGCCGAGGCCAGGCCGATGAGCGCGCAGCAGGCGAGCGCCGCGGCCAGACTGACGGCCAGGGACACCGGCATGGAGACCGGGCCCAGGGGCTCGAACATCTGGCCGATCAGCCAGGGCAGGGCCAGGCTTCCCAGCGAGGTGCCCACCAGAAACAGCCCCGTGATGCGGCCGGTGAGGGTCATGGTGTCCCCCGCCAGGTTGAAGATGCCGGCGAACAGCGGCCCGATGAAGAAGCCGAAAACCGCGGTCCCCGCCCAAAGCACCTCCGGCTGCCGCGGCCAGGCCAGCAGCGCGGTCACCGCGGCCAGGCAGCCGCCCAGGCTGGCCAGGATCAGGACCAAGGGCTTCAAGCGCGCGGAAAGCAGGGTGGCCGCCAGCCGGCCCAGGGTGAAGGCCCCCCAATACACGGAGGTCAGGTAGGCCGCCACGACCTCGCCAGCCAGGCCCAGGGCCACGGCGTAGGTGTTGATCCAGGCGCCGTAGCTGGCCTCGACGGCCACCACCAGGACGATCAGCGCGCAGAACAGGAACACCCCCAGCGGCCAGACGCGGCCGGCCTGCGGCGCGGTGGACTCATGCCGCCCGCGCAGCGGAGGCAGCCGCAGCAGGAACAGCGCCACGGGCAGTCCCAGGATGGCCAGGGTCCAGTACTCCCAGGAAATCCCTCCGGTCAGGCGCACCGCCTGGGCCATGATCAGCAGGCAGAGGGCGGCGCCCGCCCCGAAGAACAGGTGCAGCGCGTTCATGCGGGTGCCGCGCCCTCGCGGCGGAGTCCAGAGGATCAGGACGTTCCCGCCCACGTCCATCACTCCCTGCATCACGCCCAGGGCCGCCACCACGGCCAGCAGCAGGGCCAGCGAGCGGGCCACGGGAATCAGGGCCAGCAGCGGGATCATGGCCCACACCGCGCCGGAGGCCAGGCGGGTGCCGGGCAGCCGGTCGTACAGCCGCCCCCCGAAGAACGAGCCCAGCATGTAGCCCAGGTTCTGGGCGATGAAGACAGAGCTGATGGCCGCCAGGGAGGAGCCCGTGGTCCGGGCCAGGAATTCCTTGGCCGGCCCGAGCGCGGCCACGGTGAGCCCGAGGTGGACGAAGGCCAGGAAGGTGCCGGTGGCCAGGGAGCGGGTTCCGGTAGGTTGTCCCATGCGCAGGAGTCTCTCTTTTATCGTCCAAAGCGTCAAGAATGGCAAAAAAGCCGTCCCTTGCCCTTTTCTGGGTCCCATTGTAGGCTGTGCCCGCCATGTACCTCACCTTCGACGTGGGCACCACCTCGGTCAAGACGGCGCTGTTCGATCGGGAGGGAAGGCCGCGGGCCAAGGCCATCCGGGGCTACGCCCTGGCCACGCCCCAGGCGGACTGGGTCGAGGCGGACCCCGAGGCCTACTGGGCGGCGGTGCTGTCGGGGTTCCGGGAAACCCTGCAGGCGGCGGGCGTGAACCCGCGGGAGGTCCGCAGCATCTGCGGCTCCAGCCAGGGGGAGACCATCGTGTTCCTGGACTCCCGGGACCGGCCGGTGCGTCCGGCCATGGTCTGGCTGGACAACCGGGCCCGGGAGCAGGTGGAGGAGCTGAAAGCCCGGCTGGACCCCGAGGAGTTCTACCGGCACACGGGCTGCACGGACATCGAGCCGACCTGGAGCCTGTTGAAAGTGCTCTGGCTGAAGGCTCGCGAGCCGGAGAGCTTCGCCCGGACCTCCAGGATCCTGCTGCTGGAGGACTACATCGTCTACCGGCTCACGGGCCGTTTCTGCTCCACGCCGACCCTCCTGCACTCCAGCGGCTTCCTGGATATCCAGACCCGCAGGTACTGGGACAAGACCGCCGGCTGGGCCGGGCTGACGGGCCTGCTGCCGGAAATCGTGGAGGTGGGCAGCGTGGCGGGCCGGCTCAAGCCGGAGCTGGCCGGCGAGCTGGGCCTTTCCCGCGACACCGTGGTGGTCAAGGGAGCCATGGACCAGACCCTGAGCAGCATCGGGGCCGGCAACCTGGCCGCCGGCATCGTGACCGAGACCACCGGCACGGCCATGGCCATCGGAGTGACCGCCGACTCGGTGGAGCCGATCCTGGCCAACCACCTTCCCTTCCAGCCCCACGCCCTGAGCGGCAAGTTCCTGATCCTGCCCTACGCCCAGACCTCGGCGATCATCTACAAGTGGTTCCGCGACCAGTTCGCCCAGGAGGAGCTGCGGCGGGCCGGGGACCCTGAAGCGGCCTACGAGGCCCTCAACGCCCTGGCCGCCGGGGCGCCGGCCGGCTGCGACGGCCTGGTGCTGCTGCCGTTCTTCGCCGGCGCCTACACCCCGGAGAACGACATGCACGCCCGGGGGGTGTGGTACGGCCTGACCCTGAAGCACGGCAGGGCCCACTTCGCCCGGGGCATCCAGGAAGGGGTGGGCTTCATGCTGCGCCGCATCCTGGGCCTGATCCTGGAGGCGGGCATCCCCATCCGCGAGGTGCGCTCGCATGGGCGGGGCGGCCCGCTCGGACCTGTGGCTGCAGATCAAGGCCGACATCTGCGACCTGCCCATGGTGCGCATGCAGGAGGAGGAAACCACGGGGCTGGGCGCCGCGCTGCTGGCCGCCGTGGCCGTGGGCGACTTCCCGACGCTGGCAGCAGGCCGCGCACGGCATGGTGCGCCTCGGCAGGCGCTTCCAGCCCGAGCCCCGCCACCGGGAGGTCTACGACCGGCAGTACGCCCTGTACGGGCGGTTGTACCAGGCCCTGAAGCCGGTGTTCCGCGAATTCTCGAGTCAAGCAGGAGGACCCTGAGCATGGAGAAGCTGAAGGCCGGGTACGTGAGCTTCGGCACCCAGTACTACAAGCCGGAGAATCTGAAGATGATCAGCGCCCGGGCGGAGAGGCAGCTGGAGGCGGCGGGCATCGAGCTGGTGCGCACCGACCCGGTCACCGGCGAGGGCCCGGAGCCGGAGCGGGCCATCGCCGAGCTGAAGGCCGGGGACTGGGACTTCCTGATCGCCAACATCGTGAACTGGATCGACGTGCGCGGGGTGATGCGGGTGCTGATGGCCTTCCGCGACCGGCCGATACTGCTGTACTGCCTGGGCGGCTTCAGCGAAGGGGACACCCTGATCTGCCCGGCCGCGGGCGCCGGGGTGACCGCCATCCGCTACCCCCTGGAGCGCATGGGCTTCCGCTTCAAGCACCTGTTCAACGCCCCGGACACGCCCATGGACGTGCAGGGCATCCTGCGCCTTCGGCGCGGGCCGCCCGCACCGAGCGCCTCCTGCGCTCCGCCAGGGTGGGCATGATCGGCTTCAACGACATGGGCCTGCTACACCACGGACTTCTCCACGGTGAAGCTGCGGGACAGGATCGGGCTGCGAGGTGGAGAGCCTGGACATGCTGCAGCTGATGCGCCGCATGGAGGCCCTGGAGGCCGGGGAGGTGCAGAAGGAGATCCAGCGGGTCACCGCCTCCTGGGAATACCCCCTGGGCAAGCCCAAGCAGGAGGTGCTGGAGCGGGTGTTCCGCATGTACCTGGCCACCGTGCAGCTCTGCCGGGAGAAGAACTTCAGCGGCTTCTCCTACAAGTGCGTGGACGGGGTGGACGCGGAGCTGGGCCTGACCCACGCGGTGCCCTCCGCCCTGGTGGCCTCCGCCGGCTATCCCCTACGTGGACGAGAACGACGTGGGCAACCTGGTGGCCGAGCTGATGCTGAAGTGGCTCTCCGGCCAGGAGCCGATGTTCCTGGAGCACTACGACCACCACCCCGAGTGGATCCTGCTGGGCGAGGACGGCTACATCCCCGACGCCTTCATCGAGGGCCGGCCGCAGATCAAGAACGTCTCCACCGTGCTGCTGGGCGGCATCGCCCACTGCTCGCGCCTGAAGACTGGGGCGCCTGACCCTGGCCTGCCTGGCCGAGGACGACGAGGGCTACCGGATGCACATCGTGACCGGGGAGGGCAGGAAGCCCCCGCAGTGGGTGGAGATGGGCGTGCCGCTGCCCTCCTGGCCGAGCGTGAAGTTCTACGCCGACGTGCCGGTGCGGCGGATCCTGGACCACGTGCAGTCCCAGCACTTCGCCGCCGTGCCCGGGGACTGCGTGCAGGAGCTGAAGAACCTTTGCGCCCTGCTGGGCATCAAGCCCATCCTGGACGTGCGGGAATAGGCGGAAAACAAGGAGGCATCATGGCCAAGGATTGGTGGAGAGAGAGCGCCCGGGACATCCCCCGCATCGTGGTGGAGCCGCCCGGGCCCAAGTCCCGGACGATGCACGCCAGCGCCTGCCGCTACTTCCACGGCCTGTCCAGCCAGGTGAAGCTGTTCCCCGTGTCCTTCGAGCCGGGGCACGGCTGCACGCTGGCCGACGTGGACGGCAACCGCTACATCGACTTCTCCTCCGGGCATCTACGTGACCACGCTGGGCCACTGCCACCCGAAGATCAGCGAGGCGGTGGCCCACTGGGCGAAGAGGCTGATGAACTGCCACGACTTCACCACGCCGATCAAGACGCAGCTGGTGGAGAAGCTGGCCGAGGATCCTGCCGGGCGACCTGCACGGCTTCCAGTTCTACGACTGCGGCACGGCGGCGGTCGAGGCGGGCATGCGCGTGCTGCGGGCGGCCACGGGCAAGCACGAGATCATCTCCTGCTTCAACGACTTCCACGGCAAGACCTACGGCGCGGTGTCGCTGGCCCAGATGCCGCTCGCACGTGTGCTACGGCCGCGTCGCGGGCCCCGGGCTTGCACATGGTCCCGCGGCCGGACCCCTACCGCCCGCTGTGGACCAAGGCCGACGGCACGATCGACACCGACGAGTACATCGCGCTTCTACGACGAGTACATCGGCAAGGGCACGGTCGGCGACGTGGCCGGCTTCGTGCTCGAGCCGATCCAGGGCTGGGGCGGCTCGGTCATGCCGCCGGACGACTTCTTCCCCAAGCTGCGCGCGCTTCTGCGACGAGCGCAAGATCCTGCTCATGGCCGACGAGGTGCTCACCAGCTGGGGCGCACGGGCAAGTGGCTCTGCATGGAGCACTGGGACGTGCGTGCCCGACGTCGTCTCGATCGGCAAGGGCTTCGGCAACGGCTTCCCGGTCACCGCCGTGGCGGTGCGCGAGCCGTACGAGGAGTCCTTCGAGAAGATCTCCGCCTCCAGCAGCTACGGCGGCAACCCGATGGCCTGCGCCGCGGCCCTGGCCTCCATCGAGGTCATCGAGGAGGAGAACCTGCTGGAGCACGTGCGCCGGCACCTGGGCGACTTCGTCCATGAAGCGCATGGAGGCCGATGAAGGCAGGCCCACCCGATCGTCGGCGACGTGCGCGGCAAGGGCTGCCTGATGGGCATCGAGCTGGTCAAGGACAAGGCCACCAAGGAGCCGTTCGACGAGGCCGGCAAACTGGTCTACCAGAAGGCCTTCCGCAAGGGCCTGGCCTGGATCCCCGCCGGCCACATCCTGCGCATGAGCCCGCCCATGATCATGGATGAGAAGTACGCCGGGCTGGGCCTGGACATCATCGACGAGGCCATCGGCGAGGTGGAGAAGCAGTTCGGCTACCGGTAGGAGGCTGGAGGAATGGGCGAGAGACTGCTCGTTTTCGGGGGAGGCGGCTTCGTAGGCGGCAACCTGGCCACGGTGGCCATGCGGCGGGGCTGGGAGGTGCACATCGCCGAGAGGGTCCAGTTCCCCGGGGGCCTGCCCGGCGCGCGCTGGCACCTGCTGGACATCCGGGAGCAGAAGGCGGTGCGTGACCTGGTGGCCGATCTCGCGCCGAGGGCCGTGGTGGACCTGGCCGCCGTGGCCGACATCGACCGGGCCGAGAAGGAGCGCGAGCAGGCCCGGGCGGTGAACGTGGAGGCGGCGCGCACGATCGCCGCCGCCAGCGCCGCGGCCGGCGCCTACTGCCTGTATTTCTCCAGCGACGCGGTGTTCGCCGGAACCGCCGCCGGCTACGCGGAGGAGGACCCGCCGGCCCCGGTGAACTATTACGGCCGCACCAAGGTCGAGGGGGAGCAGGCCGTGCGGCAGGCCGATCCGCGGGCCGGGATCGTGCGCCTCTCGCTGGTCCTGGGCTTTCCGGTGACCGAGGGCAACTCCTTCTTCGCGGCGCTGGAGGCCAAACTGAAAGCCGGGCAGGAGATCCCCGCCCCGGCCGACGAGATCCGCACCCCGGTGGACGTGCTCACCCTCTCGGAGTGCGTGCTGGAGCTGATCGGCCTGCGCTTCGCCGGGGTGCTGCACATCGGCAGCACGGACAGCATCGACCGGGCCTCCCTCACGCGCCGGGCCGCCGAGCTGCTGGGCTATTCCGGCGCGCGCATCCTGGCCCAGGCGGGCGGCACTCCTGCCTCCGGCCGGGCCGCCCGGCACAAGAACGGCATCATCCGCGTGGACAAGGCCCGCGCCCTGCTGCAGACGCCTCTTCTCAGCGCCGAAGCGTCCATCCGGCGGGCCATCCAGGAAAGATTGCGGTAGGAAGGCAGAAACATGGAAAAACCAAAGATCAAGTTCGAGCTGGAAATCTCCCACGGCAGCATCTACGGGCCCGAGGAGGAGGCGGCGCTGCTGGAGGTCCTGCGGGCCAGCGCCCCGTCGTGCGGAAAGAAGGTGAAGCAGTTCGAGCAGGCCTTCGCCGCCTACTGCGGGGTGCGCTACGCGCTGTCCTGCACCTCGGCCACCACGGGCCTGACCCTGGCGGGGATCGCCGCGGGGGTGGGTGCCGGGCAGCGAGGTGATCACCACGCCCATCAGCTGGATCGCCACGGCCAGCGCCTTCTCGGTCCTGGGGGCCAGGCTGGTGTTCTGCGACGTGGACCCGCGCACGCTGAACCTGGACCCGGACAGGCTGGAGGCGCTCATCACGCCCGCGCACCAAGGCCATCGTGCCCGTGCACCTGGCCGGGCCAGTGCTGCGGCATGGACCGCATCACGGCGATCGCCCGGAAGCACGGGGTGGCGGTGATCGAGGACTGCGCCCACACGCCGGGGGCGGAGTACCTGGGGCGCAAGGCCGGGGCCCTGGGCGACCTGGGGGTGTTCAGCTTCCACCAGCAGAAGAACATGTGCACCCTGGGCGAGGGCGGCATGGTGACCACCGACAGCCGGGAGCTCTTCGAGCGGGTGCTGTCCTACCGCTCCCTGTGCTGCCGCATCTACGGCGGCAGCGACAAGTACCTGCCCATCGACGAGGCGAAATACCCGATGGGCAAGGAGTACTGGCGCCTGCAGTTCGACGACGTCGGCTACAACTTCCGGATGACCGACGCGCAGGCGGCGGTGGGCATCGAGCAGCTGAAGAAGCTGGACGGCTTCAACGCCCGGCGCATCCAGCTGGCCGCGCGCCTGACCGAAAAGCTGCGGGGCATCCCCGGGCATCGTGCTGCCCTGGGTGGACCCGAAGGGCAAGCACGTCTTCCACTTCTACGTCCTGCAGCTCGCCGACGAACTCCCGCTGAAGAAGGCGGACTTCATGTGGGAGCTGTACGTGCACAAGGGCATCAAGGCCTGGTCGCACTACATGCCCATCCACCTGACCGAGCCCTACCGGGCGCAGGGCCACAAGGAAGGGGAGTGTCCCGGTGGCGGAGAAGGCCCACGAGCGCTTCCTGTCCCTGCCGATCCACCCCCGGCTCACCGAGGAGGCCATCGACTACCTGGCCGACTGCGTGAAGGAACTGGGCCGATGAACCCTGGCGCGGAGCGCCGGGTCGACGGTGGAGGAGAAGTTCCGCGCCCTGTACGGCGGGGAGCCGGCCGGCTGGGTGCGCGCCCCGGGGCGGGCGGAGCTGCTGGGCACCGACACCGACGACAACCTGGGCTACGTGATGACCATGGCCATCCACCTGGACACCTGGATCGCCTGGCGGGCGTCGGCCTCCGGCCGGGTGCGCCCTGCACTCGCATGAACGTCGAGGAGTCCCTGGACTACCGGCTGGGCGAGGAGCCCGCCACGCCCGCGGCCAGCTGGGACCGCTACGTGAGCGGCGTTTCCCGGGTGCTGCGACTGCAGGGCCACGCCCTGCGGGGCGTGGAGGCCGTGGCCCACTCCACCGTGCCCATCGGCGGGGGCCTGAGCTCCTCGGCTTCGCTGCTGGTGTCGGTCTGCCACATGCACCAGGCGGCCGGCGGCTTCCACCTGGACCCCAAGCAGACCGCGCTGGCCTGCCAGCAGGCCGAGAACCAGGACGCGGGGGTGATCTGCGGCATCCTGGACCACTACTCCGCCTGCTTCGGCCTGGCGGGGACCGCGCTGCTCCTGGACTGCCGCAGCCTGACCCACGTGGAGGTGCGCATCCCGTCGGACATCCGCGTCGTGATCTGCGACACCAACTATCCGCGCACCCTGGCTGGCTCGGAGTACGCCAAACGGAGGCAGGAGTGCGACGAGGGCACCCGCCTGCTGCAGGCTCAGGACCCCTCCATCCGCACGCTGCGCGACGTGAACACGCCGCTGTTCGAGCGGCTGAAGGAGGCGCTGCCGGAAACTCTGCGCAAGCGCTGCCAGTTCATTTTCGAGGAGAACCAGCGGGTCGTGGCCTTCATGGCCGCGCTGGTGCGCGACGACCGGGAGGCGATGCGCCGAGCTGTGCGAGGGCTCCTTCTTCGGGGAGCGGGACCTGTACGAGAAGACCGTGCCGGCCATGGAGCGGATGTACGAGGCCATGATGGGCGGCCCCGGCGTGGTCGCCGCCCGGCAGTCCGGGGGCGGGTTCGGCGGCTGCATGCTGGCCTACGTGCAGGCGGAGCGCGTGGAAGAGTTCTCCCGGCACGTGGGCCGGCAATACCGGGAAGCCACAGGAATCGAGGCCGCCATCCACGTGACCGAACCCTCGGCCGGCGCGGGGCCGCTGGAATGGTGAGGCCCTGATGGCCGGCGGAGGGTCCCGCCGGGAACGGGTCGGGGGGCTGGAGGCCGTGGTCCTGTCCCATGGGGGACTGGAGGCCTGGATCGTGCCCTCGCACGGCAGCAACTTGGCGCGCTTCACCGTGGGGGACCGGGCGGTCATCGACTTCGATCCGGGCCTGCTGTCCAGGCACG
>CAVUYS010000083.1:0-5763 GCA_963745745.1 uncultured Spirochaetota bacterium | reverse complement strand
TAGCGCTTCTGGCGTCCTTCGGTGGCGTAGTTCACCAGGCTGGAGCCCACCAGGCTCAGGGCCACGCCCAGCTCCGCGGCCACCAGCGGCAGCCACCAGCCCAGGACGTAGGCCCCCAGGCTCAAGGCCGGGGCCAGGGGCAGGGCGACGGCGTAGACCAGGGCGCTGCGCCCGGCTCCGGAGGCGAAGGAGGCGGCCAGGCCCGCCGCGGCGGCCAGCAGGAGCACCACCGCGCCGGCGGCGGCCCACGGCAGCGGGCGCAGGAAATCCCCGGAGAGCAGGTTGTCCAGCAGGGTGGCGTGGATCTCCATGCCGGGGTAGGTTCCCTGCACGGCGGAGGGGCGCAGATCCAGAAGGCCCGGGGCGGTGAAGCCGAAGAACACGTAGCGGTCCTTCAGCACCGCGGGGTCGATCTTGGGCGTCCCGCCTTCGCGCAGCGCCAGCTCGCTCTGCAGCACCTCGGCCGCGCTGAAGGCCCGGTGGGTCAGGGTGGGACCGCGGAAGCGCAGCACCGCCCGGCCCAGGCCGTCCAGGGGCGCGCTCCAACCGTCCACGGCGAGCCGGCCCGGCCGGACCTCCAGGCGATGCGATTCCGCGCCGGGATCCGCATCCCCGGCCAGGTAGGCGCCCAGGCCCAGTCCGGGCACCACGCCGTCCGGCGAACAGATTGAACAGCGGAGCGCGGCGGTAGACCCCGTCGGCCTTGTCGGGCGTGAAATGGGTGTTGGCCAGCACGCGCGCGCTGGAAGAGAGCTCCGGGATGGGGAAGGTGGCCCGGGGGAACTCCAGCGCCTCCCGCCGGCGGGCTGAGCGGGCCAGGTATTGCTCCAGGCCGGCCACGGCGAGCGGGGCCTGAGGCAGGTCCGCGGGCCAGCTTTCAGCGGTGCCCTGGGTCGGGCTCAATACCACGGCCCCGGCCACCCGCCCGTTCTCGGCCACGGCCGCGCCGAAGACCCGGTCGTCCTCCACGCTGTAGACCGAGGGCTCCGTGTACAGCACGTCGAAGGCCAGCGCCTTGGCCCCGGCCCGGCGGCAGAAGTCCGCCACGATGGCGTAGGTTTCCCGCGGCCAGGGCCAGGACAGCCCGTTGACCTCCTGGCCCCAGTCCAGGCTGGCCTGGTCCAGGACGATCAGGGCGATGCGCTCGGTGGCCGGCCCGGGGCGGGCCAGCAGGCGCACCCGCCAGTCCCAGGTGCGCCCCTCGAAGGCGTCCAGCAGCCCGGGGGCTCCCAGCCCGATGGCCAGGGCCCCGGCGGCCAGGCCGACCAGGACCCCCTGCAGCGCCTTGCGAGCCCGGGGCGAGCCGGCCATGGGCCTTAGATCTTGCCCAGGGCCGCCTGGTAGCGGCTCTGCCGGGCCGCCGGTGCCGGCGTCGGGACCGGGGCGGAGGCCAGCGCGGCCTGGATCGAGGCGATGCGGTCCTGCGGGTCAGGGTGCGTCTTGGCGAAGTCCGGCCCGCCCGGCTTCAGGCGGCCCTCCATGACCTGCAGCATCCGCACCAGGGCCTTGGGGTCGTAGCCGGCGGCCTTCAGGATGTCCACGGCCGCCAGGTCGGCCTCTTTTTCCGCGTTCCGGGAATAGCCGCTGTTGACCAGGGTCGAGGTGATGTCGTCGATCGTGCCGGAGAAGGCGGCGGTCACCTTGGCCAGCTCGGAAGGGCCCAGCTCCTCCACCGCCGCCATGCCGATGGCCAGGCCGGCGTCCTTGAAGCGGGCGGTCTTGATGGCCTTCAGGCCGTGCTGCTTCACCACGTGGCCGATCTCGTGGGCCAGAATGGCCGCCACGGCGTCCTCGTTGTCCGCGCAGCGCAGCAGGCCGCGGCTGATGAAGATCAGGCCGCCCGGGGCGGCGAAGGCGTTGATCTCGGCGGAGTCCAGGATCAGGAAGTGGTAGCCGCCGAAGGTTTCCGGCCGGTCGGAGACCAGGGCCAGGCTTTGGCCCAGCAGGTTCAGGTAGGAGTTGGCCGCGGCCACTGTGAATGGAGGGTACTGGGCCAGGATGTTGGCGCCCACCGCCCGCCCGACGTAGTACTCCTGCTCCGGGGTGATGTCCTCGAAGCTTTTGGCCACCGCCTCGCCGCTCTTGGCCGCGATGTTGATCAGGCTCAAGGTGTCCACGCTGCCCAGGGAGGCGCAGGCGGTGAGGGCGGCCAGTGCAGCCGGCAGCGGCCGCGAGGGGCAGCGTCCGCAGCAGAATCGCGCAGGGTTTTCATTGGGCACCTCCCGGAACCGGCAGGCCGCCGGCCTGCAGGAAGGCCAGGACCTGTTCCGGGCTCACCCGGTAGCCTTCCATGCGGTCCACCCAGGTGTAGTCCAGCTGCTTCTCGTCCTTGTACTGGGCCTCCACTTCCTTGTTGAAGCCCTTGCCCGCCAGGGCCACCTCGCCGCTGGAGGCCCCGCTGGTGCTCCCCGCCTGCCCGGCGGTGAGCGCGATCCTCTTGTCCTGCAGGGCGGAAAGGCTGACCCAGCCCTGGATCTTGCCGCCCTGCAGAGTGACCTTGGCCCAGCCGCTCTGCTCTTGGACGATATCCAGGCGATCCCCGTACTTGACCACGGCCAGGATCTTGCCCATGTAGCTGGGGGTGGCCCGGACCTGCGTCTCCTTGACGTTGACGCTCATCTGCTTGGGCGCCGCGAAGGCAGCCGCCGCCGCCAGCAGCAGGACGGCTGCCAGAATGGATCTTGTTTTCATGGCGTGCTCCTCGGATTCATATTAGAAGAAATCCGGGGCGCTGTCACGCCGGCAATCAGCCGGCAGGAGCGGTGGCGGCGGCTTGCGGCACCTCCGCCGCCTGCTCCCCGTGCTGCCGGTCCAGCCGGCGCAGCTCCCGCGCCAGCCAGATCCCGGTGAGCAGCGCCGAACCCAGGTCGGCCAACGGCACGGCGTAATATATGCCCCGCAGGCCGAAGAAACGCGGCAGGATCAGGATGGCCGGGATCAGCAGCAGCACCTGGCGGGAGAGCATCAGCAGCATGGCCTGGCGGGGCTTGCCCACCGCCTGGAAGTAGCTGGCGGCCACGATCTGGAAGCCGACGATCGGCAGGGCCGCCAGGCCGAGGCGGAGCGCCGTCACTGCTATGGCCAACAGCTCCGCGCTGTCCCGGCTGAACAGGCGGATCAGGGAGGCGGGGAAAAGCTCGACCACGGCGAATCCGCCCAGCACTACCGCCGTTGCCGCGGCGATGGCCAGGCGCAGGGTCTGCTTCACCCGGTCGAAGCGGCGGGCCCCGTAGTTGTAGCCGATCAGGGGCTGGGCGCCCTGGTTGATGCCGAAGATCGGCATCAGGATCAGCATGTTCAGGCTGAAGAAGATGCCCATGGCCGCGATGGCCAGATCGCCGCCGTAGTGCTGCAGCTGCCGCGTGAGCAGGGCGTTCAACACGCTGGCGGCCAGCTGCATGGCGAAGGGGGCGAAGCCGATGGCCACGATGCCCATCATGATTCTCCAGCGGATCCTCAGGTTGGCCAGGCGCAGCTTCAGCAGGCTTCGGCCGCCGAGGAAGTGACCCAGCACCCAGGCGGCGGAAACGGCCTGGGAGATCACCGTGGCGATGGCCGCCCCCCGCACCCCCATCTTGAAGACGAAGATGAACAATGGGTCCAGCAGGGTGTTCAGCGCCGCGCCGATCACCATGGTGAGCATGGCCATGCGCGGGCTGCCCTCGGCCCGGATGAAGCCGTTCATGCCGAAGCCCACGCCCATGAACACCGAGCCGGCCAGGATGATGCTGAGGTATTCGCGGCCCTGGGCCAGGATGGCGGGGCTGGCCCCGAACAGGCCCAGCAGGGGTCGCAGCCAGATCAACCCGGCGGCCATGAGGGCCAGGGAGACCAGCACCAGCAGGCTGAAGGCGTTGCCGAGAATCCGCTCGGCTTCCTCCTTCTTCTTCTCCCCCAGGCGGATGGAGACCAGGGCGGTGGCGCCCATGCCGATCAGCATGCCGAAGGCCATCTGCACGATCATGATGGGGAAGCCCACGGTGACCCCGGCGATGCCCAGGGGCCCGACCCCCAGGCCGATGAAGATGCGGTCCACCACGTTGTACAGGGCGTTGACCAGCATGCCCACGATGGCCGGGACCGAGAACTTCAAAAGAAGGCGAGGGATCGAGCCCTCGCCCATGATCTGCGAACGGTCCATGTGCTTCGAATATACCGCTTTATTCCAGGGGCGAGAGGCTGATGGAGCCGCTCACCGTCTTGGCGGTCAACGGCGCCGCGCCGGTGCCGATGCGGCCTTCCAGGCGGTTGCGCTTCTTCTCCGTGATCTGCAGCGGGAAGCCGCAGGAGATGGAGCCGCTGACCGACTGCAGGCGCAGCTCGGCGTCCAGGCCGGCGAAGGCGGACAGGTTCACGGAGCCGGAAACGGTTTCCACGTCCACCGCGCCGCCGCGCCCCAGGGCGCGGATCTTGCCGTTGATGGTGCCCGAGACCGACTTGGCCTGCAGCCTGTCCCCCGCGAAGGAGAACTCCAACCCGCCGCTGGTGCTCTTGATGCGCAGGTCCCCCGAGCGGTCCGTGAAGATCGAGCCGGAGACGGTCTCCAGCTCCTGCGCGACGTCGGAAGCGAGGTTGCGCACCTCCACGCGGCCCGACACGCTGTGCACGTTGATTTCGCCCAGGCTGGCGGGAACCTTGAGGTCGAAGGAAACCGGGCCGAAGCGGAAGGCCTGCGGCGTGTAGACCGGGTGGACCTTCAGGGTATCCCCCTCGACCTGGATCTCGATGCGGAAGTCCTCCAGGGCCTCCTGGCCCCGGGCCTGCTTCACGTAATGCACCTCGATGGTGTCCCGGTCCCAGCCCTCCACGTGCACCGGGCCGGAGACGTTGTTCACCTCCAGCTTCTGGACGCGCTGGCTCACCTCCTCGGTGTGCTCCTCGCTGGCCCAGGCCCCGCTCCCGCCCCAGCCGCTGCCGCTGCCCCAGGTTTGGAACCAGGGACCCCGCAGGCGGTGGAACGGCCGCGCCCCGAGCAGATAGACCAGGGCGGCGACGACCAGGGCCATCGCCGCCACGCCCAGCACCAGGCCCAGGATCTCGGCCAGGCTGCGCTTACTCTTCATCGCCCATCCTTTCCATTTCCTTCTGGATCAGGCGCTTCTCCAGCGAGCCGCCGGAATACAGGAAGGCGCTCAGGAAATTGGCCACCACCCCGATGCCCCAGCCCAGCGCCGGCCACAGCCACCACTGGTAGCCGCCCGGGGTGCCGATATTGTTGATGATCGCCAGCACGGCCATCACCAGCAGGTAGATGATCACGTGCCGCAGGAAATCCATCTTGCGGTGGGCGATCTTCTTGGCCCTTTCCAGTTTTTCGTCTCTCACTGCCATGATTTAACTCTCCTCTCCATGTTTCTCGATTATGCCCATTGAACAACCCGGGGAGGGAAAATTGCACCCCCGGCGGGCGCAAAAAAAGAAGAGCCCCGGTTCGCACCGGGGCTCAAGGGTCGCACGCGACAGGCTTCAGCGCACCAGGCCGATGATCAGGCTGTTGCCCTGGCGCTGGATGGCGAACAGGATTTCCTTGGAGCCGGGGTTGTTCAGCGCCTTGTAGAAGTCCCCCAGGTGGCGCACCTCCCGGCCGCCGACCTTGGTGATCAGGTCCCCCGATTTCAGGCCGGCCACGTCTGCCGGGCCGCCCTGGTCCACGGCCCCGATCACCAGGCCGGCGTCCGAGTTGCCCAGGTTCAGCTGGGCCCGTACGTCGTCGGTGATCTTGAGCACCGAGAAGCCGGGCCAGACCTTGGAGCTCTGGGCGGC
>CAVUYS010000082.1:0-33207 GCA_963745745.1 uncultured Spirochaetota bacterium | reverse complement strand
GACAGGCGCTGGGTGGACCCGGCGCGCACCAGCTCCAGCTCCACCGTCTTGCCGGGGGTCAGGTTGCCGATGGTCAGCAGCAGGTCCGAGGAGTCCTTGAGGGCGACCCCGTCCACCTTGGTGATCAGGTCGCCGGGCAGCAGGCCGGCCTTCTCGGCGGGGGAGCCCTTGAACACGCCGTACACGAAGGCGCCGCGCGCCTCGCCCAGCTTGAGGTCCTCGGCCGCCTGCGGCTGCAGGCCGCCCATGTTGATCCCGATCCAGCCGTACTCGCTGTGGCCCTTGGTGATGAAGTCGTCGATGGACCGTTTGGCGTTGTTGATCGGGATGGCGAAGCCCAGGCCGATGTTGCCCCCGGAGGTGGAGGCGATCCAGGTGTTGATGCCGACCACCTGGCCGTAGATGTTCACCAGCGCGCCGCCGGAGTTGCCCTGGTTGATGGCCGCGTCGGTCTGGATGTAGTCGGTGAAGCCGGAGGCGCCCTGCACCGAGCGCCGGCCGATGGCGCTGACGATGCCCGCGGTCACCGTGGACTCGAAGCCCAAGCGGGTTGCCCACCGCCAGGACCCAGTCCCCGACCATCAGGCTGCCGGAGTCGCCGATCTCGGCCACGGGGATGTTCTCGCGGGTCTCGAACATCACCAGGGCCAGGTCCTTGTTCTCGTCCCTGCCCACCAGCTTGGCCTTGTAGGAGCGGCCGTCCTGCAGCTTGATGTTGATCTGCTCGGCGTCGCCGGCCACGTGGTCGTTGGTCAGCACGTAGAGCTTGTCCCCGCTGCGGCGCACGACCACCCCGGAGCCCAGGCCCTGCTGGCGGAACTCGCGCGGCTGGCCCTGCCTCTGTCTCTGCGGGCCGAAGAAGAACTCGAAGGGATTGGGGAAATCGGCCCCCGAGTTCTTGACCACGTCCACCACGTCCACCTGCACCACCGAGGGCAGGACTTTCGCCGCGACCGCCCGGAAGGCGTTCTGCAGGCTCTGCAGGGTCTGGATGCCGTCCTGGTTGGTGTTGAAGTCCACCTGCCGGGCCGTGAAGCTTTCGGCCGGGATCAGGCTCGAGGTCCCGGCCCCGGCGCCGAACCGCAGGGCGCCCACGGCCAGCCCCGCCGCCAGCGCCAGCGCGGCGGTCACCGACGGAGCGAACCAGCGGGAAGAAACCACCTTTCTAAGACTCATGTTTGATCCTCCATGCGGTAATCATAGTACTGCCCTGCTTACCGAGGCCTTTCCTTGAAATTACACGTTTGTAAGGGTGGCGGGCCAGCCCGAAACCGGCGGCAGGCGCACGGTGAACTCCGCGCCGGCCTCCGGAAGGCTGCGGGCCGTCACCGTGCCCCCGTGCGCCCGCACGATCGCCTGCACCAGGCTCAGGCCCAGGCCCAGGCCCGGCGTGGAGCGGCTGCGGTCCCCGCGGAACAGGCGCTCCCAGATGTGGGGCAGCTCCTCGGCGGGGATGCCGGGGCCCGTGTCCCGCACCACGATCCTCACCCCGTCCTCCCCGCCCGAGGCTTCGATGTCGACCCGCCCGCCGGCGGGCGTGTACTTCAGCGCGTTGTCCAGCAGGTTGGCGATGACCTGCCGCAGGCGGTTCAGATCGGCGTCCACCTCCAGCTCCTGCGGCACGCGGGCCTCCAGCCTGATGCTCCGCTCCGCGGCCACGTAGCCGTACAGCTCTCGTCAGATCATCGATCAGGGCGGCCAGGGGCACGCGGGTCGGGGCCAGGTGCATGGCCCCGGTCTCCGCCTCGGAGATGTCCATCAGGGTGTTCAGCATGGTCAGGATGATCTGGGTCTCCTCCAGGCAGCTCTCCAGCGCCTGCCGCTGAGCCTCCGGCGGGCCGGCCAGCGCCGTCTCGGCTTCGGCCTTCAGGCGGGCCAGGGGCGTGCGCAGGTCGTGGGCCACGTTGTCCAGGGCGTCGCGCATGCCGTTGACCAGGGTCTCGATCTTGGCCAGCATGCCGTTGTACAGCGACACCAGGTCGTCCAGTTCCCCGCCCCCGCCGCGTTCGGGCACCCTGGCGTCCAGCCGGCCCGTGCGGATGATGGACTGGAAGGCCCGGTTCAGATGCTGCACGGGGCGCAGGGCGCGCGAGGAGGCCAGGGCCCCGCCCAGGAAGCTCAAGACCAGCAGCGGCGCGGCGATCAGGATGAAGACCTGGCGAAAGCGCACGAGCAGCTCCTGCCAGTCGACGCTGTGGTAGCCGACCTGCAGCCAGTTGCCGTCGTCCAGGCGCAGCCCGGCCAGCTCCAGGGCGCCCTTGCCGTCGGCCAGCGGCAGGCGCAGGAAGGCCTGGGGCCTGGCCGGGTCCCCGCCTCCTGATCGCGGAAGTGGAAGTGCCGCCACTGCGGGGGAACGTACAGGAACAGCGTGGAGTTGTCGGCGGCCACCACCCGCAGCAGGAACGGCCGGCGGGATTCCTGGTTGCGCTCCGCCACGATCTCGGCCTTCAGGGCGGCGATGCCTCCGGTCTGGTACATGGCCCAGAACTCCAGCAGGCGGGACTGCACCATCTGGATGTGCTCGCGGCGCACCGAGCTGTACAGCAGCAGGTAGGTGCCGGCGAACAGCAGCAGCGTGCCGGCCAGGAAGATGCCGCTGAATACCGCGGCCAGGCGGAGGTTAAGGGACTTTGAGAACATAGCCGACCCCGCGCACGGTGTGCAGGAGCTTGGGCTCGAAGCCCTCGTCGATCTTGGCGCGCAGGCGGTGCACCAGCACGTCCACCACGTTGGTCTGCGGGTCGAAGTGGTAGTCCCAGACGTGCTCCAGGATCATGGTCTTGGAGACCACCATCCCCGTGCTGCGCAGCAGGTATTCCAGCAGCGAATACTCGCGGGGCTGCAGCTCCAGGAGCTGGTCGCCCCTGCGCACCTCGCGCCGGACCAGATCAAGGGTTAGGTCCCCCACCTCCAGGCGGCTGGCCGGGACGCTCATGGTCGCGCGCCGGATCAGGGCCTGCACCCGGGCCTGCAGCTCCTCGAAGGAGAAGGGCTTGGTCAGGTAGTCGTCGCCTCCGGTCTGGAAGCCGCGGACCTTGTCGTCCACGGAGTGCCGGGCGCTCAGGATGAGCACCGGGGTGCGCACCCCTTCGGCCCTCAGGCGCTCGATCAGGGACAGGCCGTCCAGGCGGGGCAGCATGATGTCGACGATGGCCGCGTCATACGGCGCCGAGCGGGCCAGCTCCAGCCCCGCCTGCCCGTTGGCGGCCCGGTCCACCGCGTAGCCGGCCTGCTTCAGGCCCTTGGCCACGAAGGAGGCGATCTTGGGGTCGTCCTCTACGATCAGCACGCGCATGGTTCCCTCACCAAGCGACAATGTTGGCTCAAGCGGGGCCGCAATGCAACCAGCCGACGGCCCGCGAGGCATTACAAATCTGTAATGGACCGGACAGGGGCGCGTAAGCTCGGGGGGGCTACATTAGGCAGGCAAGGCAAGCGGAGCTTCCGGATACCTCCGGCGCCGGTCGATTCCCCCCTCCTACGTTCTGGATCCGGGGGTCCGGGGCTCCCTGCCCTGCATTCCCTACAGCCTGCCCAACAAGTCCACGATCCCCTTGCGGATCAGCATCACGGCGATCGCCCCCAGCAGCAGGCTGGTGATCTTGCTCAAGGCCCGGCTGCCGGGCCGGCCCAGGAAGCGCAGCAGCACCCCGGACAGCCCCAGCAGGACCCCGCACAGGGCGATGTTGACCACCACCGAAACCAGGGTGGCCCACAGGCCGTATTCCTGGATGATGGCCAGCGAAGTGGTGAGCACCGCGGGGCCGGCGATCAGGGGGGTGCCCAGGGGCACCGCGCCCAGGTCCGCGCCCGGGCGGCGGGCTTCGGGGGACGGGGAGAGGATGTCGATCATGGCGATGCAGAACAGGATGGCCCCCCCGGCGATCAGGAAGTCCCCCATGGCGATGCCCAGCAGGCGGAAGATGGCCCGCCCCAGGAACACGAAGCCCACGGCCAGCAGGCCTCCGGTGAGGGTGGACTGGTAGATCACCCGCCGCTTCTCGGCCATCTCCATCCCCTGGGTCAGGGAGAGGAACACCGGCAGCAGCCCCACGGCGTCCACCGCCACGAAGATGGGAATGAAGGCGAGCAGGACGTTGCGCAGCATGACGGTCAGCCTCCTTTGTGCCCGGGCGGCTGGCCGGCCCTGCCGGCGCGCGGCCCGGCTTTCCCGGCGCTCTTCGGCTGCAGCAGGGCTCTCTGCTGGCGCCGTTCTGCCAGGCCGCGCGCCGAGTACACCCGCTCCCCGGTGAAGGGGTGCACCCCGGTGTGGTACATGGCCCCGGACACGGTGAGGGGCAGGGGCAGGAAGTCCTGCACCTGCTCCGGGCTCATGTTCCGCCGGCCCAGCACCCGGGCCAGGGCCAGGGCCTCCGGGAGCCCGGCCCCCGGGTGGGCGCTGATGAAGTAGTTGACCAGGAAGATCCTCCGCCCGATCCGGCGGCCGATGCCGGCCACCTTTTCCAGGAAAGCCAGGTACACCGGAAAGCGCGGCTTGCCCATCAGGTCCAGCACCCGCTCCTCGCTGTGCTCCGGAGCCAGCTTGAGCTGCCCGCCCACGTGGTGGCGGAGCACCTCTTCCAGGTACTCGTCGGCTTGCGGGTGCAGGAGCAGGTCGTGGCGGAAGCCGCTGGCCAGGAACACGTGCTTCACGCGCGGCAGGCGGCGCACCTCCCGGTACAGCTTCAAGGCCGCCGCGTATCCCAGCGTGAGGCGCGGGCACTTCTCCGGCAGCAGGCACTTGCGGCCCTCGCAGAACCCCTGAGCCTCCCACAGCGGGCAGGAGGCGGCGTACAGGTTGAGGGTGGGCCCGCCGATGTCGGTGATCGTGCCCTTGAAGTCGGGCCGCTGGGCCAGGGCGCGGGCCTCGCGCAGCACCGACTCCGGGGAGCGGCTGGTGACGATGCGTCCCTGGTGCAGGTACAGGGAGCAGAAGCTGCATTCCCCGCAGCAGCCCCGATGGGAGATGAGCGACCAGCGCACCGTCTCCAGGGCTCGCACCCCGCCTTCCCGCTCGTAGCGCGGGTGCCAGGCCCGGGCGAAAGGCAGCTCGTGCAGGCGGTCCAGCTCCGGGGACGGCAGCGGCCAGGCGGGGGGGTTCAGCACGACCCAGCGCTCCCCGTGGGGTTGGGCCAGCACCTGGGCCTCCCGCGGGCTCATGTTGGCGTAGATGGCGCGGAAGGCCTCCAGGAAGACAGCGGGCTCGCCCCGCACCGCTTCAAAGGAGGGCAGGCGCAGCGCAGCGGCGGGCAGCTCCTCGACGCGGCGGAGCGCCGCTGTGCCGCGGATATCGCGCAGGGCGCTGACCGGCTCCCCGGCGGCCAGGCGGGAGGCGATTTCGCGGATCGCCGCCTCGCCCATGCCGTACACCAGCAGGTCCGCCTTGGCGTCCAGGAGCACCGAGCGGCGCACCTCGTCGTCCCAGTAGTCGTAATGCGCCAGGCGGCGCAGGCTGGCTTCGATGCCGCCCAGGACCAGGGGCAGGCGCGGGCTGCCGTCCCCGGCGGGGAAGGCCTCGCGCAGGCGGTTGGCGTAGACGATCAGGGCCCGGTCCGGGCGCAGTCCGGCGCGGTCCCCCGGGGAGAAGTCGTCCGTGCGGCGGGGCCGGCGGTTGGCCGTGTAGTTGGCCACCATGGAATCCACGTTTCCCGAAGTGATGCCGGCGAACAGCCGCGGCCGGCCCATGACCTGGAAGTCGGCCGTCCCCCGCCAGTCCGGCTGGGCCACGATGCCCACGCGGTATCCCAGGCTTTCCAGCAGGCGCCCGATCAGCGCCGTGCCGAACGAGGGGTGGTCCACGTAGGCGTCGCCGCTCACCAGCAGCACGTCCAGCTGATCCCAGCCGCGCTCCTGCATCTCTTCCCGCGACGTGGGCAGAAAGGGGCTCATGGTCCTATCATACCCCATGGGTGCTTGCGGCGGCATTCCTATTCTCAAGATCGCGGTTTTGCGCTACTCTGAAGCATCCACACAGGAGGCAAGAGGAATGTCCAAAAGCAGGCAGGGGGACGCAGGTCCGTTGAGCACGGAGCAGGTGGCCAGGCTGGAAGAGCTGCTGCTGGCCTCGGGATATCTTTCCCAGGAGAAGGCCCGGGAGCTGCTCCATTGGTTCCTGCACGAGCTGGGCATCGATCCGTACTACTTCAGCGTCACCACCGTGGAGGAGATCGCCAGCCACCTGCTCGCCATCGGGGCCTCCCGCCTGGCCGCCCAGGCCGGCGGCGCGGCGGTGGGCATCGAGCTGAAGAACGAGCGCGAGGACCGGGCCGTCTACATCGTGGAGGAGGAGCCGGTGCGCACCAACGAAATCGAGAAGCGCATCGAGGCCCGCTATCCCCTCTGGCGCCTGGAGAGCTACATGGCCAAGGAGAAGGGCCGCCCCTTCCTGCGCCTGTACATCCTCAACCGCCCGGACTACGGGCCGCCCCTGGCCTCCGGCGAAACCCCTGACTTCGAGCGGGCCGCCGACTGCCTGTTCCTGGATCGCTCCGCCCAGGCCACCAAGGAGCGCTACCGGGCCATGTGGGAGCTGATGAACGAGCGCGAGGTGCCCGTGGTCTCGGTCACGGACAAGGCCGAGAGCGGGGAGACCCGCATCATGATCGGCATCCACTCCGGCCGCTCGCAGAACTTCCTGAACCTCTTCTCCAACCTGTTCGACCAGTACCACCTGCACTCCAACCGCAAGCACCGCGAGATCTTCTCGGACAACAAGAAGATCTACTCGCTGTACTTCGACCGGCTGGAGCCCAGGACCGCCGAGGCCTTCTCGCGCGACCTGCTGGGCGTGATCATGCTGCCCCAGCACCCCCTGACCTCCCTGTTCACCAACGGAACCTACCTGCCCCAGCAGACCCTGTACGCCCTGGCCGGGGCCTCCTACACCCACCAATTCCTGACCATGCTCACCGAGGAGTACGCCACGGTGGCCGAGGCGCTGCGCGACCAGCCGGAGGTGCGCGGCATCGTGGACCGCTGGAAGCGCAGCCTGACCAAGAACACCTTCTCCGAGGATGTCATCACCGCCGCGGTGATGGCCAACACCGGCATCATCAACATCCTCTACGAGCACTTCTGCGCCCGCCTGGATCCGGTCCGCAAGGCCGACGGCAAGGGGCCGGCCGGCGGCCTGGAGGCCCTGGAGCGCAGGATCCAGGAGGAGCTGGAGCGGGAAGTGGCCGGGGAGCGGGAGCGCACCATCCTGCGCACCTTCCTGACCTTCAACCAGGCGGTGCTGCGCACCAACTTCTTCATCCAGAACAAGCGCTGCCTGTCCTTCAAGCTGGACCCCGGGGTGGTGCAGGGGCGGGAGTACCCGAACCGGCCCTTCGGGGCCTACTTCTTCGTGGGCCGCGAGTTCATCGGCTTCCACCTCCGCTTCCGGGACATCGCCCGCGGCGGCATCCGCATCGTGAAGTCCGGCAGCCGCGCGGAGTACGAGCAAAACCGGGACACGATCTTCCTGGAGAACTACAACCTGGCCGACACCCAGCAGCGCAAGAACAAGGACATCCCGGAAGGCGGGGCCAAGGGCACGCTGCTGCTGCGCCTGCGCAACCAGGACGAGGTGCGGGAGGCCTTCGTCAGCTACATCGACGCCCTGCTGGACCTGCTGCTGCCCCGCAAGGACGTGCTGGACCTGGAGGGCCGGCAGGACATCCTGTTCCTGGGCCCCGACGAGCGCACCGCGGAGCTGATGGACTGCGCCGCCCAGTACGCGGGCCGGCGGAAGTACAAGTACTGGAAGGCCTTCACCACCGGCAAATCCCCGACCATCGGCGGCATCCCGCACGACATGTTCGGCATGACCACCGCGGGCGTGCACGAGTACGTGCTGGCCGTGCTGGAAAAGCTGGGGCTCAAGGAGGAGGCCCTGACCAAGGTGCAGACCGGGGGCCCGGACGGGGACCTGGGCTCCAACGAGATCCTGATGTCCAAGGACCGGACCATCGCGGTGGTCGACGGCAGCGGCGTGCTGTACGACCCCAAGGGCCTGAACCGGGAGGAGCTGGCCCGCCTGGCCCGGGAGCGGGTGATGGTCGACCGCTTCGAACGCAAGCTGCTGTCGAAGAACGGCTTCTTCGTGGGGGTGAAGGACCGCGACGCGCGCCTGCCGGACGGCACGGTGGTCCACAACGGCGAAGTGTTCCGCAACACCTTCCATTTCAACCCCCTGGCCAAGGCGGACCTGTTCGTGCCCTGCGGCGGCCGCCCCGGGGCGGTCAACATCACCAACTGGCGGCAGCTGCTGGACGAGCAGGGCCAGCCGAAGTTCCAGGTCATCGTGGAGGGGGCCAACCTGTTCATCACCGAGGACGCCCGCCTGCGCCTGGAGGAGCACGGCGTGGTGCTGGTCAAGGACGCCTCGGCCAACAAGGGCGGGGTCACCTCCTCCTCCCTGGAGGTGTACGCCTCCCTGGCCCTGTCCGATGAGGAGTTCCAGAAGCACATGGTGGTGGGCGCCGACGGCAAGATCTCGGCGTTCCGCCAGCGCTACGTGGAGCAGATCCTGGCCATCATCCGGGCCAACGCCCGGGCCGAGTTCGAGCTGATGTGGCGGGAGCACCAGGCGAACCAGGTGCCCCTGGCCCTGTTGAGCAACCGCATCAGCGAGCGCATCAACGCCACGGCTGACGCCATGGCCACCTCCGCGCTGGTCAAGGATTTCAAGCTGCGCCGCAAGGTGCTGACCCAGTGCACTCCCGCCGCCCTGCTGGAGCTGGTGGGCATCGAGAACATCATGGCCAGGGTGCCGGAGAACTACCTGGACGCCCTGGTGGCCACCACCGTGGCCACCCGCTTCATCTACGGGCGGGGGCTGTCGGCCAACGAGGTGGATTTCTACGGCTTCATCGCCGAGCTGGAGCGCTCGGCGTAAGCGAATACCAACAACCTTGACAGGCCCTTGTAGATTTCCCGAAGCTCCTTCTCTTCCTCCGCCTTGAGACTGTGGCGGATCAGCAGGATCGGGTGTTCCTCCAACACGTCCCGGGCCGCGGAAAGCAGGCGCGGGGTGTACTCCACGATCAGGTCGAAGGGCGGCAGCTGCTCGTAGTGGCGCCGGGCTGAATCCAGGTCGGCGGTCAGGTGGTACAGGCGCGCCGAGAAGCGGCCCTGGGGGTCCTCCTGGTAGTAGCGGCTGCGATCGAAGTAATTCCCGGGACGGTGGAAGGCCTCGGCCAGGTGCAGCGCGGGCTCCAGCGGCGGGGTGCCTCGCGCCTCGATCACCAGCTGGAACAGGGCGAAGGGATTGGCCGCCAGCAGGCGCTCGCCCAGGCGGCGCAGCTCGTCCAGGCCGACGGCGCTGGCCAGCTGCGCCGCGGAGAGCAGCAGCGTCACGCAGCTGGCCAGGCCCAGGGACCCGGGGTCCGTCGCGGCACGCTCCAGGAGCCGCAGGCCAGCGCAGGGAGGCGGCGGGCGAGCCGCTGCGCAGGTCCAGGCAGGAGGTGATGCCCGGCGCCGGATCGGCGAAGCGCGGCACGAGCGGCGGGAACAGCTCCCCTTCCAGCTCTTCCTCGGCCAGGCGCACGCCCCGGAACAGGTCCGTCTCGCTCCAGCCCGGGGCGCGCAGGACCCAGTACGGCGGGGTGGGCATGTAGCTCAGCCCGAGGGAGGCCGCCTGGCCGCGCAGCGCCGTGCCGGGAAGCACGGCCAGGGGGTAGACCTCGGCCCCGGCGGCCAGGCCATGCTCCTTCAGGAAGGCCAGCGTGGCGGCGAAGCCCTCCAGGTCGTCGCCCGGCAGGCCCAGGATCACTCCGGTGCGGATCTGGATGCCCTGGGCCCGCAGCAGGGCCGCGCCGCGCAGGAAGGCCTCGCGCCGGAAACCGCGGCCGACCCTGTCCAGCGCCGCGCGGTTCACGGACTGCAGCCCGGCTTCCACGGAGACGAACCCGGCCTGGCGCATGCGGCGGGCCGCCTCCGGCCCGACGGCCTCCAGCCGCAGCTCGGCGTGCAGGGGGATGCCCGTGGGATTCAAGGCGGCCAGGCGGGCCAGGCGCTCCTCCATCCCGCGGGCCGAGGTGAACGAGGGGTCCATCAGGTAGATCTCCGGCACCCCGCGCTCGCGCGCCAGGGCGAACACCCCCGGCAGGAGGTCTTCCGGAAAGCGGCGCACCGAGGGAAACTGCTTGCCGTAGAAGCAGTAGCTGCAGCGGTGCGGGCAGCCGCGCAGGGTTTCCAGGTACAGCGGCTCGTCGGCCCTGGCCTCCAGCACGCCGGCGGCATAGGGGTTGGGCGTTTCCTCCAGGCGGGCCAGGGGGGCGTGGGTGAAGCGCGGCAGCGGCCGGCTTTCCCCGCGGCCGGCCGCCTCCAGCAGGGAGGCGAAGACCGGCTCCCCCTCGCCCTGCACGAAGGCGTCCACGGCCGGGTGCTCCAGCACGGAGCGGCCTTCCGCGATCTCCGGCCCGCCGAGGATCACGCGCGCGGCCGGGACCCGCTCCTTGAGACGGGAGGCCAGCCACAGGCTGCGCTCCAGGTTCCACAGATAGCAGCTGAAGCCCGCCAGTCCGGGCTCCTGGCCCGCGAGCCAGTCCAGGATGGCCGCGTCCCCTCCGTAACGGGACAGCTCCCGGGGCGGGATGCGCACCGCGTCCCGCAGCGCAGGGGGCAGGCAGGCCTTCAGGCAGCCGGCGGCCAGCGGCACGTTGGCTCCCGCCAGGGCGGGGTCCGGGTCGGGGATGGGCAGCTGCAGCAGGGCGGCGGTGAACATTCCGATTGATGAAGCCTGGTGATTCCAGTAGATTAACCGCTGACATGAAAGTCAAGGTCCAGGCGGTCATCTTCGACTTCGGGCACGTGCTCACCCTGCCCCCGCGCCCCGAGAATCAGGCCTGGCTGGCGGAGCGCTGCGGTCTGGGCCGCGAGGAGTATCTCCGCGCCTTCCACGAGCTGCGCCCGGAGGTGGACCGCGGGACCATGTCCCTGTCCGGATTCTGGGAGCGGATGGCCCGGCGCGGCGGCCGCAGCGCCTCCGGCCCGCTGCTGCGCGAGCTGGGGCAAAAGGACCTGGAGGCCTGGACCCGGCCCAACCCGGCGATGTTCGCCTGGGCCGAAGAGCTGCGCCGGGGAGGGTGGCTCACCGCCATCCTCTCCAACATGCCCCCCGATTTCATGCCGATGCTCCGGGAGCACTTTCCCGAAGCCTCCCGTTTCGCTCCGGCGGTGTTCTCCTGCCACCTGGGCCTGATCAAGCCGGAGCCGGGCATCTACCGGCACTGCCTGGAGCTGCTCGGGCTGCCGGCCGGGCAGACCCTGTTCCTGGACGACATGCCGGTGAACGTGGCCGCCGCCCGCGGCCTGGGCCTGCATGCGCTCCAGTTCCATTCCGTGGAATCCTCAGGCGGCCGAGCTGGCCGAGGGGTTCGAGCTGCCGGCCATCGAAGCGCTGAAGGTCCAGGGGTGAGCGCCAGGGTCCCGTATTCTCCCTATCTTTCCTCCGCCAGGAGCGGCTTCCGCCGCCTGGTCCGGCGCCTGCAGCGGGAGTACGCCTACGCCTCCCTGCTGGCCACCGACTGCGCCGGCACGCGCTTCGAGGTGCGCCGCGGGCAGGTCTCGGTGCTGGACAGCCGCTGGAACGAGCGCGGCTGCGTGGTCAGGGTGCACGACGGCACCGGCTACCGGGAGGCCTCCTTCAACCGGCAGCTGGCCCCGGAGGAGGTGCTGCGCCTGCTGGAAGGGACCGCCGGCGGCGGGGCTCGCCTGGAGTACCCCGTGCACCGCTCACCGCCCCTGCGCCGCCGCTGGCGCTCCAGGGTGCGGTCTGCTGCCGCAGGCGGCGGGCCCGGAGCGGATCCTGGCCCGCCTGGTCGACCTGCGCGACCGGGCCTTCGCCCTCTCCAACCTGCTGGCGGACGTGCGCCTGGGGTTCGAGGCGGTCACCGTGCGCAAGCTGTTCCTCTCCGGGGGCCGCGAGCTGGAGCAGGCCTACCTGTGGTCCCAGGGAAGCCTGGTCCCCGTGGTGCGGCGCGGGGAGGACACCCGCTACGTGCACGAAGCCTTCTCCGGGCTGAAAGGCGCGGAGCTGCTGGACGAGATGGAAGGAAAACTCGAGCGCACCGTGGCCCTGGCCGAGGAGCTGCTGTCGGCCGGCAGGGTCAGCCCCGGCATGTACGAGGTGATCCTCTCCCCGGAAATCGCGGGCCTGCTGGCCCACGAGGCCTTCGGGCACGGCGTGGAAGCGGACATGTTCGTCAAGGGCCGGGCGCGGGCCGCCGACTACCTGGGTGCTCCCGTGGCCTCGGAGCTGGTGACCCTGCACGACGGCCCGCGCGCCGCCCTTCAGGTGGGCTCCTACTGGTTCGACGACGAGGGGACCCTGGGCGGGGACACGGTGACCGTGGAGAAGGGCGTCTTTCGCGCCGGCATCTCCGACCTGCTCTCGGCCCTCGCGCTGGGCACCCCGCCGACCGGGCACGGGCGGCGGGAATCCTTCGAGCGCAAGGCCTACGCCCGCATGGCCAACACCTTCTTCGCCGGCGGGCCGGATCGCCTCGAGGACATGATCGCCTCGATCCGCCGGGGCTACCTGCTGGAGAAGTTCTCCAGCGGCATGGAGGACCCGCGCAACTGGGGCCTGCAGGGGATCGTGCTGTACGGGCGGGAGATCGTTGACGGGCAGCTCACCGGCCGGCTCTGGTGTCCCCGGTGATCATGACCGGCTATGTCCCGGACGTGCTGGGCTCGGTGAGCGCCGCCACCGGCGAGGTCAGCCTGGTGGGATCGGGCATGTGCGGCAAGGGACACAAGGAGTACATGAAGAACTCCATGGGCGGGCCGTACCTGAAGTGCCGCTTGAGGCTGGGCTGATGCTGCAGGAGGCGCTGGAGAGCCTGCGGCGGGCCGGGGAGCTGGACGCCTGGCGCACCGTCGAGCAGGAGGCGGAGGCCCGCGAGCTTTTCCTGGTCGGCCCGCGCGTCGACATGCGGCGGTCCAAGGAAGTGGGCCGCCTGGCGGCCACCGTGTACCGCGACTTCTCGAGGGACGGCCGGGCCTGCCGGGGCTCGGCCGCGGTCCGCCTGCACCCCACCCAGGACCGCCGGGAGCTGGAAGCAGTCCTGCGGGCCGCGGCCGGGGCGGCCGCCTACGTGCAGAACGACTCCTATCCCCTGGTTTCGCCGGGGGGCCCCTCACCGGGCCTGCCCGAGGCGCCGGGGGTCGCGGACCTGGGCGGAGCCCTGGACTCCCTGGGCGCGGTGCTGCTGGAGGGCGGGAAGGGCCGGGGGGCGCGGCTGAACTCCGCGGAGCTGTTCCTGGAACGGGGGCAGACGCGCATCCGCAACTCGCAGGGAGTGGACGTGCGCTTCCCCTTCTTCCAGGGCTCGGGGGAGCTGATCGTGGAGGCGGAAGCCCCCGGCGGGCCGGTGGAGCTGTACCAGCCGCTGGCCTTCGCCCGCGTGCGTCCGGAAGAGCTGCGCGCGGAGCTGGAGCGGCAGCTGGAGCTCTGCACCTTGCGCGCCGCCGCCGTGCCCACCCCGGCTTTGGGCAGCCCGCCGGTGCTCCTGACCGGCCTGGCGGTGCAGGAGCTTCTCTCCTACTTCACCTTCCACGCCTCGGCGGAAGCAGCCCACGCGCGGGTGGCCCGTTTCCACGTCGGCGGGGAAGTGCAGGGCCCGCGAGTGGACGGGGACCCGCTGACCCTGAGCCTGGAGCCGTACCTGGAGCACTCGCCCAGCTCCGTGCCCTGGGACGAGGACGGCTGGCCGCTGGCCTCCACGCCCCTGATCCAGCAGGGGCGCCTGCTGGGCTGGTGGGGGCCGCTGCGCTGGTGCCATTACCTGGGCTGCCCGCCCACCGGCCGCCTGCCCAACGTGCGGATCCTGCCGGGCTCCCGCGGCCTCCCCGCGCTGCGGCAGGGGGGCTGCCTGGAGGCGGCCGTGTTCTCGGACTTCCAGTGCGACGCCCTGACCGGGGATTTCGCCGGCGAGCTGCGCCTGGGCATCTGGCATGGGCCGGACGGCGGAAGCCAGCCGGTGACCGGCGGCTCGCTCTCCGGACGGCTTCCCGAGCTGGCCGGGACCATGCGCCTTTCCGCGGAGCTCCAGCGCCTGGACGGCTACGAAGGACCGGCCGGGGTGCGCCTGGCCTCCGCCGCGGTGAGCGGAGGGTAGCGGCGTGCTGCCGATCAGCCCCAAGCTGTTCGTCGCGGCCGTCTTCCTGATCGCCTACGTCCTGCTGATCCTCCTGTACCACCGCAAGATCTTCGTGGTGTGGGCCGCGGTGGCGGTGCTGCTGGCGCTGCGCTACCTGTCGCCCCTGGAGGCCTGGAAGTCCATCGAGTGGAACGTGATCCTGCTGTACTTCGGCATGCTGCTGGTCAGCGAGTCGTTCCTGTTCTCGCGCATGCCGGACTTCCTGGCCACGCTGCTGGCCGGCCGGGCGGGCAGGGTGAGCCTGGCCCTGCTCCTGCTGTGCCTGTTCGCCGGCCTGTTGTCCACGGCCCTGGAGAACGTGGCCGTGGTGCTGCTGGTGGCCCCCGTGGGCCTGGCCATCGCCCGCAAGTGCGGGATCCACCCCGGGCCCCTGCTGATCGGCCTGGCGATCAGCTCCAACCTGCAGGGCGCGGCCACCCTGATCGGCGACCCGCCCAGCATGCTGCTGGCCTCGTTCGCTTCCTTGAGCTTCAACGACTTCTTCATCCTGCGGGGACGGCCCTATATCTTCTTCGCCACCCAGGTGGGGGCCGTGGCCGGACTGAGCGTGCTGTACCTGTTCTTCGCCCGGAACAACCGGCGGATGCCGCCCCTGCAGAAGGAGCCCTTCCTGTCCCTGGGCCCGACCCTGCTGGTGGCGGGCCTGGTGGCCTCCCTGGTGGCCAGCTCCTCCCTGCAGCACGGCTTCGAGTACGACACGGGCCTGCTGTGCGTGTTCTTCGGCCTCCTGAGCTTCGTCTGGTTCCTGACGCTACAACAAGGGCCGCGAGGTGAAGGAGTACCTGGGCCGCCTGGACTGGCAGACCGGCCTTTTCCTGATCGGCATCTTCGTGCTGGTGGAAAGCCTGGCCGTGGTCGGGCTCATGGAGGACCTGGCCGGCTTCGTCCTGGCCGCGGCGGGCGAACGGCCCTTCGCGGTCTACGCCCTGGTGGTCGGGCTGTCCATGGTCCTGAGCGCCTTCATCGACAACGTGCCTTTCCTCCTGGCCATGCTGCCGGTCTGCCGCCTGATCACCGAGGCGATCCCGATCAATCCCTATCTGCTGTACCTGGGCCTGCTGCTCGGGGCCAGCGTGGGAGGCAACATCACCCCGATCGGGGCTTCGGCCAACATCGTGGCCATGGGAATATTGAAGAAGCAGGGTCAGGAGGTGCGTTTCGGGCAGTTCGTGCGCATCGGCCTGCCCTTCACCCTGGCCGCGGTGGCGGCCAGCACCCTGTTCGGCTGGCTGATCTGGGGCTGATGGCCGGCTGATCCCCGGCGGTCCGGCCGGCCTGGCCTTATTGGAAGCGCACCAGCACGCTGCTTCCGGTCTGGATCTTCAGCGCCGGGTTGCCGGCGGCCAGGGAGGCCATGTCCTCCAGCCCGCGCGGCTGGGCGGCGGCGATGCGGCGGAAGGCCTCCTCGTCCTGCATCAGCAGGCCGAAGTCCAGGTCCAGCAGCGTCACGGTGGAGCCCTCCCGGTAGGCGGCGTTGCTCTCGGTGATCCTGCCGTCCACCTCCAGCGCCAGGCGGATTTTCATGTCCCCGTAGACCTGGCGCAGCATGTGCAGGGTGCTGTCCTCCGGCCCGCCGGCCGCCTGCGGTCCGGGGGACTGCCGCTCCTGCCCGGTTTCCGGCAGGAGGATCTCCAGGCCGGGCGTGGGCCCGCGGGTGAAGCGGAAGCGGATCGGTTCGGGCGAGGTGTTCTCCCCCCCGCTCGCCTCGGCCAGGCTTTCGCCCGGATCGAAGCGCAGCTCCAGGAGGTTGATGTCGGGGAAGCGGAACACGGCCCGGTAGCCGGCTCCCGACTCGGAGGCCAGCGGCTCGGCCGTCTCCAGCTCCACCCCGGGGCCCATGGCCGCGGCCCGGGCCTTCAGCTTTTCCAGGTCGACCATCTGCGGATCCGGGACCGCGGCCCGGGCAGTCTCGCTCTCGCCCTCGGCCTCATCGCCTTGCCCGTCCGACGGGCTCATGCTGCGCAGCATGTCGGCGAAGCGGTTGCCCAGCAGGAAGCGCTCCTCCAGGGTGCCGCTGCCGTCCCGGTTCACGCGGATCAGGGTGACGGTCTGGAAGCAGCCGGTGAAAAACAGTATCGCCAGGGCCGGCAGGGCCCACCGCATCGCGCGCATGGCTACAAGATACTGTTTTCGAACAGCAGCGTCTCGCGCACGCCCAGCTCCCGGGCGATGAAGCGGGCGGCGGTCTGGTTGAGCCAGTGCGGCTGGTGCGCGTCGGAGCCGATCACGAAGCGGAACCGCTCCACGAACGGGGCCAGGGCCCGCCAGCCCTGCTCGCGCCAGGCGTAGCGGTTGTTGATCTCGATCAGGCAGGCGGGGCTCACGCGCTCCAGGTCGGTCTGCAGGGCCTGGGGGTGGGCGATGATCGCGGGCCGGCCGGTGGCGGCCAGGCGCTCCGCGCCGCGGTAGTCCTCCGCCCGGTCGCGGCAGTGGTAGATGTAGTAGTCCACCGGCAGGGCGGCGGCGGCGGCGACCCATTCGGCGCCGTTGACCTCCAGTCCCAGCTTCAAGCGGTGGGCCCGCACCGTGCGGGCGTACTCCGCGAAATCATCCCCCACGTATTCCAGGTGATCGCTGATTCCCAGCACCCTGGCGTGTCGGATCCCGGCCACCAGCTCCACGGTCTGCTCCGGGACCACGGCCCCGTCGCCCCGGGAGAAGACCGTGTGCACGTGCAGGTCCTGCGGCAAGGGCGAAGCCCGCTTGCGGCGGGCCGGCAGGGCTTCCGCTGGAGGAGAGCTCATCGGTAGTCCCGCACCGCTTCGAACAGGGCCAGCAGGTTCTCCACCGGCACGCCGGCCTGGATGTTGTGCACGGCGGCGAAGACGTAGCCCCCGCCGCGGCCGAAGGTCTCCAGGCTGCGGCGCACCTGTTCCCGCACCTGCGCGGGGGTGCCGAAGGGCAGGGTCCGCTGGGTGTCCACGCCGCCGCCCCAGAACACCAGCTGCTCCCCGTAGCGCTCCTTGAGGGTGGCCGGGATCATGCCGGCCGCGGTGACCTGCACGGGATTGAGGATGTCGAAGCCGGAAGCGATGAAGTCGGGGATCAGCTCGGCCACCGCCCCGCAGCTGTGCATGAAGGTCTTCCAGGCGGTGTGCTTGTGCACCCAGTCGTTGATGGCCCGGTGGAAGGGCTGGTACAGGTCGCGGTAGCTCTGCGGGGAGATGAAGGCGCTGGACTGGGCGCCGAAATCGGTGCCGGTGACCAGGGTGACCTGCACCCGGTCGCCCAGCGCCGCGGCCAGGCGCTGGAGATTGGCCAGGGCCACCTCGGTCTGCCGCTCGAAGACGCGGTAGACGTAGTCCCGGCGGGTCAGGGTGCTGACGTACCACTCCTCGATGTCCCGGATCCCGCGGGGGTGCTTCAGCCAGGGGGCGGGCACCAGGGCGATGTCCCCGAAGCTGGAGAAGCAGAACCCGGCGAACAGGGCCTTGTCGGTGGCGGCCTCCAGGCGCTCGGCCTCCCCGGCGTAGTGCCGCACGACCTCCTCGGCTACGGCGGTGAACTCCTCGCAGTTGTCCCGCGGGTCCAGGCGGCTTTCCTCCAGCGGCGGCTGGCGGACGATCTCGTCGAAGTAGTAGCCCCCGCGCGGCATCCGCGCGCTGGGCGGGGCGCCGCGGTCCCCCTCGGGGTACATCAGCAGGTCCCCGTTCGCGTCGGCTTCCGTGTTGAAGGCGGCGGGCACCAGCACGGGGGTGCCGTCGAACAGCTGCCAGGGCTTCCAGCCCGTCTTGGGAAAGCCGAACAGGGTCAGGGGGTTGTGCACCGGCAGCAGGTCGGCTTCGACCGCCTCGACCAGGTCGCTGCCGATCTCCCCGAGCATCTGGTAGGGGTCGATCACCTTCACGGGCGTGCCCGGGGGGTCCAGGTGGAGGGCCTGGCGCAGCCGGTACACGGAACTGACGTGCATGCCGGTGAGCACGCTGCCGCCCAGGTCCAGGGGGACCCGGTCGGGTTCCTGGTGAGCGAGGGCCTTCAGGACCCTCTGGCGTGAGCTGGACATCGCGTTACCTCGCCTTTAGAACAGCGTTTCCGCCCCGTTCACCGCCCGGCAGGCGAACAGGGTCGAAGAAAGGTCCTCCGGGGCCCGCCGCAGGTATTCCCGGTAATAGGCGCGGGACACCTCCTGGAGGAAGGCCGGCAGGCGCGCCTCGGGCACCAGGCTGATCGCGCAGCCGCCGAAGCCGGCGCCGGTGAGCCGGGAGCCCTCGGCCCCCGCTTGCCGGGCGACGCGGGTGAGCTCGTCCAGCTCCGGGCAGCTGATCTCGTACAGGTCGCGGCAGCTTTCGTGGGAGCGGTTCATCAGGGCGCCCAGCGCGGCGGTGTCCCCGGCCCGCAGGGCGGCCAGCGCCTGCTCCACCCGGTCCCCCTCCTCGATCACGTGACGGCAGCGCTGGTGCAGCTTGAAGCCGTCGGCAGGTTCGGGGAACAGGCTGCCGTCCCGGCGCAGGCAGTAGGTCCTGGCCGTCTGCTCGGGGCTGGCCCCGAGGATGCCGGCGATCTCGGCCAGGGTGTAAGGGGCCGGATGCAGCGCCCGCTCCGCCTCCCGGCGCTGCCCGGCGTTCAGGTCGCCGAGGCGCTCCGGGGCCGCCTCCCGGCCGGCGGGGAGGAGCCGCCTCAGCACGGCCACGGCCAGGCGGCACTCGATGGGCCGGCGGTTGTATTTGTCCAGGGCTTCGGCGGTCTTGGCCGCCTTGACCAGGCTGTCGGCCACCACGAAGGCGGCCCCCGCGGGCAGGGGCGCGGAGGTGACCCGCAGGGGGAAGAAGTCGATCTTCAGCGCCGTGCCGGAGCGCGACAGCAGGGAGGCCGCCTGGTCCATGCCCCCGCCCTGCGTGCCCACGTAGTGCTCGGCCCGGGCCAGCAGGGTGGCCAGCTCCGGGCCCGGCAGGCTGAGGCCGCCGGCGGCCAGCAGCATCAGGGCGCCCAGCACCACCATGGCCGAGGAGGAGCTCAGGCCGGCGGCCGGGGGGATGTCCCCGTGGATGACCGCGTTCAGGCCGCGGAAGCCCCCGGCCGGACCGGGGCGGGGGCCGGACCCGCTGGCGCGCCGCCGGCGCCGAAGCGGTCCAGCAGCCCCTGGGCCGCGGCTTTCACGTAGTTGCCCCAGTCCCCGGTGGGGTAAGGCGGGATGACGGCCTCCAGCCGGAACTCGCGGAGGGGGTAGGCCGGGTCCAGGTTGTGCAGGACCACCCGGCCGTCCTCCCGCGGCCCGAAGGCGGCGGCCAGGTCGCGGTGGATGGCGAAGGGGAAGACCGGCAGGCCGTTGTAGTCCGTGTGCTCGCCGATCAGGTTGATCCGCCCTGGGGCCCGGGCCAGGGACACCGGGATGCCGGGAAAAAGGGCCCGGAAGCGCTCCACCAGGCGCAGGTAGCGGCCGCGGGTGGCCGGCAGCTCGCTTTCCAGATAGTTGGCGGCCAGGAAACCCACCAGGGCTTTGGCCGTTTTCGCCGCCGGGGCACCGCCCGCCGGGCCGGCCAGCAGGCCCCGCAGCGCTTCGGGCTGGATACCCATAGGCGGGCCATTGTCCGGGGAAAAGCCCGGAATGTCAAAGGGGGCAAAAAAACTTGCGTTTTGGATGGGCCTGCTTTATGCTGGCAGAGGTGGTTCACCCCGGTGAACCGGAAAAACGCTCACTCAAGGGGGTTTCTATGAAGCGATTCGCTTGGATACTGGCGCTGGCCATCCTGCTGCTGCCGGTATTGGTATTCGCCCAGAAGGTGACTCTGGAGTTCGTGGTCTGGAACTACTCCCTGGAGACCATCCAGGACAACATCGCCCTGTTCGAGAAGGCCAACCCGAACATCAAGGTGAACGTGAAGGACTACACCTGGCCCACCTACCACGACACCATGGTCCTGCGCCTCAAGGGCAAGACCCGGACCGACGTCTTCTACAACGGCGAGGACTGGCTGCCGGAGTTCGCCGCCGCCGGCTGGGTGGCTCCTCTGGAGGACTACTTCCCCGAGGTCAGGAAGTACAAGGAGAAGACCGCGCCCTACGCCCTGGCCGACATGACCTACAACGGCAAGCTCTACGGCCTGTCCTACTACGCGGACCTGATCACCTTCCAGTACAACAAGAAGATCCTCAAGGACAAGGGGATCACGGCGCCCAACAACTGGGACGACGTGCTGGCCGCCAGCCTCAAGCTGAAGGCCGGAGGCCTGGATTTCCCCATCGTCTACGAGTACGACGAGACGCTGCCCAACTTCCTGCAGGCCTACGTCAGCCAGGTGTACGGCCGCGGCGGGGACATGTTCGACGCCCAGTTGAACCCGCTGTTCAATGACCCCAACTCCGAGGCCTTCAAGCAGCTGCAGTGGCTGCAGGACGCGGTGGTGAAGCACAAGCTGGTGGCCTACGGCTCGCACGAGACCAAGGTGGACCTGGCCATGAACACCGGCCAGCACGCCTTCACGGTCATGTACAACTACATGCTGGCGGCCATGAACAACGTGGAGAAGCCCCTGACCGGCCAGTTCGACATGATCCCCATGCCGGGCGCCAAGCACGGGGCGCTGGGCTTCGCCAAGTTCTACTGCATGACCGCCCAGGCCGCCAAGGACCCGGCGCGGCGCAACGCCGCCTGGAAGTTCATCGAGGCCTTCGGCGGCGGGGACTACAAGGTGGCCAAGCGCTGGGCGGTGGAAAAGGGCCTGGGCTTCGCGGCCCTGCCCCTGATGGACGACCCGGACGTGAAGAAGGCCTGGGCCAACTGGATCGACATGGAGAAGTTCAAGGCCCAGGCCAAGCTGGCCAAGAACGGCACCCAGACCGAGTGGATGGGCATGTGGAGCGGCTTCTTCCGTCCGCTGCTGGCCAAGGCGATCAACGGCGACTCCTCCGTGGCCGACGTGATGGACCAGGGCGCCAAGAAGTGGCTGGAGTACAAGGAGCTGCTGGGCAGATAGTCCGCTTCCGAGCGACGATTCGAAGAGCCCGGGGAACCCCCGTTCCCCGGGCCTCTTACTAAAGGAGGAGCGCTTGCCCTCGAAGCTCGAGCTCAGCCGCTACCCGCTGCAATGGCTTTTCCCGGTGCTGATCCTGGTCGTCGTCTTCACGGTCTACCCCTTCGCCTACGCCATCTACAACAGCTTCTTCCAGATCCTGCTGGTGCTGCCCACCAAGCCGTTCATCGGCTTCAAGAACTACGCCAACGTGGTGGCCAGCCCCTATTTCTGGGAGTCCCTGGGCAACACCCTCACCTTCGCGGCGATCACCGCTCCGGTCACGGTGCTGATCTCCCTCGGGGTGGCGCGCCTGCTGCTGACCAGGTTCGTGGGCCGGGGGGTGGTGCGGGCCCTGGTGCTCCTGCCCTGGGCCATCCCCGGTTCGGTGGCCGGGATCCTGTGGCTGTGGATCTTCCACGGGCAGTTCGGGGTGCTCAACGCCCTGCTGTACAAGCTGGGGATCATCGGCAGCTACATCCAGTTCACCAAGGACCCCCGCCTGGCCAAGGTCTGCGTCATGATCGCCCACGTCTGGACCCAGATTCCCTTCACCAGCGTGCTGCTGATGGCCGCGCTCACCACGGTCAACAAGGAGCTTTACGAGGCCGCGGAGGTGGACGGCGCGGGGGTCTTCCGCCGCCTGCTGTCGGTCACCATCCCCAGCGTCGCAGGGATGATGATCATCAGCCTGATCTACGAGCTGATCATCGGGATCACCGCCTACGACGTGGTCTATTCCCTCACCGGCGGCGGTCCGGGCGGGGCGACCACCCTGCTTTCCTACTACATCTGGAAGGAGTCCTTCACCCAGCTCAATTTCGGCACGGGTTCCGCCCTGGGGGTGCTGGTGGCCCTGCTGACCCTGGTCCTGATCACCACCATACTGAGAGTGATCCCCAACCAGGTCATGGTCCGGGAGGGGGAGTAGCGCCCATGGGCAAGAAGATCTTCGTCCAGGTCGCGGCCCTGGCGCTGCTGGCTTTCACGGTGGTGCCCCTGCTGCTGGTGCTGATGGCCAGCGTCCTGCCGGACGCCTCCATCCTGTCCTTCCCGCCCCGCTGGTTCACCCGCCGGCCCACCCTGGCCTACTACGACTACATCTTCACGGGCAAGCGCCCGGAGGCCTATGAGCTGCGGGGGGCGGAGCGGGGCATGATCACCGAGGAGGTGCGCCAGGTCCCCCGCGGCATGGGGGTCAGCGCCACCGTGGCGGTGATGGTGATGGCGGTCAACATGGTCTTCGGCTCGATGGCGGCCTACTCCTTCGCCCGCCTGCGCTTTCGCGGCAAGGCGGCCACCTTTTCCGGGATCGTGATGTGCCGCCTCCTGCCCGCCGCGGCCCTGGCCGTCCCCTTCTACCTCATCATCCAGGGGCTGGGCCTGCTGGACACCAAGCTGGCCCTGGTCCTGGTGCACAGCATCCTGACCCTGCCCTTCACCGTGCTCATCCTGACCCTGTTCTTCCGTTCCATCCCCGTGGAGATCGAGGAGGCCGCCGAGATCGACGGCGCCAGCCCCTGGGGGACCTTCTGGCGCATCACCCTGCCCCTGTCGGCCTCCAGCCTCGTGGCCGTGGGGCTGTTCTCCTTCATGCTCTCCTATTCGGAGTTCCTCTACAGCAACATCCTCGGCGGCAGCGAGAGGACCCGCACCCTGCCGGTCATCATGGCGGCCCTGTCGACCAACACCGACGTGGCCTGGGGCATGTTCATGGCGGGCGTGTTCCTCACCCTGATCCCGACCCTGGTGCTGGTGATCCTGGTCTGGAACTTCGTGGTGGAAGGGATTGTTTTCGGAGGCAGCAAATACTAGCCATAAGCGGCAAGGAGAGACCATGGCCAAGAAGAGCGCATCCAGGACGAGCTCCAGGGCAAGACCCGCCAAGGTCCGCGCGTCGGCGCTGAAGGCCGGCGGCAAGGCCCGGCCGGGAGTCAGGTCGCCGATCGGCTCCGACCAGCTTCCCGTGGCCGTCAGCCACGGTTTCCCCGTTCCCGCGCACCCTTACTATCACCTGCGCCTGGCTTTCAGCCTGGAGGGCGCCGACCCCTATCAGGTCCGGCGGGTCAAGGTGAACGGCCAGCGGGTGCGGGACTTCGAGACCTTCCACGATTTCCGGTTCGTGAACAACCAGGTCCTCAAGCCCGGCGGGCACGGCGAGCTGTACGTGCGCTGGGACTGGAAGCCGCGAAGCAGATCGACACCGTGGAGGTCCAGGCCGAGGGAGGCCCCAAGGGCGACCGCCCGCTGGCCCTGAAGGCGCGCGCCGCGGCTCCCGCCGTACGGGGGCTACTGGGACCCCGCCTGGCGCTACTACGCCAGCTTCGTGCTGACGCGAGACCGCGGGCCTCGACCGGCGCGACGAGCCGGTGCACACCAGCCTGGCCGTGTACGCCGACCGCGTGCACGACCCGAAGCGGGAGCTGCGGGTGGTGTCCGTGGACCCCCTGTCCGGCGAGCAGCGGGAGGTGCCCTGCCAGGTCCACGAGGTGAAGTACTACACGGCCGAGGGGGTGAAGGTCGGCGACGAGTACCAGCCCACCACCACCTTCCAGCTCGCCTTCTTCGCCGACGTGCCCGCCGGAGGCTCGCGGGTGTACCTGGCCTTCTACGGCAACCCCAAGGCCAAACCCCCCGCCTATTCCGACGGCCTGGCGGTGAGCGGCCACGGGCCGGGCATCACCATCGACAACCCCTTCTACCGGGTGGAGCTGCACCCCAAGAGCGGCGCCATCGACGAGATCCAGATGAAGATGGGGGTGGAGGCCAGGTTCTACCACCACCTGGAGACCAACGGCGCCCTGCACTGGAACCCCTGCTTCTACGCTCCGCCCAAGCCCTGGCTGCACGCCTCCGACTGGGATCCGCCTCCGGAGCACACCGTGCTGGTGGGGCCGGTCTTCGTGTCCACGCAGCGCAGCGGCCACGTCGAGCCGTACAAGGAAGAGTCGCACATGGCCGTCACCTACCGCTTCTACTCCCGCACGCCGTGGATCTTCCTGTCCACGCTGCTGGAGGTGCGCAAGGACATCGCCGCCAAGGCCCTGCGCAACGGGGAGATCGTGCTGGACCGCAAGCTGGTGGACGAGTTCGCCTGGAGCGACCCGGACGGGGGCGTGGGCACGCATGATCATCACCGACGGCCCCGACACCCGCAGCACGGCAAGGTGCTGCCGGCCGACCCGCCCTGGGCCTGCTTCCTGCAACCGCAAGGGCGCGCTACGGCCTGGGCATGGTGCAGGGCAAGCTGGCCGATTTCCGCGCGGACGGCGGGCTGCCCAAGTATCTTCAACCGCTACCACTACCTGCAGTGGGGCAAGTGGGTCTACACCTGCCGGCCGCTGGTCTACACCTTCGCCACGACCAACCAGGCCCGCCTGGTGCCGGTCACCGCGGGGAACATGTACTACGAGGAGATGGCCCTGCTGCCCTTCCCCCTGGATCCCGAGAGGGAGGACTTCGACGCGCTGGAGCTGCTGCACCTGAAGCTGACGAACCCGCTGGACGTGCAGATCGTGGAGGACACCGACGCCCGCGCCCCCGAGGGCTGGGTGCCGCCGGTGCTGGTCCAGGAGTTCGAGGAAATGGAGGAGGAGGAGTAGAAGAGGGCGCCCGCCGGGTTGGCGGCCCTAAAGCCGAACCGGCTGGTCTTCCCGCCAGGAGCGCTGGCGGCCAGGACGACCTCGAGCGCCGGCGCGGCCGTCCTGCCCCGTGGAGATGATCGGCGCCTCGCCCCGCAGCACGCGCAGGAAGTAGCGGTCCTCGTCCAGCACGTCGCCCACCACCTCGCCGTGCAGCTGCGGCCAGTGCAGCGTGTCGGGGAACTTCCAGCCCTCCTCGTCCACGGCCGACCAGGGTCATGGGCCGGTAGTCCAGGTACAGCGAGCCCTTCTCCCCGATCAGCTCCAGGCACACGTCGCCGAAGCCTCCCCAGGTGGAGGGCCGCTTCCAGCGCGCCATCGCCTCGGACAGGCCCCAGCCGGTCTCCACCACGGCCAGGCCGCCGCCGGCGAACCGGATGGTGATCCAGATGAAGTCGTGCACGCCCAGCTCCTTCTTGACCGGACCCTCGGCGATCTCGGCGCTCACCTTGACCGCCCGGTCCTTGAAGATACCAGAGGACCTGGTCGATGTCGTGCACCGAGATGTACTCCTCCACCTCCACCCGGCCCTTCAGGCGGCGGGCCTCCTGGATGGTGGCGTTGCGCCGGGCGTAGCAGACCAGGGGCCTGCCGATGACCCCCTGCTCCACCGCGGACTTGATCTGGGCGTAGCGCACGTCGTAGCGCAGGAGGTGGGCCAGCATCAGCTTGACCTTGTGCCGCTGCGGCGTCGGCGATGATGGCGTCCGCGTCCTCCAGGGTCGTGGCGATGGGCTTTTCCAGCAGGATGTGCTTGCCGGCCCGGGCGGCGTCCACCACCGCCTGGCGGTGCAGGTTCTCGGGGGAGGCGATGACCACGGCGTCGATATCCTGGCGGGCCAGCAGGTCCTGGTGGGCGGCGTAGAGGCGCACCTCGCCGGAGGGCAGCTTCGGCGGCTCCCTGAGCAGGGGGTCGCTGGCCGCGACGATCCTCACCCCGGAAAGCTGCGACAGGGCCCTGGCGTGCAGCATCCCCATGAAACCCGCTCCGATGATCCCGATCCCGATCTCGCTTGCCATGAGCACCTCCCTGCTGGACTCCAGCTTGCCACAAGTGCGGATGCGGGGCAAGGAAGCGCGCCTTGACACTGGCTGCTATCTATATATAGGTTTGGTTTGCCATGCTCCAGTGTTTCAGCGGGGGCACCGTGGTGGTCGGCCTGGTGAGCCGCGACAAGTTCGCGGCCATCCGGGAGCTGATCCACAGCGCCCCGGTCTTCAATGGCGAGCAGACCCGCAGCCGGATCGCCGAGGCGGTGGTCCAGCGCGAGATGATCCTGTCCACCGGCCTGGGGCGTGGAGTGGCCCTGGCCCACGGAACCACCGACGCGGTGGACCGGATCGTCATCGCCCTGGGCATCTCCCGGCTGGGGATCGACTACCAGGCCGTGGACCAGGCCCCCGTGCATCTGCTGTTCGTGATCATCAATCCCCCCGGCAGGCAGGTGGAGTACCTGCTGGCCCTGGCGGCCGTGACCCGCATGATCCGCGACGAGGATTTCCGCCGTTCCCTGCAGGGGGAGGCGCCTGCCGCGGAAATCGAGGGCCGCATCTGCGCCGCCTTCTCCGAAAACGTCAGGAACTACTACAAGGTCCCGGCCTGAGCCCCCATGATCATCATCCCGGCCATCGACCTGCTGGGCGGCTCCTGCGTGCGCCTGGCTCAGGGCAGCTACGCTTCGGCGCGGCGCTACGCCGGGGACCCCGCCGAGGTGGCCCTGGGCTTCGCGCGCGCCGGGGCCCGCTGGGTGCACGTGGTGGACCTGGACGCCGCGCGCGGCCTGGCGGGCGCAAACCGGGAGGCGATCCGCCGGATCCGCGGGGCGCTTGGCGCCGCGCGCCTGGAGGTGGGCGGCGGCATCCGCTCCGCGGAAGATCTGGCGGAGTTGAGCGCGGCGGGCGCCGACCGCCTGATCCTGGGCACCGTGCTGGTGCGCGCGCCGGAGGAAGTGGCCGCCTGGGTCAGCGCGCGCAGCGCGCGCGATGCGGCCGCCGCGGGTCCTGAGCTGTGGGCCGGCATCGACGCGCGCGACGGCCGGGTGCGGGTCTCCGGCTGGGAGCAGGAGGGCGGCCTGGAGGATCTGGAGCTGGCCCGCCGCGCCCGCGAGCTGGGCCTGGCCGGGATCGTCTACACCAGCATCGCCCGGGACGGCACGCTGGCCGGTCCGGACATCGAGCGCACCAACCGGGTGGCCGAGGCCGGCGGCCTGCCGGTGATCCTCTCCGGCGGGATCGGCTGCCTGGAGGATGTGGACAGGGTGGCCCGGGAACGGGCCGCGGGGGTGGTGGGAGTGATCGTGGGCAAGGCGCTCTACGAGGGGCGGGTGGATCTGGAACAGCTCATCCGCCGCTTCCCTTGAGCTTCTCCCCAGCTTCCAGATCTCTTCCGTGACCTGGGCGGGGGTGCGCCCCTCGCTCAGGACTCTCTCCTCCGATTTCCCGGTAGACCGGCAGGCGCCCGGCGAACAGCGCGGCCAGCTCCTCCGGCGGGCGTCCGAGCAGCGGCCGGTCCCGGCTGGCGGCGGTGCGCCGCAGGAACTCCTCGAAGGAGATTTCCAGGTAGAAGGTCGCGGCCTCGCGGAAGAAGGGGCGGTTGGCCTCCCGCACCGGCGCCCCGCCGCCCGCGGCGATCACCACTCTGCGGCGGGAGGAAAGCTCCCGCAGCGCGGAGCTCTCCAGGTCGCGGAAAGCCTCTTCCCCTGATTCCTGGAAGATCTGCCGGATGGACCTGCCGTGGCGCCGCTCCAGCCACTGGTCCAGGTCCAGGAAGGCGTAGCCCAGCCTGGCGGCCAGCAGGCGTCCCACGGTCGTCTTGCCGCAGCCCATGAAGCCGATCAGCGCCACGCGGGCCGGCGGGCGGGCGGCACGGGTCACCTTACTTGACCACCAGCACCTTGCGGATCTCGTTCACGTCCGGGCCGACCACCTTGATGAAGTACAGGCCGCGGGCCACCACGCGCCCGCCCCGGTTGCGCCCGTCCCAGGTGGTGGAGTACTCGCCGGCGGCGCGCTGCCCGCGGTACAGCACGTTGACGATGTCGCCCTTCAGGTCGAACACGGTGATGGTCACGTACCCCGCGTTGCTCAAGGAGTAGTACAGGCCCGTCTTCTCGCCGCGCAGCGGGTTGATCACGTTGTTCAGGATCGTGACATCCCCGCGCTGGGCCCGCAGGTCCCGCACCTTCCAGGACCAGGGCCGGGCCGTGCGCGGGTCCAGCGGGTCGTCGACCCGGGCCAGCGGGAACAGGCCGGGACCGTCGTCCAGGAGCAGCAGGAATTCCAGGTCGGCCCCGTCCCGGATCTCGGTAGTCGGTCGCCGGGACGAGGTAGTTGCGCAGCGGGTCCACACCGCTTAGCGCGGACAGCGGGCGGGCCGCCGTGTCGCCGTTGTTCAGGCGATCATGGCCGCCGTTGGCGAACAGGGTCGAGGACAGGTTCGGGGCCACGTTCGGGATCCACAGCCGCTGCAGGAATGGCGGGTCGCCCGGGGCCAGGCCCGTGCCGGGGTTCACGTCGAAGTACAGGGTCGGCTCCGTGCCCGCGGCCGCGACACCCGCATCCAGGACGCCCTGGATGTTGAACTGCAGCTGGATGTCGATGTCCTGCAGCCAGGCGGAGCCGTCGAAGCGGGTGATCCGCCCAACGCCGCCGCGCACCGGGTCCGGCTGGGTCACCGCGTCGGTAGCGAAGACGGCATCGGCCAGGCCCAGGCCCACGTCCGAGAGGCGGTGGGCGGTGGTGAGCATCGGCTTGCTGGCGGGTGGCAGGTTGCCGTCGTCGTTGGTGTTGGCGTAGGTCCCGGGGTTGTACGTCGCGTAGCCGGTGTCGTAAACGGCTGCTGCCGCGGCGTTCAGGGTCTGGGCGGTGGCGTACGGCACGATATCGCCCGGCAGGATCGGGTTGGTGAGAGTGAGCGTTGCGCCGTGGGTGGCCAGGCCAGCGGCGTGCGTGTTCAGGCCTACGGGGGCGTTGGCGGCCTGGAAGCTCCCGGCCCCGATGGAGGCGGTTTGGGTGGCATTGCCGTACACCGCCTCCGAGAAGTGCAGGTAGACCTGGCGCTGGTTGGCCACGGCCAGGGTGTAGCCGATCACCGGCCGCGCCCCGTCCTCGGCGGTGTAGATCTTGGGCCTCTCCGATACCGGCACGTTGTCGTTGGCCTCCACGTAGGCCCCGCCGATCAGGCCGTACAGGCCGGGGGCCTGGGGGTTGGTCAGCAGCTGCCAAGTGGGTTTGGCGTCGGTATCCAGGTAGGGGCCCTCGGCCAGCAGGATGTCGAACACGTCGTCGTTCGGACCGGCCGGGCCCGCCCCGTTGGCGGTCCCGAAACCGGTGACCGTGTAGCCCGTCTACCGAGGCAGTGAGCGAGCCGAAGAGGTCGGAGAGCTGGGTGCCCACCTCCACCTGCACGCGGATGCGGTCGATGCGGCCGTCGTTGTCCGTGTCCAGGGTCCAGCTGGCCGCGATCGGGATGGAGAACAGCCAGTGGCAGTTGTTGCTCTGGGCGAAGCGGTTGGGTCCGGGGGTGACCCAGTCGCTGTCCGGCGCCCAGCTGTTGTGCACCTCGAAGTAGTCGATGAGTCGCGGTGCCGGTGATCCAGAGGATCCACTGGTTGGGGTCCGGATTGATGCCGCAGCCGGCGGAGTCCACGCCGCTGATGTTGTCCATCTGGACGTAGTTGGTGGTCAGGTTCGTGCCGGCCACGTGGAAGTCGCCGGTGACGATGGTGGCCTTGTCCGCGGCCAGGAAGGTGCCGGTGCCGTTCTCCTCGAAATGCAGCACCGCCCCGCCGGCGGCCGGCAGGCTCTCGAAATCCCAGAAGGTCGTGCGGCCCCGGATCTCGTAGGTCAGGACCGCTCCCGACTGGTTGAAGCTCACCTTCCCGGCGGCATTGGTGAGGCCCGCCTCCCCGAAGGTGTAGGCGGTGTTTCTCCAGGTCACGACCGCGGGGCTGGCCGCGGTGCCCATGGCGATCAGGCGCGTGCCGCTTTCCGTCAGGGAACCTCTCTCCAGCCAGATCTCGCTGATAATCGTGAGGTTCGTGGAGTACAGCAGGGTCCCCGCGGTCTCGGTAACGCGCAGATTGTAGAAGGTCTCCCCGGCCGCGTCCGTCGGAGGAGATCGTGCCATCGACGGTGAAGACGTTGTCGTTAAAGACCACCCATCCGGTCTGCGGGTTGAATACGCCTGCCGGCCAGCCGCGACCAGTCGTGCCCCACCGTGATCTGCCGGTTGGCGGCGGTGACGTCCAGGTTTCCCGTGGCGGTGATCGTCAGGTCGTTCAGCACCACGATGTCGGAGCTCAGGGTGACGCGGGTGCGAAATCGCTCAGGTTCCAGAAGACGTTGGTGGCGCTGTGGTTGATCGTCAGGCCCGCGTTCGGTGGTCAGATCGATGGTGGCAGGGGAAGTGGACGGCGTGAAGATGAAGTTGGCGCTCGTCGGCGTCCCAGGGTGACCCGGATGTCATGCGTGAAGGTGGAGGCGTTCCAGGTGCCGCGGGTCAGGAGCAGGGAGTTGGTCACCGTCCAGGCCCCGGTGGCGTTGACCACGTCGGTGGTGTTGGTCTTGTTTACTTCCAGATCATAGAAGCTGTAGGAGCCCACGCTCACCGGCTGGGTGGCCCCGGTGAGCAGCAGCTTGGTGGCGTTGGCCGTGTAGGTAGCCACCGTGAAGTTGGCCCCCACCGAGATCAGCTCCTGCAGCCCTCCGGCCAGCCCCTGCAGGGTGCCCGCCCCGGTGATCGAGCCGGCCACCGTGAGGTTGGCCGCGTTGTTGGTGTTCAGCACCCCGGCGATGGACAGGTCCTGGTCCACCTGCACGCTGGAGAGCAGCACCCCGCCGTTGTTCAGGGTCAGGTGGTAGAAGGGCTGGGTGCCGAGGCCCTTGGTGGTGATGTTGGGGTTGAGCGAGCTCAGGGTGATGGTGGAGGTGCCGGCGTTGAACACGAAGGCCGCCGCCGAGGAGTTCCAGGCCCCGGCGATGGAATGGGTGAAGGTGGAAGCGTTCCAGGTGCCGCGGGTCAGGAGCAGGGAGTTGGTCACCGTCCAGGCCCCGGTGGCGTTGACCACATCGGTGGTGTTGGTCTTGTTTACTTCCAGATCATAGAAGCTGTAGGAGCCCACGCTCACCGGCTGGGTGGCCCCGCTAAGCAGCAGCTTGGTGGCGTTGGCCGTGTAGGTAGCCACCGTGAAGTTGGCCCCCACCGAGATCAGCTCCTGCAGCCCTCCGGCCAGCCCCTGCAGGGTGCCGGCCCCGAGGATGGAGCCGGCCACCGTGAGAGCGGAGGCGTTGTTGGTGTCCCAGACCCCGGCGCTCAGCGTCAGGGAGCCCAGCAGGCTGGCCGCGTCGGCCTGCCGGTAGCTCTTGCCGGCCGCGTTGAGCACCACCTGGTAGAAGCTCTGGGAATTGCTGGTCACGCTGAACGGACCCGCCCCGCTGGCCCCGGTGAAGGTGACCGTGCTGGTCACCGGGGTGAAGCTGCTGATGTTCCAGTTGCCCCCCACCTGGATGGCCTCCGAAGCGCTAGCCGTCAGCCCCGCCCCGCTCAGGTGGCGGTCCACGTTCAGGTTGAAGTTGTTCAGCGCCAGGCTGCCAGCGGGGATGGACAGGTCCTGGTCCACCTCCACGCTGCTCTGCAGGGTGGCCCCGGAGCTCAAGCTCAGGTTGTAGAAGGGCTGGGTGCCGAGGCCCTTGGTGGTGATGTTGGGGTTGGCCGAGCTCAGGGTGATGGTGGAGGTGCCGGCGTTGAAAGTGAAGGCCGCCGCCGAGGAGTTCCAGGCCCCGGCGATGGAGTGGGTGAAGGTGGAAGCGTTCCAGGTGCCGCGGGTCATGGTGAAGGAATTGGTCACCGTCCAGGCCCCGGCGGCATTGACCACATCGGTGGTGTTGGTCTTGTTTATTTCCAGATCATAGAAGCTGTAGGAGCCCACGCTCACCGGCTGGGTGGCCCCGCTGAGCAGCAGCTTGGTGGCGTTGGCCGTGTAGGTAGCCACCGTGAAGTTGGCCCCCACCGAGATCAGCTCCTGCAGCCCTCCGGCCAGCCCCTGCAGGGTACCCGCCCCGAGGATGGAGCCGGCCACCGTGAGGTTGGCCGCGTTGTTGGTGTTCAGCACCCCGGCGATGGACAGGTCCTGGTCCACCTGCACGCTGGAGAGCAGCACCCCGCCGTTGTTCAGGGTCAGGTGGTAGAAGGGCTGGGTGCCGAGGCCCTTGGTGGTGATGTTGGGGTTGAGCGAGCTCAGGGTGATGGTGGAGGTGCCGGCGTTGAACACGAAGGCCGCCGCCGAGGAGTTCCAGGCCCCGGCGATGGAATGGGTGAAGGTGGAAGCATTCCAGGTGCCGCGGGTCAGGAGCAGGGAGTTGGTCACCGTCCAGGCCCCGGTGGCGTTGACCACATCCGTGGTGTTGGTCTTGTTTACTTCCAGATCATAGAAGCTGTAGGAGCCCACGCTCACCGGCTGGGTGGCCCCGCTGAGCAGCAGCTTGGTGGCGTTGGCCGTGTAGGTAGCCACCGTGAAGTTGGCCCCCACCGAGATCAGCTCCTGCAGCCCTCCGGCCAGCCCCTGCAGGGTGCCCGCCCCGGTGATCGAGCCGGCCACCGTGAGGTTGGCCGCGTTGTTGGTGTTCAGCACCCCGGCGATGGACAGGTCCTGGTCCACCTGTACGCTGGAGAGCAGCACCCCGCCGTTGTTCAGGGTCAGGAGGTAGAAGGGCTGGGTGCCGAGGCCCTTGGTGGTGATGTTGGGGTTGAGCGAGCTCAGGGTGATGGTGGAGGTGCCGGCGTTGAACACGAAGGCCGCCGCCGAGGAGTTCCAGGCCCCGGCGATGGAATGGGTGAAGGTGGAAGCGTTCCAGGTGCCGCGGGTCAGGAGCAGGGAGTTGGTCACCGTCCAGGCCCCGGTGGCATTGACCACATCCGTGGTGTTGGTCTTGTTTACTTCCAGATCATAGAAGCTGTAGGAGCCCACGCTCACCGGCTGGGTGGCCCCGGTAAGCAGCAGCTTGGTGGCGTTGGCCGTATAGGTAGCCACCGTGAAGTTGGCCCCCACCGAGATCAGCTCCTGCAGCCCTCCGGCCAGCCCCTGCAGAGTGCCGGCCCCGAGGATGGAGCCGGCCACCGTGAGAGCGGAGGCGTTGTTGGTGTCCCAGACCCCGGCGCTCAGCGTCAGGGAGCCCAGCAGGCTGGCCGCGTCGGCCTGCCGGTAGCTCTTGCCGGCCGCGTTGAGCACCACCTGGTAGAAGCTCTGGGAATTGCTGGTCACGCTGAACGGACCCGCCCCGCTGGCCCCGGTGAAGGTGACCGTGCTGGTCACCGGGGTGAAGCTGCTGATGTTCCAGTTGCCCCCCACCTGGATGGCCTCCGAAGCGCTAGCCGTCAGCCCCGCCCCGCTCAGGTGGCGGTCCACGTTCAGGTTGAAGTTGTTCAGCGCCAGGCTGCCAGCGGGGATGGACAGGTCCTGGTCCACCTCC
>CAVUYS010000081.1:0-23322 GCA_963745745.1 uncultured Spirochaetota bacterium | reverse complement strand
TCCCGGCAGGCCTCCCGCGCGGCCCGGCGCACCGCCGCGGGGCCGCCGGCGGCCGCGCCCCGAATGGCCTGGACGAAGCGGGAGCCCACCACCACGGCGTGGGCGCGCGGGGCCAGGGCCAGCACCTGCTCGCGGCCGCTGATGCCGAAGCCGGCGAGCACCCGCATCCCCAGACCCCCCACTGCCTGCAGGAAGGCCAGGTTCTCCTCGCCCAGCTCGGTGCGCTCGCCGGTGATGCCGCGCCGAAGCGCGGCGTACAGGTAGCGCGCGCCGGTGGCGGCCATCAGGGCCAGCCGTTGCGGCCGCGTGTCCGGGACGGCCACCGGCACGACCTCCAGGCCCAGCGCGCGCCCGCGGGCGTACAGCCCCTCGTCCGAGTCCACGGGCAGGTCCGGCACGATCAGGCCCTCGGCCCCCGCCTGCCGCGCCTGCTGCAGGAAGGCCTCCACGCCGCGGGCCACCACCAGGCCGGCGTAGCTCATGATGAAGACCGGCAGGCCGGTTTCCGCGCGGATGCGCCGCACCAGCTCGAAGCCGGCGGCCACCCGGAAGCCGCCGGTGAGCGCCGCGTCGCAGGCCGCCTGGATCAGCGGCCCGTCGGCGGTCGGGTCGCTGAAGGGGAACTGCACTTCCAGGAGCGAAGCCCCGCCTTCGGCCAGCCCCAGCGCCGCGGCCAGCGCTCCGGCCGGGTCCGGGTAGCCGGCCACCAGGTGGGCCATGATGCGCGCCGTTCTTGCCTCAGCCATGGTCCGCCTCCCGCCGCAGGAATTCGCCCCAGGCCGCGCCGTCCAGCACCGGGGCCAGGATGAACAGGTCCTTGTCCCCCCGTCCGGACATGTTGACCACCACGGCCTGGTCGGCAGGCAGGCTCGGCGCCAGGCGCATGGCCGCCGCGGCGGCGTGCGCCGACTCCAGGGCGAAGATCAGGCCCTCCTGCCGGGCGAAGAAGTCCAGTGCCGCCACCGCCTCCCGGTCCTCCACCCGCACGAACTCGATGCGGCCCGTGTGCCCCAGGTGGGCCAGCTGCGGGCCGATGCCCGGATAATCCAGCCCGGCGGACAGGGAGTGGGTCGGCAGGACCTGCCCGTCCTCGTCCAGCAGGAACAGCGACTTGTAGCCCTGCACGATGCCGGTGCGCCCCGCCCCGCCCATGCGCGCGGCGTGCTCCCCCGGCCGCTCGCCGCGCCCGCCCGCCTCCGCCCCGATCAGGCGCGGCCCACCCGCCTCCAGGAACGGGCTGAAGAAGCCGATGGCGTTGGAGCCCCCGCCGACACAGGCCACCAGGGCTGCGGGTCGGACTCCTGCTTCGGCCAGCTGGGCCTGGGTCTCCCGGCCGATGACGGACTGGAACTCCCGCACCATGTCCGGGAAGGGCGAGGGACCAAGCGCCGAGCCCAGCAGGTAATGGGTGTCCCGGTAGCTCCCGGCCCAGTCGCGCAGCGCCTCGTTGACCGCGTCCTTCAGCGTGCCCGCCCCACCGCGCACCGGCACCACCTCGGCCCCGAAGCGCTCCATCCAGAACACGTTCGGCCTCTGCCGGCGAATGTCCGTCTCGCCCATGTAGACCCGGCAGTGCAGGCCCAGCTTGGCGCACACGGATGCCGTGGCCACCCCGTGCTGGCCGGCCCCCGTCTCGGCGATGATCCGCCGCTTGCCCATGCGCCGGGCCAGCAGCCCCTGGCCCAGGGCGTTGTTGATCTTGTGGGCCCCGGTGTTGGCCAGGCCTTCCAGCTTCACCCAGATGGCGGCGCCGCCCAGCGCCCGGGTGGCATTCTCCGCCGGCAGCAGGGGGGTGGGCCGGCCGACGAAGTTGCGCGACAGCCGGTCGCGCTCCTCCGCGAAGGCGGGGTCCGCCATGGCCGCCCGGAAGGCCTCTTCCAGGTCGTCCAGTGCCCCGCGCAGCACCTCGGCCACGTAGCGCCCCCCGAACTCGCCGAAATACCCCGCTCCCATTTCCGTCATGCCGACCCTCCCGTCTCGGTTTCCGCCTCGGCTGCCACCGCGATCTCCGCAAAGAAACGCTCCAGCGCCGCCCGATCCTTCACCCCTGGTGAGGCCTCCAGCCGGCTGGAGGCGTCGACCAGCTCCGGGCGCCAGCGCCGCACCACCTCACGGATGTTGTCCGGACCCAGACCGCCGGCCAGCCACAGCGGCATCCCGGCGGCCAGCCGATCGACCAGCTCCTCCGGCACCCTCCGTCCCGTGCCGCCGCGGGCCTCCGGGGCCCAGGCGTCGGCCAGCAGGCGCGGGCAGTCATACTCCGCCGCCCGGCTCACGTCCGCCGCTTCGCGCATCCGCAGCGCCTTGAAATAGGGAAAGCCGGCCTCCAGGCATTGCGCGGGCGCCTGCTCCCCGTGCAGCTGCAGGGCGTCCAGCAGGCCGTGCTCCAACAACTCCCGGGCCTGCGCCGTGCCTTCCGCCTCCGTCACCACGCCCACTTTCAGGACCTTCAGGTCGCGCAGCTCCCGCAGGAGCGCGGGCTCCGCGCGCCGGGGCGAGGGGGCGAACACGAAACCTAGCAGGTCCGCACCCAGGTCCGCTGCCAGGCGGGCGTCCGCCGCGCGGGTGATGCCGCAGACCTTGGCCAAGGGGCGACCGGCGCGCCGGCGCGCGCCAAGCCGCTCCGCCACCCGCACCCAGAAGTCGCGGGCCGCCAGCGGAGAGTCCAGCGAGGCCAGGAGCCCCTCCACTGCCTGCGGGTTGCGCACCGCGGCCTCCCCGACCAGCACGGCCTGGAATCCTCCGCAGCGGGCCAGCAGCACGCCCTCCGGGCCGCGCACGCCGGACTCGTACACCAGGGTCGTTTCCCAGTCGATGGCCGGGCGCAGGGCCAGGGGGACCAGCGGGTCCACCCGGAAGCTGGCCAGATCCCGACTGTTCACCCCGGTCAGTGCCGGGCGGGCCTCCCGCGCCCTGCCCACCTCCGACCCGTCGTGCACCTCCACCAGCGCGGCCAGGCCCAGCTCCCGCGCGCGGCGGCACAGGCGCAACAGGGCCGGTCCGTCATGCAGCGCGGCCAGCAGCAGCACCGCGTCGGCGCCGGCACGTGCGGAGACTTCCAGGTCCGCCTCGTCCAGCAGGAAGTCCTTGCGCAGCACGGCCAGGTGCGGGAAGCGCTCCTTCACCTGCCGCAAGTCGGCCAGCGAGCCGCCGAAGTGGTCCTCCTCGGTGAGCACGGAAAGGTATCGCACGCCGGCATCGGCGTACCGCCCGGCCTGTGCCGCCGCGTCCAGCCCCGGGGCGATGTCCCCGCGGGAGGGGGAGCGGCGCTTGATCTCGCAGATCAGCGCCCGGGTCCGCCGGGGCCGGCCATGAAGGGCACAAGCGGCACCTGGCGGCGCGGCGGCAGAGCAGCCCCCAGGGCCGGGCCCTCGCGCGCGACTGCGCTCGCGGCGGCGCTCCACGATCGCCTCGAGCCGGTTCACACGACCGCCAGTTCCCGGACGGCGGCCAGGATCTGCTCCAGCTTGGCTTGCACCTCCCCGCTTTCCAGGGCCTGCCCGGCCCGGCGGTAACCCTCTTCGATCCCTCCCGCCAGACCGGCCACGGTCAGGGCCGCGCCGGCGTTGAGCAGCACCGCGTGCCGGATGGCCGCCGGTTCCGCCTCGCCGGCGAGCAGGCGGCGGGCGATCTCGGCGTTCTCCCGGATCGTGCCGACCTGCAGGGCTTCCAGCGGATACGCCTCCAGCCCCAGGGAGGAAGGCTCGAACAGGCTCTCGCGGATCTGCCCCCCCTCCAGGGTCACCACGCGCGTGGGACCGGTGACCGAGATCTCGTCCTGGCCGTCCAGGCCGTGCACCACCATGGCCCGCTCGATGCCCAGCAGGCCCGCCGCCTCGGCCACGGGCCGGCACAGCCCCTCGGCGAACACCCCGATCAGCTGGAAGCGGGCCTCGGCCGGATTGGCCAGGGGCCCGACCAGGTTCATGATGGTCTTCATGCCCAGCTCGCGGCGCACCTGGGCGGCGTGGCGCATGGCCGGGTGGTACAGGGGCGCGAACAGGAAGACGAAGCCGGTGGCCTCCAGCAGGCGCTCCGCCCGTTCCGGCGGAAGGTCCGTGGGCAGGCCCAGGGCCTGGAAGAAGTCGGCGCTGCCGCTGGCCGAGCTGACCGCCCGGTTGCCGTGCTTGGCCACCCGGGCCCCGCAGGCGGCGGCGATGAGCGCCGCCAGGGAAGAAATGTTGAAGGTGCCGATGCCGTCGCCTCCCGTGCCGCAGGTGTCCAGCAGCGGGCCGGAGGCCCGGAAGGGGGTCTTCTTGCGGCGCAGCACCGAGGCCGCGCCGGCGATCTCCCGCGGCGAGAAGCCCTTGGCGTTCAGGCCCACCAGGAAGCCGGCGATCTGCGAGCCGTTCAGGTTGCCGTCGGTGAGCTCCTCCATGAACTCTTCCATCTCCAGGAAGGAGAGGTCCACGCGCGAAAGCACCCGGGCCAGGAGCTGGGCGGCGGGGAAGGGCTCGCGCTTGTAGGCCAGGAAGTTGGACAGGATGCGCTTGCCCAGCGGGGTGCCCACCGACTCGGGGTGGAACTGCACGCCCTCCACCGGGTGGGTCCGGTGGCGCAGGCCCATGATCTCCCCGTCCAGGGAAGTGGCCGTGACCTCCAGCTCCTCCGGCAGGCTGTCCGGTTCCACGACCAGGGAGTGGTAGCGGGTCACGGTGGCCGGCAGAGGGATGCCGCGGAACAGGCCGCGGCCGTCCAGGTTGATCTGCTCGGTCTTGCCGTGCACGATGCGCCGGGCCTGCACGATGCGCCCGCCGAAGGCCTGGCCGATGGCCTGGTGGCCCAGGCAGACCCCCAGGATGGGGATGCGCCCGGCGAAGCGGCGCACGGCCTCCAGGGTGATGCCGGCCTCCTCCGGCCTCCCGGGCCCCGGGGAAATCACGAGGCGGGAGGGGCCAGTGCCTCCACCTCCTCGAGGGTGATGCGGTCGTTGCGCACCACGCGCACCTCTTCCGGGGTGAGCTCGCACAGGTACTGGTACAGGTTGTAGGTGAAGGAATCGTAGTTGTCGATGATCAGGTTCATGGCTTGCCCTCCAGCCCGCAGGAGGCCAGCAGCGCGGCCAGCTTCTCCCCGGTCTCTTCGAGCTCCCGCTCGGGCTTCGAGTCGTACACGATCCCGGCCCCGGCCTGCAGGATCAGGCGATCGCCCTTCTTCACCGCGCTGCGGATGGTGATGCAGGTGTCCAGGCCCCCTCCGGGCTCCACGTAGCCCACGACCCCGGCGTAGAAGCCGCGGCGGTGGGGCTCCAGGGCGTCGACGATCTCGATGGCCCGGATCTTGGGCGCGCCGGAGACGGTGCCGGCCGGGAAGGTGGCCCGCACGGCGTCCAGCCCGGTCTTGCCGGGGGCCAGCTGCGCCTCCACCTGCGACACCAGGTGCATGACGTGGGAGTACTTCTCCACGGCCATGATCTCCGTGACCTGCACGCTGCCGGGCGCGGCCACCCGGCCCAGGTCGTTGCGGGCCAGGTCCACCAGCATCAGGTGCTCGGCCCGCTCCTTCTCGTCGCGCAGGAGCTCCTTCTCCAGCGCCCGCTCCTCCTCCTCGCTGGCGCCCCGGCGCCGGGTGCCGGCGATCGGGCGCATGGTCAGCTTGCCGCCCTTCACCTTCACGTGCACCTCCGGGGAGGCGCCGAAGAGCTGGAAGTGGTCGAAGTCCAGGTAGAACAGGTACGGCGAGGGGTTGAGCGAGCGCAGGCTGCGGTAGGCCTCGAGGGCGGGCAGGCTGGTGCGGACGTTCAGGCGCCGCGAGAGCACCCCCTGGAGGAGGTTGCCCGCCGTGATCTCCTCCTTCAATCGCCGCACGCCTTCCAGGAAACCCTCCCGCTCGCCGGCCTCGGCCAGGATTTCCGCGGGGTAGCTGACGCGCCGCTCGGTCAGGAAGTTGAAGTCCAGGTCCGCGATGCGGGCCACGGTCTCCTCCATGGCCTTCTCCAGATCGATCTGGTGCTCCCGGTAGTTGAGGCCCACCAGGGTGATGCGCTCGGTGTAGTGGTCGTAGACCAGGTACAGGTGCCCGAACAGGAAGCAGGCCTCCGGCAGGCCCAGGGGGTCGCCGCGCTCCCGGAAGGCTATCGTGTCGAAGCGCCGGGCGTACTCGTAGGACAGGTAGCCCACCCCGCCGGCCGGGAAGGGAAAGGCGGGCCGGAAGTCCTCGTGCTCCGCGGCGTAGCCGGCCAGCACGTCCAGGATGTCGCCCCGGCCTACGGGCTGCCTCTTCCAGCCCTCCTTCCCGCTGTCCTTGAGCACGCGCAGCTCTTCGCCCTCCTGCTGCAGGGTGAAGGCTTCCTTCAACAGCAGGATCGAATACCGCTCGCGCCCCTTGTGGAAGGAGGCGGACTCCAGCAGGGCGCGGGCCCGCAGCTTGAGCGCCAGCCCGAGGGGGGTGTACTTGTCCCCGGGGAACTCGGCCAGGACGCGACCCGCGCCCTGGGGCTGGATCTTCACGTTCATCGTCACCTCCCGCAGGCTGCAAAAAAAACGGCCGCGGCGCCCAACTGGGCCCACGGCCTGTAAAAAAAACAAGCCTTGAGGCCCGGGCTACCACGGTAGCCGGAGCTTCAAGGCTGGCGCGCCTGGATGGCCCCGGTTACCGCCGGAACCACCACCAACCCGAGAAATCGCGGATCGCCGCTCGCGCCTGCTTCATGCTGGGGGGAATATAGCCTCCCGCTCGCCGAGAGTCAAGCGGGGGTGGTATAATCCCGGCCGGGGGGAAGCGATGGGCATTTTCAAGTCGTACGACATCCGCGGGGTCTGGGGCCGGGAGTGGGACGCGGGCCTGGCCTATCGCATCGGGCGCAGCCTGCCCGGGCTGCTGCAGGCCACCGACATCCTGGTGGGGCGTGACGCGCGGGAAAGCTCGCCGGAGGTGTTCGAAGCCCTGAGCCGGGGCATCCTGGAGGCCGGCTGCGACGTGACGGACATCGGGCTGGCCACCACCCCCTCGGTGTACTTCGCCACCGCCTTCTACCGCTACGGCGGGAGCGTGATGATCACCGCCTCCCACAATCCGGCCGAGTACAATGGATTGAAGATCTCGCGCGCCCAGGCCGTGCCCGTGGGCTACGGCTCGGGATTGGAGGAGCTGGAGAGGCTTTCCGCCGCGGCGGCGGCCCCGCCCGCTCCGCCCCGCCGTCTCGCCCGCCCGCGGCACGCTGAAGCGCCTGGACATCCACGGGGACTACCTGCGGCACTTGAACCCCTACCGGGAGGGCATCCGCGGCGTCAAGGCCGTGGTGGACTGCTCCGACGGGATGGCCTCGCTCTATATCCACGAGCTGGCGCGGGGCCTGGAGCCGGAGATGGTCACCATGTACGACACGCCGGACGGGCGCTTCCCCCACCATCCCCCCAATCCCCTGGTGGAGGCCAACCTGGCCGATCTGAAGGAACGGACCCTGCGGGAGAAGGCCGACCTGGGCATCTGCTTCGACGGGGACGCGGACCGGGTCATGTTCGTGGACGAGGCCGGCAGGTTCATCTCCCCGGACCTGATCATCGGCCTGCTGGGCCTGGCCTTCTTCCGCCATCGCCGGGAGGACCACCGCGGCGAGGTGGTCAGCTACGACGTGCGCTCCTCCCGCGGCGTGGTGGAGTACCTGGCCGAGCTGGGGGCCGAGCCGGTGATGTGCCCGGTGGGCCACTCCTTCGCCAAGCGCCTGCTGCGGGAGCGCGACGGGATCTTCGGCGGCGAGCTGGCCGGGCACTACTACTTCCGGGAGCACTTCTACTGCGACTCCGCCTTGATGGCCGCGCTGCTGGTGCTGGGCATCCTGGCCCGGGAGGGCCGGCCGCTGTCGGAGCTGGTCGCCGGGATCCGCCGCTACCACTCCTCCGGGGAGCTGAACTTCCACGTGGAGGACAAGGACCGCATCATCGCTGGAACGCGCGAAGCCTACCAGGACGGCAGCGCTCAACGAGCTGGACGGTATCCGCGTGGACTATCCGAGCTGGTGGTTCAATGTGCGCAAGTCCAACACCGAGCCGCTGCTGCGCCTGGTGCTGGAGGCGGCTCCGCGCGGGAGCTGGAGCGGCGCACCGCGGAGCTGAAGACCCTGTTCCGCTCCCTGGACCCTTCTATCGCGGAGGAATGACCAGCTTCCAGCCCGGATAGATCAGGTCCGGATGCTGGATGAGCTTGCGGTTGCGCCGCCAGATCTTGGGCCACAGGTACGGGTTGCCGTAGATGAAGTCGTACTCCGCGATCCGCCACAGGCAGTCGCGGCGCTCGGGAATCAGGCGCACCACGTACACCGGGTATTCGGAGTCCACCGCCTGCACCGTGTAGGCCTCGGCCAGGCGCCGGGCCTCGTGGAAGTAATCCTCGGCCGCTCCGTAGCTGCCCTGATTCCACTCCAGCACGCCCTGCTGCCAGAGGTTCTTGGCCTGCTCCAGCAGGTTCTCCTCGGCCACGTCCGCCAGCACTACGGTCCGGCCCGCTCCCGGCAGCAGGGACTGCGGAGTTTGCTGGGCGTCCGGTTCCAGGAAGCCCTCCCCCGACCAGGGCCGCGGCGGGATGACCGTGCCCTCCTCGTCCACCACCGTCAGGTTGGAAGCCTCCTCCAGCAGGCGCATGACTTCCAGCATCAGCAGGCGGCTCTGCTCCTTCTCCTCCTGCCGCCGGCCGCTGGCCAGGCGGATGGCCTCCTGGGAGGCCTCCCTGGCCTGGGCCAGGGTCTCCTCGCTGTCGGTCAGGCGATAGCCCTGGTACTCATCCAGGCCCTGCAGGTACAGCCGGTTGGCCAGGGCGAAGGCTTCAGGGGCCTGGGCGGGGGCGCCCAGCTCCTCGGCCTGCTGCAAGTTCTGGTTGATGTCCCGCTGGAGGGTCTCCACCCAGCGCTTGCGCTCCCGCAGGCGCTCCAGCAGTCCGGACATTTCCGCCAGGGTGGCGTAGGCCTTCTCGCGCGCGTCCACCAGCTGCCCCTCGCCGTACAGCCGCTGGACCTCCGGGATGCCGCCCACGGCCCGCTCGTATTCCTCGGGCAGGAAGCGGTCGGCCTTTTCCTCCAGCAGGGTGGCCTTCATTCGGGCCAGGCGCTCCTCCAGGTCGGCCGCGGATCTGGCCACGGCCCCGTCGAAGGCCTCGTCGGCCCGGGCCTTGGCCTCGGCCAGAGCCTCGCGGGCTTTGGCCGGATCCGACTCGCGGGCCGCCAGAGCGTCGCTCAGGGCTTCTTCCGCCTGCCGGAGCAGGTCCGGCTCGTAGTACTCGGCGTCGGCCTCCCGGGCACGGGCGATGGCGCTGCGCGCCTGCCGCACTTCTTCGTCGCTGACGGGGTTCACGGAGGGGGATTCTGCTGCCTGGGTGGGTTCGGGGGCTGTTTCCGGCGGCTTCTCGGCAGCCTCGGCGGCGGCCGGCTCCACGGCTTGCTCGGGTGATTCCGGAGCGCTCTTGCACCCGGCGATGAAGGCGGCCAGCAGGATCGCAGCCAGCCACAGCTTTCCCGCGCGCGCAGCCATGTCGACCATACTACCATCGGGCCCGGCACCCGTCAAGCAAAGCGCTTCCGTGGTAAGATCGGGGCCATGAGCGGGCCGCAGGAAGCGCACGAGGTGCACTTCACTTCCCTGGTATATGGCGGGTGGGCGCTCGGGCGTCTGGAGGACGGCCGCGCCCTGTTCGCGCCGTATCTGCTGCCGGGGGAGCGGGCCCGGGTCCGGATCACGGAGAGCCGGCCCGGCTACGCGCGCGGCCGGTCGGTGGAGCTTCTGGAGGCCAGCCCCCGCCGGGTGACCCCGCGCTGCCGGCATTTCGGGGAGTGCGGCGGCTGCCACTACCAGCACCTGGGCTACGAGGACCAGCTGGCGGCCAAGCAGGCGGTGCTGCGGGAGCAATTGTCCCGCCTGGCCGGCCTGCGGGAGCCGCCGCTCTCCGACCCGATAGGCTCCCCCTCCCCGTGGAACTACCGCAACCACCTGCAGTTCCACCGCACCGAGGACGGGCGGCCGGGGTTCCGCGCCTTCCGCTCCTCGCGCGTGGTGCCGATCGTCGAGTGCCACCTGCCAGAGCCGGCCCTGGCCCAGCTCTGGCCGCGCCTGCCCGCCTCTCCGGGCGGGGGACGACTGGTTCTGCGGCGCGGCACTGAGGGACCGCCCGCCGCCTGGGAGGAACAGCCCGGCCCCGGCGGCCAGGGCGCCCCACCTGTGCAGTTCGACCTGCCCTGCGGGACCTTCCGCGTTTCGCCCGGCTCCTTCTTCCAGGTGAATACCTCGCTGGCCGCGCGGCTGGTGGAAGAGGTCCTCGGCGAGCTGCAGGGCCGCCTGCCGGAGGGCGGCCGGCGGGCCGAGGTGCTGGACCTGTACTGCGGGGTGGGTCTTTTCAGCCGCACCCTGGCCCCGCATGTCGGACGGGTGACCGGTGTGGAACTGTCCCCCTCGGCCTGCGCGGATTTCCGGCACAACCTGAAGGGCCAGGACAACGCGCGCCTGCTTCCGGGGGAGGTGGCAGAGGTCCTGCCCGGGCTGTCGCCGCGACCCGATGCGGCGGTGGTCGACCCGCCCCGCGCAGGGCTGGGCCCCGGGGTGGTCCGGGCCCTGGCGGCCCTGGCCCCCTTGATCGTATACGTCTCCTGCGACCCCGCCACCCTGGCCCGCGACGCCGGGGAGCTGGGCCGGCAGGGCTACACCCTGCGCTCGATGCGGATGCTGGACCTCTTCCCCCAGACCTACCACCTGGAGACCCTGAGCGTCTGGTCGCGCGCCTCCGCCTCTGGTATCCTCCAGCCGTGAGCCAACAACCCTGTCTGCTGTACGCCGATGCCCGCGGCAACATCCTGGACTGCCCGGACCTGGAGGCCGTCGGCTCGGCGGCCGGACGCTGGCAGCAACTGCCCGCCGAGGAGTGGCTCGCCCTTCCCCAAGGCAGCGAGCTGTTCCTGTTGCCCGGTCGCCTGCCGGTGGGCTGGAATCCCGGCACAGGGAAGTTCCAGGTGCTGGACCGCGACCCGCGCGATGGCGGGCCGGTCAGCGCGGTGGCGGCCTTCCTGGCGCCGGCCCACACCCAGCTGGCTTCCGCCGCCTACGTGCGCGCGGGGGAAGCGCCCCTGCTGCCCCTGTTCGCCTACGCCGCCGCCGGCTGGCTCGGGGAGGGCTTCGTGGCCGCAGGCCTGCGCGTGGACTCCGACCCGCGGCAGGACATCGGGAGGTTCGACCCGGAGCGGGTCGCCCGGCAGACGCGGGAGCGCCTGGAAAGGCAGCCCGCCAACCGCCTGCTGCAGCACCTGGGGCGCTGCTCGCTCTCCTACGGCTGTCCGGCCGCGCGCAACCTCTTCCTGGGCCGCTGGGAGGCGCCGCTGCCCACCTCCCCCACCTGCAATGCCCGCTGTCTGGGCTGCATCAGCCTGCAGGAGCAAAGCGGGGTTTGCGCCACCCAGGACCGGATCGACTTCGTGCCCACCGTCGAGGAGATCTGCGAGGTGGCCGTGCCGCACCTGGCCCGCGCCCCCAAGGCGGTGGCCAGTTTCGGCCAGGGCTGCGAGGGGGAGCCGCTGATGCAGTGGCAGCTGCTGGAGCAGTCCGTCCGCGCCATCCGGCGGTCCACCGGCCGGGGCACCCTGAACCTGAACACCAACGCCAGTCTGGCCGAGCCCCTCACTCGCCTGCGCGGCGCGGGGCTGGACAGCATCCGGGCCAGCCTGAACTCCTGCCGCCCGCGCTTCTACGAGAGCTACTACCGGCCCCGGGGCTACGGCTTTGCGGACGTCCTGCGCGCGGCGGCCGGCTTCAAGGCGGCCGGAGGCTTCCTCTCGCTGAACTACTTCGTGCTGCCCGGCTTCACCGACGAGCCGGAGGAACTGGAAGCCCTCTGCGGATTCCTGGCCGAGAGCGGCGCGGACCTCATCCAGCTGCGCAACCTGAACATCGACCCGGAGTGGTACCTCTCCGGCATCGAGCACTCCCCCGTCGGGGAGCCGCTAGGGATTCGGTGCTGGCTGGACGCTCTTGAGAAAGCGCTTCCCCTCCCTGGCCTTCGGGTACTACAACCCCTGCCTGGACCCCGGCGCCTGAGAGCTCCTCCTCCGGCACCGGTCCAGGGGGAGGCGGCACTTCCCCCGGTGTAGAGCCCGGGTCGGGGAAGGCGGCCAGCAGGTAGGCGTAGCGCTCGGCCAGGGCCCGGCGCCGCAGGAAGCTGTGCGGGTCGTAGCGCAGCGGGCTGGCCACAATGACCGCCAGGCGGCGGAACTCGTCGCGCTCCAGGCGGGCCGCGCTCTTCCCGAAATGGTAGCGGGCCGCCGCCCCGATCCCGTACACCCCGGGGCCGAACTCGATGCTGTTCAGGTACAGCTCCAGGATACGCCGCTTGGACAGCAGCAGGTCCAGCTCCAGGGCCGCCCAGGCCTCCGCGTACTTTCTCAAATAGGTGCGGTTCTGCGCTCAGCCAGAGGGTCCTGGCCAGCTGCATGGGGATGGTGGAGCCGCCGCGGTACACGTAGCCCAGTGCGCGGTTCACCTGCCAGGCTTCCCGCAGGGCCCGCAGCTCCACCCCCGGGTGCTGGTAAAAGGTGTTGTCCTCCAGGCGCACGAACATCAGCTGGGCGTAGCGCGGCAGTGCGGCCAGCGGCACGAACTCCAGCGGCCGGCCCGGGCCGCCGCCGTGGAGGCTGCGGCCCAGCATCAGGGAGCTCACCGGAGGATTGAGGAAGGACAAGCAGCAGGCTGCCCACGGCGGCCAGCATCCAGAGGGCGGCGTGGAACGCCGCGACGGCCGCGGCCAGCGCCGCCAGCACCCCGCCCACGGTCACTTGACAACAGGGGGTCCGGCGCCTACGGTAGGGTGGGCGGAACCAGAGCATGCACAAAACCTACCATTTGAGCGAGGGCAAAATCCAGGTCTGGGAAGAAGACCAGGGCGCCGTGCAGGTCTACGTCAATCCGGACGAGGGGGAGCGGCGCTTCCTGATCGACCAGCTCAAGGTCGACGAGCACACCCTGGCCTCCTCCCTGGACCCGGACGAGATCTCACGCCTGGAGTTCGAGCCGGAGCACATCGCCATCATCTTCAAGCGCCCGAAGAACTACTCGGAGGAGGACCAGTTCGAGTTCAAGGTCTCCTCCATGGGGCTGTTCTGGTTCAAGGACCGCCTGGTGCTGGTCCTGCCGGAGGACACCAACGTGTTCGAGGGCAAGCCCTTCCAGAAGGTCGCCACCCTCACCGACCTGGTCCTGAAGATCCTGTACCGGACCACCTTCCACTACCTGGGTCACCTGCGCACCATCAACATGATCGCCGACGCCCTGGAGCAGAAGATCAACAAGGCCATGGAGAACCGTTATCTATTGAACCTGTTCTCCCTGGAAAAGGGCATGGTGTACTACCAGAACGCCATCCACTCCAACGGGATGGTCATCGACAAGCTGAAGAACTTCGCCCAGCGCATCGGCCTGACTCCGGAGCACCTGGAGGCGCTGGACGACATCATCATCGAGAACCAGCAGTGCTACAAGCAGGCGGAGATCTACTCCAACATCTTCGCCAGCCTGATGGACGCCCGGGCCTCGATCGTGAACAACAACCTCAACGTGCTGATCAAGACCCTGAACATCATCACCATCGCCATCATGGTGCCCACCTTCGTGGTCAGCATGTTCTCCATGAACGTGAAGATTCCGCTGGCCCAGCTGCCCTATGCCTTCTGGATCATCCTGGGCATTTCCGGCGATCGCCCTGGCGGGCTTCATGCTGGTCTGGCGCCTCTTCGGCGGCCGCGGCCGCTAGGCCCCGCCTGCCGCTAGGGCGCGGCCTTGATCAGCAGGGACACGATTCCCAGATTGTAGCTCGAAGTCCCCCCGCGCAGGCTGTAGTCCAGGGGGGTCTTGTCGAAGAGGTTCCGCGCCCGCGCGTCGGCTCCGGCGGCCAGCAGCAGCTCCACCACCCGCCGGTCGCCCACGGCCAGGTGCAGCGGGGTGTTGCCGAAGGCGTTGCGCGCCCCCGGCTCGCGCTCCGCGGGACAGGAGCAGCTCCACCATTTCCGGAAAGCGCGCCGCCAGGTGCAGCGGGGTGTTGGAGAAGTTGTCCCGGGCGTTCACATCGGAGCCCTGGTCCAGGAGCTGCCGGGCGATCTCCGTCAGGCCGTTCTCCGCCGCCCAGTGCAGAACGGGGCGGACGGTCACCGTCAGCGCGCCCAGCGGCGACGCCGCGGCCAGCAGGGCCAGCAGGCCGGCCAACCGGAGACGGGCGATGCGCTTCATATCCTGCATTGCTTATCGGAATCTCTCCTGCTGCCCTGGACCCCAGACGCAGCCCTCGCGAAATACCCGCCGTGCGTGGTATATTCCAACCTGTACACGGAGGATAACGATGAAAGCGCTGCTATCCGCCCTGCTCATCGTCCTGTGCGCCTCGGCAGGGGCGCAGGACCGCCTGGGCGAAATCACCTACCTGGAAAACGAGCTCACCGTGGTGCGCAACAACCGGACTGTGGATGCGGCCGAGGTGCAGATCGGCACGGAGATCCAGAACCTCGATCTATTGAAGACCGGCAAGACCGGGTACGCGGAGGTGGGCCTGGACGATCCGCAGGCGGCCACGATCAAGATCTCCCCCGGCACCACCTTCTACCTGGAGCAGGGGGCGGTAGGCAAGGGCAAGCGGACCTCCGTGGGGGCGATCACGGGCAGCATCGCCGTCAAGGTGCAGAAGCTGTCCGCCAACCAACAGGTGCAGGTGGCTTCGGAATCCGCCCTGATGGGCGTGCGGGGAACCACCTTCGAGGTCACCCTGAGCCCCTCCGGCGACCTGCTGGTCACCTGCGAGGAGGGCGAGGTGGTCTGCCGGGATGAGGGCGGCGGGGAAGTGAGCGCCGTGCCGGGCACCGTGGTGGCCCAGCCCGCCGGCGAGGACTTTCAGAGCGTGCCGGTGTCCGTTTCCGACTTGAGCCGCTTCCGCCGGGAGTGGTACGCCGAGCGCCTGGAGGTGCTCAAGGCCAATCCCCTGAAAGCCATCCGTTTCTACGCCCTGCGCTACCGCGCCCTGCGCGCGCGTTTCAACCGTGCTTACACCGCGCTGGCCCAGGAACGGCAGGTGCTTCAGAAGTGGTACGACGAGGACCGGCGCGGGCAGCCCGGAGCAAACATGGACATCCTGCGCGAGAAAAGGCGCATCATCGGCCACCTGCTGGAGCTGCGCAGGGTGCTGTTCCTCTTCGAGCGCGTGTACTTCCGCTTGAACGAGCTGCAGGAGTACTACCGGCAGGGCTACGGGGAAGGCACGCTGGAGGGCAGCCTGACCAGCCGGGCTTTCTTCCAGTCCCTGGACCGCGACCGGGCGGTGCTGGAACGCCAGATGGCCGAGGTGCGCTACGTGACCAAGCTCTACGCCAAGCGCAACCAGGGCGCCTTCCCCACGGAGCGCGAAGAGGAAAGCGAGCAGGATTTCTTCGGCGACGAGGATATAGAGGAGCACATGTAGCCCCGCCCGGGGCCGCCGGACTCAGCCCGCCGGGTGCAGACCCGGTGCGCCGGGGGTCAGGATCCCGTAAGGACCATCTGCCAGGAAGGCCAGCCGCGGCGCCCCGCCATTGCGCTGCGGCCGGGCGCCGGCCAGGAAGGCGTCCAGCACCCGTTGCAGGTTGCCCTCGTCATCTCGATAGCGGCAGGCCGGCTCCAGCAGCAGGTTCCCGTCGGTCCCCGGAAGCACCGCGCAGTCGCGGGCGCTCATCCGGGGGCTGTAGTAGACCAGGCCTTCCGGACCGAGCGCTTCCAAGGCCCGCGCCCAGGCCTGGACCTCCCACTGCTCGGGAATGAAGGTCCAGTCCGGGGAAAAGATGAGCCGGCGAAACCCCTCGGCCCCTACCAGGGTGAGCAGGTGCAGCAGGCTGCGGTAGCGCTGGCTCCCGATCGGGTCCTCGTCGGTGTTGGCGGCCAGGACCAGCAGCCGGCCGCCGCTGGCCACGGCGGGCAGCGCCGCCAGGACCGCCTTGACCGATTGGTAGTGGTTGATGCCCACGAAGCCGGCATGGGTGACCACCGCCTCATAGGGCTCGCCGAAGGGTACGCTCACGTAGCCGCGCAGGTGCTGGAAGGCCGCCCGGTGGGCCTGCTCCAGCTCCCCGGCGAACACCCCGGTCGGGCGGAACTGCTTGTCCAGGGTGACGTTCACGATGAAGTCCACGCCGGCCAGGCGGGCCACTTCCAGGGCCTCCTCGTGGCAGGGATTGCCGTCCAGGTTCAGGTCCCGGACCCCGGCGGCGGCCATCATCCGCGCCCCGTGGAAATGCTGGGTGGATTCCTCCCCGATCAGCCCGGGGCAGATGGCCTTGCGGCCTCCGGAAGCCCCGGCGATGAAGTGGCTTTCCACCAGGCCGGTGAGGATGCGCAGGTCGGATTCCAGGTAGCGCCGGTTGATGAAGACCTCCTCCCCCTGGGAGGTCCGGCCCAGGTGAAGCAGTCCGGCGCGGTAGCGGGCCTCGTGGTTCAGGATGGGGATGCCCCGTTCGAACACCCGGGGATCCAGCATCCGCCGCAGCTCCGCTTCGCTGAGAGGCCGGTGGGTGCCCGTGGCCACCAGGACGAGGAGCCGCTCGGGCGGGAACCCCGCCTCCAGCAGGCGCCGCAGCACGGGCCAGAGGATCCCGCCTTCACCGCGGTAGGGCACCGGGCGGGTGTTGTCGGAGATGACCACCACCGCCCTGGCTTGCGGGTCCGCTGCAAGCCGCCGCCGAGCCAGCGCGTCCAGCGGCTCGGCGCCCAGCGGCCGGTCCAGCGCGTTCTCCACCTCCCGGGCCGGGTCGCCCAGCGGGCGCACCTCGCCCATCCCGAGCACCTGGGTCCCCTCAGGAAGCTCCAGGCTCAGGCTGCGGGAGTCGAAGTCCAGCGCGCAGCGTTTCAGATTACGGCGCTCTCCGTTTCCAGGTCGAAGAAATGGATCTTCTCCAGCGCCGGCTTCAAGGTCGCCGAATCACCGACCTTGAACACGTGGTGCGGCGGAATGCGCACGATGATGCTCTCGTGCTGCTTGGTGCTGACGTACAGCAGGATTTCCGCGCCCAGGGGCTCCACCACCTCGACCCGGGCCGTGAGGGTCTGGCCCTGCGCCGCCTTGTCCGTGACCACCATGTCCTCGGGGCGTATGCCGACCAGCACGTCCTTGCCCAGGTAGGGGCGCATGGTGTTGGCGACGTTGCCCTCCAGGGCGACGGTGAAGTCCCCCTCGTCGGCCACCAGCCGCCCGCCGGATTCCCTGATCGTGGACTTCATGAAGTTCATCGGCGGCGAGCCGATGAAGCCGGCCACGAACCGGTTGACGGGCGTGTTGTACAGCTCCAGCGGGGTGCCGATCTGCTGGATCAGGCCGTCCTTCATCACCACGATCCGGTCGCCCATGGTCATGGCCTCGACCTGGTCGTGGGTGACGTAGATCATGGTGGCCTGCAGGCGGTGGTGCAGCGCCGAGAGCTCGGCCCGCATCTGCACGCGCAGCTTGGCGTCCAGGTTGGACAGCGGCTCGTCGAACAGGAAGACCTTGGGCTTGCGCACGATGGCCCGGCCGACGGCCACGCGCTGGCGCTGGCCGCCGGAGAGGGCCTTGGGCTTGCGGTCCAGCAGCTCCTCGATGTCGAGGATGCCGCGCCGCCTCGTGCACGCGCTGCGTTGATCTCCGCCTTGGGGATACTTGCGGATCTTCAGGCCGAACGCCATGTTGTCGTACACCGTCATGTGCGGGTACAGGGCGTAGTTCTGGAACACCATGGCGATGTCCCGGTCCTTGGGCGCCACGTCGTTCATCAGCTTGCCGTCGATGTACAGCTCGCCCGCGGTGATCTCCTCCAGGCCGGCGACCATGCGCAGGGTCGTGGACTTGCCGCAGCCCGACGGGCCGACCAGCACCACGAACTCCTTGTCGTTGATGGTGAGGTTGCAATTGTCGACCGCCTTCACGCCGCCCTCGTACACTTTTCTGATGTTTTTCAGCTCGACAGTTGCCATTATCTGCCTCCGCTTAAGGTGGGAATTATTTTATCGAGGATCATACTAACCGCTTTGGGGACTGCTGTCAAACAAAAACTGGAAGGAGGGTCAATAAGCCTGTTTCCGGCTCCTGGCCAACCGGGCGGCCTTCAGCCGCTCCTCCAGGTCCGCCGGGGTGCTCGGGCCGCTCACCGCTTCTTGGAGCCAGGGAATCAGGACCTGGGCCTTGATCTCCGGCCAGGCCTGCGGCAGGGGCCCGGGCACCTGCAGCAGCTCCTCCGGAGGGATCCGTCCGATCAGGCGCGGGTAGTACTGGGGGAAGGCCAGCTCATTGACGGATTTCAGGCCGGAAAAACCGCCGGCGATGCCGAAGACTCCCAGCCTCTGGCGCCGCCCGATCTCCAGCAGCCGGGTCTGCGTTTCGCCCTGGAACAGCCACAGCAGGAAGGCCCTGGCCTGGGCCTTGCGCCGGGAGCTGCGGGGGATGCCGGCGAACAGGATCTCGTCGCCCACCAGGACCTTCTCGGGGCCGGCCAGCCAGCGGAAATCCGCCTCTTCCTTCTGCTCTTCCAGGGCCCGCAGCAGGTCGCAGGAGCGCAGAAGGTAGAACTGGATGCGCTTCTCGTCCAGCAGCCTTCCGGGCGGCAGGTACAGGTACCTGTCGGCGAAGGCCCGCTCCGCCTCGGTCCCGCCGTTGGTCGTCTGCACCCAGTCACGCAGGTCGGCGATCGCCTCCTCCAGGGCCGGGTCGTTCCACTGCACGCTGCCCGCCGATTCCTCGTGGAAGCGGGCGCCGCCCAGCTCCGCGGCGGCCAGCAGGAACGCCGGGTCCCACAGCGGGGAGAATCCCTCGCGCACCAGCGCGTCCCGCACGCGCTGGTTGTATTGTCCGCCGTTGCGGCGCAGGAAGTCCAGGGGAATAGCCAGGTTGGGAGGCGTTTCCGCCAGGTTGTAGGGCAGGAACAGCACCGCCGGCAGGCAGAAGGACAGCGGCAGGAGCACCTGGCGGCGCTCCGGGGCGCCGGCCTCCAGAAGGGGGGCGTAGAAATCCTCGCGATTCAGGCGATTGGGCCGCAGCAGGTCCTCCAGCGACTCCAGCGCGCGCGCCTCCCCGGACCCGGCCAGGCGCGTGCTGATCAGCAGGTCCACGCCCTGGTTGCGGTGCAGCGCTTCCTCCGGTGCCTGCTGGTAGCGCAGGTGCACGCGCAGGTCCGACTGCCGGGCGTTGAACTGCTCCACGAAGGAGGCCAGCTCGGGGCGGTCGGTGCACAGCACGAGCGGACGCCGGGTGAATAGGCCGCAGCCGGTCAGGGCCGGCAGCAGGCCCATGGCCAGGCCGAGCAGCGGGAGCAGGGGCAGGGGCAGCCTTCGCATGACGCTGGCCACTCTATGTGAGCCCCCCCTGCTTGTCAAGGACAACCCCGCCGGGTCTATCATGCAGGCATGGCGGAGGGCTTTCGAGGCTACGCGGAATACCTGCGGGGCAGATACGGGGCCCCCGCCTATCGGGTGGCCGTGGACGCCGGCTTCGGCTGCCCGAACCGCGGCCCGGATCGGAGGCAGCCCGGCTGTCTGTATTGCGATGAACGCGGCGCCCTGGCCCCCTACCAGGAGCCGGCTCCTGCCGTCCGTGGCTCCGCCGTGCCGCTGGAGCAGCGCCTGGCCTCCATCGGCCGGCAGGTGGAGCGGGGAACGGCCTTTCTGCGCCGGCGCTACGGGGCGGAGGTCTTCCTCCTGTATCTGCAGGCCTTCTCCGGCACGCACGCCCCGGCCGCGGAGCTCGAGGTCATCTACGACTTCGCCCTGGGCTGCGGCCCCTTCCGCGAGCTGATCGTCTCCACCCGCCCGGACTGCGTGGACCGCGAGCGCGCCGAGCTGCTGTCCGGCTACCGGCGGCGCGGTCTGGAGGTCTGGGTCGAGCTTGGTCTGCAATCCGGCTGCGACGCCACCCTGCAGCGCATCCGGCGGGGGCACTCCGTGGCCGACTTCACCCGGGCCTTCGGCCTGCTGCGCGAGGCGGGAGTGCGGCTGGCGGTGCACCTGATCTTCGGGCTGCCGGGGGAAGGGCTGGAGCAGATCCTGGACACGGTGCGCCTGGTGGCCGGCCTCGAGCCGGAGGGGGTGAAGATCCACAACCTGCACGTGCCGCGCGACAGCCCTCTGGCCGCGGAGCACCTGGCCGGAGAGCTGGTCGCCCCCTGCGCCGCCCGCCACCTGGAATACGTGATCCGGGCGTTGGAGCTGCTGCCGCCGCGGACCCTGATTCTACGCCTGACCTGCGACACGCCTGCCGGGCGGCTGGCGGCGCCGCGCGGCTTTCCGCCCAAGGCCGAATTCTACCGGCAGCTGCGGGCGGCGTTGGCGGCGAGGGGAAGCCGGCAGGGCCGGCTCTGGCAGGCCCCGCTCAGCCCAACAGCTTGCCGGCCGCCTGATAAATGGTAGAGTACAGCTCCTCCAGGCGCTCCTCGTCCACGCTGGAATAGGCCACCCGCAGGTGGCGGTCCCCCAGGGCGATGGTGCCCACCCCGTGCTCCTGGAGCAGCGCCTTGCGCAGCCGCTCGGCTCCGCCTCCAGCCAACTCGAAGGTCATGAAGTATCCGGAGTTGAAGGGCAGGGCCCGCAGGGGGGCGGGCGCGCTGGCAACCAGCGCCCGGACCCGGCGGTACCGGGCGGCCAGCGCCTCGAAGGCCGCCTTTTTCTGGGCCTCATAGCCGGGGTCGCTCATGGCCTGCAGCATCAGGCTCTGGGCCGGCTGGCTGGAATTGGACACCGAGGCCCGGATGGCGCCCAGGACCTTCTGGCCCAGCGCCTCCAGTTGGGCGGCGGTGAGGCCCCGGGCGGCGAAGGTCAGGAAGCCGACGCGGAAGCCCCACACCAGGTTCTCCTTGGTCGGTCCGTCGACCTTGACCGCCAGCAGGTTCTCGTGCAGGTCCGCCGCCTCGGCGAACAGGGACTGCCGGTAGACCGCCTTCTCGTAGAACAGCCCGAAGTAGGCGTCGTCGAACAGGGCCAGGATCTTCTGCCCGGCCCGGGCGCGCTCGGCCAGCACCTCCAGCAGGCCGTGGGCCTCCTCGGGGCTGGGGGAATAGCCGGTCGGGTTGTTCGGGAAGTTCAGCAGCAGCAGGACCTTGGCGGTGCCCAGGGCCTGCAGCTCGCCCCGCAGGGCCTGCAGTCCCAGGCCCCCGGCCGCGGTGAAGAACGGAAAGGTGCGGACCGCGGCCTGCAGGCGATCCTCGAAGATCAGCCGGTAGTTGTCCCAGCACATGTCCGGCATCAGCACCGCGTCCCCCGGCCCGGCGAACAGCTCGGCGGTCAGGGAGATGCCGTGGGTCAGCCCGGCCACCGCGGCGGGCAGGGAAAAGGTCTTGCCGGCCAGGGCCGGGTTCTTGGCCAGCATTTCCTTCTTCCAGGCCTCGCGCAGCGCCGGGGAGCCGGCGGTGGGCGCGTAGGCGAAGATCTCGTTGGGCGTGAGCCCCTGGAAGCGCTCGCGGATGGCGGCCAGGTTCATGGCCTGGCCCCCGCGGGTGGCGATGCCGATCGTGGCGTTCAGGCGGTGGGCCTGCTTTCCGGCCTCGGCGGACTGGGCCACGATGCCCTTGGGGAAGTAGATCCGGCGTCCGAAATCCGACAGCAGCCCCGCCACCACGGTGCCCTCGAGGGTCCGGTTCAACTCCACGGCCAGTTCATTCATGGGTAGGCATCATATGGAAACCAACGCGACGTGTCAATTCGAACTCAATCAGCGCAAAGCTCATTTACGCCGATCTGCCGCAGGGAAGTCGGCAACCCCCAGGCGCTGTAGCGCGCCTTGAGCTCTTCGATACCTTTGCCCGGAAATACCCTCCGTTTACCGCGATGGATATTTCCCAAAATCCTGAATTGCCTGCCGCACGGCACGATAGTTATCCAGTGTCGCCCCCACCGGTACGACATTGCTGCAGGTCAGCACCAAGCCCCCACCTGCCGCCGCCTGCTCAATTGCCGTGCGCACCTCGGTACGCAAATCCTGATGACTCCCTGTTATCAAAGTTTCCGTGTTGACTCCGCCAAAGAAGCATAACCTTTCCCCATATCGTTTTTTCAAGCGGTCCAGGTCCATGCCGATGTTCCGCTGAATCCCATGCCAGCCATCGATGCCAATCTCTACCAAGTCATCCAAGACATCCCAGAGGTTCCCATCGGTGTGCTTGATGAAATAGCCTCCAAGATCGTGGGTCAGTTCGCACTGTTTTCGGATCGCCGGGAGTACGAACTTCCTGAAAAGCTCTAAGCCCATGATGGGGCCCCGATTGTCCGAATAATCATCCACCGTCATGATGGCGTCCACTCCGGCTTCCAGCATAGCCCGTATATACGCGAGGGAGCGATCCACATATACAGCCGTCGCCTTTTCTACGAAGTCCGGCTCAATGAGCATTTTCATCAGGAAGGCTTCCATACCGACAGTGTGTTCCCATGGGAAAGAGCCGTCGACCGGGGTCCGGCCAATGACGAAATGAGTATCCCCCAGCTCCTGGACGACATGGCGGATTGCTTCAAGCTCGGAAGGCTCAACCTCGAAGGGAACGGTGGGATCCGGCAGATCGCCCACGTGCATATCCGGAAAGTGAGTACGCATCACCAGATAGCCGGACTCGGGGTTGAAAGAATACTCATCGCCCTTATCATCAACCCAGGAGTACTCTCCCGTCATTCGCGGGGGGGCATATGTCTTCCTGCGCGGCACGACTGGAACGCGCACGTAATCCCATTCCAAGCGTCGCGGGAGTTCGACAAACGCTTCAGAATAGTCCCGCACCACATCGTCCCGTTTGCCGTGCCAGATCGCCTGCAGCTCTCGCCAACCCATGTTGAACAGGAGCGGTCTTTCCAGGATGGTTTCGGCCATCTTGCCGTCTATCAAGTTCTCACCCGTGGGTACCCGGTCCGGCTCGATGTGCTTCAGAGCAGATTCAACTCGCTGCTTGGGTGTCATGGATTTGCCTTATTAGAATGTTTTTAGAATGTCGTCGATTTTCTCGAGAGTATCCTCGACATCAGCCGCGGAATGCGCACTGCTGATACCAAAGTGGTTAGGCGTGGTCGTGCTCCCGCTGTCATGGAAGTAGAGATTTCTATCCACCGCCTCGCGCAGGAATCGCTTGTACATGTCGAGGTTGAAACCAGTGACCACCCGGCGATAATCCGTTATGGGCGTCTCCTCCAAGCCGAAAAAAATTGTGAACCTGGCTCCCAATCCCTGAACGACCGCTTTAATTCTATGACGCCGAATGATTTCGCCAATACCGGAGTATAGCTTTTCCGCCATTGTATTCAGGTGATCATAGAATCCTTCTGTTCGCAGTTCCTTCAATGCCGCCGTCGCCCCAAGCACTTTGAGCAGATGTCCTGAGTAGGTGCCGCTGACCGAGGTTGG
>CAVUYS010000080.1:0-150678 GCA_963745745.1 uncultured Spirochaetota bacterium | reverse complement strand
TGGGATCGATCTCACCAACGATATCGGCGATGGAGACGTCGGGGTAGCCAATTTTTCCCCGTATCTTTGGTCTCGGTCGACCCATTGGAGCGGCAACCCGTCGCCCAGTTCCTCGGCTTTCTTACGGCACGGGCGGCAAATAGGCTTGAACGGATTGTCGTTGATTTCACAGCCCTGGACAATCGGTATTCGTTCGTCGAGGAGGCTCGTGAGTCCACGAATAATGCGTGATTTACCTTGACCCCGTTCGCCGAGGAACACCATATGGTGTCCGGACAGGATTGCGTTCTCGATCTCCGGAATTACGGTATCGTCGTAACCGACAATTCCGGGCAATATGCGGGTTCCGCTTTCCAGCCGTTGGACAAGATTTTTGCGCATCTCGTCACGAACCGATAAGACCCGCACCCCACTTTTTTTAAGCTCCCCTAACGTTTTTGCCTCGTTCACTTGGACCTGGCCTCCTTGGTTAAGAATTTTTCACGCCCTAGAGAAACAATCGCTGTTTCCTGTTCATGGAGCGATCGCAAACATTTCAATGTTAGCGCTTTTTCCTTTTCGTTTCATTCATAAAGACGTTGGAAATAAGGTTTTAGGTGGTCGTAGCTTTCAAGTAAATGCTGCGGCATCACCCGGGTTTCTCGCCACGACGGGCATAAAATTGTTGTCACCTTCCCAGCGCGGCACAACATGCCAATGGAGATGGTCCTCGATTCCGGCGCCAGCGCATTTGCCTAGATTCATGCCCAGATTGACACCGGTCGCATTATAGGATTTCCGAACGATATCGACGGAACGACGCAAGGCCTCATTGAGATCGCCGTACTCATCGGCTGAGAGGCTAGAAAGGTGCTTTTCGTGCCGTTTGGGAGCAAGAAGAAGGTGTCCATTGGCGTAGGGGTATTTGTTAAGCATTATCACGGAATGACCAGTATGAGCTAGGACCAAAAGCTTCGCGGAACGTCATCTTCGCGCATCTTTTGACAAAACCCAGGTGGGGGACGAACAGGGGGTCGTCCTCCCCGGGCACCAGGGCTTCGGCCTGGCGGTCCAGCTCCTCGAAGCCGGAGCCGGCGGCGATGTCCTTGCGGAACCACTCCAGGTTCATGCCGCCGCCGTTGATGTAGGCGTAGGGGTGCCAGAGCCCCGGGGTGGCCGAGTGGCCGCAGGCCAGCATGCGGTGCTCGACGTCCGGCCGAAGGGCGGCGGTGGTGGCGGCGAACACCGAGGCGGTGCCGGCCACGTCCACGCAGATGCCCTCGCGGGTGGCCCCGCAGGACAGGAAGCTGGCCGCCGTGTCGCCGCAGCCGGCCACCACCGGCGTGCCGGCGGTCAGGCCGCAGGCCGCGGCCGCCTCGGCGGTCAGCCCGCCGACCACTCGTCTGGCGGTCGACGATCCGCGGCAGCTTCGCGGGGTCCAGGTCGAACTGCCGGCAGAGCTCCGGGTCCCACGCGCCGCCGCGGGTTGTCCGCGAAGCCGCTGAGAAGTGCAGGTAGGTCGGGTCGATGAAGGCCTCGGCGGCCCGGCAGGCCGCACAGCCGCATGGCCGCGTAGCCGCCGGGCTGCACGAAGGAGCGGATGCGCGGCAAAGACCTCGCGGGCGCTCGTGCATCCACCAGAGGATCTTGGGGCCCGTGGTTGAAGCTGGGCGGGCCGCCGCTCTTGCGGGCGATCACCTCGCGCCCGCCTCCTGCTCCATGCCGCTCGATGTACGGCGCGCAGCGGGTGTCGAGCCAGGAGTCGTAGGGCGTGACGGCCCGGCCGTCCTCGCCCACGCCGATGACGCCGGCCATCTGCCCGTCGATGGCCGATGGCCGCCACGCTGCCGGGCCGGGAGCCGGAGGCCTGCAGGCACTGGCGGATGGTGCTGCAGCACCGAGGCCACCTGGCGCTCGGGGTCCTCCTCGACCGCCCCGGGCTCGGGGTGCAGGAGCTCGGATGGCTCGAACGCTTCGGCCAGGCAGAGCCCCCGCGCGGTCGAACAGCGCGGCCTTGGTGCCCTGGGTCCCGATGTCCACCCCGATCAGGCGTTCCGCGGCCATCGTCCTACCGTCCTTCGAAGCTCACCACGTGCTTCAGGCCTTCGCCCCGCATCACGGCCTCGAAGGCCTCCCCGATCTTCTCCAGCGGCCAGCGGGCGCTCACCAGGTCCTCCACGTTCACCAGCCCGTCCTCGATCAGGCGCAGCACCTGCCGGAACTGGCTCAGGCTCTGGCGGGCCGTGCCGGTCACCCAGAGCTGCCGGTAGTGGATCAGGTTGGTGTCCAGGCCCACCACGGCGCGGTCGGCCGGCAGGCCGCCGAAGAACAGCACCCGCCCGTTCACGGCCGCCAGCTTCAGGGCGTTGACCTGGGCTTCGGGCGCGGGGCAGGCGGTGATCACCACCTCCAGCCCCCTGCCCGAGGTCAGCTCCAGGAGAGGCGCCACCGGATCCGCGCCGGGGATGGTGTGCAGGCCGGGCTCCAGGCGGCGGCAGGCCTCCAGGCGCTCGGCGCTCAGGTCGTTGAGGAAAACCTTGGCCGCCCCGCCCATGCGGGCCAGCTTGGCGTGCATCAGCCCGATCGGCCCGGCGCCGATGATCAGCACCCGATCCCCGGGGCGGATGGCGCAGCGCTGGAAGGCATTGAACACGCAGGAGAGGGGCTCGGCCAGTGCCGCGGCCGCGAAGGACAGCGACGGGGAGATCGGGCAGAGGTTGCCCTGGCGCACCGCCTCGGCGGGCACCAGAGCGTACTGGGCGAAGCCCCCCGGCAGGTTGATGCCGAAGGCCCGGTAGCCGTTCTCGCAGAACTGGGTGTTGCCGCTGACGCAGGAGTCGCAGGTGCCGCAGCCCATGTTCGGGGCCACCGCCACCGGCTGCCCTTCCCGAACCCCGCTCACCGCGCGGCCCACCCGCAGCACCGTTCCGGAAAGCTCGTGACCCAGCACCAGCGGGCTTTCGGGGCCCACTCCCTTGGCGCCGTTGCGGTACATGCGGATGTCCGTGCCGCAGAGCGCCGCGGCCCGCACGGCGAGCAGCACCTCGCCCGGGCCGACCTCCGGGGTGGGAACCTCCTGGACCCGCAGGTCCTCCTTGCCGTAAAGCAATGCGGCGCGCACTGGATACCTCCTCAGATGACCGGCAGGCTGACGGGCCTGCCTTCCCGGATCGAGCGGTTGCCGGCCTCCACCACCTGGACGGCCATCATCCCGTCCCGGCCGCTCACCCTGGGCGGGCGGTGATCGGCCACGGCGCGGGCGAAGTCGCGGTCCTCCTCGGCGTAGGCCTCCATGAAGAGGTTGCGCCAGCTCTTGACGAACGGACGCCGGATCTGCCCCTCGGGCGTGCAGGTCACGGTGGCGTGGTGCTCCTGCCTGCCCACGGACAGCAGCCCCCGGGTGCCCAGCACCTCCACGCGCGAATCGTAGCCGTACCCCACGGCCACCGCGCCGCCGATGAAGCCCTGCATGCCGTTGCGGAAGCGGGCCACCATGGACACGTTGTCGTAGAAATCGGGGTAGCGCTCGCGGGCTTCCGGGCAGCGGTAGTTGCCGGCCACCGCGTAAACTTCCTGGAAGTCGCTGCCCGTGAACCAGCGCAGGGTGTCGATGTCGTGGCTGTTCACCTCGGCCAGCGGCCCGTTGGAGGCCTTCAGATCGTACATCCAGGGCTGGGGCACGCTGGGCCCGTGGGTCAGGGACTTGACCTGGACCACGGGGCCGATGTCCCCGCGCTCGATGGCCTCCGCGGCGGCCTGGAAACCGGCGTCGAAGCGGCGCATGAAGCCCAGTTGGAGGATCACCCCCTGCTCCTCCACCGCGCGGTTCATTTCCTGGCATTCCTCCACGGTCATGGCCATGGGCTTCTCGCAGAGGATGTGCCTGCCGGCCCGGGCCGCGGTCACCACGATGTCACGGTGGAACTTGGTGGGGGTGACCACCACCACGGCCTGGACCTCCCGGTCCGCCAGGGCCTGGCGGTAGTCGGCGTACAGCTTCTCCACTCCCAGCTCGCGGCCGGCCGCGGCCAGGGCTTCGGCTTGAGGGTCCACCAGCGCCGCCAGGCGGGCGCCCGGCACCGTCCGCGCGAAGTTGCGGGCGTGGATCAGGCCGGCGCGGCCGCTGCCGATCACGCAGACTCCGATGATATTGTCCGCCATCCGGGGCAGTATCCTCAATCCCTGTTTCTTTGTCAATAGGAATTAATAAAATATGCTAATAAACGATAACACACGGGAGCAAGCTGCAAAAAAGGGGAAGGGCGCAGGCCCCTTCCCCAGATCTTGGCGACAGTGCTTCCTTAATACGGCAGTAGCCGTGCTGATCGCAGTAGCGATCAGTAAGCTTCGTCCACGTACTTGGACACGTTGGCCGAGGTCACGACGATCGTCGGCTCGATGATGTCCTTCTCGAACTTCTCGCCCTGCAGGATCTTCTTGGCCAGCGCCACGGCGCGGCCGCCCATGGTGGGCAGGTACGACATGGAGGCGCCGTACAGGGGATCCTTCTTGCTCATCAGGGCGAAGGCCGACTTGGAGCCGCCCATGCCGGTGACGAACTGGATGTCCGTGCGCTTGGCGCTGCGGATCTCGGTGAGCGCGCCGACCGCCGACTCGTCGTCGTGGGAGAAGATCGCGTCGATCTTGGGGTAGGCGGGCAGGATGTTGGACATGGCCTTCCGGCCGGCTTCCTGGTTGAACTCGCCGTCGGCCTCGACCAGCGACCTTGACGCCCGGGTAGTCCTTCTTCAGAACTTCCATGAACCCGTTGTAGCGCTGCAGGTCGATGGGGATGCCCACGTAGCTGCGCAGGATGGCGATCTGGCCCTTGCCCTTCAGCCGGTCGCCGATGTACTTGGCCGCGTTGCGGCCGCACTGCGCGTTGTCGCCGCCGTAGAACACGGTGTACTGGTCGCCCTCGATGGGCCGGTCGATGATCATGATCTTGGTGCCGGCCTTGAAGATGTCCTGGCAGATCGGGGTCATCAGCGTGCCGTTGCCGGGCAGGACGCAGATCATGTCGTAGCCGCCGCCCTTGAAGGTCTGCAGCATGTTGAGCTGGTCGGCGTCGTCCACGGCGTTCTTCACGATCGATCTCGAACTTGTCGGTGTCCTTGGCCACCTCGGCCAGTGACCGAGTCCAGCATCTTGGCCTGCCAGGCGTTGTTGGCCGGCGGCAGGGACACGGCGATCCTGAACTTCTTGCCGCCCGCGGCCTGTTCCCCGCCACCGGCGGCGAAGGCCAGCGCGGTGCTCAGAAGCAGGGCGACCGCGACGGTTAACAAAAGAATCTTCTTCATCCTCGTCCTCCTTGAAAAAATGTGTTCTCATTACCGCTCCCGCCTCTGCATGAGCACCGCGAAGAGGATGACCGCCCCCTTCACGGCCCCCGAGAGGTAGGGCGATATATTGAGCATGATCATCATGTTGTTGACGATCCCCAGGATGATGAAGCCGACGATGGTGCCGAGAGGCGTCCCCTGCCGCCGGAGAGGGACGTGCCGCCCACGATGACGGCGGTGATGGCCTCGAACTCGTACTGGCTGCCCGAGGTGGCCGCGGCCACCGCCGCCATGCGGGACATCTCCATGGTGGCGGCGATGCCCGTGCACAGCCCCACCAGCATGTAGGTGATGATCCGGACGCGGTCCACCTTGATGCCCGAGTAGCGGGCCGCGTTCTCGTTGCCGCCCACGGCGAACACGTAGGTGCCCGAACTTGGTGCGGGTGAGCAGGATGTGGAACAGCGACCGCCATCACGATCACCACGAGGAAGGGGATGGGGATGCCGAAGAGCGAGCCGCTGCCGATCCGGGTGAACTGGGGGATGTTGTTGCCCATGATCGTGGCGCCCCGGCAGACAGTACATGGTGATCGAGCGGGCGATGATGCCCACCGCCAGGGTCACGATGAAGGGCGGCAGCTTCGCCTTGGTGATGACCACCCCGTTGAGCAGGCCGAAGGCCATGGCCACGGCGCAGCAGGCCAGGATGGCCAGGGGCAGGGGCACCACGGGGACTGCCGTCGGGGTTCACCATCCGCTGCAGGAAGATCAGCACCGCCCCCGAGGTGGCCAGCACCGGGCCGCTGGACAGGTCGATGCCGCCGGCGATGATCACGAAGGTCATGCCCAGCGCGATCGAGCCGACGATCGAGGTGTTGCGCAGGATGTTCAGCAGGTTGCTGGGGCCGCAGGAACCGCGGGGCGAAGATGCCGCAGATGATCAGGATGGCCACGAACACGACGACGATGCTGTAGTTGCGCCAGATGTTCTTTACCAGCTGCAGAAGGCGGCTGTCGGCCCTCTTCTCTTCAGCCTCCATGTCACCCTCCCGCCTGAAGGTTGGTCGCGAAGTACATGACCTTGTCCTCGCTCAATTCCGAGGATTTCAGCTCGCCGGTGATCTGGCCCTCGTGCATGACGATCACCCGCTCGCAGATGGTGAGGATTTCCGGCAGGTCGGAGGAGACGATCACGATCGCCACCCCTTCCGCCGCCAGCTCCTTGATGATCCGGTACAGCTCCTGCCTGGCCCCCACGTCCACCCCGCGGGTGGGCTCGTCCAGCACCAGGATCCTGGCCCCGGAAAGAAGCCACTTGGCCAGGGCCACCTTCTGCTGGTTGCCCCCCGAGAGGTTGCTGACCAGCTGCCGGGGGCTGGAGCAGCGGATGGCCAGGCGCTCGATCATCCTCCTGGCGTTCGCCGCGGAAACCGCGCGCTGCTTGAAGAAGCCCCGGCCCTTCTGCCAGAAGACGTAGTTGGAGTTCTCGCCGATGTCCCGGCACAGCACCAGCCCGGTCTCCTTGCGGTCCTCGGTGACGAAGCCCAGGTTGGCCTTGATCGCGTCGATGGCGCTGCGGATGGTCACCGGCCGGCCCTCGATCAGCACCTCCCCGGTTCGCGGCTTGCGGATGCCGAAGATGGCCTCCATCAGCTCGGTCCGCCCGGCGCCCACCAGCCCGCTGAAGCCCAGGATCTCCCCCCGGCGGACCTGGAAGCTGATGCCTTTCAGCATGTCGTCCGAAACGTCGCGCACTTCCAGCATGACCGCCTGCGGATCCCCGGCGAAGTCGCTCGACCCTGGATTCCTGCACCTCCCGCCCCACCATCAGGGAGGCGATGTCCCTGGGCGGTCACCTCGGGCACCGTGCGGGTGGCCACGAAATGCCCGTCGCGCAGGACCGTGACCTTGTGGCAGACGTCGATGATCTCCTGCAGCCGGTGCGAGATGTAGACCACGGCGATGCCCTGCGCGCTCAGGGAGGCGATCAGGTCGAAGAGGATCCTGGTTTCCTTGCCGGTGAGCACGGAGGTGGGCTCGTCCATGACCAGCAGCTCCACGTTGAAGGAGATCGCCTTGGCGATCTCCACCATCTGCTTCTGGGCGATCTTCAGGTCGCGCACCGGGCGCCGGGGGTCGATCTTCTCCCCCAGCTTGCCCAGCAGCGCCGCGGCCTCCTCGTGCATCCGGCCGAAATCGACCAGCCCCAGCGGGCCGCGCGGCTCGCGGCACAGGAAGATGTTCTGGGCCACCGTCAGCTCGGGCAGCAGGTTGAGCTCCTGGTGGATCATGGAGATGCCCAGGCGCTGGACCTCCAGCGGGGTGGCGCCCCGGCGGATGGGGTTGCCCTTGAACACCACCTCCCCGGCGTCCTGGGCGTAGATCCCGGCCAGGATCTTCATCAGGGTCGACTTGCCGGCGCCGTTCTCGCCGCAAAGTCCCATGATTTCGCTTTTCTGGATCGTGAAATCGACCTTGTGCAGGACCTCGACCCCGAAAAAGCTCTTGCAGATCCCGCGCATGTTCAGCGTGTCAGTCATCACCACTCCGGATCAGGCGCATTAGCACGGTCATTCATCGTAACATCACGATGTGTTGCTGTCAAGCCTCAGCCGATGCCCTCCAGGGTGAGCCCGAACACCGGGGCCAACAGCTCGATCTCCTGCTGCCTCTTGCCCGTCATCAGCAGCTGGTGGTGGGAATACATCTCCCTCATCAGCCGGTGACCGCTGGCCACCCGCACCATGGCCCCGTTGCGGCAGTCCGAGCCGTGATATTGGACGTAGCCCCTCAGGCATCCCTCGATGACCATCATTTTGCGCAAGGAAGTGTCCAGCTTGGCCAGGGTGATGTCGCCCACCGGCATCCGGGCGTCGTGGGCGTGGGCGTTCTTGTCCACGATGGCCAGCACCGGCGGCCGCAGGATCCAGCTGGAGCAGAACGAGCGCGGAGTCAGGCCGAAGTAGCCGCAGTGGGCCAGCAGCAGGTGATTCTCCGGCTCCTCCAGGACCTCCGGAAAGCCGGGGATCTTCTCGTGCTTCAGCGCCGCCTGGCCCATCAGGAAGGGATAGATGTTGGTCATCATGATGGGCGCCCCCAGCGACTTGTGCAGCAGGAGCTTGGTGGCCAGGGACAGGGTGTCCCCCTCGCAGGCCCACAAGAGGCCCTTCTCCTCGTACAGCATGTTCCAGGCCAGGCAGGGGGTCGTGTCGGAGAAGGCGGACTCGTTGAGGCAGTTGATCCCCACCCCGAGGAAGCAGGTGTCCTCCTGCAGCTCCCGCTTCACCGCCAGGTACAGCTTCACCGCGCTCAAAAGGGCCCGTTCGGCGAGGTCCTCGGCCAGGGGGAAATCCCAGCGCTTCCACTCCTTCTTCGCCTCGGCGTCGGGAATGGCCTTGGCCTCGGCCCCGAGCTTCCGGAAGCTCCTGCGCACGATCTGCAGGCCGAAGCGTTCCCGGATCAGATCCGTGCACTCCTGCTCCCACCAGTAAAAGCACTTGAAGATGTCGGGCTGGAAGCCCTCCCCCGGGTTGTCCTGGAAAATCAGCAGCTTCCCGCCCGCCAGCTGGCTTTTGGCCGCCAGGGCGGCGCAGAGGATGCGGGCCTGCTGGAGATTGTAGGGGGCGATGGTGGCCACCCCCTTGTTCTTGAGGAAGTTGGCGATCTCCCAGTCCCACATGGAGACCGTGGCGAACTCGGAAGTGATGATCAGGATGGGCGCCCGGATGGCCCGGAAATGCTCCACGCTGCGGTAGGCTTCACCCAGGATCTCGGGAAAAACCACCGCGTCGCAGGGAGGCAGGGGCTCGCCCAGCCCGACGGACGGCAGGAACTCGGCCTCCGCGCCGAGCAGCTTCTTCAAGTTGCCCAATTGGCGGTCGAACTTCTCCGTCCGGTCCTTCTTGAAGAAAAGCGGAAGCAGTCGGGCTTTCATGCGGTTTTCCTCCATACTGTCCTGCCCCTCAGCAGGGTCCGATGCACCTCCAGGCCGTCGTCCAGCAGGGCGATGTCCGCCCACTTGCCGACCTTCAGGCTGCCGGTTTCCCGGTCCAGGCCCAGGGCCCTGGCGGGATTCAGGCTCACCCAGCGCACGGCCTCCTGCACCGGCAGCCCGGTGAACTGCATGAGCCGGCGCAGGGCCACGTTCATGGTCACCGCGCTGCCGGTGAGGTTGCCGTGGATCTTGGGGTCCTTGGAGATCATGCGCAGAACCCCCTTCTCCACATATACCTGCCGGCCGTCCTTGTAGGTCAGCACGGTGCCTTCCGGCATCCCGGTGCCCACCAGGGAGTCGGTGACCACCACCTTCTTGTCCCGCGGCTTCACCTGGTTGACGAAGCCCCAGAACGGGACCGGCACGTGCACCGGGCAGCCGTTCAACTCCACGCTCACCTCGTCGTGCCGGTAGGCCGCGGTCTCCACCCCGGGCATCATCACCAGGGCCTCCCGCGGGTTCTCCCGGTAGCCGTTGAGCGCGTCGTACAGGTGGGTCACGTGCCGGGCCCCGGCCAGGATCACCGCCTCGGCCTGCTCGTAGCTGGCCTCGCTGTGCCCGATGGAAGGAAGGATTCCGCGAGCGGCCAGCTCCTCGGTCAGCCAGACCGCCCCGGGGAGCTCGGGGGCGAAGGTCACTTCCCGGATGACCTCGCCCACCTCCCCCAGCAGGCGCTGGACCTCGCCCTTCTCCGGCACGCGCAGGTACTCCAGGGCGTGACCGCCCTTCTGGGGCGGGTACAGCCAGGGACCCTCGATATGCGCCCCGGCCAGCAGCGGGCCGTACTCCCGGTCCTCCATGGCCCGCCGCATCCGGCCCACCTGCTCGATGATCCGCTCCCAGGGGTTGGCCAGGGTGGCGCCGCAGACCCGGGTCACCCCGAAGGAGGCGTAGGCGGCCAGCCCGCGCAGCATGCCTTCCGCGTCGCTGGCCATGAAATCCATGTCCCGGATGCCGTGGGTGTGCATGTCCACGAAGCCCGGCGACACCAGCAAGCCGCCAGCGTCGATCCTTTCGGCGGCCTCCACCTTGCCCCAGTCCGAGCCCAACGAAGCGACGCGGCCGTCACGGATCAGCACGTAGCCCGGGGCCAGGAAGTGCGTTTCGGTGATGACCCGCCCGTTGCAGATCAGGATGTCCTTGTTCATGTTTCCGTCCGATTCCGGTAAGCGAGGCGTCCCTTGACGAATGTCGTTTCGACGTTGAAATCCTCGTCCATGATGACCAGATCCGCGAGTTTCCCGGCCAGCAGACTGCCGGTTTCCCTCTGCAGCCCCAGTGTAGTGGCCGGATTGAGGCTGCCCCAGCGCACGGCATCGGCCGTGGAGAGCCTGGCATACTCTCGCAGGCGGCGCAAGGCCACGTTCATCGTGATCGCGCTGCCGCAGAAATTGCCGTTCACCGCAGGGTCCTTGTCGATCAGCCTCAGGACCCCCTGATCGACGTAAATCTGCCGTCCTCCCTTGATGCTCAGCACCGAGCCATCAGGCATCCCGGTGCCGACCAGGGAGTCGGTGACGATGACCTTCTTGTCGTGAGGCTTGACCTTGTCGATGAAGCGGAAAAATGGCGGCGGCACGTGAAGCGGGCAACCGATCAGCTCGATGCTGACAGCGTCCTCCAGCAGGACCGCCGTCTCCATGCCGGGCAACATGACCAGCGGCTGCGCCTCGCTTTCCCGGTACCCGATGGTTGCGTCATACATGTGCGTTACGTGCCTGGCCCCTGCCCGGATCGCCTGCTCGGCCTCCTCGAAGCTGGCCGCCGTGTGGCCCAGCACCGGAACGATCCCGGCCTGCGCCAGCCTTTCGGTCAGCCAGAGGGCACCGGGCAGCTCCGGGGAAAAAGTGACCGTGCGGATCACGTCCCCCACCTCGCCCAGGATTCGCTCCACGGCCTGCCTCTCGGGCGTCCGCAGGTACTCCAGCTCGTGGCCGCCCCTGCAGCGAGGGGACAGCCATGGGCCTTCCAGGTGCACGCCATGGAGAATCGAGCCTCTTTCCCCGTCCTGTATCACGCCGCGCAGCCGGTGCAGCTGGGCGATGATCGTTTCGTACGGATTGGCATAGGTGCTGCCAAGCACCCGGGTCACCCCGAAAGAGGCGTACAGGGACAGGCCGCGCCTGACCGACTCCGGATCGCTCTGCATGAAGTCTACGTCCGCAATGCCGTGCGTGTGCAGGTCGATGAAACCCGGCCCGATCAGCCGTCCCCCGGCATCGATTCGCTGCTTTGCCTCTATCCCCCGCCAGTCCTCACCCAGCGAGGCGATGCGTTCCCCCTGCAGGCACACGAAGCCGCTCGGCAGAAGGCAGGTGTCCGCCAGCACCTGCCCATTGTAGATCAGCCAATCCGCCATGCTCATTCCCTGTCGCCGGTGTACTGGCCGACCGTCGCCGCGGCAATGATGATCAGTCCCATGACCACGTCCCGGGCGTAGGGATTGACCCGTACGATGATGAGCGCATTGCTGATCAGCCCGATCAGCAGCACCCCCAGGAAGATGTTCAGGGCATTGCCCCGGCCTCCGGACAGCCCTATACCGCCGACTATCACCGCCGCCAGCGCGTCCAGCCCGTAGGAGGCGGCGATGTTGGCCTGGGAGAAACCCACCCGGGAAGCCAGGATCAGCGCGGCCAGCGCGTTGCATAATCCGGTCACTATGAAAGCTGCGATTGTGACCCGATTGGTGTTGATCCCCGATACATACGCCGCCTTGCGGTTGCCTCCGCTGGCGTAGAGAAAGCGCCCATAGCGGAAGTTCTTCAACACCGCGTGGGTGACCAGCACCACCCCCAGGAAAAAAAGCACGGGGATGGGGACGGTGTTCAACAGCCTTCCCCGCCCGATCCACTCGAACCTCCCGGACATCGGATAGCCGGTGCCGCTGCCGGCCACCAGGGCCGCCCCGTAATACGCGGTCATGAAACCCAGGGTGATGATGAAGGAGACCGCCCGTGATTTGACCACTACCACCCCATTGAGCAGGCCCATCAGCAAACCCAGGACGAGAACCAGCGCCACGCCCAGCGGAATGGCCAGGACCGGGCGCCAGGGCGGGACCGGAGTCCCGGGCTCCCCGAGCATCTTCTGCAGCACCAAGGCCAACACGACGGTCAGGAAGGAGATCTGGCTGCCGACGGAAATGTCGATCTGGCCGGCCACCAGCAGCATGCCGACGCCGCAGGCCACGATGCCCAAGATGGCGACCTGTTGGAAGATGTTGAGGATGTTCTGAATGCGCAAAAACCGCGGATTGATGATCGTAGCCGCGGCGCAGATCGCCAGGATGAGGGCGAGCAGCACAACGGACTGGGTGACCGGGTTCCGCTTCCTCACTCGCGTTCGCTGGTATACTGGGCGATCGTCACCGCGATGATGATGATCAGGCCGATGATCACGTCCCGCATGTAGGGATCGATGGTCATGATGATCAGGGAATTGCTGATCAGTCCGATCAACATCACCCCCAGGAAGACATTCAGAGCGTTGCCCCGCCCACCGGAAAGCGCCACCCCGCCCACGATCACCCCGGCCAGGGCATCCAGACCATAGGCGTCACCGGTAGTGGCCGTGGCGGAGCCGACCCGCGAGATCAGGATCAAGGCGGCCAGGGCGCTGCACATCCCCGTTACCACATAGGCGATGATCGTGATCCGGTTGGTGTTGATCCCCGACACGTACGCCGCCTTGCGGTTGCCGCCGATGGCGTACAAGAAACGGCCGTAGCGGAAGTACTTCAGGACCACGAAGGTGATCAGCACCACCCCCAGGAAGAACAGAATCGGGATCGGGATGATGTCCAGGACCCTTCCCCGTCCAAGCAGCTCGAAGTGCCCGTAGAGGCTGTATCCGTACCCGCCGCTGGTCAGCAGGGCCGCGCCGTGATAAACGGTCATGAAACCCAGGGTGATGATGAAGGAGGCGGCCCGCGACTTGATCACCACGATCCCATTGAGCAGGCCCATGAGAAAGCCAAGAATGAGGGTCGCCACCACCGCCAGGGGGATGGCCAGGGCCGCCTGCCAGGCCTGCACGTCCCGGTACGGGCTTCCCTACCAGCTTCTCGATGACCATGCCGATGATCACCCCCATCAGGGAAATCTGGCTGCCCACCGAGATGTCGATCTGGCCGGCCACCAGCAGCATTCCGATGCCGCAGGCCACGATGCCCAGGATGGAAATCTGCTGAAAGATGTTGATGATATTCTGGATCCTCAGGAACCTCGGGTTGACGATGGAAGTCACGATGCAGATCGCCACGATGATGCCGATGAGCACGATGGACTGAGTGATCCGGGTTTTCTTCTTGCCTACGGTTGCTACCGCACTGTTCATGCTGGCTAGTCCCTTTCGCCCACGCCCATGGAGTAGCGCAGGATGTTCTCTTCGCTGATCTGCTCGCCTTCCAGAACGACCACGAGCTTCCTGTCCCGCATGACGCCCACCCGATCGCAAACCGCGACCAGCTCGGGATTGTCCGAGGAGATCATGATAATCAGCTTGCCCTGCCTGGCCAGGTTTTCCATCATCCGGTAGATCTCCGACTTGGCCCCCACGTCCACCCCCACCGTCGGCTCGTCGAAGATCAGCACCTCCGAGCCGGCGAACAGCCATTTGGCCAGCACCACTTTCTGCTGGTTCCCGCCGCTGAGATTGATGACCCGCTGCTCCAGGGACGGAGTCTTGATGTCCAGCTGCCGCGAAATGTCCCCGGTCTCGCCGCGCTCCCGGCCCAGGTCCAGCAGCAGGCGCAGGCTCTTGGCCAGGCGCGCCAGGCTCACGTTCTCGAAGATGGGACGGCCCAGGATCAGACCGCTGTCCTTCCGATCCTCGGTCAGGTAGCCGATCCCCTTCTGGATGGCGTCGAACGGGCTGGCCGGGGTGATATCCTTGCCGCGGAGCACCAATCTGCCGGAGTCCTTGGGGTCCAGCCCGAAGATCATCCGGGCCAGTTCCGTGCGGCCGGCTCCAACCAGGCCTCCGATCCCGAAGATCTCGCCGGGCCGGACGTCGAAGGACACGTGGTCCACCACCCCCGCCCGCGAGAAGTCGTTCCACCTCCAGGGCCGCGCCGGCGCCAGCACCCGCCTTGCCGCCCTCCCGGGTGTACAGGGAGGAAGTGGAGCGCCCGATCATCTCCTGAACGACGGTGTTCATGCTGATCTCGGCCACCGCGTGGGTGGCGACCTTCTTCCCGTCCTTGAAAACGGTCACCCGGTCGCAGATCTCGAAGATCTCCCCGAGGTTGTGGGAGATGTAGATCACCCCCAGGCCCTTGCCGGTGTTCTGGCGGATGATGTCGAAGAGCACGTTCTTGCCCTTCTCGTCCAGCGAAGCGGTGGGCTCATCGAGAATCAGCACCTTGGCCTGGCGGGAAAAGGCCTTGGCGATGCTGACCAGCTTCTTCTCGATGAAGGTCAGCTGGGTCATCTTGCGGCCGGCTGGGACCTGCGATGCCCAGCTCCGAGAGCAGCGCGCCGGCCGCCTTCTGGCAGCGGGCATAATTCACCAGGCCCAGGCGATTGCCCGGCAGGTCGAACAGGTAGATGTTCTCCGCCACGGAAAGCTCTTCCACCAGCTGGTTCTCCTGGTGGACCGTCTGGATGCCCAGCTCGATGGACTTGGAAGGGCTCCAGGTACGGGTAGGCCCGGCCTTCGACCATGATCTGGCCCGAATCCGGACGCAGCGAGCCGGAGATGATTTCGATGAAGGTGGACTTGCCAGCCCCGTTCTGTCCGACCAGCGCCTGGACCTCGCCGGCGCGCAGGTCGAAATCTACTGCCCTCCAGAGCCTGCACCCCCGGGTAGCTCTTGCTGATCTTGACCGCTCCCAGAACCTCGCCCGACGCCACGCTTGTGCTCCTATTCCGCTGCGGATAAAGAAAAGGGGTTCCGAGAGTCATCCTCCGGAACCCCTGCAAACCGCATCGTCAGTTTCCGAATAGTGCTTACTTGGCCTTCAGTTCCGGCTTGTACTTGCCGGTCTTCACGAACTCGTTGACCACCGGCATCCACTTGGCGTCCACATCCCAGGGAATGAGCTTCTGCGGCCAGTCCTTGGCGTTGACCCAGATGATGGGCGAGTAGCTCTTCTTCTGGTAGGTCTGCTTGTTCATGTAGGCCAGCAGGTTGCCGGCGCAGATCATCCCGTGCAGCCCCGGGGACAGGCTCAGGCAGTAGTCCAGGGTGCCTTCGTTGAAGTTCTTGATGTCGATCGGGCCGCCGTTTACCGAAACCACGGTCACGCTCTTGCGGGGAACGTTCTCCTCGCGCAGGGCCTGGATGATGCCGTCAGTGATCTCCTGGCAGGCGCCGATGGCCACGTTGAACTTCAGCCCGGACTGGACCAGGGTCTTCATGATGTTCAGGGAGGGGGCGGTGGCGTACTGGCCGTCCTGCACGTCGGTGGCCAGCTTGATGCCCTTGACCTTGGTGATCTCGTCCTTGAAACCCTGGATGCCCTGAATAACGGGCGGGGTTCCCAGGAAGCCCTGCAGCCACACCACGGACATGTCTCCCTTGACGTCCTTGCGCAGGCCCTGGGCCACGGTGCGGTACACGTCGAACCAGTTGAAGTCCACGTCGGCGAAGGGCTTGCCCTTGCCCTCGGCGATGCCGCTCTCGGTGATCTGGATGGGCACCTTGGCCTCGTTGGCCAGCCGGCAGGAGTATTCGGCGCTCTCGGGGCTGACCGCCGTGACGTTGATGGCGTCCACGCCGCGGGCCAGCAGGTTCTCCACCGCCTTGGCTTCGTTTTCCGCCTTGTAGTTGTGGTACGCCCAGACGATCTTGTCGCCCTGGCTGGTGGCCACCAGCTCGATAGCCCGCGTGGAACGCGGTGAACCAGCCGCCTTCATAGGGCATGACCACGCCGATGGTGAGTCCCTTCGCAAAAACGGGCCCCGCCAGCACGGCGAGGGCCAGGAACACTGCCAGCACCAGCAGATTCCTCTTCTTCATTACAGACCCCCTTTTGGGTATTTTATTCGCGGCGGTCACGGTTTGACCGATTCCGCCGTCTTGGCTGCCCAGCATCTTACGATAGCTCATTGCACTTGTCAAGAATCTTTTGCACCTCGCCGGTTTCCGTGATACAGTAGCGCAACGTACAGGAAAGGAGATTCCCTTCTCATGAACAATTTCAAGCATCTTTTCGAGCCGATCCGCATCGGTCCGGTAGTGGTCGCCAACCGGATCTGCCACGTTCCGACCGACATCAGCTCCTCGCACCGGGACGGTTCGGTGAGCAGTCGGGACATCCACCACCACGAGGAAGTGGCCAAGGGCGGGACCGGGCTCATCGTGGTGGGGGCGACCTCCCCGAACGGGAAAACCAACCGCTCCACGGTCACCAATCTGGTCATCGACGACGACAGCTGCATCCCCGGCTTCGCCCGCCTGGCCGCCTCGATGCACCGCTATGGCGCGAAATGCGCAGTCCAGCTGCAGCACGCTGGGCGCCAGGCCGCCCTGCCGCGCGACGGGAAAATCGCCTCCAACGACGCGGCCCACAGCCTGCCCTGGTCCCAAAGCCGCGACATCGTCTATGCCTATGCCGACGAGAAGGTGAAGACGGTCCACGTTCTCACCACCGACGAGGTCATCCAGATCGTGGAGGAGTTCGGCGAGGCGGCCTGGCGAGTGATGCAGGCCGGCTTCGACGCCGTGGAGCTTCACGCCGCGCACGGCTATCTGCTCTCCCAATTCATGAGCCCCTACCTCAACAAGCGCATCGACCGCTTCGGGGGCAGCTTCGAGAACAGGATGCGCTTCCCCCTGGCCATCGTCTCCTCGATCATGAAGAAATGCGGCCCGGACTTCCCGGTCATCGTCCGCTACTCGGCTGACGAGTGGGTGCCCGGCGGACGGGAGCTGGCCGAGTCCGTCGAGGTGGCCAAGGCCTTCGAGAACGTCGGGGTGGCCGCGCTGGACCTGAGCCAGTGCATCCAGGAGAGTCCCGGGGCCGGCTTCGATCCCATGCAGTACCCCGAGGGCTGGACGCTGTACGCTTCCGAAGCGGTAAAAAAGGCGGTCCAGATCCCGGTGATCAACAGCCACTCCCTGCGCAATCCCGAGTTCTGCGAACAGGCCCTGGCCGAGGGCAGGACCGATATGGTGGGGCTGGCCCGCCAGATCCTGGCCGATCCCTACTGGCCGCTCAAGGCCAGGCAGGGAAAGACGCGGGCGATTCGCAAGTGCATCTCCTGCCTGACCGGCTGCTGGCAGGAATCCATGATGGCCAAGAAGGAAATCGCCTGCGCGATCAATCCTTCTTGCGGCAACGAGGCGCTGGCCATCAAGGGGAAGGCCGGGCGCCCCCTGCGGATGGCGGTGGTCGGCGGAGGCCCCGCCGGCATGGAGGCGGCGCGCGTGGCCACGGAGCGCGGGCACCAGGTCACCATTTTCGAGAAGACCGCCGAGCTGGGCGGAGCCATCCTGGGCTGCTGCATGGCCCCCGGCAAGGACGAGAAGATGAAGTGGTACGCGGACTGGCTGCGCTACCAGATCGCGGACCTGGGCGTCGAGGTAAAGTTGCGCCAGGTCCCGGCCATCGCCGAGCTGCGGGACTTCCAGCTCGTGGTGAACGCCACGGGGGCCGCCTCCTATGTGCCGGAGGTGCGCGGCCTGAAGGAGAGGGTGGTCCCCTTCGAGGAGGCCATCGCCTGCCCCCGGGTGACCTGCGAGTTCCACCCCAAGGACGGCCGCAAGCCGCGCAAGCTGGAGGGAACCCGGGTCGTAGTGTGGGGCGACCACTACGCGGCGGTGGACACGGCCACCTACCTGGCCTCCATCGGCAAGGAGGTCGATGATCGTCACGGATCGCAAGGAGTTCGCCTCTGCGGTGGAGGTCGTCCACATGTACGTCACCTGGAAGCGTTTCCGGCAGGGCGAAGCCGAGGCGCTCTCCTCCAAGCCCTACAAGTATCCGGTCACCGTGCATCAGGGATGCCACGTCGACGAGATCGGAGAGAGGGAGATCGTCCTGGTGGACCGGGACTTCAGGAAGAAGCACCGTGGCCTACGACACCATCGTCACCTGCTGGACCCGGCCCAACACCGGGCTGCTGGAGCAGCTGCGGGCCGCTGGCCTGCCGGTGATCAACGTCGGCGACTCGGTAGCGCCGCGCAACCTGCACGCCGCGGTGCGCGAAGGGGCTGCCGCGGGACTGAGCATCGACGCTGATCATGCTTTTCAATCCGAATCAGGCCTTGATCGACGGACTGCCTGCCGACGTGTTCGGGCAGCTCACCCGCTAATAAGTAGGAGGAAAGCAATGAAACCAGTATCAAGATTCTGGTGGTAGGTATCGGAGACATGGGCGGGTCGCACGCCCGCGGCTATGCGGCCCTGCCGGGCTACCAGATCGGCGGCTTCGTGGTGGCCAAGAACGTGGAGCGGGCCAAGAAGCTGGCCAAGGAGCTGAAGGTCGAGGCCCCGGTCTACACCGACTACTACCAGGCCATGAAGGAAGTCAAGCCGGAGGTGGTGTCCATCAACACCTACGTGGACACCCATGCCGCCTTCTCGACCCACGCCATGCGGCAGGGCTGCCACGTGTTCATGGAGAAGCCCATCGCCAAGACGGTCAAGCCGAGGCCGAGGAGGTCCAGCAGGTCTTCCTGGCAGACCAAGCGCAAGCTGGTGATCGGCTACATCCTGCGCGTGCACCCGGCCTGGACGAAGTTCATCGAGCTGACCCGCACCCTGGGCAAGCCGCTGATCATGCGCATGAACCTGAACCAGCAGAGCTTCGGCAAGGAATGGGCCCTGCACAAGACCTTCATCGCCAACATGCCCCCGCTGGTGGACTGCGGCGTGCACTACGTGGACGTGATGTGCCAGATGACCCGGGCCAAGCCCAGGCTCGTGCAGGGCATCGCGGCCCGGGTGTCCGACGAGGTCGACGCGGACAAGCACAACTACGGCATGCTGCAGGTGGTGTTCGACGACGACTCGGTGGGCTGGTACGAGGTGGGCTGGGGCCCGATGATGAGCAGCAGTCGCCTTTTTCGTCAAGGACGTGATCGGCCCCAAGGGCTGCGTGAGCATCGACAAGGACATCACCAATGTGGACCCCTCGGACGTCTCCAGGCACGCGGAGGTGGACAGCATCATCCTGCACTCCAGCCGAGGCGGGCCCAGACGGCTACGCGGCCAAGAAGGACCAGGTCATCACGATCCCGGACGACGCCGGACCACAACGAGCTGTGCAAGCGGGAGCAGGAGGTGCTCTACAAGGCCATCACCGAGAACGTGGACCTGACCGACCACGTGGCCGACGCCGTGAACAGCCTGAAAATCTGCTTCGCGGCGGTGGAATCCTACCGCACCGGAAAGACCATTCACTTGACATGACCCATCGCGAACACTTCTTCCGTGTCCTGAAGGGGGAGCCCGTGCAGCGGGCTCCCTTTTTTCCCGACATCACCACCTGGTACCAGGCCACGCGCCTGGGAGTCGGCGCGGAGCAGCCCTACTTCCCCGGGCAGTACATACCGGAGGACAGCCCGCTGCACGACAAGCCCAGCCTGCTTTCCGGCCGCCTGGGCCGCCTCGGGCGGCTCACCTTCGCGGGCTTCTACAAGGAGTTCGGCTGGGGCCTGCCGGCCCACATGTACGACTGGTTCGAAGAGCGCTACTCCGGCGGCGTGGAGAAGCTCGTGGCCACCGAGGGGAGGCACCGCACCGTCACCTGGCGCACCCCTCGCGGCGACCTGCGGCGGACCTACAAGCTGGACGCCGAAGGAAGCTGGTCGGAGTACGGGCACATGGTCCGGGACCTGGCCCAGCTGGACATCGTGCGCACGATCGTGGAGAACACGCGTTTCGTGCCGCATTACGAGCGGGTGGAGCGGTTTCTGCGGGAGACCGAAGGCTTCGGGGTATGCGACATCGGCCTGTACCGCTCCCCCTTCGGCAAGCTCATCCACGAGTACCTGGGCTTCGAGGCGGTGGCCTACGCCCTGTTCGACCACGAACCGGCCGTCCTGGACTTCCTGGCCTTTCAGGAGCACCACGACCTGGCCTTCACGGAGCTGGCCGCCCGCGCCCCGGGCGGCATCGCCATCCTCTCGGACCACGCGGACGAGAACCTGATCGCCCCGCCCTGGTACCGCCGCTTCTGCATTCCCTACTATAGAAAGGTCTGCGACCTGCTGCACAAAGCCGGCAAATACGTCTCCACCCATCTGGACGGCAACTTCCGGGGCTTCCTGCCTTTCATCGGAGAGACCGGCTTCGACCTGCTGGACGGCTGCACCCCGGCGCCCATGTTCAACTACGAGGTCGAGGAGCTGGCCGCCGCGCTGGCCTCGCCGGCCCCGTCGGTCGCGGCGGTTTCGCCGGCAGGCGGCCGGATGCGCTGCTACTGCGGGGTGCCGGCGGGGCTGCTGACCATCGGCCAGCCGACGGAGCGCATCGCCGCTTTCGGCGAGCGCATCGCCCGGGCCTTCGCCGGACAGGTCATCGTGAACGTCGGCGACATCCTGCCGCCGACCGGGGACATCGAGCAGGTCATTGCCCTGGGCGAACGCGTCCGCGCGACCCCGGTCAGCCAGGCATCCCCTGGCGGCGCACCTCCTCGATGAAGGCCAGCAGGTTGGGCAGCGGCACGTCCCCTTCCACGTCGTGGGCGGGGGCGAACAGGTAGCCGCCCGCCGCTCCGGCCTCCAGCAGGCGCCGGGTCTCCCCGCGGACCTCCTCGGGACTGCCGTACGGCAGCGTCCGCTGGGTGGACAGGCCCCCGAAGAAGGAAAGGCGGCCCCGGTAGCGTTCCAGCAGCGCGAACACGTCCATCACCTCCGGCTGGAAGGGGTTGAAGCAGTCCAGGCCCATCTTGAGGAGCTCGTCGAACAGCTCCTGGACGTCGCCGCAGGAGTGGACCAGCACGAAGCGCCCCGCCCTCTTCACTTCGGCGAACATGCGCTCCAGCGGCGGCCGCAGGAACTCCCGCCACAGGCGGGGACCCAGCTGCAGCCCGTGCTGCTGCCCCCAGTCGTCGCCGAAGAGCACCCCGTCGAGGTCGTAGTCCAGGGCCCGGCGCACCTGGACCAGGTTCCAGTCGGCGATCGCCTCCAGCAGCTCGTGCGCGAAACGCGGGTGGTCCAGGAGGTCGGTGTACATGTTCTCCAGGCCCCGCAGGGTCCAGGCCCTCTCCCACAGGGAGAAGCCGATCTCGAAGACCCGGAAGCGATCGCCGTAGCGGGCGATCCTGGCCGGGATGTCCTGGAAAATCCTCGGGTCCAGCGGATCGGGGAAGCGGAAACCGCGCAGGCTGGGAGCGGCCAGGCGGCAGCCCTCCACGTTGCCGATGTCCTTGTCGATGCTCCGGTTCCAAATCACCCCGAAGGCGTCCCGCACCCGGTCCGGGCCGGCCGGCTGGAAATAGCCGGTTTCGCTGCCCAGCCGCAGCAGGTGGTCGCCCAGGGCCTCCTTGAGCTCCGGCAGAGCGGGCAGGGCGTAATGCCCGAGCAGGCGCTCCGCGGCTTCCACGGTGAAGCCGAAGGACCAGGGCACGTAGGGAGGCCGGCCATGCTCCATGACGAGGCGAACGACTTCACGTCGGTTCATATGCTATATTATAGCGTGAGCCGCGCCTTCGTATCCGAATCCGACTCCCAGTTCCAGGACGAGGAGGCGCCGGAGATCAAGATCCCCCTGCCCCCGGGGGCGGCCAACTACATGACCCCCGCCGGAGCGCAGGCCCTGCGCGCCGAGTTGGGCGCCTTGAGGGGCGGCCAGCGGCCGCAGGCCGCCGGCGCGGTGACCCGCCTGGCGGCCTCCGGGTCCTTCAGCGACCGCGACGAGCTGGCCGTACAGCGAAAGCGCCTGCGGGAGATCGACCGGCGCATCGAGTACTTGAGCCGCATGCTGGCGCGCCTGGAGGTGATCGATCCGGCGGCCCAAGCAGGGCCAGCGCGTGCTGTTCGGAGCCCGGGTCACCGTGCAGGCCGAGGACGGCAGCCGCAGGGTGTACCGTATCGTCGGGGTGGACGAGGCCGACCCGGCGGCCGGCGCAGTGAGCTGGATCGCTCCGCTGGCCAGGGCCCTGCTGGGGCGCAGCCCCGGGGAATGGGTTGACTTGAAACTTCCCGAAGGGGAGCAAAAACTGCTCATCCTGGCTGTTGAATACTCATGAAGCACAGGAGGTAGACCCATGGGATTCCTGGTCGTGCTGATTCCGATCGTCGTCTTCTTCTTCCTTTTGGGCATCCGGATCGTGCGCCCCACCCACCGCGGGCTGGTGGAGAGGCTCGGGCGCTACCGGCCACTTCGCCCAGCCGGGATTCAACTGGATCCTGCCCATCATCGAGCGGATGTACCAGGTGAACGTCACCGAGATCATGGTGGACGCCGAGCCCCAGGAGATCATCACCAACGACAACCTGAACGCCCGGGTGGACGCCCAGGTGTACTTCAAGGTGAACGCGGACGAGGAGAGCGTGAAGGCCTCGCAGTACAACGTCTTCGACTACCGGCGCCAGATCGTCAACCTGGCCCGCACCACCCTGCGCAACATCATCGGCACCATGACCCTGAAGTCCGCCAACAGCGAGCGGGGCAAGATCAACAGCGAGCTGCAGCGGACCCTGCGGGACGAGACCGCGCAGCTGGGGCATCGACATCGTGCGCACCGAGCTGAAGGAGATCGACCCGCCCAAGGACGTGCAGGAGACCATGAACAAGGTCGTCAAGGCCGAGAACGAGAAGATCGCGGCCATCGACTTCGCCACCGCCACCGAGACCATGGCCGACGGGGCCCGGCGCGCGGAGATCAAGAAGGCCGAGGGGATCCGGCAGGCCAAGATCCTCGAGGCCGAGGGCGAGGCCCAGGCCATCGCCCTGGTCAACGAGGCGGCCGACCGCTACTTCGTGGGCAACGCCCAGCTGCTGAAGCGCCTGGAGGTCGTGGAAAAGGCGCTGGCCACCAACGCCAAGATCGTCGTGCCGGCCGGACACCCAGCTGGTCAACGTGATCGGGGAGATGGCGGGGGTGCTGCCCCTGCCGCCGCACGGGGAAAAATCGTAGCTTCAGGCTTCCGAGCGGAACTGGAACACGAAGCGCGTGCCTGCCTCGCGCTGGATCTCCAGCACGGCCTCCAGCTGCTTGGAGAACAGCTGCACCAGCAGCAGGCCCATGGAGCGCGAGGTGGCCGGGTCGCAATCCGGAGGCAGCCCCACCCCGTCGTCCCCCACCTCCAGGCGCAGCCCCTCCGGGCTGGTGCGTTCCAGGACGATGCGGATCAGGCCCCCGCCGCCCGAGGGGAAGGCGTGCTTCAGGGCGTTGGAAACCAGCTCGCTGATCAGCAGGCCCAGCAGGATCGAGCCGTGTCCAGGCCCAGCACCTCCTCCTCCTCGATCGAGATCTCCAGGCGCACCATGGAGGCATTGGCCCCATAGGCGATGAGCAGGTTGTTGGCCAGGTCGCGCAGGTAGGCGGCGAAACGCACCTCGCCGGGGTCCGCGGACTGGTACAGCTTCTCATGGATCAGGGCGATGGAGCGGATACGGTGGCGGTTTTCCTCCAGGATGCCGGCCAGGCGCGGGTCGCCGACCTGCTGGCTCTGCAGGTACAGCAGACTGGAGACCACCTGCAGGTTGTTCTTCACCCGGTGGTGGATCTCCCGCAGGAGCAGCTCCTTCTTGGCCAGCTCCTCGACCCGCTTGCGCTCGGTCACATCACGGATGATCTCCAGCGCCTCCCCGGCGGCGATGGGCAGGATGCGCACCTCGTAGTCCTGGAGGCCGCCGGCGGACTGCTGGCGATGCTCGAAGATGCGCAGCCCGCCCGAGGCCAGGGCGGCCCGCAACTCCTGCAGGCTGCGCTCGGCCAAGGAAGCCGGCAGCCTTCGCCCCAGATCCTGCAGATCGGCGGAGGGGCCGCCCGGCCCCAACAGCGGGTCACCGGGGCGGTTGGCGTCCAGGAGGCGCCCGGATTCGTTGACCCGCAGGATCAGGTCCGGGATGGCGTTGGTCAGGGCCTGGTGGGTCTGGGCGGTCTTCTGCAGCTCGGCCAGCATGGCGTTCAGCGAGGCCCCCAGCGCGGTCAGCTCGTCCTTTCCGCTCACCTCCACCCGCGCGGACAAGTCACGGCGCAAGCCGATGCCGGCCACCTCCCGGCTGAGACGGGAAAGCCGGCGCAGCACCGCCGCCTCCAGCAGGACCATGACCACGACGCCGAAGGCCAGGCCCAGCAGGAACAGGGACAATACCAGGTAGCGCACGCCCGTCAGCCCCTGGGCGTAGACCTCCCGCGGAATCACGCTGCGCAGCACCAGCGCCGCCTGCCCGCGCACGTCCGGCAGCACGGCGTAGGCGGCGATCCGCTCCCGGTCCAGGGCTCGCACCAGGCGTCCCTCGCGCCACAACTGGTCCCTGGCCTCGAGCGGAAGCTCCTCCGGGTCGCCGTGGTCCAGGCGGGTGAACCGCAGCTCCAACCGGGTCTGCTCGGCCAGCGCGCCCACCTCCGCGGCGTCCAGATGCCGCCCCATGAGCAGCGTGCCGCGGCTGGGGCCCTGGGAAGTACTGGTCAGGATGGGGTGGGCCACGATCAGCAGGGGCTCAGCGGGCAGAAGCAGGATGCCGGAGGAGTGCTCGTCCTGGTCACCGCCGGTGACCAGGGGGCCGCCCGGGCGCAGGTACTCGGCCAGCATCGCCGGCACGGCCAGGCGCTGCCCCCGGCGCCAATCGAAGGACTTGGCGTAGGCGATGCCCCCTTCCCGGTCGAGGAACACCATCAGGTTGAGCCTGCCCCCCGAGAAGGTCTCGTCCATGAGATTGGACTTCAGGTATTCCGGGTCCCGGTTGCGGATGAACTCATAGGTGTCGTCCCAGGCGGCCCAGTCGTGATTGAAGACGGCCAGCTCGTCCAGCTCCGCGGCCAGGGCATTGCGGGCCTGCTCCAGGCCGCGCCCGGCCTCCCGCTGCTCCAGACGCCGGAAACGCCCCAGGAACAGGGAAGCGGAAATCGCGTAGACGATGGCCAGCAGCCCGAGAGTCATGCCGCCGATCAGGAGCAGGGTGCGCGTACGAATCCTCATCCGCCCTCCGCTTGGACTTCGTGCAATGATGGTATATCATTGTACTCGACATGCTCAAAGCCCGCGTCATGGTCGTGGAGGACGAGGCCCTGGTGGCCGCGGCCATCGAGTCCTGCCTGAAGAACCTGGGGCACCAGGTGGCCGCCTCGGCGGCCAGCGGCGAGGAGGCCGTGCGCAAGGCGGTGGCCCTGGACCCCGACCTGATCCTCATGGACATCCGCCTCAAGGGCCGGATCGACGGCATCGAGGCGGCCACCCGCATCGGCCAGGCGCTGCACATCCCCGTGGTCTACCTCACCGCCCATTCCGACGACGAGACCCTGGTGCGGGCCAGGACCACGGAGCCCTACGGCTTCATTCTCAAGCCTTTCGACGAGAAGGTGCTGAAGGCGGTGATCCAGATGACCCTGTACCGCTCCGTGACCCAGTCCAGGGTGCGGCGCGGCCGGGACCACCTCAACCGCCTCCTGGACAGCATCAACGAAGCCGTGCTGGAGGCGGACGTCAAGGGGGAGATCGCCTACTGCAACCAGGCGGCGGCCCGCCTCCTGTCCTGCGACCAGGCCAGAACCCGCGGGCTGATCCTGGGTGCAGGTGCTGCAGCTCCTGGACGAGCAGGGGGCTCCCGCCCGCCTGCCCGTCACCCAGGTCCTGCTGGAAGGAAAGAGCGTGGAGCTGAAGGGCTGCGTGATCCGCAACGGCGACGAGGACCACCGGGTGATCGACCTGCAGCTCAGCCCCGTCCGCAACGAGGCGGGGGCCATCAGCGGGATCGTGCTGTCCTTCCACGAGAGCCTGCTGTAGGAGCTGCGCTACTCGTCGCCGCGCCAGCGCATCTCCCGCGCCGCCCTCCCGGCCGCCCGGCGCAGGTCCTCGTACAGGCCGCGGATGTCCCCGTCGCTCCAGCCCTGATTGAGCCAGATCACCGGGATGGCCACCACCTCGGGAACCAGGGCCGCCAGGGCTTCCTCGAAGCCCCGCAGGATCTGCTCGGCCGTCTCCCCGTTGTCGAACATCAGCTCCACGATGCCCCGCCCGCGGAAGGCCTCCCTGAGGCGCGGCAGCTCGCCGCGCGTGTAGCGGAACGAGCAGTTCAGGCCGTTGATCGGCGGATCGTGGTCCAGATAGTGCCCGGCGGCCGGATGCGGGCCGCAGTTGTGCAGCCGCCCGCCGGGCCATTCCCGGAAGATCAGGTTGTTGAACGGCCGGCTGAAGCGGTCGAAATGCTCGGGGGAGAGGCCCGCGCACACGTCATCGGAAACGAAGCCTTTGCGGCCTTCCGGCGCCCACAGGGGATCGAAATCGATGCAGGTCAGGCGGTCCAGACCCCCGGCCGCCGCGATCACTTCGCGGTAGCAGGAGGCCTGCACCTCCGCCGCCAGCGACAGGAAGGCCTGGAAAGCCCGCGGGTCGTCGTAGGCGGCGGTGAACAGGAGATTGGTTTCGAACAGGTCCTTGGCGGTGTTCAGCGGGCCGCCCAGGTCCGGACCGGCCAGGCACACCTCGGGCGGCAGGGCGCGCGCGAACTCCCGGGTCCAGGTCAGGATGAAGGGCATCAGCCCGTCCCGGCGCGGATCGGGCCTGGCCAGCCCGTATACCTGGGACAGGTCGCGGATGGGATGCTCGCCGACCCCCGGCGGCTGCATGGGATCCTCGCCCCAGTGCACGCTCAGGCCGAACATCGTGGCGATGGTCATGTACCCGGGCCACAGGCGCGCGGCCGGCAGGTAGTCGTCCGGGAGCAGGCGCAGCAGCCGGTCGATCGAGCGGATGTTCATTTCCAGCTGCTTGCGGCCGTCCTGGCACAGCTCGCGCAGGCTGTAGCGGCTGGTATCCTCCAGGATGAAGCCCAGCGGCAGGTGGTCCACCCGGCGGTAGGCCCAGGCCCGGCGCACGCGCTCCCGGCGGCGTTCCAGCTCACGGGGCTTGATGGCGGCGATCACTTTCAGTTCGCGTCCTCCTGCCGCATCCTACGCAAAAGCCGGGCGAAAAACAACTTGACAAGTTCCGCGCCGGGGCCGGATAATCGGATTCACCGATGAGATCACGCGAACGCATGCTGACAGCCATCGCGGGCGAAAGGCCGGATCACGCCCCCTGTTCCTTCATGCTCTTTTTCAGTCTTTACGAGCGCTGCTCCAGCGAGGCTGAGTTCGTGGAGAAGCAGGTGGAGCTCGGGCTGGACCCCTTCGTGCACGTGGGCCAGCTCAACCACACCCTGCACGGCTACGGGGGCCTGGCTCCCGGGGTGAGCTGGAAGGAATGGGTGGAGGAGCAGGAAGGCGGCAGGCTGTTCTGCCGGCGCATCGACACCCCGGCGGGGCCCCTGCAGAGCAAGGTGCGCCAGCGCGACGGCTGGCCGACGGCGGAGGACTTTCCCCTGCTCAAGGACTGGCTGGTGCCGCGTTTCGAGGAGATCCTGGTCAAGCCGGAGCGCGACCTGCCCAAGCTGCCCTACCTGTTCGGGCCCCTGAAGGACGAGGACATCCGGGTGCTGCGCCAGGAGGCCCGCGAGGCTTCCCGCCTGGCCGAGCGGCACGGCCTGCTGCTGGTGGGGGGCTGGAAGGGCACGGTGCGCCCCGGCCTGCAGGTGGACCCGGGGGTCATGGGGGCCGACGCCATGGCCTGGCTGTCCGGCTTCGAAACGGTCATGGTCCTCTCCCTCACCCGCCCGGACCTGATCCAGGAATACGCCCAGATCATCCATCGCTGGAACCTGAAGCAGATCGAGGTCTACCTGCAGGAGACCGAGGCCGACCTCATCGTGCGCCGCGGCTGGTACGAGACCACCGAGTTCTGGACCCCCCCGGTCTGGCGGGCGATCATCGCCCCGACGCTGAGACGCGAAGTCGAGGCGGTGCACCAGGCCGGGCGCAAGTTCGGCTACATCATCACCAGCGCCTTCCTGCCGCTGCTGGACGACATCCTGGCCGCCGGAGTGGACGTGCTGATCGGGGTGGATCCGGAGGAGGGCAAGGGCACTCAGCTTCCGGCCATCAAGGCCAAGTGCGCCGCCGCCGGGCGGGCGCTGTGGGGCGGGGTGAGCGGCGCGGTGACGGTGGAAATGGGCACCGAGGAGGAAACCTCGGCGGCCGTGCGCCGGGCCCTGGAAGTGCTGGGCGCCGGCGGCGGCTTCATCCTTTCGCCGGTGGACAACGTGCGCGAGGACACGGAAACCTCCCGGCGCAACACCCGGGCCCTGATCGAAGCCTGGAAAAAATACCGTTCATTGAAAGCGTAAGAGCGTCGCTCTTCGAAAAAATCTTGTCAAAGGAGCATCGCATGCGAAAAGGCATCGCTATTCTGATCGTCGCCCTCCTGCTGGGAGGCGCCGGACTGGCCTTCGGCCAGACCATCACCGTGCTGCTGGGAATCGATGCGGCCGGCAAGCACATGGGCGAGCGGGCCCAGGAGTTCACCGCCAAGACCGGGATCAAGGTGAACCTGGTGGAGGTGGAATGGGACGCCATGGTCAACAAGCAGGCCGTGGCCCTGAAGGCCAAGGAGCCCACCTACGACATCGTGGACTGCGGCTCCTTCATGCTCCCGGAGTACGTGCCCGGCGGGCTGTACGCCGACATCTCCGACATGTACACCCCGGCGGAGCGGGCCAGGTTCATGGACGGCATGCTGGACGGGGTGAGCATCGGCGGCAAGCTGTACGCCGCGCCCCTGATGGCCTCCTGGACCATCATGTTCTACAACAGCGAGATGTTCCTCAAGGCGGGGCTGGACCCGAACAAGCCCCCCAAGACCTGGGACGAGCTGGTGGCCTACGGCCAGAAGCTGCAGAGCCCCACCGTCTACGCCATCGCCGACTCGCTGGCCCCCGGCGAGTACATTTCCGTCGCCTTCTTCCGCTGGTCCAAGTCCGCCGGCGCCAAGATCAGCGAGTTCCGCGGCAACAAGGTCTACTGGCTGCGTGGACAGCCCGGAATGCGTGAAGGCCCTGGAGTTCCTGAAGAGCATGATCAAGGACGGGACCATGGACCCGGGCTCGCCCACCTACTACCAGCAGCAGATCGCCGACCTGTTCGGCAAGGGCCAGTCCTCCATGCTGGTGAACTGGGACATGATGCAGCTGGCCTTCAAGAACCCGGAGCAGACCCCCTACGCCGGCAAGATCTTCCCGGCGGTCATGCCGGGCGCCAAGGCGGGCCTGAGCGGTTCGGTCGAAGGGCACGAGTACCTGGCCATCCCCTCCCCCTCGCGGAACAAGGCCGCGGCCAAGCAGTTCATCAAGTACCTGCAGACCCCGGCGGTCCAGAAGAAGCGCGCCCTGGAGGACGGCCAGACCCCGGTGCTCAAGGCCCTGTTCAAGGACGCGGACGTCAAGAAGGTGATCAACCTGGACGTGGTCTTCCAGGCCGCGGCCAACTGCTACTACCGGCCGGCGGTGCCCGAGTACACCCAGTGCGCCGATGCGCTGTCCGTCGGAGCTGCAGAACGCCCTGGTGAACAACAAGGACGCCAGGAAGGCCCTGCAGGACGCGGCGGCCAAGCTCAACAAGCTGTCCGGCTGGTGAGAACGGTCTGACCACCGCAACCCCGGGACGCCGCCTCGGCGGCGTCCCGCTTTCCAAACCGCCGGCTTTCCGGCAGAGTCTCAGCGGGCGCCTGGAGCACAACGAGGGGCTGTTCGCCTTCCTGCTGGTGCTCCCCGCCATGCTGATCGTGCTGGCCCTCTACATCTACCCCCTGATCTATTCCTTCGCCATCAGCTTCCTGCGCAGCGACATCCGCTACCCGGAGGAGTTCCGGGGCCTGAAAAACTACATCGAGATCTTCCAGGAGCCGGATCTGCTGGTGTCCTTCTGGCGCACCATCTACTTCACCGTGGTGTCCCTGGCCATCGAGATGACCCTGGGCATCGCCATCGCGGTGGCCTTCAACAACCGCTTTTTCGGCCGGCCCGTGGCCCGCTCCCTGATCATGATCCCCTGGGCCATCCCGCCGGTGGTCACCGGGATCATCTGGAACTGGCTGGTGCACGCCAAGATCGGGGTCCTCAACTACGTGCTGCACAGCCTCAAGCTCATCCCGCGCTACAAGCCCTGGCTGGCCGATCCGACCTGGGCCATGAACCTGATCGTGCTGGCCGACGCCTGGAAGTGGACCCCCCTGGTCGTGCTGCTGGTCCTGGCCGGGCTGCAGGCCATCCCCGATGAGCTGTACGAGGCGGCCACCATCGACGGGGCCGGCGGGGCGGCGGTGTTCTTCCGGGTGACCCTGCCGGTGATCAGCTGGCCGATCCTGGTCACCCTGATCCTGCGCACCGTGGAGGCCATCCGGGTGTTCGACATCATCTACGTGATGACCCGCGGAGGGCCGGCCAACGCCACCAAGCTCACCACCTTCTACGTGTGGGAGATCGCCTTCAAGCACCACATGATGGGCAAGGGCGCGGCGCTGGCCTACCTGGTCACCGCGCTGATCGTCATCCTGGCGGTGTTCTACTACCGCCTGCTCAACCGGCGGGTGGAGCTGTAATGGCCGCCGTCACCAGGCCCGGAGTGCGGATCTTCCTCTACCTGTTCGTGGTCCTGATGCTGGTCACCATGCTGTTCCCCTTCTACTGGATCGTGAACATGAGCCTGCAGAACTCCAACCAGCTCTACGACATCCCGCCGCACTTCTGGCCGCCCCAGGCCACCCTGGAGAACTTCGCCAGCGTGCTGCTGGAAGAGCGCGGCCTGATGAAGTTCTACGAGGCGGTCTTCAACACCCTCATCGTGGCCGGGATCTGCATGGCGGTCTGCGTGGCCCTGGGCTCCATCACCGGCTACGCCCTGGCCCGCCTGAACTTCAAGTGGAGCCTGTGGTTCCTGTTCGTGCTGATCGGCACGCAGATGGTCCCGCCCCTGGTGGACCTGATCCCGCTGTACATCATCTTCAGCCGCATCCTGAAGCTGGTGGACACCAAGGCGGCGCTGGTCATCGGCTACACCGGCTGGCTGCTGCCGATCTCGGTGTGGATCCTGTACGGCTATTTCCAGACCATCCCCAAGGACCTGGAGAGCGCCGCGCGCATCGACGGCTGCACGCGCCTGCAGGCCCTGTTCCGGGTGGTCATGCCCCTGTCGGCGCCCGGGATCGCGGCCACCGCCATCTACGTGTTCATCTCCTCGACCAACGAGTTCCTGTTCGCCATGATCTTCGCCTCCACGCGCCGCTCCATCACCATTCCGGTGGCCCTGTCGGACATGATCGGCAAGTACCAGATCCGCTACGGGGACATGACCGCCGGGGCGGTGATCGCCGCCGTGCTGCCGGTGGCTGCTGGCCCTGATCTTCCAGAAATACCTGGTGCAGAGCCTCACCGCCGGCGGCATCAAGGGATAAGCCACCAGGGGGTTATAATGGAAGCTAGATTGAAAGGAAGCGTCGCTCTGGTCACCGGGGCCTCCCGCGGCTACGGCGTCGGCATCGCCGGTGCGCTGGCCGCCGAAGGGGCCAGGGTCTGGATCACGGCCCGCAGCGCCGGGGACCTCGCGGAGGTGGCCCGGCGGATCGGGGCCCGGGCCCTGCCGGCGGACGTGACCCGGGGGGAGGACTGGGATCGCCTTTTCGCCGCGGTCCTGGCCGAGGACGGGCGCCTGGACATCCTGGTCAACAACGCCGGGGGCACCGTGCGGGTGGCGCCGCTGGCCGAGTGGGGCGACGAGGAGGTCCAGCGCGAGATCGGCCTGAACCTGACCGGCGCCATCCTGGGCTGCCGCCGGGCGGCGGAGCTGATGCGGAAACAGAAGTCGGGCACGATCGTGAACGTGGCCTCCGTGTGCGCGGTGGAGGCCTGGGCGCAATGGGCGGTGTATTCCGCCGCCAAGGCGGGCCTGCTGCAGCTCACCAAGTGCCTGTATGCCGAGCTGCGGCCGCACGGGGCGCGGGCCACCTGCCTGATCCCCTCCTGGGGAGCCACGGGCTTTGCCAGGGCCGCCGGGCTGCCGGCGGCCGATCCGGCCACCACCGAGAAGTGCATCCAGCCCGAGGAACTGGGCCGCCTGGTGGCGGAGGTCTGCGCCCTGCCCCCGCACCTCTGCCTCCAGGAGCTGATCCTCTGGCCCCTGGTGCAGGAGGTCTCCCCGCTTTAGGCCTTCAGGAAGGGCAGACCCGGTTCTTGCCTTCGCGCTTGGCGCGGTACAGCATCTGGTCGCTGCGGCGGATCAATTCCTCGGCGCTGGAGGCGTCGGCCGGACAGACGGCCACGCCGATGCTCACCGTCACCCGCGTGGGAGAGCCGCCCTGCAGGAAGGGATGGGCCTCCACGCGCGAGCGCAGGCGCTCGGCCACCACTCTGGCCCCGCCAGCCTCGGTGTAGGGAAGGACCAGGCCGAACTCCTCCCCGCCGTAGCGGGCGGCCAGGTCGATCTCCCGGATGCTCTGCTGCAGCAGCAGGCCGAACTCCACCAGAACGCGGTCTCCGGCCAGGTGCCCCAGGGAGTCGTTGCAGGACTTGAAATCGTCGATGTCCATCAGGGCCAGCGCCGTGGGGTGGCCCTGCCGCAGGGACCTCTTCACTTCCAGGGCGAGGAAGCGCTTGAAATAGGAGTGGTTGAACAGCCCGGTCAGCCCGTCGCTGGTGGCCGCGCTCAGGGCGCTGCGGTACTGGCGCTCCATCTGGCGCAGCTGGTCCCGGCGGCGCAGCAGGTGCTGCAGGCGCACTGCGCAGCTCCCGGCCGTCCATGCCGGCGCTCAGGATGTCGTCCGCTCCCGCCTCGATCGCCCGGATGCGGTCGGACACCTCCGCCGCGGGACCTACCAGGGCGACCGGAACGCCGGGGGAGACGAACTTCAGGCGGCGGCAGACCTCGTAGCCGTCCCCGTCGGGCAGACGGGTGGCCAGCAGGATCAGATCGGCCCCGCCGGCCAGCTCCTGCAGCTGCCTGGCGTCAGAGGCCCGCAGCAGCCGGCCGCCGCCCTGCTCGGCGCATCCGCTGGGCCGCCTCGCCGGCGGCCACCACCACCCTGGTGCCCGGGGTGGCCGCTCCCTTCTCCGGGAGCTCCGCACCGCCCACCTGCCGTTCGGCGGCCAGGCGTTGGCCCAGCTGCTCCTGGAAATGGCTGAGCTGCAGCATGCTCTTGATGCGCACTTCCAGCTCGGCCCCGTCCACCGGCTTGCCGAGGAACTCGTCGGCGCCCGCGGCCAGCCCCTTGACCTTGTCCTCCACGTCGTGCAGCGCGGTGACCAGGATGATCGGGATGCCCGCGGTCCGCAGATTGCCCTTCAGGCGCCGGGCCACCTCGAAACCGTCCAGGTCGGGCATGAGCACGTCCAGCAGGATCAGGTCCGGGCTCTGCTCCTGGGCCGCCTGCAGGGCGCTCAAGCCGCCTGCGGCCCGCAGGCAATCGTAGCCCGCGCGGCGCAGCTGCTCCGCGAAGGCTTCCACCACGCCCGGTTCGTCGTCCACGATCAGGATGCGCGCCCGCCGCTCGGCGGTGCCCGCCGCCTCCGCGCCCTGCTCCGCCCTGCGCAGGAAGCGCTCCAGGTATTCCAGCAGGCCGCGGGTGTCGAAGGGCTTGCTCAGGAATCCGTCGCAGCCGGCGGCCAGGGCATTGCGCTCCTCCTCCGCGCCCACGAAGCCGGTCATGGCCACCACCGGGATGTGCCGCAGCCGGGGGTCGGCCTTCAGCAGGCGGGTGGCCGCGAGGCCGTCCATGCCCGGCAGGCGGATGTCCATCAGGATGCAGTGCGGAGGCTGCCGGCGGGCCATCTCCAGTCCGCTCTCGGCGTCGCCGGCCTCCAGGGTCTGGAAGCGGCCCATGTCCAGCAGGGTGGCCAGCAGCTTGCGCGTGCCTCAAGTCGTCTTCGATGATCAGGATCGTCCGGAAGCCCATCCCCATCGCCGTCCCCTACCTCAGTATCGGCCAATACGGCGCAAGCTGGATGCGCAGGCGGGCCAGCACCTCGCGGGTGGCCCGGTCCGGCTCCCGCTGGGGCACCGGGGGGGGCGCCTCGCCCAGCAGGGTGCGCAGCACGGCGGACACCCCCGAGCTCAGGGCGGGCAGGTCGTATCCGCCCTCCAGGGCGAAGGCCAGGCGCCCGGGACAGCATTCCCCGGCCACCTCGGCCAGCACCCGGGTCAGGCCGGCGAAACCGGCCTCCGTCACCATCATGTCGGCCAGGGGATCGTCCCGGTGGATGTCGAAGCCCGCCGAAACCAGGATCAGCTCCGGGCCGTAGGCCGTCGCCAGGGGCCGCAGGAGCTCCCGGAACACGGCCAGGTATTCGACGTCGCCCTGCCCCCCGGGCAGCGGGACGTTCACCGTATAGCCCTGCCCCTTTCCCCGCCCCAGCTCCTCCACCCGGCCGGTGCCCGGGTAATGGGGGAACTGGTGCGCCGAAAAGTAGAGCACCTCGGGGCTTTCATAGAAGGAGTGCATGGAGCCGTTGCCGTGGTGCACGTCCCAGTCCACCAGCAGCACCCGGTGCAAGCCGCGGCGCTCCAGCGCCCAGCGCGCCGCCACGGCCGCATTGTTGAACAGGCAGAAGCCCATGGCCCGCGCCGCCTCCGCGTGGTGCCCCGGCGGCCGCACCGCGGCGAAGGCGCCGGCGTAGTCCCCGCCCAGCACCGCCTCCACGGCGGCCAGCACCCCGCCCGCGGCCCGCAGCGCCGCGGCGTGGGAGCCGGCCGAGGCCGAGGTGTCCGGGTCCAGGACCGTCAGCTCCCGCCCCCGGGTGGCCTCGATGCGGCGGATGTATTCGGCCGTATGAACCAGGGCCAGCTCCTCGAAAGCGGCGTCGCGGGCCGGCGGGAAAACCAGGCGCCCGCGCAGCGGAAAATCGTCGAGCAGGCGCTGGATGGCCGCCAGGCGCTGCCGGGGACTCCGGGTGGCCGGGGCCGTTGGAATGCCCGAGGCAGAGCGGATCCAGCACCACGGCGACGGGCTTCAACTGGAGGAGGCTTCCCAATCCAGCACGACCTTGCCCGCCTGGCCGGCGCGCATCGCCTCGAAGCCCTGCTGGAACTCGGTGTAGTGCAGGCGGTGGGTGATCACCGGGGTGATGTCCAGGCCGGTCTGGATCATCATGGTCATCTTGTACCAGGTCTCGTACATCTCCCGGCCGTAGATGCCCTTCAGGGTCAGGCCGTTGAACACCACCAGGTCCCAGTCGATGGCCGTGGCGGCCGGCAGGATGCCCAGCAGGGCGATCTTGCCGCCGTGGCACATGTTGGCCAGCATGTCGCGCAGGGCCTGGGGGGAGCCGGACATCTCCAGCCCCACGTCGAAGCCCTCCTTCATTCCCAGGTCCGCTTGAGCCTCGGCGATGCTCTCCTCGGGCACCCGCACCACGCGCGTGGCCCCCATGCGGCGAGCCAGCTCCAGGCGGTAGGGGTTGGGATCGCTCACCACCACGTAGCGCGCCCCGGCGTGCCGGGTGATGCCCGCGGCCATGATCCCGATGGGCCCCGCCCCGGTGATCAGCACGTCCTCGCCCAGCAGGTCGAAGGACAGCGCCGAATGGGTGGCATTGCCCAGCGGGTCGAAGCAGGACAGGACCTCCAGGGGGATGCGCGGGTCGGCGTGCCAGACGTTGGTCTGGGGGATGGACAGGTATTCGGCGAAGCAGCCCTGGCGGTTCACCCCCACGCCGCTGGTGCGGGCGCACAGGTGGCGCCGCCCCGCCAGGCAGTTGCGGCAGTGCCCGCAGACCAGGTGGCCCTCGCCGCTCACCACCTCGCCGGGGAAGAAGTCCCGGACCATGGAGCCCACCCGCTCCACCGTTCCGGCGAACTCGTGCCCGATCACCAGGGGCACCGGCACGTGCTTCGCGGCCCAGGGGTCCCAGTCGTAGATGTGCAGGTCCGTGCCGCAGATGGAGGTCTTGCGGATGCGGATCAGCACGTCGGTGGGCCCGACCTCCGGCTCCTCCACCTCCTCCAGCCAGAGCCCGGGCTCGGCCCGCTTCTTGACCAGGGCCTTCATGCCGGGCCGCCCGGCTGCTCCGGCCCGCCGACAGCTCGAGCGGATCGAAATCCGGATCGCTGAACCGCTCGGGGCTCACCGAGCGGCCCGCTTCCAGCGCCTCGCCCAGGCGGATGAGCTCCTGGTCCCGGTCCTTGCCCAGGGAGGCCACCGCCCGCAGGACGTCCCCCACGTAATAGCCGGCCAGGAAGGACCCCTCCTCGGGGTCGCCGCGAAACACCAGGCGATCCCAGACCGGGGCATGGCCGACGTACTTCAGCGACTTGCCGTGCTGCCGGGTCCAGAAGAAGGGAGCCTCGCGCGGCAGCGGGCTCTTGCCCAGCATGGCCCGGGCCGCGTGCCGGCCCTGGCGCTCCGCCTCGGTCCAGTGCTCGGTGCGGCGGGGCGGCCCGCCGGAGGCTTCCTTGAACAGGGCGATGTCCCCCGCGGCGAAAATGCCCTCCGCGGCGGTGGCCTGCCGCGCGTTCACGGGCACGGCCCCGGCTTCGGCCAGCCCGCTGCCGGCCAGGTACTCCACGGCCGGCCGCACTCCCACGCCGATCAGCACGACGTCCGCCTCCAGGTGACTGCCGTCGGACAGGACCAGGTACCTGGCCCGCCCGTTGCCCTGCACGCTGATCGCGGTGGCGCCGAGGTGGAAGCGGACCCCTTCCTTCTCGGCTTCCGCCTTCATCCGGCGGCCGATCCGGGCTCCGAACACCTTCTCCAGCGGCACCTCCTCGGGGGCCACCACCCGGACCTCCAGGCCGCGCTTCCGCAGGGAGGAGGCCGCCTCCAGGCCGATGAAGCTGGCCCCCAGCACCGCCACGCTGCCGCTGGCCGGCAGCGCCGCGAGCAGGGCGTCGGCGTCCGCCAGGCTGCGCAGGGTGTAGCAGCCCGGCAGGTCGATGCCCGGCACCGGCGGGCGCAGCGCCACGCTGCCGGTGGCCAGCAGGATGCGCTCACCTCTCAGGCTGGAGCCGTCGGCCAGGGTCAGGGTGCGGCTGCGCGGGTCCAGGGAGGTCACCCGGCTGCCGGTGGCCAGCTCGATCTTCAGGCGGTCGTAGAATTTCTCCCCGCGCAGGGGCAGCCACTTGGCCGGGGCCTCCCCGGTGAGGTAGTCCTTGGAGAGCGAGGGCCGGTCGTAGGGGCCCACGGGCTCCTGGGTCAGCAGCACGATGCGCCCGCTGTACCCCTCCCGGCGCAGGGTCTCCGCCGCGGCCGCGCCGGCCGCCCCCCCGCCGACGATCAGGAAGGTCCGGTCGTCCGTGCCGGCCGGCATCTCGATCCTCGGCGCCTCCCCCAGGCGCACCCACACCTTGCCCCGCTCCACCTTCACCTCGTGGACGGCCAGGTCGCCCAAGGCGGGAGGCGAGAGGAGGCGGCCGTCGCGCAGGTCGAAGCGGGCGTTGTGCGAGGGGCAGGTGAGGGTGTGCCCGCTCAGCGACCCCCGGGCCAGGTGGCCCTTGTAATGGGGGCACTCCGCCGCGCAGGCGTGGATCCTGCCTCCCGTGCGCACCAGCAGCACCTGGCGGTCGCCCACGGCGACCTCCACCAGCCGCCCTTCCACCAGGTCGGCCTCTTCCGCCGCCTGCCTCCACTCCCCGCTTTCCATGGTTTCCCTCCCGGGCGGGCTGACCTGCCGCTGCTGCGGTCCTTCAGCCGCGCTCTTGCGCCTAGCGCCGCCTGCGCCGTCCCCCCCGGCCACCGCGGCGCCCACCAGGCCGATGCCGCCGCCCACCGCCCCGCAGATCAGGATGCTCTGCCGGATCTGGGGGACGTCCGGCCCTGTACTTGACCAGCTCGCCGATCACGTTTCCTGGCCCGGCAGGAGTGACCAGGCTCTTCAGGCTCAGGTAGCCGTTCGTCGTGCGGGCGAAGATCAGGTAGCCCACCACCAGGCCCGCCGCCCCCAGCACGATGATGGCCAGGATGATTCTTCTCAGCATGTTCCCTCCTTCAGGTAGACGTACAGCTTGGCGTCCAGCAGGCGCCCCTCCGCGGTGAAGCCCGCCAGGGCGGCCGTGAAATCGGCAGGGGCGATCTTGAGAACCCGGATGGCTTCCGAGGCTTCCGGAGCGGGGTCCTGCGCGGGCTGCTCCCCGCAGCGGACGTACACCAGCTGAACGGTCTCGGTGCTCAATCCCGCGGTGGTGGACACGGCCGGGCCTATTTCCAGCACCTCCCCCTGGTAGCCGGTCTCCTCGGCGAGCTCCCGCAGCGCGGCCGGGCCCGCCTGTTCGCCGGGGTCCAGCAGCCCGGCGGGGAACTCCAGCACCGGCCGCTGGAAAGGCACCCGGTACTGCTCGATCAGGATCAGGGAGCGGCTTTCCGCGGTGCGGGCCACGATCACCACCGCCGGCCGGGCGCCGGTCCGCTCCGCGTACACCCAGCTGCGCTCCCGCCCGTGCAGGTCCAGGTAGACTGTCTCCTTGAGCTGGAGCCAGCGATCGCCGTGCAGCAGGCGCTCCGCGATGGTCCGCATATCAGCCGCTGTGCTCGACCAGGCCCTGGAAGTGCTCGTAGACCGCCCGGAAAACGGTCTGGTAGGCGTCCAGGGCCTGCTGGGCGTGGGCCAGGGTGAAGAATTCGTAGGGGGCTCCTCCGGGAAGGGCGAAGGGATAGCGGGTGGGCAGGTACAGCACGTCCAGGCGGACGGCCGCTTCCGTCAGGGACTGGAAATCCGGGGCGTGCGCGGCGCAAGTCTGGACCAGCTTGAGCACCGAATGCCCCACGCCGGCCCGTTCCCCCTTCAGGATCAGAAGACCCTTGAGGATCTTCTCGGCCGCCTGCTGGAACAGGAAGCAGGACACCTCGAAATCCCCCGCCCGCGCGTTCTTCTCCGCCGTCTTGGCGTCCTTGGTTCCCTGCAGGTACCAGCGGACCGCTTCAGCTTCGCCGGCTTTCATGCAGCACCCTCCCCTCCTCCAGGATCTCCCGCGCGAAGGGGTGACCCTCCGCGCGCAGGCGCTCCAGCTCCTGGGCCGTGTAGATGACCGGCCGGACGGCCGTCCCCGGCAGGTCGAAGCGCTGCAGGAACTCGGCGTGGCGCTCGAGCCAATCGCCGGCCTCCTTCACCACCAGGCACAGGTTCAGGTCGCTTTCGGCTTGGGCCTCGCCGCGGGCGTAGGAGCCGAACAGGATCACCCGCTGCGGCTTGTAGCGCTCCCGGAGGTCCCGCACCAGCGAAGCCAGCTGCTCGTCACTGACCATAGGCCTGAAGTGTAGCCGGATTCGCCCCGGGTGTCAAAAGCCGGCCTCCCGTTGCGGCGGCAGGCCGGCTCGCGAAGGTCGTCCAGCCTAGTAGATCGTCCAGCTCACCCCGGCGTCGGAGCTCTTCGCCGCCTTGAGGTCGGCGTTGACCGCGTCATAGTAGCTCATCCACAGGGTGATGCCGGAACCCGCCAGCGAGGCGCTCTGCCCGACTCCCGAGTCGTCGACGACCACGGGGGTCGCCCAGGTCGTGCCGCCGTCGATGGACTGGATGAACTCGGTGCGGAACTGGGAGTCATTGTAGTACACCACGTTCAGGTAGTTGTTGCCGTCCAGATACAGCCCGATGTGGCTGCCCACGTCGCCGGGGCTCAGCACCGTGAGGTCGCCCAGCTTCCGGTGTATTTGGCCAGCTTCAGGTCGTAGCCGGTCGCGTCCTGGTACAGGACGTAGAGGTTGCCGAGGCTGTCCCGCGCGATCCTGGCGTGCTGCCCCACGTCCCGGCCGGCGGTCTGGTCGATGGCGCTCAGCGCCCAGGCGGCCCCGTTCCAGAAGGCGTACTTCAGATCGTCGCCGGTGTCGTCGTAGTAGGCCACGTGCAGGTTGCCGGCGCCGTCGCCCGTGATGGAGGAATACTTGCCGAAGTCGGAAGCGGCTGGTAGGCGATGGCCTTCAACGTCTGGGTTTTAGACACGGTGACCGGCCCGGTGTACATCGTCCCGTAAGTCTGCGTGGGATTGACGCCGTTGGTGGTGTAGCGGATCGTCGCGCCGGCCGTCGTGGTAGCCAGAACCACGGACTGGGACAATGCATAAGTGCCTGCCAGGATGCTGAAGGTGGGGGTGGCCACCTTCACCCCGATGGTAAAGGTGACGTTCATCACGTTGGACTCGGTCTGCCCGGTCTTGTAGGCGATGGCCCTGACGTTGGTGGTTTTATCGATCAATAATGGGCGCGACGTATGGGGTCCCATCGATGGCCGTCGGCGCCGACCCGTCCAGCGTGTAATAGATATCGGCGCTGTCCGTGGCGGTGGTAATGGCCACTGTCTGCGCGACCGCATAGGTGCCTGCCGGGGGAGTGACATACGGTGTGGCGACCTTGCCGGGGATGGTGTAGGTCGCTTCGCTCACCGTTGAAGGCAGGAGGTCGTCGCTGTAGGCGCCCGCGCCCAGCGCTCAGGGCTCGGAAGCTGGCGCCCGGGGGGCTGCCGCCCGAGGGGTGGAAGACGGTGCGGGGCACGCGGTCGTTCAGGATGTCGGACAAGCGGTAGCGCCCGTTGGCCACGATGGTCCGGATGCCCTGCTCCCCGGCCATCTTGGCGGCGCGCACCTTGGAGGCCATCCCGCCCAGCCCCAGCGGGTTGGTCTCCTTGGCGGCCATCTGCTCGATCGACCGGTCGATCTCGCGGACCTCCTCCACCAGGGCCACGTGGGAGTTGTGCTTGGGGTTGGCCTGATACAGGCCGTCCACGTCGGTGAGGATCAGCAGGCACTCCGCGCGCAGGCGCACGGCCACCAGGGCGGCCAGGATGTCGTTGTCGCTGAACACCGGCTGGGCCTCCACCTCCTCCTTGTTGACCATGTCGTTCTCGTTCACGATGGGGATGGTGCCCTGGGCCAGGTAGGCCTCCATGATCTGGCGGATGGTCTTCTCCTCGTTCTGGGTGGAGAAGTTGTGGTGGGTCAGCAGGACCTGGGCGACGCGGATGCCGTGGCGCTTGAACAGGTCCTTGTAGGATTTCATCAGCTTGATCTGCCCCATGCCCGACAGCAGCTGCAGCTCCAGGGCGTCGCGCGGACGCTGGCTCAAACCGCGGATCTCCATGCCCGCGGCCACCGCGCCGGAGGTGACCAGGGCGATCCTCTCCCCCGCGCGGCTCAACCCGGCGATCTCGCGCACCTTGGCGGCCAGCCAGCGGTAGTTGATGCGGCTGCCCCGCGAGATCAGGGCGCTGCCGATCTTGATCAGCAGCCTCATGGCAGGTCCCGGTGGCGGAAGCCCCGCCGGCCCTCCGCGTAGTCCGCCACCGCCTGCCCGCGGCCCTCCAGCAGGAACTTGGTGCTGGTCAGCCCTTCCAGCCCCACCGGCCCCCGGGCGTGGATCTTGCCGGTGGCGATGCCCACCTCCGCGCCCAGTCCGTAGCGGTAGCCGTCGGCGAAGCGGGTGGAGCAGTTCCACATCACGGAGGAGGAGTCCACCCCGGCCTGGAAGCCGCGGGCCGCCGCCGGGTCGCCGGTGACGATGGCTTCGGTGTGGTGGCTGCCGTAGCGGTTGATGTGTTCGATGGCCTCGCCCAGCGAATCCACGACCCGCACGGCCAGGATCAGGTCGTTGTACTCGGCCCGCCAGTCCTCCGGCGTGGCGGCGGCGGCGGGGATGATCGCCCGCGTGCGCTCATCCCCGCGCAGCTCCACCCCGGCCAGCCGGGCGGCCAGGCGCGGCAGGAACTCCCGGGCCACGCGCTCGTGCACCAGCAGCGTCTCGATGGCGTTGCACACCGCCGGGTACTGGCACTTGGCGTCGTAGGCCAGCTCCACGGCCATGCCCAGGTCGGCCTCCGCGTCCACGTACAGGTGGCAGACCCCCTCGGCGTGGCCCAGCACCGGGATGCGCGTGTTCTCCTGGATGCTCTTCACCAGCTCGCCGGAGCCCCGCGGGATCAACAGGTCGATCAGCCGGTCCAGCTCCAGCAGCTCGCGCACCTCGGCCCGGCTCTCCACCAGCTGCAGGCCGTCGCGGAAGGCGGGCTCCTGCCCCGCGGCCGCCTCGCGGAACAGGGAGAACAGGATGCGGTTGGAGCGCCGGGCTTCGGAGCCGCCCTTGAGGATGACGGCGTTGCCGCTCTTCAGGCCCAGGGAGGCGATCTGCACCAGCGCGTCGGGCCGGGACTCGAAGATCACCCCGACGACCCCCAGCGGCACGCTCACCTTGGTCAGCACCAGGCCTTCGTCCAGCTCGCGTCTCAGGAGGCGCCGCCCCACCGGGTCCGGCAGGCGGGCCACCTCGCGCACGCTCTCGGCCATCTGGGCCACCTTGGCCTCGTTCAGGACCAGGCGCTTGAGCAGGGCGTCCTTCAGCCCCGTCTTCCGGGCCTCCTCCTGATCCGCCAGGTTCTCCGTCAGGATCTCCGCCCGGTGCGCTTCCAGGGCCCGGGCCGCGGCCTCCAGGGCCCTGTCCTTGACGGCCGTGGCCAGGGTGGCCAGCCGGTAGCTGGCCTGCCGGGCGCTTTGGGCCTGTTCGGCGACGCTCATCCGCTCGAGCTCCCCGCCAGCTCGCCGGCCCGGCGGGCGGCCGCCTCGATCGTCCGGCGCAGCACCTCCGCCACGTCCGAAGGCTCCAACACGGCCCGCCCCGCCAGGGTCGTGCCCTTGGGAGAGCTCACCATGTCCACCAGCTCTTGAAGGCCCATGCCGGTCTGCTGCAGCAGGCCGGCCGTGCCGCGGAAAGTCTGCAGGGTCAGCTCGCGGGCCGCCCCGGCCGGCAGTCCCAGGCCCGTGCCGGCGGCGATGAAGGCCTCCATCAAGCGGGCCACGAAAGCCGGACCCGAGCTGGCGAGCCCGATCACCGCGTCCAGGAGGCGTTCCTCCACCTCGACGGCCTGGCCGGCGGCGTTGAGGAACTCCCGGACCAGCCCCTTGTCCGCCTCGCTCGCCCGCGAGCCGAAGGCGTAGCCGGCGGCCATCTCCGCGACCAGGCAGGGCGTGTTGGGCGCCACCCGCACCACCCGGGCCCGCGGCATGGCCTGCTCCATGCGGGCCAGCCTCACCCCGGCGGCGATGGACACCAGCAGGTCCGGCGAGCCGGCCAGCTCCTCCAGCACCACGGCGAAGTCCTGGGGCTTCACGGCCAGGACGGTGAGCTGGGAGGCGGCGGCCACCCCGGCCGCGGAGGAGCCGGCCCGCACGTTGGGCAGCTCCCGGCGGAACAGCTCCACCCGCTCGGCTTTGGTGTCGATCACCTGTATTTCCACGCCGGGAAAGCGGGCCGCAGCCGCCTTGGCCAGGGCGAAACCCATGTTCCCCGCGCCGATGAACCCAATGCTCTTCATGCGCGCAGGGAGTTTATTATAAGGGAAGAGGATTGTAAAGTTGCCGGCTCCGGCGGCGCTAAGGACGCTGCCTGACCAGGCGGACCCCCGCGTAGGCTGCCAGCGGCACGGCCCGCGGCTTGCGGACCTCCACCTCCACCCGGGCGACGCGCGAGTCCCGCAGGCAGAGGGAGGCCACCGCCTGCGCCAGCGCTTCCAGAAGCTGGAAGGAAGAGCCCTCCAGCAGCGCCGTCACACGCGCCGCCAGTTGCCCGTAGTCCACCGTGTCCTCCAGCCGGTCGCTGGCGCAGGCCCCGCGCAAATCCAGGTGCAGCGTGAAGCTCAAGCACACTTCCTGCCGGCGCGAGCGTTCCGGCTCGGTCGTGCCGATGATGCAGGGGACGCGCAGGTCCTGCACGGTGATGATGTCCAGGACTCTCAGCCAAAGAGGCTCTCCTTCACCGCTCCGCCCCCGTCCACGTACAGCACCTGTCCGGTGACGAAGCGGCTGGAGGCCAGGAACAGCACGGCCCGGGCCACGTCCTCGGGCTCCCCCCAGCGGCCCAGCAGGTTGGTCGCCGCCAGGCGCGCCTGGCGCCGCGGGGTCCAGGCCCGGCGGCGGCAGGATCATGCCGGGGGCCACGGCGTTCACCCGCACCGCCGGGGCCAGCTCCAGGGCCAGCAGGCGGGTGAAGTCGCCCAGCAGGCGCTTGCTGGCCTGGTAGCTGAAGTGGGCGCGCAGGCGCCCCAGGGCCCGGCTGTCCAGCAGGTTCACGATCACCCGGTCCGTCGGCCCGCCGCGGCTGTTCCAGCCGCCTCGGCGAACCGCCGGGACAGCAGCACCGGGGCCAGGGTGTTGACCCGCAGGGCGGCCTCCAGGCCCGCCGCCGTGAAATTCGCCAGGGTGTCCTCCGGAAAGGCGGAGGCGCTGTTCACCAGGATGTCGATCGTCTCCCGCCCGCGCGCAGGCCTGATCCCAGAGGGCTTCGGCCTGGCCCGGGTCGCCAAGCTCCGCGCGCAGGGTCCAGGAGCGCACGCCCAGGGCGCGCAGCTCCGCGGCCGTCTGCTCGGCTTCCGCCGCGCTGTGCCCGTAGTGCACCAGCACGTCGGCCCCTTCCCGCGCCAGCGCCACGGCGATGGCCCTGCCCAGGCGGCGGGCCGCCCCGGTCACCAGCGCGGTGCGACCCCGCAGGCTGCTCATGGCCAGCATGCTAAAGAGGGCGGGGGGAAAAGTCAACGACGATGCCGCCGGGCCGCGTTCCGGGTTCTTTTTGCAACCGGATTCACGATTCCCGGTCCTTTTTGGATTATGAAAAAACAAGACGCGCCATGGGCTTTTCTGGACCAGTACCGCGGCCGGCTCTTCCAGGGAGAATGGCCCACCATCCCGCAGATGCTGGAGATCACCTGCGAGCGTTTCGGGGAGCGGCGGGCGCTCACGGCCTTCGAGCCGGTGACCCTGGCCATGAGCTGGAAGGAAGTGCGCGCGGCTGCGCGTCGCACGGCCGCCTACCTGCTGGCCCATGGGGTGCGGCGGGGCGACCGGGTGGCCCTGACCGGGAAGAACTGTCCGGAGTGGGCCGTGGCCTATCTGGGCATCCTGGCCGCCGGCGCGGTCGTGGTGCCGCTGGATCACCAGCTCAGCGTGCAGGAAATGGCCAACCTGATCCGCTTCGTGGAGGCCCCCGCCCTGTTCGCCGACGAGGAGAAGCTGGAGGCCCTGGCGGGAGCGGGGGCCTCCCTGCGCCTTTCCCTGGCGCCGGGCCGCCCGAACTACGTCCTGCAGCTGCCGGACGCCCAGGAACCCCTCGGCGCCCAGGCGGAAACCGACACCGCCGCCATCCTGTTCACCTCGGGCACCACCGGCACGCCCAAGGGCGTCACCCTGAGCCACCGCAACCTGGTGGCCGACTGCTACCTTTCCCAGGCCAACCTGCGGGTGCTGCCCACGGACGTGTTCTACGCCCTGATGCCCATCCACCACTCCTACACCATGACCGCGGTGTTCCTGATCTGCGTGTCCTCCGGCGCCGAAGTGCTGTTCGGCCAGAAGATGGTGAGCAAGCACATCCTGGAGGACCTGAAGCGCGGCCGGGTGACCATGTTCCTCGGGGTGCCCATGCTTTTCAACCGCCTGCTGATCGGCATCCGCAAGGGCCTGCGGGAAAAGGGCCTGGCGGTCTTCGCCCTGATCCGCGGCCTCATGCTGGGAAGCGGCCTGATCAAGAAGCTGTTCCGCGTGAACCCGGGCAAGAAGATGTTCGGCTTCCTGCTGAAGAAGGTCTCGCCTGGAGAATATCCGCATCTGCATCTCCGGGGGCGGCCCGCTGCCGGCCAGCACCTTCCGGCAGTTCAACCAGCTCGGCATCGACTTCGTGCAGGGCTACGGCCTGACCGAGACCTCCCCGATCGTGGCCCTGAACCCGGTGGAGCACTACAAGGAAACCTCCGTAGGCAAGGTGATCCCGCAGGTGCAGATGCGCATCCGGGAACCGGACGCGGAGGGCCGCGGCGAGATCCTGATCCGCGGGCCGGTGGTCATGCAGGGCTACTACCGCAACGAGGCGGCCACCCGCGAGGTGCTCTCCGAGGACGGCTGGTTGGCGACCGGGGACGTGGGGTACCTGGACCACGAGAACTACCTCTTCCTCACCGGCCGGAAGAAGTCGCTGATCGTCACCGAGGGGGGCAAGAACGTCTACCCGGAGGAGATCGAGGACCGCTTCCAGCTCCACGGGGAGATCGAGCAGATCCTGGTGCGCGGCTTCCTGATCGACCGGAAGATGAAGAGCGAGGGCATCGAGGCGGTGGTCTTCCCTTCCGCCGAGCAGCTCAAGGAGAGCGGCACGGATCCCCAGGACAAGGAGGGGGTTGCCCGCCGCATCCAGGCGGTGATCGACGAGGTCAACAGCCGCCTGCTGCCCTACCAGAAGATCCAGCGCCTCAGCATCGTGGACCAGGCCATGGAGATGACCACAACGAAGAAGATCAAGCGCTTCAAGGTCGGCTCTTGACGGTCGCCGTCTGGCTGGTGGCCAAACCCCTGGCCGCGCTGCGCCTGGCCGACCGCCACGAGCGCCGCCTGCGGGAAGCGCTGCCGGCGATCGACTTCCGTTTCTGCCGGACCCGCGAGCAGTTCCTGGAGGCGCTGCCGGAAGCCGACGTCGCGGCGGCCTGGACCTTCCGGCAGGAATGGCTCGAGCAGGCCCTCCGCCTGCGCAGGATCATCTCCCCGACGGCCGGCGCCGAGTGGTTCCCGATCCAGCCCCCGCCCGGCCTGAAGCTGGAGTTCTCCCGCTTCCACGGCCGGGTCATGGCCGAGACGGTCCTGGGCATGATCCTGGGCCACGCCCGGGGCCTGTTCGCCTCCCGAGCTCTGCTGGCCGCCAATCCCTGGCCCCGGCCGGAGCTGGAACCCTGGCTGCGCACGCTGCGCGGGGCGCACCTGACCGTGCTGGGCTTCGGGAACGTCGGGGGGCATATCGCACGGCTGGCCAAGGCCTGCGGGCCGCGCATCACCGGCCTGAGGCGGGCGCAGGGCTCGCCGGCGGACGGGCCGGCCTGGTTTCAGGCCGGCGACCGGATCCTGCCGGCCTCCGAGCTGGACCGGGTCCTGCCGGACACCGACCACCTGGTGCTCTGCCTGCCGGCTTCCCCGAGCACCGAGGGCATCCTGGACGACCGGCGCCTGCGGCTCCTGCCGGCCCACGCGGGGATCTACAATGTAGGGCGTGGCAACGCCATCGACGAGCAGGCCCTGGCCGCCTGGCTCGCCGAACATCCGCTGGCCGCGGCCTGCCTGGACGTGTTCCGCGAGGAGCCCCTGGCCGCCGATTCGCCCCTGCGCTCCCTGCCCAACTGCCTGATCCTGCCCCACCTCTCGGCGATCGCCCCGGACTTCCTGGACCTGTTCGTGGAGGAGCTGATCGAAAGGCTGGCCGCCACGGGCAGGTAGCCCGCGGCTGGCCTAGATCGCGATGGCCCAGCCCTCCACCAGGCGGGCGGCCTCCATGACCGCCTCCGACAGGGTCGGGTGGGCGTGGATCATGGTGGCCAGGTCCTCCGGGAGCAGCTCCGCGGTCTTGGCCAGCAGCAGCTCGTGCACCAGCTCGGTGGCGTCGGCGCCCACCACGTGCGCGCCGAGGATCTCGCGGCTCTCCTTGTCCACCAGGAGCTTGACCAGCCCCTCGGTCTTGCCGATGGCCACCGACTTGCCGGCGGCGCGATAGGGCAGACTGGCCTTGTCGAAGCTCAAGCCCGCCTCGCGGGCCTTCTTCTCGGTGAGGCCGAAGCTGGCCAGCTGCGGCTCGCAGTACACGGCCCCCGGCACGGCGTTGAGGTCCAGGCGCGGGTGGGGCTTGCGCCCGGCCATGTGCTCCACGGCGATCTCCCCTTCCTTGGAGGCCACGTGGGCCAGCATGGGGGTGGCCACCACATCGCCGATGGCGTACACCCCGCTCACCGCGGTCTGGCCATAGTCCCCCACCGGGATGAAGCCCCGTTCGGTCTTGAGGCCGATGGCCTCCAGCCCAATCCCCTCGGTGTTGGGGGCCCGCCCGACCACCACCAGCAGCTGGTCCACCTCCAGCTCCTTGCCCCCCTCCTTGCCCTCCAGGGAAAGCTTCAGCGCCGAGCCCGCCCGCTTGTAGCCGGAGGCCTTGGTCCCGGTGTACAGGGCGATGCCGCGCTTCTTGAAGGAGCGGGCCAGCACCTCCACCGCCTCGGCGTCCTCCAGGGGCAGCAGGCTCTCCATCATCTCCACCAGGTGGACCTCCACCCCGAAGGCGTTCATCACGTGGGCGAACTCCACCCCGATGGCCCCGCCCCCCAGGATGCCGATGCGCCGGGGCAGCTTCTCCAGCATCAGCGCGCCGTTGGAGGAGAGAACCGTCTTCTCGTCGAACTCGAAGCCCGGGATGGAACGGGGGCGGGAACCGGTGGCGATGAGCAGGATCTTGGCGCTGAGGGTCCGGCCGCCCTTGACGGCGATCTCGTGGGGGCCGCGGATGGTGCCCTCCCCCGCCACCAGCTCGACCTTGTTCTTCTTCAATAGATACACCACGCCCTTGGACAGGGTGTCCGCCGCCTTGCGGCTGCGGGCGAAGGCCTTGCCGTAGTCCAGGCTGGCCAGGTCCACTTTCGCCCCCAGCTCGCCCAGCTCGGCGGCCGAGCGGACCAGCTCCGCGTCGTGCAGCAGGGCCTTGGAGGGAATGCAGCCGATGTTCAGGCACACCCCGCCGGGCCGGTCCTTCTCCACCACCGCGGCTTTCAGGCCCAGCTGGGCCGCGCGGATCGCGGCCACGTAGCCTCCCGGGCCCGCGCCCAGCACCACCAGGTCGTAGTCGTAGCTAGCCATGCTTTTCTCCTATCCTTTAGAGGTTCAGGGTGTACAATGCGTCGACCGGGTCTTCGATCAGCGCTTTGAGGTCCTTCAGGAAAGCGGCCCCCACCGCGCCGTCCACGACGCGGTGGTCGCAGGAGAGGGTCAGGATCATCTGCGGGCGCACCACCAGGCGGTCCCCTTCCTCCGCCACGGGCACCCGGCGGATGCGGCCGACCGCCAGGATGGCCGAGCCGGGGGGGTTGATGATGGCGGTGAACTCCAGAATGCCGTAGGAGCCCAGGTTGGTGATGGTGAAGGTGGCCCCGGTGTACTCCTCCGGCTTCAGGCGATTCACGCGGGCCCGGGCGATCAGCTCGGCCAGCTCACGCTCGATGGCCAGCACCCCCTTGGCTCCGCAATCGCGGACCAGCGGAGTGATCAGCCCGTCCTCCTGGGCCACGGCCAGGCCGATGTCGGCCCGGGCGTAGGAGAGGATGTGGTCGCCTTTCCAGCCGGAGTTGAGGATCGGGTGGCGCTTCAGCGCTTCGGCCACGATCTTCATCAGCAACGCGTTTACCGAGATGCGGGCTTCCTCCCCCAGGCGGGCGTTCAGCCGCTCCCGGGTCTCCACGAACCGCCCGGCGTCCACGTCGATCTTCAGGTAGTAATGCGGCGCGGAGAACTTGGACTCGGCCAGGCGCTGGGCGATGACCTTGCGCTTGCCCGACAGGGGGATGCGCTGGTCCTGCAGGACCGCCTCCCCCTGCGGCGCGGGGGCCGGCGCTGCGCCCAGGCCGGCGGCGCCGGGCGGCAGGGACCTGGCGGCGGCCAGGTCCTGCTTCACGACCCGGCCCCCGGGCCCGCTGCCGGCAATGCGGCCCAGGTCCAGCCGCCGCTCGCGGGCCAGGCGCCGGGCCAGCGGGGAGGCCTTGATCCGGCGCAGGCCGGAAGAGGGCATCGGCGGCGGCGCAGGGGGCGCGGCCGCCTCCGGGCGGGCAGGCGCGCCAGCGCGCGCCGCCTTCAGGCGGGGCCCGGACGAAGGGGCCGCCACGCCTGCCGGGGTGACCACGGCGGCTGCGGCGGCGGGCGCCGGCGCGGGCGCCGCGGCCCGGAAGGCGCTGACATCCTCGCCGGGCTGGCCGACCACCGCGATCGGGGCGCCCACCGCGGCCCTGCCGCCGGCGGGCACCAGGATGGCCAGCAGCGTCCCCTGGTTGACCGACTCGTAGTCCATGGCGGCCTTGTCGGTCTCCACTTCGCAGAGCAGGTCGCCCTGGGCGACGGCCTCCCCTTCCTTCTTGTGCCAGCGGGTGATGGTCCCCTCCTCCATGGTCGGGGACAGGGCCAGCATGAGAACCGCTTCCGCCATGCGCTCCCCTTTCAGTCCAGGTACAGGAGCCGCTTGGCGGCCCGCACGATCTTTTCCACCGAAGGCTGGACGGCGAGCTCCAGGGAGTGGTTGTAGGGCATGGGCACGTCCTCCAGGCCCACCACCTCCACGGGGGCGTCCAGGTCGTCGAAGCAGTTGCGCGACACCAGCCAGCCCAGGTAGGCCCCGTAGCCGGCCATCAGCCAGTCGCTGTCCACCACCAGGCAGCGGTTGGTGCGGCGCACCGAGGCGTAGAGGGTCTCCTCGTCCAGGGGCCGCAGGCTGCGCAGGTCCAGCGCCTCCGCCTCGATGCCCTCCCCGGCCAGGGCCTCGGCGGCCTCCAGCACCTGGCGCATGGTGCGCGAGAAGCTCACGATGGTCAGGTCCTTGCCGGGGCGCTTGACCTCCGCCTGGCCGATGGGCACCAGCAGCTCCCCTTCCGGCACCTCCCCCTTCCAGCCGTACATCAGCTCGGCCTCCAGGAAGACGACCGGATTGTCGTCGCGGATGGCGCTCTTCAGCAGGCCCTTGGCGTCATGGGGCGTGGAGGGGGCCACGACCTTCAGCCCGGGGATGTGGGAGTAGAAGGCCTGGAAGGACTGGGAATGCTGGCTGGCCAGGTACTCGGCCGGCCCGTTGGGGCCGCGGAAGACGATCGGCACCTTCAGCTGCCCGCCCGACATGTACAGCATCTTGGAGGCGTTGTTCAGGACCTGGTCGAAGGCCTGGGCGGAGAAGTTGAAGGTCATCCACTCCACGATGGGCCGCAGGCCCACCAGGGCCGCGCCGATGCCCACCCCGGTGAAGCCCTCCTCCGTGATCGGGGTGTCGATGATCCGCCCGGGGCCGTACTTGTCCAGCAGGCCCTGGCTGACCTTGTAGGCGCCGTTGTACTGGGCCACCTCCTCCCCCAGCAGGATCACCGAGTCGTCCCGGGCCATCTCCTCGTCCATCGCGTCGTGCAGGGCCTGGCGAAAGGTGATTACCGGCATAGCACGTCCTCGTACAGGGTTTCGGGGGAGGGCTCGGGGCTGTCCTCGGCGAAGCGGGCCGCCTCCTCGCTGGCCTGCTTGCACTCCTGGTCGAGGGCCTGGAACTCCTCGTCGGACAGGACCCCGGACTCCTGCATCCGGTTTTTCAGGATCAGGATCGGATCCTGGCTCTTGTAGCCTTCCAGCTCCTCCTTGGTGCGGTAGTGGGCCGGGTCGCTCATGGAGTGGCCGCGGTAGCGGTAGGTGACGATCTCCAGGAACGACGGCTCCTTCTCCTCCCGGGCCCGGCGCACCGCCCAGCCGACCTCCTCGTACACGGCCAGCACGTCCATGCCGTCGACCTGCTTGCCGGGGATGTCGTAGGAGGCGCCCATCAGGGAAAGGTCGGTCACGGCCGACACGCGGCGGAAATCGGTGCCCATGCCGTACTGGTTGTTCTCGCAGATGTAGACGATCGGCAGCCGCCAGATCTTGGCCAGGTTCAGGCTCTCGTGGAAGGCCCCCTGGTGGATGGCCCCGTCCCCGAAGAAGCACAGCACCACCCCGTCCTCCTGGCGGTACTTGAGCTTGAGGGCCACGCCCGGTGGCCACGGGGATGTGGGCCCCGACGATGCCGTTGCCGCCCAGCATGTGCCGGCCGGCGTCGAACAGGTGCATGGAGCCGCCCTTGCCCCGCGAGCAGCCGGTGGCTTTGCCGTACAGCTCGGCCATCAGGGCGTTGGGGTCCATGCCGCAGGCCAGGGCGTGGCCGTGGTCGCGGTAGGCGGTCAGCACGTAGTCCCTGCTCAAGTCCAGGGCGGCGATCGCCCCCACGGCCACCGCCTCCTGCCCGATGTACAGGTGGCAGAAGCCGCCGATCTTGCGCAGCCCGTACATGGCCCCCGCCTTCTCCTCGATGCGGCGGATCAGCAGCATCTGGCGCAGCAGCCGGCCGAGGAGCTCCCGCTCGTAGCGGTGGGCGTTCTTGGCCTTCTCCCGCGGGGTGGTGCTCACCATCCGGACACCACTTCCTTCCTGCCCTTCAGGGGCCAGTAGCACACCGCCTCCTCGATGATCGTTTCCAGTACTACCAGGTCGCGCGCCTCGCCCTGCAGCCTCCAGAAGGAGTGCATGTAGGGGCCCAGGGATTCCAGCACCTCGGCCAGGATCGAGGGATTGTCCAGGACGTTGATCTTCCCGCGGGCCATCACCACGGTATCCAGGAGCGGGGTCTGGAAGAGCCACTCCACCTCGGGATGCTTCTCCAGCTGCCGGGTCTTGTCGAAGCCCGGCGAGGTCACGGCGAACACCGCCCCCTCGCGGCCGCCGATCAGCGCCGGGGTCATCCAGCGCAGGTGCGGCCGGCCCTTCTCGTCCACGGTGGCCAGCACCGCGGTGTGCGCCTCGTTCAGGATCATCTCCAGGGTGGCCATGACGTCCCGCTTGTTCAAGCTTGCAGTTCCTCCCGCTGCCTTAATGTACTATTAAGAGCGCGCCCTGTGTAGTGGACGCGCCTTTCTCGGTTGCCAGGCCCCGCCTTTTCGCGCTACCGTGGGCGCGGAGGCAATGCCGATGCATACCGCCCAGAGCTTGAGCTCCCGGGAACGGGAGCGCTACCACCGCCAGCTCATCCTGCCGGGCTGGGGGGAGGAGGCCCAGGAGCGCCTCCGGCGGGCCGTGGTCTTCATCGCCGGGGCCGGCGGCCTGGGCAGCCCGGTGGCCCAGTACCTGGCCGCGGCCGGGGTGGGCACCCTGCGGATCTGCGACGCGGGCCGCGTGGAGCTTTCCAACCTGAACCGCCAGCTGCTGCACGCGGACCGCGACCTGTCCAAGCCCAAGGTGCGCTCGGCGGCCCGGACCGTCCGCCGCCTGAACCCCCACGTGCGCGTGGCGCCTCTGCAGGCCACGATCCAGGAGTCCACGGTGGAAGCCCTGGTCGGCGACGCCGAGCTGATTCTGGACTGCCTGGACAACTTCCCCACCCGCCAGGTGCTCAACGCGCTGGCCGTGCGGCGCAGCCTGCCGATGATCCACGCGGGGGTCACCGGGTACTGCGGGCAGATCACCTTCCTGCACTCCCCGGCCACCGCCTGCCTGGCCTGCGTCGTGCCGCAATCCCCGCCCCAGGAGGTCTTCCCGATCCTGGGGGCCACGGCCGGCCTGCTGGGCTGCCTGCAGGCGCTGGAAGCCCTGAAGTACCTGGCCGGCGGCGGGCCGCTGCTGGTCGGGCGGATGCTGTTCTGCGACGGGCAGGCCATGCAGTTCCAGGAGGTGGCCTTGAGCCGGGACCCGCGCTGCCCGGTGTGCGGCGGGAGATGATGCCGGAGCTGGCTGTCTGGCAGTGGGCGCTGGCGGCCGCGAGCGCCCTGCTGGTCGGGGTCAGCAAGACCGGCCTGCCCGGCGCCGGCATGCTGATGGTGCCCCTTTTCGTCCTGGTGCTGCCGGCCCGCGCCTCCACGGGGGCCCTGCTGCCCCTGCTGGTCCTGGGGGACCTGTTCGCGGTGGCCTGGTACCGCCGGCACGCGCTCTGGTCGCACCTGCTGCGCCTCCTGCCCCTGGCCGCGGCGGGGGTGGTGCTGGGCTTCCTGGCCATGGGCCGGATTGGGGACCGGGAGCTGAAATACGCAATCGCCGGCCTGGTGCTGGTGTTGCAGGCCTTCAGCATCTGGCGCGGCCTGCGCGCGCGCGGCGAGCCCACCGGGGCGGGCGCCGTGTGGCTGGCCGCCGTGCTGGGCCTGCTGGCCGGCATTGCCACCATGCTGGCCAACGCGGCCAGCCCCCTCATGCTGGCCTACCTGCTGACCATGCAGCTGCCCAAGAACCAGTTCCTGGGCACCAGCGCCTGGTTTTTCCTGTGCATCAACCTCTTCAAGGTGCCGTTCAGCGCCGGCCTGGGCTTGATCAACCCGGCTTCGCTGCTGCTGGACCTGGTCCTGGCCCCGGCCCTGGTGGGAGGAGCGTTCCTGGGGGTGTATCTGGCCCGAAAAATACCGCAGAGGGCCTTTCAGATCGCGGCCCAGGCCCTCACCGCCGCGGCCGCCCTCCTGCTGCTGCTCTGAAAACAGCCGCGGAAACTATCCCCACAATCCCCGGCAGTAGGCCAGCCCTCCGGCATCCGCGTCTTCCGGCAGGCAGATGCCCCCGGAATACCCCATCGCCTTCAGGGCCCGCAGGAAGGGGCCGTAGTCGTAACCGTCGTTCGGGCGCGGGCAGGTTCGCGCCCCGTAAGCCTGCCGCGGGTTCTCCAACTGCACGTGAGCGATCAACGCCCCGTAGCGGGCCAGGTCCGCCGGCGCCAGGCCGAGCGGCTCGAGCTCCCGCAGGCTGATCAAGGAAGACAGGTTTTCCTTCCTCACCCGGGGCAGGAACTCCCGGACTTCCTCCAGGCTGTTCAGGAAATTGGTGCGGCGGGGACCCAGGGGCTCGACCAACACCGTCATGTCGAAGCCGGCGGCCAGTTCGCAGAGCAGGAACAGGAACTGCAGCACCTGCTCCTTCAGGCCGGCGCGCTCGCCTTCCTCGGGAAGCACGCGGGCCCGGCCGTCGCTCCAGGCCAGCTTCCGGCAGCCCAGCCGGGCCAGGCGGCGCAGCGCCCTGTTCAGATGTTCCGTCCAGACGTAGAGGTTGAAGCCTCTTTGGGTCACGCGCACGTCCGAGGGCAGCGGCAGCGCGCAGACCGCGGAAAGGCAGGCCCGCGGCGACCTGCTCGGTCAGGCTCCCGGCCAGATCGCCGCTCGGCTGCACGAAGTCGAACCCGTCCGCGCGCAGCCTGGTCCACCTGCGACAGGTCCGTCGCCTCTTGCCCCAGCTGTACGCCCATGCCGCGCCTCACCTCAGGCCTCGCCCAGGTTGGCCAGTGCCTCCAGGGCCAGCAGGTAGCTCTTCTTGCCGAAGCCCCCGATCACCCCCACGCACACCGGGGCGATGACCGACGTGTGGCGGAACTCCTCGCGGGCGTAGACGTTGGAAATGAACACCTCCACGCACGGCAGGAGCATGGCCCCGATGGCGCTGCGCAGCGCGTAGCTGTAGTGGGCGAGGGCGCCGGCGTTGATGATCACCCCGTCGAAACGCCCGGGCGCCTCCTGCAGGCAGTCGATGATCGCCCCCTCGCTGTTGAACTGCCGGCACTCCACGCCGACGCCCAGCTCCTCGGCGCGCAGCTCGCAGGCCCCGGTGGATGTCCTCCAGCGAGCCCTCGCCGTAGATCGAGGTCTTGCGCGTCCCCAGGAGGTTCATGTTGGGTCCCGAGATGACCAGGAAGCTCCTCTTCTTCATCGCGTCTCCCCTCACGCCAGCCAGGGGTCGAGCCGGTCCTCGATCAGCGCCCGCAGCCCCAGGATGTAGCTGTACGGCGCCGAAGCCGCAGATCTGCCCGATGCACACCGGGGCGATCATCGAGGTGTGGCGGAACGCCTCCCGCTTGTAGATGTTCGAGATGTGGGCCTCCACCGTCGGGACCGCGGCGGCGCCGATGGCGTCCCGCAGGGCCACGGAGTAATGGGTGTAGGCCCCGGCGTTCAACAGGATGCCCGTCGACCCTTCCCCGGCACTGCTGGATGAAGCTGACCAGCTCGCCCTCGCCGTTGGACTGGAAGAACTCCACGGTCACGCCGAGCTTGCGGGCTTCGGCGGCGACGTCGGAGTTGATGTCTTCCATCGACTTGCCGCCGTAGATGCCGACTTCCCGCTTGCCCAGCATGTTCAGGTTGGGACCGTGAATGACCGCGATGTGCTTCGCCACCCCCCCGCTAGGATGCCACGGAACGGCCGCTTTTCATAGAGGGAAGATCCACTCCCCTCCCGCGGGACCGAGCAGCTCGCCGCCGGATCCGGTGACCGCCGCCATGTCCTCGATCTTGACGTGGCCCGCGTCGGGGTGCAGGAACTCCATCTCCAGGGAAAGCACCATGCCCGCCTCCAGCGGCTCGGTGCGGCGCAGGTCGATCACCGGGTCCTCGTGGTGCACCAGGCCGATGCCGTGGGCGATGAACTTCCCGCGGCTGCCCAGGGGATGCGCCCGCAGGAACTCGTCGCCGCGGCGCTGCACCTCGCCGGCCGGGACGCCCGGCCGCAGGGCCGGAAGCACCGCCTGCTCCAGCTCCCCGCAGGCCGCCAGCAGCCGCTCGGCCAGCGCGGAGGGCCGGCCCAGACAGCCCATCCGGCAGGTTTCGGCGATGTAGCCTTCCAGCATGCCGCCGGTGTCGATGTGCAGCAGGCTGCCGGCCCTCCAGTGCCGCCGGTCCGAAGGAATCCGGAAGAAGCCCGGGCCGGCGCACACCAGGGCGTACAGGAAATGCAGCTCCCGTTTGCCGAACTCCCGGGCGACCCTCCCCGCCAACTGCGCGGTGCTCTCCCCGTCCCTGCCCGAGGTGAGCACGGCCGCCACCGCCTCAAGGTTTCTGCGGGTGGCCTCGCGGAGGAGCTGGATTTCCCGCGCCGACTTGACGGCCCGCAGGGCGTCCAGGATCGGCACCGCGTCGACCAGCTGGGCGCTGAGGCAGCCCTTCCGCCAGCACCTGGAAGGCATCGGCGGGCAGGGAGGGCAGTTCCACCGCGATGCGTCCCCGGTCCAGGGCCAGGCCCTTCAACAGCTCCACGGTCTTCGCCGCGGCGGGCCGGGTCCCGATGCCGGAAGTTTCCTGGCAGCGCTGGAGCCAGAGGCCCGCCTCCTGGAGCGCCTCCCCTTCCCCCGGGCGCCCGACCAGAAGCGCCTCCTCCAGCCGGTCGGCCGGAATCACGAGAAACGGCAGGTACTGCGTGCCCCGGGTGTGGGCATCCCAGGCGTATAGCGGGTAGTAGTATCCCCCCGTAAGGTAGCGGACGTTGTGCCTGGTGGAGGCCAGCAGCACCTCGGCGCCGGCCTTCTTCATGAGAGCGAACAGCCGCTGCGCATCGAAGCTCGCCGCCGGCATTCTCCCTCCCTCGCCTTCTACAGCTCGAACAGGCACTTCACGGTTTCTTTGTTCTGGAAGGCCTCGAAGGCCTCGCCGGCCTGCTCCAGGCGGAAGCGTCTGCGTCACCAGGGCCTGTCCGGAAACCTTGCCCGCTTCCAGCCAGCCGATGGCCCGGACGAAATGCCGCGTCAGGAAGGCCACATCTCCGTAGATGGTCACCCCCTTGCGGATCAGGGCCAGCGGCTGGAATCTGGCCTCCGGGTACAGGCCGAACACCGACATCCGCCCGCGGGCGGCCATCAGGTCCAGCAGGTAGTCCCAGACCTTGGGGGAGCTGGCGGTCTCGATCAGGATGTCCGCCCCCCGCCCCCCGGTGCCCCGCAGCACCGCCTCCACCGGATTCTCCGTGCTGGCGTTGACGATCTGCGTCGCGCCCAGCTTCTCGGCAATGCCGAAGCGGATCCTGTCCGCCTCCAGGCCGACCACGATCAGCCTGGCCACTCCGGCCGCCCGCAGCGCCTGCAGGTGCAGGAGACCCACCGTGCCCGGCCCGATGATCACGGCCGAATCCCCCACCTGGGGCTGCACGTGCTCCAGGGAGCGGACCACCAGGCTGAGCGGCTCCAGCAGGGCCGCGTCCGCCAGCTCCACGTTGTCCGGCAGCGGGTGGACCAGGGACTCGGGCAGGACAATATACTCGCCGAAGGTCCCGTGGCAGGTGATGCCGATGTGGTTCCAGTCCGTGCACATGTTCTTGTTGCCGTTGCGGCAGTGGAAGCACTTCCCGCAGCCGCTCAGGGCTTCGAAGCCCACGCGCTGGCCGACCTTCAGGGTGCCGACCTCCCCCCCGATCGCCGCCACGACGCCGGCGCCTTCGTGGCCCATGATCACCGGGATCGGCACGGGCTTCCGGCCCTTGTACTCCCCCTTGAGGATCGACATGTCCGTGTAGCACAAACCGGTGGCCTTGACCGCCACGAGCACCTCGGCGGGCCCGGGCTCAGGGACCGGCATGTCCTTGACCGCGTAGGACCCCGCCCGCTGATCCGTCTTGACAATCGCTTTCATACACCCTCTCTCAGCGCACGTAGCCGAAAGCCCTCGGCAGGAACATGGCGATGGGCTCCACGTAAGTCACCAGCATCAGCGCCGCGAACGCGGCCAACAGGAAAGGCCACAGGGCCTTGGAGACTTTCTCGATGGGGCGCTTGGCGATGTTGCAGGCGATGTACAGGCACAAGCCCACCGGAGGGGTGACCAAGCCGATCATCAGGTTCAGGACCACGATGGTGCCCAGATGGACCGGGTGGATCCCGAAGGGCTTGGTGATCTGCAGGAGGATCGGCACCAGGATGATCAGGGCCGCCGTGCCTTCCATGAAGCAGCCCACGATCAGCAGGAGGATGTTCATGGCCAGCAGCAGCGTGTACTTGTTGGTGAAGGTCTGGGCCACCCAGAACGCCGCCTGCTGCGGGATCTGCTCCACGACCAGGGCCCAGTTGAAGACGTTGGAGCAGGCGATCAGCAGGAACACCACCCCGGTGGTCTTGGCCGTGCCGATGAAAGCTTTTCGAAGCTCTTCCCAGCTGAGGTTCCGATAGACGAGCAGCCCCAGGACCAGGGCGTAGGCCACCGCAACGGCGGCGGCTTCCGTGGCCGTGAAGATTCCGCCCAGGATGCCGCCCAGGATGATGAGCGGCATCAGCAGGGGGACCATCCCCTGGGCTAACGCCAGGGCCATCTCCCGGAAGGTGGGCCAGCGGGAGGAGCGGGGATAGTTGCGCCTGGTGGAGATGATCCAGTTCACCACCATCTGGCTGCCGCCCAGCAGCACGCCCGTTAAGATCCCCGACAGGAAGAGGGCCGCGACGGAGGTGGAGCTGATCAGCGCGTAGACCACGAAGGGGATGCTGGGCGGGATGATGGGCCCTATGACCGAGGAGGCGCAGGTGATCGCCGCCGCATAGTCGGCGTCATAGCCAGCCTCGATCATGGCGGGGATGATGATGGGGCCCTCGGAAGAGGTGTCCGCCACCGCGGAGCCCGTTATACCCGCGAAGAACATGGACACCACCACGTTCACCTGCCCCAGGCCGCCCCGCATCCTGCCCACGAGGACATCGGCCATCCTTACCAGACGCTTCGTGATCCCCGAGCGGTTCATGAGCTCCCCGGACAGAATGAAGAAGGGAATAGCCAGGAAAGGAAAACTGTCCAGGCCGGTGAACATCCGCTGGGAAATGAGCCCGATGGAAATCCCCTCTTGCAGGAGGAACACCAGGCTGGAGGCGCCCAGGCTGAAGGAAATGGGAATGCCGATCACCATGAACACGACGAAAGCTATGACCGCTAGAATCATGCTGCCGCTTCCGAAGCAGGTGGATGATGTTGACGATAGCCATCAGGAAAGCCCCAACGGTAACTGAGAAATAGGGAATGACCATCGGGATTTCCATGGCGCTGGATTTCTGGATCTTGAGACCTCGCAAATGCGTGAAGGAGGTCACCACGATCACCGTCAGGAAGACGGTGACGATCAACCTGGCTGTGAAGGTGATGATCCGTCTGCCGCCAGGAGGAAACAGGTCGACCACGGCCGTGATGCTGATGTGGCTGCCCTCTTTCAGGGCGAGCACGCAGCCCAGGTATCCAGCCCAGATCATGAGGTACCGCCCCAGTTCCTCGGTGAAAGGTATGCCCAGATGCAGAACGAATCTGGAAAAGACTCCCAGCAATATGTTCAACACCATCACGGCAATGATCACCGCGGCCACCCAATTAATGGCCTTTTCCATTCCCGTGATGATATTGGACAGCAGACCCTTGCTTGGCATCGCTGACCCCCCCGGCGCTGATTCGCTAAAGATGGAGGCCGGACCGCGCGCGCCCGGCCTCCTGGCCCTCCCTGCTACATCTTGGCCTTCTGCCTGGCCACGGCGTCCGCCACCGCCTTCTGCAGCTCGGCGATGAGATTCGGGTCCACCTTGGTCTTGAGCCAATCCAGGACCGCGGGCTGCATGGCCTTCCGGAAGGCATCCAGCTCCGCTTCGGTCGGCCCGTAGACCGCCACCTTGTTGTCCACGAGGGTCTGAATGCCCATGGCATTGATGTAGCTGAGCACGCCGCGGCCGACGGTGCCGCTCACCTGGGCGCTGTCCAGGACGACGTACTGCAGATCGGACGGCAGGCTCTTGTAGAACTTGTCGTTGATGATGAACCAGTCGACGCCGTAGACGTGGCCGTCGAGGGTGCAGAACTTCTGCACCTCGTACAGCTTGGCCGAGAGGATGGAGCCGATCGGGTTCTCCTGGCCGTCCACCACGCCCGTCTGCAGGGCGGTGTAGGTCTCGGTCCAGGCGATGGGCGTGGGAGTCGCGCCGACGGCCCTCAGCATGTTGACGTAGACGGGGGTCTCCTGCACCCGGATCTTGAGGCCCCGGAGGTCGGCCGGGCCCTTGAGGGGTCTCTTGCTGTTGGTGAAGTGGCGGAAGCCGACCTCCGCGAAGGCCAGGCAGCGCATGCCGGTTTCCTTGTAGAACATCGCGCGCAGCTTGTCACCGAAGGGACCGTCCAGCACTTCCCAGGCGATCGGGTTGGAGGGGAACAGGTAGGGGATGTCCGTGATCGCCGCGGTGGGGAAGAAGTTCGACACCACGCCCGAGGCGATGCCTGCTTCCACGGTGCCCGCCTTGATCCCTTCGACGTACTCGCGCTCAGCCCCGAGAGCCCCGGCGCCGTACACCGTCACCTTGATCGCACCGCCGCTGCGCGAGTTCACCATGGCCGCGAAGGCCAGTGCCTGGGCGTGCTTGCGCGACACCGTGGGATCGGTCGAGTCGGCATGCGCCAGCTTGAGCTCGTACACCTTTTGCTGGGCCATCATCAGGGGGGCGGCCAGCAAAACCATCAGCACGCACAGCAGGAGCTTCTTCATTTTTTACCTCCCGGTAAAATAGGATTCCCAATCAACTCGGCCAGGCGACCGTGTAGAGGTGCCTGCCGCCCCTGTCCGGCCCCTTGAGCAGCAGGTCGATCTCCTCCTCGCCCCTCTGGGTCATGTACTTGGCCTCCGGCAGCACCCCCGGAGGGAACTTCGCCCGGATGTCGTTGTGCAGCTTGACCACGTAGTCCAGGTAGTTCTCGATGGCCTCGTAGGCCTTCTCGGCCTTGGCGAGCGAGGGCTTGCCCAGCACGCCTTCCGGGATACACGGCGAACTCCACCCCGCCGCCGCCGACGTGGCTCTGGCCGGGGATGGGGTAGTTGTAGATGTCGCCGCCCTTGTCGATGTGCCCCTCGGGCAGGAAGCCCCACGTCTTGGTGTCGACGCAGTTCTCCATCTGCACGAACTCCGGGAACAGCGCCAGGCAGATGGAGTTCTCCGCCTCGTCGCCGTGGCGGAACGGCGTCTCGAAGGGGCCGCCGTGGGCCTTGTCCTTCAGCGCGTCGCCCATGATCTTCATCACGTCCAGGAAGATGATCACGGCGGGCACCTGGTACTTCTTGGCCCACTCCTGGATGGCCGACGGGATGATGTACTCCTGCCCGTGGCTGCTCATCAGGATCTGCTTGCGGAACCCCGCGTTCCAGTACCCCGAGACGATCGAGCGCACCATCGCGGAGGTCAGGTCGTCGGGGATGGGAACGGTGCCCGTCTGCCCCAGGTGGGCGAAGGGGTGCGACGCGTACCAGAGCGGCTCGGCCACGGTGCAGCCGGTCTTCTGCGCGATCATCTCGCACATCCGGGTCACGATGAACACGTCCTCGCCGTAGGGCTGCGCGTCGCCGTGGTTCTCGGTCGAGCCGAACGGGATGAGCAGGATGTCGTTCACCTTCAGGCGTTCCTCGACGTCCTTCTTCGTCATCGTCTGGTAATAGATCTTGGAGGGCTTCTCCATGTGTCCGCCGCCCGGCGGGAACTTCCAGTTGCTCATGGCGTCCTTTCCTTCTCTCGCGGTTATTTCTGCACCCGGTGCGCGGGCAGCTGCGGTGCGTAGATCCACACGAACTTCAGGACCTCGGTGCCGGTGTTCACGATCTTGTGCTTTCCCCCCGGGGGGTTGTAGACGCAGACCCCCGGCTCCGAGCGGGATCTCCTCGTCCTCGGTGACGAATTTCCCCTGTCCGGAGAGGAAGAACATCACCTCCTCCTCGGTGTCGTGCTTGTGCTCCGGCACCATGCCGCCCGGATCGGTCTCGTTCACGCCCATGGCGAGATTCTTCGACCCCACCGTCTTCTCCGAGACCAGGATCCACGAGGTGCGCAGCGGGGGTCCCTGCCGCTCCCCGGTCACGTTCTTGATGTTGACCACCTTCACCTTGCGACATGGCTCCTCCTCGCTCGTCTCAGCGGATCAGGATCCCGCCGTTGATGTCCAGGGTGACGCCCGTGATCCAGTCCGACTGGTCCGACGCCAGGAACAGGACCGCGTCCGCCACGTCCTCCGGCAGGCCGTCCTTGTTCACCGCCCGCCCGACGTTCCACTTCGCGAAGACCTCGGGCCCCACCTGCTTGCGTCAGCTCGGTCAGGATCGGGCCGGGGGCGATCGCGTTGACGTAGATGCCGCGCGGGCCCGGCTTCGCGGGCCAGGGTCTGGGTCAGGGCGATCACCCCGGCCTTGGAGGCCGCGTAGTTCACCCCGACCCCGGGCCGCCCGGTGCGCCCGCCGAGCGACGCCATGTTGACGATCTTGCCCCTGCCCTGCTTCTTCATGACCGGGACCACCGCCCGGCAGCAGAGGAAGGTCCCGGTCAGGTTCACCCTCAGCACGCTCTCGAAGGCCTCGAGGCTCATCTGCTCGATGGGGCCGTGCTTGATGATGCCGGCGCAGTTCACCAGCACGTCGATGCGCGCCGAAGCTGCGCGACCGCCGCGTCCACCGCGGCCTGGACCTCCGCCTCGGAGGTCACGTCGACCTGCTGGCCGAGCGACCCGCGCGCCCGACGGGTCGAGGCTCGCCGGCGAGCTTCGCGACGGCCTCGCCGTTCAGGTCGCAGAGCGCCAGCGCGGGCGCCGGCCTCGTGGAACTGGCGGGCGATCGCCTCGCCGAGGCCGCGGGCGGCCCCGGTGATCATGCAGACCTTGTCGTTCAAAATACGTCCTCCGGCAGCTTGAGCTTCCCAGATGTGCCGCATCTCCTCGCGGTCCACGTCGAACACGGTGTTGTGCGGCGGCAGGGGCTCGCGGCGCATGAACTCCGGCACGTCGCACATCGCGTCCGTGACCCCGGCCCTCGTGTTGAACTCCTGCTCGGCGCGCAGGCACTCCAGCGCCATGGCCCGCACGTCCTCGTACGTCCACTCCAGCCGTAGCGCGCGTTGAGCAGGCGCGCGGTCAGCTGCGGGATCCTTGACGAAGGCCGGGCGGATGAAGAGGCACACCCCGAGGCTGTCCAGGATGGCGCCGCGGATCTGCAGCCGCAGCGAGGTCGCCACCTGCCCGGTGCGCCCCTGCGGGTCGACCGTCTTCGCCGTCTCCAGGGCGTTGCCGGCGGTGTGGTCGCCGCCCATGGCGCCCATCGCGTAGGTCACCCCGATGCCCTTGAGCGACCGCGGGTCGTACGCGGGAATCGCCTGGCCCTTGATGGCGGGGATCCGGCGCACGCCGAGCACCCGGCCCGTGATGGCCACCCCGCTGCCGATGATCCGTCCCAGGGGCGTGCCCGGTGCCCACCTGCCGCAGCAGGTCCTTCGCGCCCTCGGCGTCCCCGAAGGCGCAGGATGCCGGCCTCCATGGCCACGCCGATGGCGGCGCCCGCCTCGATGGTGTCGATGCCGACCTGGTTGCACAGGTCGTTCAGCTCGGCCACGGCGTCGACGTCGCCGATGCCGCAGTTCGAGCCCAGCAGGCCGATGTTCTCGTACTGCAGCGAGGCCACCGTGGTCTTTCCCGACGGGTCCGCGAAGACGTTGGAGCAGGCGATGATGCATCCCTGCACGCAGGGCAGCCCCCGGCGGCCTTCCCCGCCGCGCTTGTCGATCAGCTCCGCGATCATCTCCCCCGAGATGGCCTCGGCGTGCTCGAACCTGCCCTCGCGGAAGTTGCGGGTGGGAAGGATGCCCAGCGCGTTGCACAGCATCAGCACGGCGGGCGTGCCGAGGTTGTGACGGTTGTCGGTCTTCGGGTCGGCCTTCAGGATCGCTGGCCGAGCTCCCGGGCCGCGGCGGACAGGGCCTTGCGATCGGACGGCTCCTCGGGCCGGGCGCCCGCGTCGTCGAACACGATCGCCTTGATGCCCTTCGACCCCATGACGGCGCCCAGGCCGCCGCGGCCGGCCACGCGCAGCTGCACGCCCGTGTCGTCGGTCGTGGCCACGGACCGCGGCGGTGAGGCGCATCTCGCCGGCGGGACCGATGCACAGGGCGCCGATCTGCTCGCCGAAGCGCTCGCCGCAGCGTGCGCAGGGTCGGCCGGGTGTTCCTTCCGGGCCAGCTCGGGGGCGTCGAGCAGCTCGGCCCGGTCCCTGCCGATGAACAGGATCCGGGGCCGCGGGTCGTCCGGCGCGTCCTCGAGGATGACGGCCTTGAGCCCGAGCCGGGCCATCATCCTGCCGGCCGCGCCGCCGACGTTCGCTTCCTTGACCCCCCCGGTGAGCGGGCTCTTGCCGCCCACCGAAAGCCGTCCGGCCGTGGTCACCGCGGTGTCGGCGAGCAGCCCGGAGGCGATGATCAGCCGGTTTTTCCTCGCCCAGGGGCTCGCACGCGGGATCCACTTCCCCGAGCAGGTGGTGGACGATGAACGACCGCCCGCCCCGGCGCGCGCTCCTCCGCGGAGCAGTCGGTGGTGCGGATCTCGCCGGTGCGCGTGTTCACCGCTGAGGATCGGTGTTCACGCCCGGACCTCCCCGTCCTTCAGGCGCATCGCCAGCCCCTTCTTCTCCAGCAGCAGTCGAGGGCCTGGCAGACCGGGCCGTCCACCTCCATGCCGTGCTCCGCGCTCCGGCGCTCCCGCTCGGCCTCGATCTCGCCGGGCAGGTAGATCCTGCTCGTGCCGCGCGCTCTTGCGGAGCCGCGGATGGCCCGGCCGTGCTCGCCCGACCAGCGAGCGGAACGCGTCGAGGGGCATGAACCGGGCGATGTCGATGGCCAGGCGCGTGACGCCGACCCCGGTCGGGCCCTTCCGGCTTGTGGAAGGTCTTCACGCTGGCGGCTGTACTTCGAGCCCGGAGAGCAGCCCGCTGAGCAGGTCGATGAACAGGGCCATGCCGTAGCCCTTGGGCCCGCCGATGGGCAGCAGCGTTCCCTTCATGGCCGCCTGCGGGATCGTCGGTGGGGCGCCGTTCCGCGTCGAGGGCCCAGCCGGGGGGGATGCGCTCCTTCAGCCGCTGCGCGCGCCGGATCTTCCCGCGCGCGACGATCGAGGTGGACATGTCCAGCACGACGGGCGTCCTCGCCGCCGCCCGGGGCGGCCACCGAGAACGGGTTGGTGCCGAAGAAGGCTTCGGCCCCGCCCCAGGGGGCCATGGAGGCGGCGCCGTTGCACGCGCAGAAGCCGACCAGCCCCTCGCTCGGCGGCCATCAGGGTGTAGCAGGCGAGCAGGCCGATGTGGTTGGTGTTGCGGATCAGCGACAGGCCGACGCCGAACCGGCGGGCCTTGTCGATCGCGGAGCGCATGCCCTGCCGCGGCGGCGGTCTGCCCCAGCCCGTTGCCGCCGTCGAGGTGGGTCACCGCCTCGGCGTCGCTCAGGACCTTCACCTCCGTGGGGACGACGACCAGGCCGCGCTCGATCCGGTCGGCGAGCGGGCAGGAAATTGACCCCGTGGGTCGCGATGCCGCGCCTCTCGGCCATGACGAGGTTGTCCGCCGCCGGCCTCGCCTCGGCGTCATCCGCGCCCAGCGCCCGCAGCACGGCGACGCTGACCGCCGTCAGGTGGTCCGCGGCGATCCTCACCCCTCCTCCTCCACCATGCCCAGCGAGCGGAAGACCGGCTCCAGCTTGTTGAGCTCGACGCTGCTCATTCCGCCGGCCAGGGCCGCCGCCTTCTGCTTCTCGTTCTCCACCCGCTTGCGGGAGGCCGCCAGCACCTTCTCCATCTCCTTCGGGGAACGATCACCATCCCGTCGTCGTCGCCCAGCACCAGGTCGCCGGGATTCACGGTCACCTCGCCGAACAGGATCGGGAGGTTGACGCTGCCCAGGACGCCCTTGGTGGTGCCGCGCATGCAGGTTCCCCGGCAGAAGACCGGGAAGCCCATCCGGATCATCTCCTCGCTGTCGCGCACGCAGCCGTCGATGGCCAGCCCGCCGAGCTTGCGCGCCATGGCCGAGGTGGCCATCAGCCCGCCCCAGTAGCCCGCCTCCGGATACCCGTCGGTGGAGGCGACGAGGACGTCGCCCGCCTGGGCGATCTGCAGGGCCTTGTGCAGCATCAGGTTGTCCCGGGGATGGCAGCGGACGGTGACGGCGGGGCCCAGCAGGCGCACGCCCTTCGCCAGGGGCTTGATGCCGGGGTGCACCGAGCCGACCCGCCCGGCCGCCTCGTACACGGTGGCCGCGCCCAAGCCCTGGAAGGCCTCGATCAGCTGCCGCTCCGGCCTCGTGATACTGGTCAGGACGTGAGCCATGGCGTTACTCCCTTTCCGGAGCCGTGAGCCCGATCAGGAACGCGCCGGCGTTGCGCAGGTGTCTCTGCACCGACTGCTCCGCGCCGTCCGCATCCCCCTCCACGATCGCGTCCAGCATCGCCGCATGCTCGGTGAGGATCTCGTGCAGGCGCCGCTGCGTGAAGCGCTGGCCGTAATGGCTGCGGATCCGGTGGATGCGGTCCAGCAGGCCCGAATACATGTCCACCAGCGTCTGGTTGCCCAGGGCCTTGACGATGCAGAGGTGCACGTCCTCCCAGGAGCCCCACTCGTGGACGTACTTGCCCCTGGCCTGCTCGCTCTGCAGAAGCTTCCGGCACTCCTCCCGCTTCCTGCGCAGCTCTTCGTTTTCCCGCAGCCGGGCCGCCCGCTTGGCGGCGCCCGTTTCGATGATCTCCCGCAGCTCGAGGACCTCCCGGATATCCTGCGGCCTGATGTGGGAGATCGTCGAGCCGCGGCCGGGGACGTTCTCCACCAGCCCGTCGCGCTCCAGCTGCCGCAGGGCTTCCCGGATCGGGGTCTTGCTCACGGAAAGCTCGCGGGCGAAATCCGCCTCATTGATAGGGAGCCCCGGTCGCAGCTCGCCCTCGATGATGCGCCGCCGGAGCCTCTCGTAGACCATGGCCTTCTTGTTGCCGTTCATACGAATTTGTTATACCAGAATTACGCCCAGATTATAATCTAAATATATTTAATGTCAACTTTTTTCTCCGCGACCTCGACCGGGGTTTCTTGAACAAACCCCTCGTTTCGTCTATAACTACCCTGGCGGGCGGGCCGCGTCGGGGCGCCGCCGCAAAGTCACCCTATTCTGCGAACCACTAACTGGAGGTAGTATGGCAGTAAAAGTTGCGATCAACGGATTCGGGCGTATCGGCCGCCTGGTGTTCCAGGCCATGGTCGACCAGGACCTGCTGGGCAAGGTGTTCGACGTGGTCGGCGTGGTGGACGTGTCCACCGACGCCCGCTATTTCGCCTACCAGCTCAAGTTCGACTCGGTGCACGGCCGCATGAAGGCGGACATCGGCTCGGAGAAGAGCAAGCCGGGGCTGGAAGAGGACGACGTGCTGGTGGTCAACGGCCACAAGGTGCGCTGCATCGGGGCCAAGAAGACCCTGGAAGAGCTGCCCTGGAAGGAAATGGGCGTCCAGTACGTCATCGAGTCCACCGGCCTGTTCAACGACAAGGAGAAGGCCGGGGCCCACCTGAAGGCGGGGGCCAAGAAGGTGCTCATCACCGCGCCGGCCAAGGGCGGGGCCAAGACCCTGCTGATCGGGGTCAACCACACCGAGTACGATCCGAAAACCATGGACGTGGTCTCCAACGCCAGCTGCACCACCAACTGCCTGGCGCCGCTCGTGCACGTGCTGCTGAAGGAGGGCATCGGCGTGGAGACCGGCCTGATGACCACCATCCACTCCTACACCGCCACCCAGAAGATGGTGGACGGCCCCTCCAAGAAGGACTGGCGGGGCGGGCGGGCCGCCGCGATCAACATCATCCCCTCCACCACCGGCGCGGCCAAGGCGGTGGGCGAGGTCCTGCCCCAGATCAAGGGCAAGCTGACCGGCATGTCCTTCCGCGTGCCCACCCCGGACGTCTCGGTGGTGGACCTGACCTTCCGCTCGGCCCGCGACACCTCCATCGAGGAGATCGACAAGCTGCTCAAGAAGGCCTCGCAGAGCTACCTCAAGGGCATCCTGGGCGTAACGGACGAAGAGGTGGTCTCCACCGACTTCATCCACGACAACCGCTCCTCGATCTACGACTCCCTGGCCACCCTGCAGAACAACCTGCCGGGCGAGAAGCGCTTCTTCAAGGTGGTGAGCTGGTACGACAACGAGTGGGGCTACTCCAACCGCATCGTGGATCTATTGAAGTACATGAGCGAGAAGGACCGCTAAGACGCCGTTTCGAGCGAAGACACTGGAAGGTTTCGTGAGGCGGCGCCGCGGCGCCGCCTTTTTATTATGAACCGCTTCTTCAACAACCTGGCCGAGGGCCTGGCCTCCACCTGGAAGCTGCTCTCGGACACCGGCAACTTCCTGAGCCGGGCCAACCTGCTGGAGCGCTACGGCCAGGAGCTGACCGACCTGCGCACCCGGCTGTACCGTTATGGCAAGGACGCCGAGACGGTGCGCAGCGTGCGCGAGCAGGTGGTGGTGCTGCGGAGGGAGCTGCGCACCCAGGGCCACGACCTGCGCCTGGGCTCCCGGGACATCGCTCTGGAGGGCTTCCGGCACGACGATGCCATGGCCGAGGGTTTCCGCCGGCTGGTGCTGGGCATCGCGGAGGCGGACATCGTGGCCCTGGCCGGGGACCTGAACCACATCGAGCTGGCCGGGGCCCTGGAGAGCCGACTGCAGTCCCGGCGCCCCAGGCTGGCCTACCGCATGCACTACCTCTGGTACCGCTGGCGCAACCGGGTGCTGGTGCTGTCCGGCGCCGCTTCGGAAACGGCCCAGTCCTTCGAGGAGCTCAAGGGCTACTTCGCCGACAACCGGGAGTTCTTATTGCGGAAGCTCGCCCACCTGTGAGGGGGCCAGGATGGCCACGATGCGGGAGTGCAGGTCCTTACCGCCCTTGCCCTTGCGAGCGTAATAGACCAGGACGAAGGCGCCGGCCATCAAGGCCAGGCCGGCCAGCACACCCAGCCCCTCGGCGGCGCGGGTAAGCCCTAGAGCCCGGAACAGCGGCTGGGAGGCGATGGCCCCCGCGAGCAGCATGGCCATGGGGAAGGCGAACAGCAGCAGGGCTGCCTTGACCTTGCCTTCCACCCCGCGGGTCTGGATGCGCACCTCATCCCCGGGCGAGGCGCCCAGAGGGTTTTCCACCTCGGCCACCATGCCCTGCTCCGGATCGATCATGGAGCAGCCGTGACAGCCGGCGCATTCCTTGGAGCGCGGGATGCGCACGACAGCCTTGCCGCCCTGGGCGCTCAACACGCGCCCCACCTCTTCCAGGACCTGATTGCGCGCTTTCCACGGGCATAAGCTACTGCCGCTCGGCCCCGGCGGCAACCGCTTCGGTTGGAGCCCCAGCGGCATTCGCGGCCGCCCTGGCGTTGTTGATGATCGTGCTCTGCGGGCACTTCTCCACGCAGATGTCGCACTGGGTGCACTTGGCGAAGTCGATCACCGCCAGGTTGTCGATCACGTGGATGGCGTCGTAGGGGCAGTTCTTCTCGCAGATCTTGCAGGCGGTGCAGGCGATGTCGCAGACGTCCTTGGCCCGCTTGCCGCGGTCGTGGTTCTTGCAGGCCACCAGCACCTGCTGGCTCTTCGGCACCATGTTGATCAGCTCGTGGGGGCAGGCGGCCACGCACTTGGTGCAGCCCGTGCACTTCTCCCGGTCCACCACGGCCACGCCGTCCGCGTTCACGTGGATGGCGTCGAAGGGGCAGACGCGCTCGCAGCTTCCCAGGCCCAGGCAGCCCCAGGCGCAGGCCTTGTCGCCGCCGAAGAGCACGGCGGCGGCCTGGCAGTTCGGCCACGCCCTCGTACTCGTACTTCATCCTCGCGTGCGGCTGCGCCCGCCCTGGCAGGCCACGAAGGCCACCTCCGTCCTCGCGGGTTTCCACCGCGATGCCCATGATCTCGGCGACCCTGGCCGCCGTGGCGGTGCCGCCCACCAGGCAGCCGCTGACCTCGGCCTTCGCCCGCGACGATCGCCTCGGCGTAGCCCAGGCAGCCGGCGAAGCCGCAGGCCCCGCAGTTGGAGTCCGGGCAGGGCGGCCGAGCACCGCCTCCAGCTTGGGGTCCACCTGCACGGCGAAGGCCTTGTTGGAGACGGCCAGCAGGGCGGCGAAGGCCACGCCCAGCAGGCCCAGGGCCAGGACCGGAATGACAATCATGAGGATGCTCATAGGCCGAACAACCCCTTGAATCCGAGGAAGGCGAGCGACATCAGGCTCGCGGTGATGAAGGCGATCGGGTAGCCCTGGAAGGACCGCGGAGATCGGGGCGAGGTCGATCCGCTCCCGGATGGCCGGCGAACATCACGATGGCGAAGAAGTAGCCGAAGCCCACCCCGAGGGTGTAGATCGAGGCTCTTGACGAGGCCCAGGTTGTAGTCGATGACCAGGAACGCGGCGGCCAGCACCGCGCAGTTGACCACGATCAGCGGGCAGGTAGATGCCCATGGCCCGGTACAGGGGCGGGAACATCTTGCGGATGAACATCTCCTCGAGCTGCACGAAGGTGGCGATGGTCAGGATGAAGGAGGCGGTGCGCAGGTACACCAGGTCGAACGGCACCAGGATGAAGTGGTAGACGAGCCAGGAGATCGTCGTGGCCATGACCATGACGAAGACCACCGCGATGCCCATGCCGATGGAGGTCTGCATGTTGTTGGAGATGCCGAAGAAGGAGCACAGCGCGATGAAGCGGATCAGCAGGATGTTGTTGACGATCATCGCGCTGAGGAAGATCAGGAACAGGTTCATGTCCTGGGAGATCACGCTGTCGCCTCCCGTTCTGCGAAGATACGTCTTCTGCGCCGCCATGCAGGAACCCGATGCACCAGGAAGGCCCCCGGCGGCAGGATGAAGATCGAGGAACGGGCTGGTAGCCCGCCGGCAGCACGTGCCAGTCCGAAGAGCGTGCCGTTGCCGAGGAGCTCGCGGATGACGCCCATCAGGGTGATGACCACCGTGAAGCCGATGCTCATGCCGATGCCGTCCATGCAGGAGTGCAGCACCCTGTTCTTGCTGGCGAAGGCCTCGGCCCGGCCCATGACGATGCAGTTCACCACGATCAGCGGGACGAACACGCCCAGCGAGCGCGACAGCAGCGGGGCGTAGGCCTTCATGGCGTAGTCGACGATGGTGACGAAGGTCGAGATGACCGTGATGAACACGGGGATGCGGATCTGGTTCGGGGTGATCTTGCGGATCAGGGACACCACCACGTTCGAGCAGATCATCACGAAGCTGAAGGCGATGCCCATGCCGAGGGCGTCCGTGGCGCTGGTCGAGCAGGCCAGGGTGGCGCACAGGCCGAGCATGATGATCAGGATCGGGTTCTCGCGGATGATGCCCTTGGTGAGCTCCTTGGCCAGACGGCCGCGGATCTTCCGGGCTGCTGCCGGCGCGCGGGGATCGCTTCCGTGCTCATTGCGCCTCTCCTTTCTGGTACTCCTCGATGGCCTGGCGCACCGCCCGGGTCACGGCGCGCGAGGAGATGGTGGCCGCGGTGATCGCGTCGATCTTCCCTGCCGGGTCGTCCTTCTTCAGCGCCACCTCCTCCGGCGTCTTCCCCTGGAACTGGGCCAGGAACAGGCGGCGTGGTGATCTTGGCGCCCAGGCCCGGGGTCTCGGTCTGCGACGAGCACCCGCACCCCCGTCACCGCCCCGCGGCGTCCAGGCCGACCAGGCCCTGGATCGGCCCGCTGTAGCCCTGGGTGGAAGCGGCCAGCACGCGGCCGACCAGCTGGCCGCCGGCGCGGGCTTCCCAGATGCCGTCCCTCGGCGCCGCTTCGCACGAACTCCTGCGGCCTGGGGCAGCACCTTCTGCATGGCCTCGATCTTCTCCAGGCGGGCGAACTCGGCGATCCGGTCCTTGGTGGCCGCGTTCACGAAGGACAGGCTGCCCGCGGCGATGCCGCAGACCAGGAACAGCACGACCAGCGAGGCGCAGCGATCCGCTCATCGGCACGGCCTCCTTCCTCAGGCCCCGGGCGCCGAAACGCCGCGGGCGCACGTACTGCTCGATCAGCGGGTTCAGGCAGTTCATGAACAGGATCGCGTAGCAGACCCCCTCGGGGAATCCGCCGTAGGCCCGGATCAGGAACGTGAGCAGCCCGCAGGCCGCGGCCGAAGATCCAGCGCCCCGCCTTGGTGGTCGGGGAGGTGACGATGTCGGTGGCCATGAAGAAGGCGCCCAGGACCGCCCGCCGGAGAGCAGGTCGAACGGCGGGTTGCGCCCGAGAACCGCCGAGAGCGCGGCCATGGCGGCCGAGGAAGGTGACGGGCGTCCGCCAGTCCACGATCTTGCAGGACCAGCAACAGGACGCGCCCCCGCCAGCAGCGCCATCTTGCAGGTCTCCCCGAGCGAGCCGGGGATGTTGCCCAGGAACAGGTCGAGGTAGCCCGGCGGCAGGAAAGCGCCTTGCGTGCGGGCCGCCTCCTTCACGAGGCCGAGGCGGAGTGGCGGCGCGTCACCGCGTCGGCTCCGCAGAGAACGAGCGCACCGGCTCGGACCAGGCCGTCATGGCCACCGGGCAGGAGGAGAGCAGCAGCGCCCGGGCGGCGAGCGCCGGGTTGAAGATGTTGTAGCCGATGCCGCCGAAGAGCTGCTTGACGAGGAAGATGGCCGCGAACGCCCCGAGCAGCGACCATCCACCAGGGCGAGGAGGCGGGCAGGTGAAGGCCAGCAGCAGCCCGGTGACCACCGCGCTGCCGTCCCGGATGCGTGATCGGCCGCTTGAACACGAGCTGGGTGAGCGACCTCGGCGGCCAGGCAGGACGGCCACGCTCACCGCCTGGACGAGCAGGCTGCGCCAGCCGAAGATACAGATCGAGGCCGACGGCGGCGGGAGCCAGCGCGACGACGACCCACCACATGACCTTGGCGGTGTTGTCGTGGTCGCGCAGGTGGGGAGAGGCGGAAACGACGAAGCGGTCGCTCATCGAGCGCTCCTTCGCCTGCTTCTTCCGCGCCAGGTTCCACTTGGCGTACTTCACCAGGTGCACGAGGGGGCGCTTGGTGTCGCAGACGAAGGCGCAGGCCCCGCACTCGATGCAGTCCTTCACCCCGTACTCGCTGGCACTGGCGAAGTTGTCCATCTCGGCGTAGTCGGCGATGCGGATGGGCATCAGGTACATCGGGCAGACCTCCACGCAGCGGCCGCACTTGATGCAGGGGGTCTCCTTCTCCTGCCGTCCCCGCCGGAAGACCAGGATGCCGCTCGTGCCCTTGACCACCGGCACCTCCAGGCTGTACTGGGCGATGCCCATCATGGGCCCGCCCATGAGGACCTTGGCCTCGCCGTTCAGCGGCGTGCCCCCGCAGGCCGCCAGCACCTCGGCGAAGGAGGTGCCGATGCGCACCAGCAGGTTCTTCGGCTCCGCCACCCCGTCCCCGCCGACGGTCAGCACCCGCTCGATCAGGGGCTTGCCGCGGGCCACCGCCTCCAGGACCGCCAGGACCGTGCCCACGTTCTGCACCACCACCCCGACGTCGAAGGGCAGGCCGCCGGAAGGCACCTCGCGCCCCAGCACCGCCTTGATCAGCTGCTTCTCCGCGCCCTGCGGGTACTTCACCTTCAGGCCCACCACCTCCACCCCTGCTCCCGGCGGCCAGCTTCGGACATGTGACGGATGGCGTCCAGCTTGTTGGCCTCGATGCCGAGGAAGGCCCGGCGCACGCCCAGCACCTTCATGCACGATGCGGGCCCCCTCCAGGATCTCCTCGCCGCGCTCGAGCATCAGGCGGTGGTCGTTGGTCAGATAGGGCTCGCACTCCACCCCGTTCAGGATCAGGGCGTCGATCGGTTTCTCGGCGGAGGGGGAGAGCTTCACGTGGGTGGGAAAGGCCGCTCCGCCCAGGCCCACCACTCCGGCCTCGCGGATGCGCTTCTTGATCTCCTCGTTGTCGAGGGCCTGCCAGCCCCCCGCCGCGGCCGACCAGCCCGCGGGGGATCCCGCGGCCCCCGCCTCCGCCTCGATGACCACGGAAAGGACGGGCTTGGGCAGCACCGGATGGGGCAGCGCCTGCACCGCCGTCACCTTGCCGGCGATGCTGGCGTGCACCGGGGCGGACACGAAGGATTTGGATTCCCCGATCTTCTGGCCGAGGGACACCAGGTCGCCCTCCTTGACCAGGGCTTCGCAGGGCGCGCCGGTGTGCTGCTGCAGGGGAATCACCACCCGGGCCGGGGCCGGCAGCACCTCGATGGGCTTGTCGCGCGTGGCCTCCTTGCGGTCCGGGGCATGGACTCCCCCCCTGAACGTTTTCAACCTCATGTTCTGTTACCCTGTGGTTTGGTTCGCTTTCCCGCCGCTGTTCGGCTCCGGGAGGTTATGCTCCGGGGCGGTCAGGTGATTGTAGCTGAGGACCTGCGGAAAATCAACCGAAATTCTCCGCGGATAGATTACAATACTGGTAATATTCCGTCAAGAGCTGGAACCGGGCTGGTTCCGGGCACGTCGGTGCTCCGCCCGTCCTATTCCGCGCGGATAACTTCCGCGCTATTCGGCGCGGATAACTCCGGCGTCGTGGGAGGGCGCCGGATGCTTTCCCGGCGGCACCACCAGGAACTCGGCGTCGTCCCACGGCCCGTCCACCAGGCGCCGCAGCAGCCCCAGGTCCCCCTCCAACCGCGAGTAGCTCCAGCCGCGGGTCTGGGCGTCCGCCTGGGTGAGCCGCTCGTAATGCCCGAAGTCGCCGATGTCCGAGCCGATGTAGGCGTAGGCCGAGTAGTTGTGCAGGCCGTCGCCCAGCACCTCCATGAGGTACTTGGCGTTGTCCTCGCCGTACTGCCGCACGTAATCCTCGTAGCTGGCCTTCAGGCCCAACTGCTCGGCGATGCCTCCCTCGGCCGCCTCGTTGCGCTCCAGCCAGCCGGTGGACTCGAAGTAGGTGCCCGGGTTGGCGTGGAACACCTGCTGGTAGCGCTCCTTGGAGCCCAGCAGCAGGGTGATGCAGTCGTGGGCCCGCGGCACCACCAGGGGCAGGCGGCCGGTCAGGCCCCGGATGCCGTTGTTGCACAGGGCGTAGCCCAGGAGGATGGCCTGGTAGCGCTCGGGGTCCACCCCGTCGATGGCCTGCTGCAGGCGGGCGGACATCTTCTCCTCGCCCAGGTCGTGCAGGCCCTTGGGCAGGAACTCCAGGTCGACGATGTTCCTGGACAGGGCCACGCAGTAGCACAGCTCCCTGTACAGGATCTCGCAGGCGATGAGCTTGTAGCGCGGCGTATCGGCGGCGACAAACATCGGCGGGCTATCCCCGGACCGCTTTCAGCACAGCCTCGTAGTCCGGCTCCTGGCTGGTGTCGGGCCCCTGCTGGGTATAGAGCACCTTGTCGTTCTCGTCGATCACCACCACCGCGCGGGCCAGCAGGCCGGCCAGGAGGCCGTCCAGGTACTCCACCCCATAGTCCCTGCCGAACTTGCGGTCCCGCATCTGGGAAAGGGGCACCACGGCATGGATGTTCTCCGCCTCGCAGAAGCGCTTCTGGGCGAAAGGCAGGTCGTTGCTGACGGTCAGGATCACGGTTCCGGGAAGCTGGGCCGCCCTGGCCTCGAAGGCCTTGGCCGAGGCCGCGCAGGTGCCGGTGTCCAGGGAGTGCACGATGCTCAGGATCTTCTTCTTGCCGGCGAAATCCTTGAGGGAGACTTCGACCAGGTCGCCGCGGGTGAGCCGGAAGTCGGGGGCGCGGGCGCCCACCTTGGGCAGCTGGCCGCTGGTATGGACCTTGTTTCCTTTGAAAAGAACTTCTGCCATGGGTTCCTCCTGGAGGCAAAGGTAATGACGCGGCTCAGCGCGGGTCAACCTGTCCCCACACCCGCAGGCTCTCCGCCAGCCGCCAGGAGCGCTCGCGGAAGTACGCGGTCCAGGGCTCGCTCAGGCCCTGGGCGGACAGGCCGGGGAAGGTGCTGACCACCATGATCCCCCGCCGGTCGCGCACGTTGGTCACCGGAATGGGCCGCACCTCCGCCACCCGGCCGCGGCCGGGGGCCGGCTCCACCCACACGGCCCACAGCAGTGAGTCGCCGGTCCAGGCCCGTTCGGCCTCCGGCTGGAGGGGGTCCAGGCCCCAGGTCATGCCGGAGAGGAAGTTGCCGGTGGAATACAGGGCCAGGCCGGGCCCCTCGGGCCTCTCCACCAGCTCGTAGTCCTGCAGCACGTGGGGATGGTGTCCCCAGACCACGTCCGCCCCCTCGGCCAGCAGCCGGCGGAAGAAGCGCACCCGGCCGGCCTCCGGCGCCCGCGCGTACTCCCTGCCGCCGTGGTAGGAGACCACGAACAGGTCATACCGGGGGGCCTGTTCGCGCACCAGTTCCAGGAAGGCCTCGGCCTGTTCTTCCCGTCGTGTAATCCACCCGCAGCACGTAGGCGGCCGGCAGCGGCAGGTTCAGCTCCTGCACGGCGGCCAGGAAGCCGATCCGCCAGCCGCCCACCAGGATCTCCACGGGTCGGAACTCCTCCCCCAACCCGGCGCGGGTCCCGGCATACCAGATTCTGCGGAAGGAGCCCCGCCCCGCCGCCTGCAGGGAGGCGATGGTGGCCGCCAGGCCCTCCCGGCCCTGGTCGAAGGAATGATTGTTGGCCAGGGAAAACACCTCGATCCCCGCCTCCACCGCGGCGGCCAGGTAGTCCAGCCCCACGTTGAACTGCGGGTAGCTGGAGCATTCCCGGGAGGGATCCACCGGAGTTTCCAGGTTGGCGAAGGTCAGGTTGTCGCGCCGCAGGAAAGCCCGCACCGGGAGGTAGGCCGCGGCGTAGTCGGGGGCGCGAAAGTTCACTCCGTGGGCCATCAGGTCGCCCAGGAAGGTGAGCAGCAGGCGTTCGGGCCGGGGAGCCGGTCCCTGCGCGCCGGCCGGCCGGGCGCTCAGGGCGAGCAGGGCCGCCAGCGCGGCCGGCGCCAGCCACGCGTTGCGTTGTCCAGGCATGAGCGTGGCGCTATTGTAGCAGTTTCTCCGAAAAAGCGGCAGCGGGTGCTGGGCAAGCCCGGCCCTCGCTGCTACACTGTGGCGGGAGGACACATGAAGGCGACCGAGCTGCGGGTGAACGGCAAGCGCCTGCGCGCCAGCCTGGAGGAGATGGCCAGGATCGGCGCCACGCCGGGCGGCGGCGTGCAGCGCCTGGCCCTGTCCGACGAGGACAAGCGGGCCCGCGACCTGTTCGTCCGCTGGCTCAAGGAGCTGTACCTGGAGGTCACGCATCGACGAGATGGGCAACATCTTCGGCCGACGGCCCGGGCAGGAACGACTCCCTGCCGCCCGTCATGATCGGCTCCCACGTCGACTCGCCAGCCGCGGGGCGGCCGCTTCGACGGCATCCTCGGGGTCATGGGCGCCCTGGAGGTCATGCGCACCCTCGCCGAGAACAAGGTCCAGACCGAGCGGCCCCATCCTCATCGTGGACTGGACCAACGAGGAGGGCTCCCGCTTCGCCCCGGCCATGGTCGCCTCCGGGGTCTGGGCCGGCGTGCTGGAGCGCGACTACGCCTACGGCCGCACCGACATCAACGGCAAAGAAGCAGGGCGAGGAGCTGGAGCGCATCGGCTACAAGGGCAAGGTGCCCGCCAGGAAGTGGCCGACCCACGCCTACTACGAGTACCACATCGAGCAGGGGCCGATGCTGGAGCGCCAGGGCAAGACCATCGGCGCGCCCAAGGGCATCCTCTGCCTGCACTGGTACGACGTGTACCTCACCGGCGAGGCCAACCAGGTGGGGCCCACGCCCATGGAGGGCCGGCACGACGCCCTGGTGCGCCGCCGCGGAGATGATCCTGGCGGTGCAAGCGCTGCCCGCGCGCATGAAGCGGCAACATGGTGGCCACCGTCGGCGAGATCCAGAACTACCCCAACTCGCGCAACATCATCCCGGACCGCGTGCACTTCACCGTGGACATCCGCTCCTGGGACGACGACCACGCCCTCGAAGGCCTGGGAGCTGCTTGAAAAAGGACTTCCAGGACATCGCCGCCCGGCACGGCACGCCGCTCAAGATCGACGAGACCTGGCGGTGCCCGCACGCCCCTTCAACGAGAAGCTGGTGCAGCGGGTGCTGGACACGGCCGGGGAACTGGGCTACTCCAGCCTGCACATGGTGAGCGGCGCCGGGCACGACGCCAGCTACATGAACCAGGTCTGCCCCACGGCCATGATCTTCGTGCCCAGCATCGGCGGCCGCAGCCACGTGGAGGTGGAGAACACCGCCTGGGAGGACTGCGAAGCAGGGGCCAACGTGCTGCTGCACTGCACTCCTGAAGACCGCGGACGAGAAGTAGCCCGTGCGCCGCAAGGACAAGGAAATCGCCGAGAAGGCCCGCCTGGAGCAGATCCTGGCCCGAGCCCGGGTCTGCCGCCTGGCCATGGCGGAGGAAGGCCCGCAGGGGCCGGTGCCCTACGTGGTGCCCGTGTTCTTCGCCTCCCGCGACGGCCGCCTGTACGTGCACTGCGCCCAAGAGGGCCGCAAGCTGGACCTGCTGGCCCGCAACCCTCGGGTTTGCGTGGAGGCCGACGAGCTGAAGGCGCTGGTGCCGGCCGAAAAGCCCTGCGCCTTCAGCAGCATCTTCCGCTCGATCATCGCCACCGGCACGGCCTCCCGGGTCGAGGACCCGGCCGCCAAGAGGGAAGCCCTCGACCTGCTGATGGCCAAGTACGCCGGGCGGCGCACCGGCCCGGGCTTCGAGTTCTCCGAGGCCACCCTGGAGCACACGGTGGTGCTGGAGATCACCCTGTCCGAGATATCCGGCAAGCAATCCCAGAACTGGGAAGGAGAATCCAGCGTATGACGGGAACCGCTCAGATCATCCGGGGCGCCCGCGCGGCGGGCGTCGTGGTTCCGGCCTTCAACATCCCCTACCTGCCCATGATCCGGCCCGTGGTCCAGGCCGTGCACGACGAGGACTCCTTCGCCCTGGTGCAGGTGGCCCGCCTGGAGTGGGAGAAGTTCTCCAGCGGCAGCCTGGAGGCGGTGGCCGAAGAGTTCCACCGCTACGAGGACCCGGCCCACGTGCGCCTGCACCTGGACCACGTGCCCGTCATCGACGAGGACGACCAGGAGGTGGACTACCTGCCGATCCTGCGGCGGGCGATCGCCGCCGGCTACCAGTCGGTGATGGTGGACGGCTCGCGCCTGGCGCTGGAGGAGAACATCCGCGCCACCCGGGCCGCGGCCGAGCTGGCCCACGCGGCCGGCGTCCCCTGCGAAGCGGAGCTGGGGGCCGTGCTGGGGCACGAGGAGGGGCCGCTGCCGCCCTACGAGGAGCTGTTCGCCTCCGGGCGCGGCTTCACGGACCCCGACGAGGCGGCGCGTTTCGTGCGGGAGTCCGGCTGCGACTGGCTGTCGGTGGCCATCGGCAACATCCACGGGGCGATCTCCAAGGCCGCCCGCGACCAGAAGAAGGTGGAGGCCCGCCTGCACCTGGAGCACCTGGCCCGCCTGGCCGAGGTGACCGGCATCCCCCTGGTGCTGCACGGCGGCTCGGGCATCCGCCCGGAGGACCTGCGCCGGTCCTTCACCCGGGGCATCGCCAAGATCAACGTCGGCACCGAGATCCGCCAGGCCTACGAGGCCGCCCTGCGCGAAACGGGCAGCGAGGAAAAGGCCCGCGAGGCCGTGTACCGCCGCACCCGCGGCCTGCTCTCCGAGACCTACCGCATCAGCGGCTCGCGCGCCGAAGCTGCCATGAGCCTGCTGGGCATCGACGCGGGCACCACCGGCTGCAAGGCCGCCGTGTTCCGCGACGATGGCCGCCTGGCGGCTTCCGCCTACGAAGAGTACGCCTATCGCAGCCCGCAGCCGGGACAGGCCGAGCTGGACCCCCTGGAGGTCTGGGCCGCGGTCAAGCGGGTGATCGCCGGGGCGGTGTCCGGTTCCGGCGCGGATCCGGTCCGCGCCCTGGCCGTGACCTCCATGGGCGAAGCGGTCGTCCCGGTCACGCGCGATCGCCGCCCGCTGGGCCCCTCGCTGTTGAACTTCGATATCCGCGGCCAGGAGTACCTGGGCGAGCTGCGCGAGCGGCTCCCGCGCGAAAAGCTGTACCAGCTCAACGGCAACACCCTGGGCAACCAGTACGGCCTGACCAAGCTGATGTGGATCGCGCGGCAGCGGCCGGAGCTTTACGAGCGGACGGAGCTGTTCCTGAACTGGTCCGGATTCTTGAGCTTCATGCTCGGCGGGCAGGCGGCGGTGGACTACTCCCTGGCCAACCGCAGCCTGCTCTTCGACCTGGATCGCCGCGACTGGTCCGCGGAGCTGCTGGCGGCCGCCGGGCTGGAGCGCGCCAAGCTGCCCCCGCCCGTGGCCGCGGGCACTCCGCTGGGCAGCGTCCTGCCGGAGGCGGCCGCGGAGCTGGGCCTTCCCCGGGATACGGTCATCGTGGCCGGCGCGCACGACCAGTGCGCCAACGCCGTGGGCTGCGGCGTCACCCGCGAGGGGGAGGCCCTGTTCGGCCTGGGCACCTACCTGTGCATCGTGCCGGTGCACCGCTCCCGCCCCGCCGCTGGCCCCATGCTGGCCATCGGCCTGAACACGGAGCACCACGCCGTACCGGGGCGCTTCGTGAGCTTCCTGTACAACATGGGCGGCGCGCTGGTGCGCTGGTACCGCGACACCTTCGCCGCCGCGGAGGCCCGCCTGGCGCGCGAGCGCGGCCAGGAGGTCTACGACGCGCTGTTCGGCGAGCTCAGCGGCCAGCCCTCCGAAGTGCTGGTGCTCCCCCACTTCAGCCCCACCGGGCCGCCGGACTACATCGAGAACTCCCGGGGCCTGATCACCGGCCTGACCCTCCAGACCCGCCGGGCGGACATCCTGCAGGGCATCCTGCAGAGCGCCGTGTTCGACCTGAAGGCCTGCGCGGACCTGCTGCCCCGCGCCGGGCTGTCCATCCGGCGCTACCGCGCCGCGGGGGGCGGCAGCAGGTCCGACGCCTGGCTGCGGCTGTGCGCGGACATCCTGGGAACCCCTTTCGTGCGCCCGCGGGTGAGCGAGGCGGGGGCCCTGGGCGCGGCCATCCTGGCCGGGGCGGGCACCGGGGTGTTCGGCTCAATCGAGGAGGGGGCCGAGAGGATGGTCGGCAGCGGAGACAGCTTCGAGCCGGACCCGGCGCGCGCCGGGCGCTATGCCGGCCTCTACGAGCGCTACCGGGAGCTGTGGCCCCTGCTGCGGGAGTTCCTGACCGGCGAGAATACCGGCGGTTAGCGGGCCGGACTCACCGTCGGCACGATCAGGTAGCTGACCGTGCCCTGGACATTGCCCGCGCTGGCGGGCGCCGGCTTGAACTTCCAGCCCCTTACCGCATCCAAGACGGCCGAATCCACGTCGCTGTAGCCGCTGCTTTTCACCGTGCGCACGCTGTGCAGCAGCCCTTGAGGGGTAAGCACGAAGGAGATCTCCTGCGTGAGCCGCAGGCCAGCCTCGGAAACCCACTTGGGGATCTTCGGCGGCGGGGTGGAGGTGGGCTCGCGTCCCAGGGTCGGGTCGTCGAAGACGATCGAAATGCCTTCCTGCGAAACCGCCCCCTGGCCCGCCCCGCTTTGAGCGCCGCCGGAAGCGCCGCCTGCGGCCGCCCCCGTCCCCGTCCCGCCCCCGGCGCGTGTCGCGCCCAGGGCCCGGTCCAGGGCCTCCAGTGGGGCGGCCGGGGCGGCCTGGCCTCCGGAGCCTGGAGCCACGGCCCGCAGCGGCGTGCCCTGAGCCTGCGTCCCGGCAGGCGGCAGGGTGGGCTCCGGGGTGGGGACCTGGAACCCCTGGCCGGCGGGCCGCGGCTGGCCGGCCTGCGCGGGTGCACCCTCCATCCGGAACGGGGAGCCCGTGGGCGCGGATCCGGGGGCGGCAGGAGCGGTTGGAGCGGCCGCGCGCAGCGGCGGTCCGGAGGGCAGCTGCGCTTCCGGCGCGGCCGCTACGGCGGCTGGCGCCGCCTGAGCAGGCGCGGCTGCCGCTGCGGCGGCAGGTGCCGCCTGAGCGGGCGCCGCCTGGCGGGCCTGCTGCACGGCCGGCAACTCCTGCAGCTGCACGACGAGCGGCCCGCGGTATTCCGGCGCCTGCTGCGGCGCCAGCTTCAGGAAGATCTCCAGGGCCACGAAGGCCAGGGCGTGCAGCAGCACGGCCAGCAGGATGCCGGAGCGCAGGCGGTCCCGGACCGGGTCGCGGGAGGCGGAGCTGGTCATTGTCATTGGGGCCTCATCCGCAGATTGATGGCCTTGAAGCCGTTGCGGCGCAGGGCGTCCAGGACTTCCACCAGCAGGCTGTAGGAAATGGCCCGGTCCCCGTCCAGCACCACGCTCTTGATCTCCGAGCGCTCCTTCTCGCTCACCCCGGCCAGGCGCGCGTTCAGGGAGCGCATGTTGTAGCGCTCCTTGTTGATGTAGACCTCCTCCCGGGTGACCACCGTGACCACCAGGCGGCTCATGGCGGTGGGTTCGGAGGTGGCCGAGCTGGGCAGCACCAGGGCGATGCCTGGGGTGATGATGATGGTGGTGGCGACCATGAAGAAGATGATGAGCTGGAAAACCACGTCGATCATCGGCACCATGTTCAGGTTGGTGTCCGCGGACAGTCTTCTCCTAAAGCGCATTCTTGGAGCCCTCCAGGAGGGTCACCAGCTGGTTCACCCGGCTCTCCAGGCGGGTGATGACGTTGTTCACCCGGGTCACCAGGAGGTTGTAGAAGAAGATCACCGGGATGGCCACGATCAGCCCGAAGGCCGTGGTGAGCAGGGCCTCGGCGATGCCCCGGGCCAGAAGGCCCGGGTCCCCGACCACGCCCAGCTGTCCGATCACCCCGAAGCTCTTGATGTTCCCGGTGACGGTGCCCAGCAGGCCCAGCAGGGTGGCCAGGTTGCCGACCGTGCCCAGCGTGGACAGGAAGCGCTCCAGGCGGGGGATCTCCAGGTTGGCTGCGTCCAGGACCGCCTCCCGGATGACCTGCTTGGGCTCGTGCCGGTTGTCGATCCCGGCCCGCATGAGGTTGGTGATCGGGCTGGGATTGGCCTCGCAGATTTCCAGGGCCTCCTCGGCGTGCCCCTTCAGCAGCGAGGTCTTCAGCCGGGCCAGCAGCGCATCCTCGTCCACCCGGATGCGGCGGAAGTAGATCAGCCGTTCGATGATGATGACGGCGGCCACCAGCGAGCACAGCAGGATAAAGTACATCACCGGCCCGCCCTTTTGGAACATTTCCAGCATGTCAGCGCTCCTTACAGGTTGATTTGTACCTTGAACGTCCCGCGGATCCCGGGCTCCAGGAAGGGGTCCCAATCCAGGCGCTCCCCGCCCTGGCTCAGGGGGGAGAGCAGGTCCTCCAGCTCGGCGGTCAGGCGGACCGCCTCGGCGGGCTGGAAGAAGCCGCCCAGGGACAGCTCCGGGGTCCAGGTGTATCCGGGGGTCGTCGGGCCATAGCCCGTCTTGAACAGCAGCGCGGCGTGGGCCCCCCACTTCTGCGAGCCCAATCCGCCCTCCGCCCGCAGCTCCTGGCCGGGCTGGAAGGGCGGAACCTCGAGCATTTCCATCCGCCAGAGCACGGACAGGTAGCTGTCCCGGGCGGGGGTCCAGCGCAGCGAGGCCTCCACGGCGGCCCGGGCGGCCTCCACCTGGTCCAGGTCGAACAATCCGTCCGCGTTCAGGACGGTCTGCGGCCAGGGCGCCGCCTGGGGAAAGCTCAGCTGCACCCCGGCCTGCAGGGCGAAGGACCTCTGCAGGCTGTAGGTGGCCGAGAAATCCGCGAACCAGCCGTGATCGTCCTCCAGCGGATCGGGAAAGGCCGCCCAGGGCCAGGCTTCAGCCAACTCGCGCAGGTCCAGCTCTTCCACCCGGTAACCTCCGGAGGCGGTGACGCTCAAGGAGCTGCCGGGGGTCAGGATGAGGGTCAGGTCGAAGGGCAGCAGGTGCTCGGGGGAGGAGCGCTGGCTCCAATGCCAGCCGCCGCTGCCTTCCAGCCGCGCGCTCCTGGACACTTCCACCCCGAAGCGGGCCAGCGCCCCGGCGCGGTGCGCCTCCTGGCCTTCGTACGCCTGGAAGGCATAGCGCCCGTCCACGGACAGCCAGAAACGGTCGGTGCGCACCTCCAGGGACAGCCGCGGGGAGCCCCGCAGCTCCTCCAGCCCGGAGGCCAGGCCGGTCTGCACGGTCAGCAGCTCGGTGGCGAAGGAGCCGTTCGCCGCTGCGGACAGTGTCCAGTGCGCGGAGAACGGCCAGGCCAGCTCGGCGCCCAGGCCGCCCGTGCGCACCAGCCGGGAGATGGCCGCGGGCGCGGGTTGCCCCTGCAGCCCGCGCTCCCCTTCGTGCAGGGATCCATCCAAATTCAGGCTCGCCCTGCCCAGACGCAGCTTGAGAGCCCCTTCCAGCTCCTCCTGCCGATAATCGAAGCCGGACCCGGGCGAGCGGCCCGCCATCCCGTCCAGGGTCTCGTGCAGGAAGCGCAGGGAGAAGCGGGGCTCCTCCCCGAGGCTGTGCAGGGCCACCTGGCTGAAGAGGTGGTTGCTGGTGCCGGCGCCCAGCTCCGCCGTGGCGGCAAGCGCCCGAGCCGGGGCGGGCTGCCCGTCCGGGCCTTCGGCCGGAGGGGCCGGAGGCTCGGCCAGCAGCGGCTCCTCCCCCGCGGGCAGCGGCAGCTCCCGCGCCGGAGGCAGCGTGTCCTCCTCGCCGGGGGCGGCGCCGCTCAGGCTCTCCACGCTGAAATCCTCGATGCGCAGGATGACCTCGGGCAGCACGATGTCCGGCTCCCCAGGGGCGGCCTGGTCCTGGGCCCCGGCCGGCGGGGATGCCAGCGAGGCGACCAGCAGGACGAGCAATGCGATCATTGGGCGCCTCCCTCCAACAGCTTGCGGGCCTCGGCGGTCCATTGGGAGCCGGGGAAGAAGCGCTCCAGACGCGCGCTCAACTCGCGCACGTCCGCCGCGCGGCCCGCCAGGCTGGCCATCTCCGCCGCCCGGTATATGGCGGCGGCGGTGCCGTCCGCATCGGCGGGATTCATGGCCGCCGCCCCCAGGAAGGCCTGGGAGGCGCCCGCCAGCTCCCCCTTGCGGTAGTAGTATTCGCCCAGCAGGTACTGGGCGCGGGCGGCGCTGGCCGGCTCCTGCTTCAGGGTCACCGCGTCCAGCATGGGCAGAGCCATCTCCAGGCGGCTGGAGCCCTCGTAGATGTACAGCTGGGCCAGCTCGAGCATGGCCTCGCGGCCCTTGGCCGTGCGGGCCCCGCCTTCCCGGCCGATGACGCTGGACAGGGCGGCCTCCCGCTCCCCGGCGCCGCGCTGCAGGTAGCGCAGCTCCTCCAGGCGGTCGGCCGTGGCGTAAACCTTGGCCTCTTCCGGGTACTCCTTGTACAGATCGGAAAGCAGGGCGATGGCCTTGCCGTAGTCGCCCCGTTTGGCGTAGGCCTCGGCGGTGCGGCGCAGGGCGTCGGCGCGGAAGGGGCTCTCCTTGTAGGTCTCCGCCAGGCGCTCCCAGTGCAGCACCGCGCCGAAGCTTTCCCCCAGCTCCGCGGCGGCGATCCCGCCCCAGTACAGCGCGGCGTCCACCAGGCGCCCCCGCGGGAAGCGCGTGCGGTACTCGTAGAAGGCGTCCCGGGCCTGCTGCCAGCTCTTGGCCGCGCTGTACAGCTCGGCGCGCTTGTAGGTGGCCTCCTCGGCCAGGGGGTTCTCCGGGAAGCGGCGGTACAGGAAGCTGTAGGCCGCGGCCGCCTCCTCGGTCTGGCCCTGCTCGGCCGCCAGGCCGGCGAACTCGAACATGGAGTCGGCGGCCAGCGCGGCCTGCGGGCGCGCCGTGTACAGGGTGCGGTAGGATTCGGCCGCCCCCTTCTTGTCCCCCAGGTTGGCCAGGCTCTTGGCCTGCAGGAAAAGCGCCCGGGCGCCCGTCTCCCCCTCCAGCTTGGCCAGCCTGCCGAAGTAGGCGGAGGCGGCCCGGAAGTCCTCCATGCTGAAGGCGCACCAGCCGGCCAGGTACAGGGCCTCGGGGAACAGGGCGTGGGAGGGGAAGCCTTCGGCCAGGGCAGCGGCCTTTTCCCTGGCCGGCTTGAGCTGGTTCAGGCGGTACTGCGCCCAGGCCTGGTAGTAGAGGCTGTACGGAAAGATGGCGCCCAGCCTGGCCTTCTCCGCCCCCTCCCGGGTGATGGGGCTCAGGGCGGTGAGGGCCGCCGCGTACTGCTTGCGTCCGATCTCGGCCAGGCCGCGCAGATAGGTGCTCAACAGCCAGGCGTAGGGATCGGAGTCCTTCAGCCCCGGGGACTGCTGCCCCAGGCGGCCGGCCTCGGCCACCAGGGCGGGATACTCGCGCAGGCTGAAGTACAGGCGCAGCAGGTCCAGGCGGGCCTTCACGTCTTGCGGGTACTTGGACAGATACTCGACCAGCAGCGAGGCCGCCTGGCGGGTCTCCCCCCGCCGGCGGTGCAGGGCCACCCGCAGGCGATACAGGTCCGGGGCCAGCGCCGCGGACACCTGGGAAGCCTGCAGGCCGGCGGCCAGCTCGCCGGCGGCGGCGAGGTCCCCCTGGCGGAAGCGCGCGTAGGCCAGCCGGTAGGTCGCCTCGGGGGCGTCGGCCTCTTGTCCGTATTGGCCCAGGTAGCGCTCGAAGAGCGCCGCGGCGGCGGGCAGGTCCTCCTGCCGCAGGCGGACCTCCCCCAGGCGCAGCAGCACCCGGTCGGCCCTGGGCGGCTTGAGGGCCAGGTATTCCTCCAGCAGCGCGGCGGCCGCGGCGGGGTTGCCCTGGCGCAGGCGGATCTCGGCCAGGTACAGGGGGACGGTGTCGGGGAGCGAGCGGCGCTGCGGCTGGCCCCAGGCCCGGCCCAGGAAGTATTCGCCCAGCTCCAGCATCCCCTGCCGCACGCTTTCGATCCCGATCTGGATCCACAGGTCCGCCAGGACCGCGGCGCTGCCGGCGAAGCGCTCTTCGGCCTTCTGCATCAGGCCCTGCAGCGCGCCCAGGTCGCCGGCGGGCTGGACGCTCATGAACAGGCGCCGGTAGGCCGCGGCGGCCACCGCGTCTTCCGCGGCAGTGAGCTCCGTGTAGCCGGCCACGGCCTCCTCCCGGCGGCCCAGGCCATACAGCGCCTCGGCCACGTACAACCGGTAGAAGCCGCGCGTGTCCTCGGGCAGGGCTTCGGGCCGGATGGTTTCCGCCAGGGCCAGGACCTCCGTGGCCCGCCCCTGGGACAGGTAGGCATAGGCCAGCAGGACCGTGCCGCGCCAGGCCGCCTCGGTGCCCGCGTGCTCCCGGGTGAGCACCTCCAGATCAGCGGCCGCGGCGGCGGGGTCGGCCAGGGCCAGCTCGGCCTGCGCCTTCTGCAGCAGCGCCTGGGGCACCAGCTCCGCGTCCTGCGAGGCGGCCAGGAACGCAGCAAAGGCGCGGATGGCGGCCTGCGGATCCCTCAGGCGCTGCCGCACCACCCCCAGCCAGTACTGCACGTACGGAAGGTAGCGCGTGGCCCGGTAGCGGGACTCGATCTGCTCCAGCGCCGCCAGGGCTTCCCGATCCCGTCCCAGGCGCAGAAGGCTCACGGCCCGGAAATACCGGGAATCGGGGGCGGCGTCCGACAGCGGGTAGCGGGACAGCAGCTCGTCGTAACCCTCCAGGGCCAGCACGTAGTTCCCCGAGCGGTAGTGCCGCTCCGCCTGGGCCAGCAGCTCCGCTTCCGTGGCCGCCAGAAGGCGCGGGACTGCGCCCAGCAGAAGGACCAGGAGGATTGCGTTCTTCATTACAGAAAGGATAATGCGGCCGGAGGCGCTTTTCAACCAGCCCCTCCCCGGGTAGTATGAAATCGTGGACACCCCCCCCGGCCCTCGCCTGCTGATCGGTACTGCCGGTTACTCCTATTCGGACTGGGAGGGCACCCTTTACCCCCCGGGCACCCCGCGGGGGGCCTACCTGGGACTGTATGCGGCCCGCTTCCCGGTGGTGGAACTGAACTTTTCCTATTATGCCCAGCCGGCGGCACGGACCCTGGAGGGCATGCTGCGGGCCACACCGGGGGATTTCCTGTTCTCGATCAAGGCCCACCGCAGCCTGACCCACGAGCCGGGGGAGGACCTGGCCGGGCAGGTGCGCCGGTACAGGGAGGGGATCGCCCCGCTGGTGGAATCCGGCCGGCTGGCCGCCATCCTGTTCCAGTTTCCCTACAGCTTCCACTATACCCCCGACTCCCGCCGGCACTTGAGCGGTCTGTGCGAAGCCTTCCAGGAATTGCCCAAAGCCGTGGAGTTCCGGGCCTCGGAGTGGCAGCGCCCCAGCGTGTACGAAGGCCTGCGGCGCTGGAACGCGGCCTACGTGAACGTGGACGCCCCGCGCCTGCCCCGCCTGCCGGAGCCCGGCGAGGAGGCCACCGCGGACCTGGGCTACGTGCGCCTGCACGGGCGAAACCGGGCCAACTGGTGGCAGGGGGACAACGCCAGCCGCTACGACTACCTGTACAGCCCCGAGGAGCTGGAGGAGTGGCTGCCGCGCATCGCCCGCCTGCTGGCCAAGGTGCGCATCGCCCTGGTCATCTTCAACAACCACCCCGGGGGCAAGGCCGTGCGCAACGCCCTGGAGCTGGCCGCCCGCTTGGGCGCGCCGAGGCCGGGGGCGGGTGGAATTGCGGATTGAAGAATCAGTTCAGCAGATGCCCGGAATCCCGATCGACTGCGGCGAAAAAACGTCTGTTTCGTCCATCGATGTTCCAGAAGTTGCCTCCGATGTACACCGCAGCGTCTGTCGCGCCGATCGTGAGAACAGGGAAGACCCCCGTGCAGCGCGGATCGAAGTCCGAGAGCAAACCTGTAGCGAGACTTGTCGCCGCCATCCCGCCGCGTGGGACTCCATAGCTGCTGAAAATCCCGCCGCTGAAAAGAGTCCCTCCTTCCGCGGTGAAGCAGGTGGCCCCGCCGGAATTGGGGTCCCATGCAACGGCCAGGCCTGTCTGGGCGGAGAGGCAGGCCAGGCCGTTCCGGCTCGCGCCGCCGATCGAAGTGAAACCTTGCGACACATATACCTGGTTGCCGACACAAAACACATTGCCCGGGGGGACGTCTGGCGCAGGATTCCAGGCGGTAGCGGCTCCAGTCTGCATGCTTATTGCGGCGATTCCACTTCGTGGGGTTCCACCCACGGAATGAAAGGCTCCGGCCGCATAGACCACGGCGTTCCCTATCGACAGGGAAGAGACACAGCTATCCTCCACTGACGGGTTCCAAGCAGTCGCCTGTCCGGTGGACAGGTTCAATGCAGCGATTCGTGCGCGGGGCTGGCCGCCGATGTTCGTGAATCGACCGCCTGCGTAGACGACGCCATTTCCAATGGCCAGGGCTGCAACTTCATCGTCAGCGTTTGGATTCCAGGAAGTGACGCTCCCCGTTGCGCGATCCAGAGCAGCGATCCTGCTTCTCGGTTGGCCGGAGACTTCTGTGAATCCGCCGCCGATATAGACGGTTGTCTCAGAAGCGGCGATCGAGCTTGCGTACCCAGTGGTTATGTCGGCGCTCCAAACGGGAGGCCCTTCCCTATCCAAATCCAGAGCAGCCACCCTACCACAGCGGACCCCTCCGATCGAGGTGAATTCGCCTCCCGCATAGATCCAGTCAGCCGTGACCGCCACGGCCCGGACGCTGCCATTTGCTACTATGTCCAGACTGCTGACAAGTCCCGAATTCGTGTCGAGGCAGGCGATCATGGGCGAATATCCCCCATAGCCTCCCGCCACATAAAGGGTATCCCCGAAAAGCACCAGCTCACTGAAAACCCGAAGATTGGAGTATGATTCCAGCACCTCTCCCGTTGCGGCATCCAAAGCGACAAGGCTTCCTGCTTGCTGCCCGTCGATTATCAGGCCATCCCCTCCCAAATAAACGACCCCATCGTGAGCCAGGACAGAACGAAGATCACCTGAAAGATAGGCGTCCGCATCCATTGCCGTGGCCAGCCCCGTTTCAGCGCTCACAGCGGCCATATAGCGACGGGCTTGTCCTCCGATAGTTTTGAACAGACCAGCGACGAACAGGGTGCCGCCTTCCAAAGACAGGCCTTTAACCGATCCTGGAGTCATCGCATCCCACATGGGATTCGGGTTCCATGCCAAGACCTGGCCCGTCGAAGCATCCACAGCTGCAAGGCCATTTCGCGTCTCAGCACCGACGCCTCTGAACCAGCCTCCGACATAAACCCGCTCGCCGTTGACGATAATGTATTGCACCATCTCTCCGGTGACTGCCGGATCCCAGGCAGTCGCCGAGCCAGTTGAGGTATCCAGCGCCGCAATCCGGCTCCGCGATTGACCTCCGATGGTGCCGAATTCGCCTCCGGCATACAGCAGGTCACCGTTCAACGCCATAGTCCATACAGGGCCGTCTGCCCCCGCGTTCCAGGGATGCGGGCTCCCATCCGCCCTCAGGTGGGCAATGTGGTTTCGGGTCTCATCTCCGACTTTCGTGAAGTCTCCACCGATGTACCAGCCGCCTTGCCCGTCCGGGATCGCAGCCAGCACCCGACCATTGACTTCGCGGCTGCTGCCGTAACCCGCGGCAAGCTGATTACCCGTGCGGCTGAAGGCCTGGCCGCACCCGGTGTGCGGGCCGAAGTAGTTGAACTCACCGGCGATGTAAATCTGCTCCCCGTAGACCACGGAGCAGAGTACGGCACCGCTGGGCTCCCACAGTTGAGCGGCAGGATAATTCACCGGGATATGCGGCAAACGACAGGTGAAAGAAACGAAGATGAAGGCTGCCAACGGCACCAATCGGGCTATCGATCGTGCTTTCATCTGAATTCTATTTTAGCACATTGAGAATCAATCTGCACCTTTGGCGAGGGTTCTAAGATGCTCTTGGTCTAGTAAGAGTACTTGTTGCGGATGGCGGTGAGCAGCTCGGCCATGTTGATGAACAGGCCCACCAGCTCCGGGTCGAACTTCTTGCCGGCCTGGTAGCGGATGTAGCGCAGGGCGTGCTCCTGCCTCCACTCCGTCTTGTAGGTGCGCTCCGAGATCAGGGCGTCGTAGACGTCGGCGATCGCCACGATGCGCGCCGACAGGGGGATCTCGGTGGCCTGCCTGTCCCGGTCCCAGGTAGATCTTCTCGGCGTAGATGTCGTCGATCTTGCCGGGGTAGCCGCTGCCGTCCCAGTTCTCGTGGTGGTTCAGGGCCACCTCGGCGGCCATGTAGTCCCAGAAGGAGTTCGTGCGCTTGAACAGGCGCGCCCCGAGGATGGTGTGCTGGCGCAGCTGCAGCTTCTCGTCGTAGGACAGCTCGCTGGCCTTCCTGAGGATCGCGTCGCTCACCGCGACCTTGCCCACGTCGTGCAGGATGGCCGCGGTGCGCAGGACGTCCCGGATCTTGCGCACCTCGCGCGAAGGCACCGCGTGGCGGGCGGCCCAGCTCTCGTACAGCTCCACGGAGTAGGCCCCCACCCGCTTGGCGTGCTGGCTGGTCTCGTAAGGGTCGCGCAGCTCGGCCAGCTCCACCATGCGCAGCACCATCTCCCGCGAAAGGCGGGCCTTCTCGATGGCGTCCGCGGCGTTGAGCGCGAACTGGGAGATGAAGATCCGGTCCTGCATGGAGAAGGGCACCGGGGTCGCCTTCTCGCCCTTGGCGTTGATCAGCTGCAGCACCCCGACGACCTCCCCCTCGCGGGTGGTCAGCGGCACCACCAGCTGGGATACGGTGCGGTAGGAGCTCTTGAGGTCGAACTCGGGGTTGAAGGCGTAGGACAGCCCGCTCTTGATGTGGTACACGTCGTCGATCAGCAGCGACTCCCCGGTCAGGGCCACGTAGCCGGCGATGGAGCGGTTGTCGATGGGCAGCGCCGAGCCGGAATGCAGGTACTTGTCCTTGGTCTCCCCCTGGAACAGGGTGTCGTTCTGCACGTAGCTGAAGTACAGCGAGCCCTTGGAGACCAGGTAGATGGTCCCCGCGTCGGCCCGGGCGAAGCGGCGGGCCTCCAGCAGGACGCGCTCCAGCAGGGAATCCAGGTCCTTGATGTGAAAAACGCTCTCGATGGTGCTGAACAGCGAGATGGGGTCGCGGCGCTGCTGGCCGTCGGCCTGCCCTGCTCCCGCCGCCGGCTCCTCCAGGCTGATCGACTGCTCGCGGACCTTCTCCACTACGCTCATACGATTTGAGTATATCTCCCGCCCGCCTGCGCCGGCAACTTCAAATCCCCGGCCCGGCGGAGCCCGGTCAGATTGAATTCTATCGCAACGCCAGGAGAATGCAAGCGGTAATTCCCGGGCCTCAAGCCGAGATCAGCACGGCCAGGGCCCGGCCGGCCAGGGAGTAGGCCTGGGTCTGGACCGGGGGCTCCCGCCCGGGCTCGACCGCGTCCTGCGGGGGAGGCAGGCCGGTGTCCACCGCCCTGCGCCAGCCTCCGCTTGGAAGCCGGAAGTCCAGGGGCCGGGGGCCGGCGTTGAACAGCAGCAGGAAATCCAGATCGTCGCGGTCGGCGGAGGACTGCGCGCGGCTTCCTTCCAGGCGGCAGCCCAGGGCCTGGCCGGCCGTCTTCCAGTCCAGCTCTCCGCCGTCCGGCCCGAGCCAGCGGATGTCGGGCAGCCGGTCGCGGTCGGCGCCCTCCCCGCTGTAGAACTCGGCGCGCTGGAAGACCGGGTGGGCCAGCCGGAGAGCGATCAGGGCCCGGGTGAACCGGTGGATGTCGGCGTGCCGCTCCAGCAGGCGCCAGTCGTACCAGCTCACCTCGTTGTTCTGGCACCAGGCGTTGTTGTTGCCCCGCTGGCGTGCGGCGCATCTCGTCGCCGCCGAGGAGCATCGGGCGTGCCCAGGGACAGCAGCAGCGTGGCCAGGAAGTTCTTCACCTGGCGGTTGCGGACGGCCTCGACCTGCCGGGTCGTCGCTGGGCCCCTCCACGCCGTAGTTGCAGGCCAGGTTGTGGTCGAAGCCGTCCCGGTTGTCCTCGCCGTTCTCCTCGTTGTGCTTCCGGCTGTAGCTCACCAGGTCGTTCAGGGTGAAGCCGTCGTGGGAGGTGATGAAGTTGATGCGAGTGGAAGGGCTTGCGGCCGTCGCGCAGGTACAGGTCGGAGCTGCCGGTCAGCCGCGTGGCCAGGCGGGCGCACCATGCCCCGGCGTCGCCCGCGCCAGAAGCCGGCGCACGTCGTCGCGGAACCGGTCGTTCCACTCCGCCCAGCGGCCGCCGGGGAACGAGCCCGACCTGGTAGGCGCCCGCCGCGTCCCAGGCCTCGGCGATGATCTTGGTGTCGCGCAGCACCGGGTCCTCGGCGATCCGCTCCAGGATCGGGCGGGTTCTCCATGCAGCCGGCCCTGCTCGTCGCGGCCGAGCACCGAGCCCAGGTCGAAGCGGAAGCCGTCCACGTGCATCTCCACGACCCAGTAGCGCAGGCAGTCGAGGATGAGGGTGCGCACGATGGGGTGGTTGCAGTTCAGGGTGTTGCCGCAGCCGGTGTAGTTCTGGTAGCGGCGCTTGTCCTGCTCCAGCAGGTAGTAGATCGAGTTGTCCCAGCCGCGGAAGCAGAGGGTCGGACCCGTCTCGTCGCCCTCGGCGGTGTGGTTGAAGACGATGTCCAGGATCACCTCGATGCCGGCCCGGTGCAGCTCCCGGACCATCTCCTTGAACTCCGTCACCTGCTCGCCCAGCGAGCCGGAGGCGGAGTAGCGCCCCTTGGGGGCGAAGAAAGCGATGGTGTTGTAGCCCCAGTAGTTCTGGAGGCGCTCCCCGGTGAGCGGGTTGGCGCGGGGGTTCTCCAGCTCGTCGAACTCCTGCACGGGCAGCAGCTCCAGGGCGGTCACCCCCAGGTCGCGCAGGTAGGGGATCATCTCCGCCACCCCGCGGAAGGTGCCCGGGTGCGCACCCCCATCCGCCCGGAGCTGGGATGCAGGGTGAGGCCGCGCACGTGCGTCTCGTAGATCACGCTGTGGCGCAGGGGCCGGGCCAGGGGCCGGTCGCCCTGCCAGTCGAAGTCGTCGTCCACCACGATGCACTTGGGCATGCCGGCGGCGTCGGAGGCCGTGGCGAAGGACAGGTCTCCTTCCGGCGAGGAGGGGTCGTAGCCGCGGGCGTCGGCCAGGTTCCAGGTGAAGCTGCCCGTGAGGGCCTTGGCGTAGGGGTCCAGCAGGAGGCGGTTGGGATTGAAGCGGTGCCCCTGCAGCGGCTCGTACGGCCCGAAGGCCCGGAACAGGTAGCAGCTGCCCCGCGGCAGAGGCCCGGCACGTGGATGTGCCAGATGTCCCCCGTGCGGTGCAGGCGGGGGTCCAGCACCAGCTCCACCGAGGGGGCCGCGTCCTGCGGGTCGCGGAACAGCAGCAGGTGCACGGAGGTGGCGTGCCGGCTGAACACGGCGAACTGCACGCCGTGGGGGGTCAGCGTGGCGCCCAGCGGCCGCGGCTTGCCGGGGCCCAGCCCGGAGGGACCGGCGGAGCCGCGGACGGAGGCGGGGCTCACCGCACCGCGCCCGCGATGTCGGCCGGCACGGCCGGGGTGGGTCCCGCCTGCGAGGCCACCCAGGCGCCGTAGCGGTTGGCCGCCTGCGCCGTGCGGGCCAGCGGGGATCCGCGCAGCCAGTGATGGCAGAGCACCGCGGTGAAAGCGTCCCCCGCCCCGACCGTGTCGGCCACCCGGACCTTCACCCCGGGGCTGCGCAGGGTCTGCCCGGCGGTGCACAGCAGGCTGCCCTCCGCCCCCAGGGTCAGGCAGACCTGCGCCAGGCCGAAGGCCTCGCGCAGGGCCCGGCAGCCGCTTTCCCATCCCGCCTCACCCGCGGCACCGGCGGCCAGCCCCAGCGCCTGCAGCACCACGGGCAGCTCCGTCTCGTTGAGCTTCACGATCGAAGAGCGGCCCAGGGAGTCCCGCAGGATCTCCGGCGACCACCAGGACTGCCGCAGGTTCACGTCGAACACCCTCAAGGCACCGGGCCGGGTGGCCGACAGAAAGGCGTGGATGGTGGCCCGGGAGACCGGGCTTCTCTGGGCCAGGGAGCCGAAGCAGACCGCATCCACCCTGGCGGCCAGGGCTGCCAGGGGAGGGTCCCAGTCCAGGCGGTCCCAGGCCACCTCGGGAGTGATGGTGTAGGTGGGCACGCCGCGGGAGTCCAGGGCCACGTGTACCGTTCCGGTGGGCGCCTGCGGATCCACCTGCACGTAGTCAGACGGCAGCCCCAGGGCGGCCAGCCTTCCCCGCAGTTCCTCCCCCAGAGGGTCGGCGCCGATGCGGGTCACGGGCAGGCCCTCGTCCCCCAGGGCGCGGGCGTGGTAGGCGAAGTTGGCCGGCGCCCCGCCCGGCTTCTTTCCCTCCGGCAGCAGGTCCCAGAGCAGCTCGCCCAAGCCCACGATCAGGAAGGGACCGCCGCGCGGCATTGTGCCTTCGCCCACCTGCTGGCCTACGGCCGATCGGCCAGGTACTTGTAGTAGGCGTAGCGCTCCTTGGCGTCCTGGCGGGCCTGCTCCAGAAGGGCCGCGGCCCGCTCCGGATTGGCGTTCTTCAGAGCGCGGAAGCGGATCTCCTGGTACATGTACTCGGCGATGTCTTGAGCGGGCTCCTTGGAGTCCAGGGTCAGGGGGTTCTTGCCCTCCTTCTTGGCCAGCGGGTTGTAGCGGTACAGGAGCCAGGCCCCGCTGTCCACGGCCGCCTTCTGCTGCTTGATCCCGTTGATCAGATTGATGCCCTGCTGGATGCAGGTTGAGTAGGCGATCACGACGGAAGGTCCGGGATAGGCTTCCGCCTCGCTCAGGGCGCGGATGGTCTGCAGACGGTTGGCCATCAAAGCCACGCTGGCCACGTACACGTTGCCGTAGCTCATGGCCATCAAGCCCAGGTCCTTGCGGGCCAGGGGCTTGCCGCCGGCGGCGAACTTGGCGATGGCCCCCAGAGGGGTGGCCTTCGAGGCCTGCCCGCCGGTGTTGGAGTACACCCCGGTGTCCAGCACCAGGATGTTCACGTCCCGGCCGGAGGCGATCACGTGGTCCAGGCCGCCGTAGCCGATGTCGTAGGCCCAGCCGTCGCCGCCCAGGGCCCAGACGGACTTGCGCACCAGGTAGTCGGCCACGGAGGAGAGCTGCCTGGCTTCCTCCGACTTCAGCTTGCCCAGCGCCGCCTTCAGCTGGCTCACGCGGGCGCGCTGGGCCTCGATGCCCTCCTGAGTGGACTGATCGGCCTCCAGCAGGTCCCTGGCCAGCGCCGGGTCGACCAGCTTCGCGTCGCGCGCCGCTGCCAGCAGCTCCCTGGTGAACTCGCTCATCTTGTCCGCGTTCAGGCGCATGCCGAAGGCGAACTCGGCGGCGTCCTCGAACAGCGAGTTGGACCAGGCCGGGCCGCGCCCGTCGCGCCGGTAGCTCCAGGGGGTGTTGGGCAGGTTGCCCCCGTAGATCGAAGAGCAGCCGGTGGCGTTGCCCACCACCATACGGTCGCCGAACAGCTGGCTGGTCAGCTTGATGTAGGGGGTCTCGCCGCAGCCGGCGCAGGCGCCGGAGAACTCGAACAGGGGCTTCACGAGCTGGGAGCCCTTGATGGTGTTGCGCTTGATCAGCTTCTCGTCGACCTCCGGCAGGCCCAGGAAGAAGCTCCAGTTGGCCGACTCGGGTGCCCGCAGCGGGAGCTGGGGGGCCATGTTGACGGCCTTGCGGCCCGTCTTCTGCCCGTCCTTCTTCTCCTCCGCAGGGCAGATCGCTACGCACAGAGCCGCAGCCGGTGCAGTCGTCCGGCGACACCTGCACGGTGAACTTCCTGCCTTCGAACTCCTTGCCCCGGGCATCCCGGCTCTTGAAGGTCGGCGGAGCGCCGGAAAGCAGCGCCGGGTCGTAGGCCTTCATGCGGATGACCGCGTGCGGGCAGATCAGGGAGCACTCCCCGCACTGGATGCAGACCTCCGGCTCCCAGACCGGGATGTCCTCGGCGATGTTGCGCTTCTCGTACTGGGTGGTGCCGCTGGGCCAGGTGCCGTCGTCGGGCAGCTTGGACACCGGCAGGCGGTCGCCGCGCTCGGCGATGATCTCCCCGATCACCTCGCGCACGAACTCGGGGGCGTCCGCGGGGGCCGGCGGGCTCATGTGCAGCTGGCCCTTGGCGCTCTTGGGGTAGTCCACCTGCTGGATGGCCTGGCGGGCGGCCTCCACCCCCTTGAGGTTCATCTCGATCACGTCGCGGCCCTTGCCGCCGTAGGTGTCCTCCACCGCCTGCTTGATCAGCTCCAGGGCCTTTTCCTCGGGCAGCACCCCGGAGATCAGGAAGAAGGCGGTCTGCATGATGGTGTTGATGCGCCAGCCCAGGCCGACCGCCTCGGCGATCTTCAGGGCGTCGATGACGTAGAACTTGAGCTTCTTCTCGACGATCTGGGACTGGACCTCCACGGGCAGGTGCTCCCAGACCTCCTCCTGGCCGTAGGGGGAAGCCAGCAGGAAGGTGCCTCCGGGCAGGGCGGCGGAGAGCATGTCGATCTTTTCCAGGAAGCTGAACTTGTGGCAGGCCACGAAGTTGGCCTTCTGCACCAGATAGCTGCTCTTGATGGGCTGGGGGCCGAAGCGCAGGTGGCTGACCGTGCGCACCCCGGACTTCTTGGAATCGTAGACGAAGTAGCCCTGGGCGTAGTTGTCGGTGGCCTTGCCGATGATCTTGATCGAGTTCTTGTTGGCGCCCACGGTCCCGTCCGCGCCCAGCCCGAAGAACAGGGCCTGGTGCATGCCCGCTTCCGCCGGGGAAAAGTCATTGTCCCACGACAAGCTGGTGTGGGTCACGTCGTCGATGACCCCGATGGTGAAGTGGTTCTTGGGCTGCTTGTTCTTCAGGTTGTCCAGGACGGCCTTGGCCATGCCGGGGTTGAACTCCCGCGAGCCCAGGCCGTAGCGCCCGCCCACGATGGCGGGAGGCTTTCGAGCCCTTTCCCGTCGCTCAAGGCCTCGCCGATGGCGGTGCGCACGTCCTCGTACAGGGGCTCGCCCAGCGAGCCGGGCTCCTTGGTGCGGTCCAGCACGGCCACGGCCTTCACTGAAGCCGGCAGGGCGGCCAGGAAGTGCTCCACGCTGAAGGGTCGGAACAGGCGCACCTTCAGCAGGCCGACCTTCTCCCCCTGCGCGATCAGGTGGGTCACCACCTCCTCCATGGCCTCCGCGCCGGAGCCCATCATGACCACGACTCGCTCGGCGTCGGGCGCGCCCACGTAGTCGAACAGGTGATACTGGCGCCCCGCCAGCTTGGCGAAGCGGTCGAAGGCCTTCTGCACGATCGCCGGGGTGGCCAGGTAGTACTTGTTCACGGTCTCGCGGGCGGCGAAGAACACGTCGGGGTTCTGGGAAGTCCCGCGGATGGCCGGGCGGTCCGGGGACAGGGCCCGGGCCCGGTGGGCGCGCACCAGCTCCATGTCGATCATGGCCCGCATGTCCTCGTAGGTGAGCTCCTCCACCTTCTGCACCTCGCTGGAGGTGCGGAAGCCGTCGAAGAAGTGCATGAAGGGCACGCGCGACTCCAGGGTGGCCGCCTGGGACACCAGGGCGAAGTCCATGACTTCCTGCACTGAGCAGGAGGCCAGCATGCCCCAGCCGCAGCTGCGCGTGGCCATCACGTCGGAGTGGTCCCCGAAAATCGACAGCGCCGAGCCGGCCACGGCGCGGGCGGAGATATGGAACACCGTCGGGGTGAGCTCCCCGGCGATCTTGAACATGTTCGGGATCATCAGCAGCAGCCCTTGGGAGGCGGTGAAGGTGGTGGTCAGGGCCCCGGTGGTCAGCGCCCCGTGCACCGCTCCGGCCGCGCCGGCCTCCGACTGCATTTCCGCCACCAGGGGCACGGTGCCCCAGATGTTCCTGCGCCCTTCCGCGGAGTACTGGTCGGAAAGCTCCGCCATGAGGGAGGAGGGGGTGATCGGGTAGATGGCGATCACCTCGTTGGTGGCGTGGGCCACGTGGGCCGCGGCGGTATTTCCGTCGATCGTTACCATTTTACGTGCCATCGGTACGTCCTCGCTTGAGTTTTAGTGACAGGGTGTCGCGTGAGTATAGACCGATTCACCGGTGAATGCAACCCGGAACTTTCTTGCCAACCCCTGGGGATGGGATATAGACTCAGACGGTATCGATATGGATGCAGCGATGGCCGCGAGTCTTCTGGCCATCGCCTTTCTGGTGTTCGCCAGCCGCAGAAGCATCGAAAAAACTCACCGGAACAGCCGTGACGACGCCCGTTAAGCGGGGAATGGGTCTTTCGATGCGTCTGGCCGGACCCGGCGGGACCCTGCTGGCCTTCAGCTTTGACGGTTTGATCGCACTGTTCACAGCCCTGTCCTACGCGGAGATGAGCTCCGCGGTGCCCAAGGCGGGGAGCATCTACAACTTCGCCCGCATCGCCTTCGGCCGGGGTAGAAAAAGGTGATCCTCGAGGAGGCTCGGGAAGCTGACCTGCTGATCATCGGCGCCTCCCTGCCGGGCTGGGGTAGGCGGATGCTGCACATCAGCCTCCCGGAGGAGATAGCCCGCGAGTGCGACAAGCCGATGATCATCGTGCGGGCGGGCCGAAACCGGCATCTGTTCTAATCGCGCCCGTCCCGCCCTCCCGCACCAGGTAGATGGCCGGCAGGCTGGCCACGGTTACCGCCCCTTTCAGGATCAGGTTGGCGGCGAAGATCGACCACACCGTGGCCGCCGGCAGCACCCCCCCGAAGGCCCCCCAGCAGAAGATCAGGGAGTCCAGAGGGACGCTCAGGGCATTGCTGGAAAGCACCCGCAGCCATTGCAGGCGCCGGGTCACCCGGGTCACCCAGAGGCGGTAGATCTCGGTGTCCACCAGCTCCGCGGCGAGCTCCGCGACGATGCTGGCCAGCACGATCCGCCACACCGGGCCCAGCACCCTGGCGAACTCCCGCCCCAGGCCCCAGGAGGGGTCGGAGGGCAGCCAGGCCGAGAAGGCCAGGTAGCCGGCCATGGCCAGGTTGATCGCGCCGGCCAGGCAGATGGCCAGGCGCGCGGCGCCCACCCCCAACCGCTTGTGCACCAGGTCGCGCAGGGTGAAGGTGAAGGGATAGACGAAGGTGCCGGCGTCGATGCTGAAGCCGGCCACCAGGGCGATTTTCAGGCTGCCGACGTCGGCCAGCATCTGGGCGGCCACGTACAGCGAGGTCAGGGTGATCGCGGCCGACAGGCCGGCGGCGGCGCGAGCGGGGCGCACGGCGGGCCTCAGGGATGCCGGGAGAGCAGCTTCTTGAACAGACCCACCAGGCCCTTGCCGGCGCTGGGCAGGCTCTCCTGGGTGAAGCGGGCCACGTCCTCCTGGTTGCCGCCGACCAGCAGCAGGTCGTCGGACTGCAGCCGGTAGTCCGGCGAGAAGAAGGCGTACTCCTCCTGGTCCAGCTTGCGGTAGGCGATCACGTTCAGCGCGTACTTGCGGCGCAGGTCGATCTCGATCAGGCTCTGGCCGATGAACTGCTCGGGCACCTTGACCTCGGCGATGACCAGCTCCCTGCTGATGGGCAGGTAGCTGAACACCAGGGAGGAGATCAGGAAGGGGGCGATGCGCCGGGCGGCCTCGGTGTTGGGCCGCACCACCCGGGTGGCGCCCACCAGCTTGAGGATCTCCTCGTGCTCGTCGCTGTCCGCCTTGGCGATGATCTCCCGGATGCCCAGCTTCTTCAGATAGTGGGTGACCAGGATGGAGACCTCGGTCTGGTCCCCGGGGTCGACGATGGCCGCGTCGATGCCTTTCGGCACCAGCCTGGCCAGCACGTCCTCGTTCAGGGCGTCGGCCACGTATACCGCGGCCGCCTGGTCCTTGTACTGGTCCACCCGCTGGCGGTCCTTGTCGATGAGGATGAGCTCGCAGCCGGTGTCCGTCAGCTCCTCCAGCATGCGCTGCCCGAACTTGCTCAAGCCGATGATGGCGAATTGTTTCATTAGCCTACCATGACCTCCTCTTCCGGATAGTCCAGCATGTGCACCGGCAGGCGGCGGCCGCTGGGTATGGCCAGGGCCAGCAGGCCGACCCGCCCCATGAACATGGTGGCGATGATCAGCAGCTTGCCGGGGACGCTCAAGCTGGGGGTGATCCCCAGGGACAACCCCACCGTCCCGAAGGCCGAAAACGTCTCGAAGACGTAGTCGATGAACCGGCTGGCCTTCGCGGCGAAAAACCGCTCGGTCACGGTCAGCAGGAAAGCCACGACAAAGATCAGCATCAGGGCCTTCATCGTGAAGATCACCGCGTTGTCCACGGTCTTGGTGGGGATCTTGCGGCTGAAGACGTTCACTTCCCCGCGCTCGTCGGCCCCGCGCACGGCCAGCAGGGTGACGATGAAGAAGGTGTTCACCTTGATGCCCCCGGCCGTCGAACCGGAGGCTCCGCCGATGAACATCCACAGCAGGGTCAGCATCTGGGAGGAAACCGTCAGGGTCGACTGGGCCACGGTGTCGAAGCCGGCGGTCCGGGGGGTGATGGACTGGAAGAAGGCGGCCATGATCCGCTGCGGCAGGCTCAAGGCCGCATAGGCCAGGCGGTGCTCGAACAGGAAGAACAATCCCGCGCCGGACAGCACCAGGACCAGCGTGGTCAGCAGCACGCTGCGGGAGTGCAGGGAGAGGGCGCGTTTCCTGCCCAGGATGACCGTGTCGCCCAGGTCCTGCAGGACCACGTAGCCGATGCCCCCCAACACGATCAGAGCCCATGACCGCCAGGTTCACCGTGGCGTTGCCCGCGTAGCCCTCCAGGTTCGTGGAGAAGGTGGAGAAGCCGGCGTTGCAGAAGGCGGAGATGGCGTGAAACACGGAGGTGAACACCAGGCGACCCTGGACGGTGCGCCGGAAGCCGAAGTACAGCACCGCCGCCCCGAGGGCCTCGATGATCAGGGTGCTGGCCAGGATCTGCCGGACGATGGCCAGCGGCTTGCTCTCGATGGAATCCAGGGAGAAGCCCTTGATCACCCGGTAGCTGGTCATGGAAAGCTTCAGGCGCGGGCGCACGAGCAGGAAGGTGCTGAAGGTGATGATCCCCAGGCCGCCGAACTGGATCAGCAGCAGGATGACCGACTGGCCGACCAGGGTGTACTGGGCGGTGTCCACGGTGATCAGGCCGGTGACGCAAACCGCCGAGGTGGCGGTGAACAGGGCGTCCAGCGGCGAAAGCCGGCCCTCCCCTTTCCAGCAGCACGGCAGCCAGAGCATGAGCGCGCCGGCCAGGATCACTCCGATGAAATAGGAGAACAGGTAGAAGCGCTCGGAGCGGACGGCTTTGCTCATGGATTTACCGGTCCAAAGGACAAAAAAAATACCTGGCAACGACCTACTCTCCCACCCACACCCGGGGGCAGTACCATCGGCGCTGGAGGGCTTAACTTCCGTGTTCGGGATGGGAACGGGTGTGACCCCTCCGCCATAGTCACCAGGTATAATTTTCTCTCTTCAAACCGTGGCGCTCGGCGGGTCATTACGCCCGCGGACCGCGACGGTTTTGCAGATCGTAAGGGTAAAGGGGAAATATGGTCAAGCCTCACGGTAAATTAGTACTGGTCGGCTGAACACCTTACGGTGCTTACACCTCCAGCCTATCGACCCGGTAATCTCCCGGGTACCTTCAGGGGGATCAAGTCCCCAGGGTTGCCTCATCTTGAGGGGGGCTTCCCGCTTAGATGCCTTCAGCGGTTATCCCTTCCGAACGTGGCTACCCAGCCATTACCGCTGGCGCGATAACTGGTACACCAGAGGTTCGTCCATCCCGGTCCTCTCGTACTAAGAACAGCTCCTCTCAAGCAACCAACGCCCATGGCAGATAGGGACCGAACTGTCTCACGACGTTCTGAACCCAGCTCACGTACCGCTTTAATTGGCGAACAGCCAAACCCTTGGGACCTGCTCCAGCCCCAGGATGCGATGAGCCGACATCGAGGTGCCAAACCTTGCCGTCGATGTGAACTCTTGGGCAAGATCAGCCTGTTATCCCCGGAGTACCTTTTATCCGTTAAGTGACGGCGCTTCCATGCGCCACCGCCAGATCACTAAGACCGGCTTTCGCCCCTGCTCGACATGTCCGTCTCGCAGTCAGGCTGCCTTGTGCCTTTACACTCGTACGCTGATTTCCAACCAGCGCGAGGCAACCTTCGCGCACCTCCGTTACTCTTTGGGAGGCGACCGCCCCAGTCAAACCGCCCACCTGACACTGTCCACGCCCCCGTTTCCAGGAGGCGCGTTAGAAACCTAGACCACCAAGGGTGGTATTTCACCGTCGACTCCACGCAGCCTAACGACCACGCTTCAACGTCTCCCACCTATCCTACACATCATAGTCCAAATCCCAATGCCAGGCTACAGTAAAGGTTCACGGGGTCTTTCCGTCTAACCATGGGTAATCGGTATCTTCACCGATACTTCAATTTCACCGAGTGCCGCGTCGAGACAGCGCCCAGATCGTTACACCATTCGTGCAGGTCGGAACTTACCCGACAAGGAATTTCGCTACCTTAGGACCGTTATAGTTACGGCCGCCGTTTACTGGGGCTTGAATTCAGTGCTTCGCCTCCCTGCGGCCGGGCTAACACCTCCTCTTAACCTTCCAGCACCGGGCAGGTGTCAGTCCCTATACTTCCCTTTGCAGGTTCGCAGAGACCTGTGTTTTTGTTAAACAGTCGCCTGGGCCTCTTCTCTGCAACCCCCGATAAGTTCAGCATCTATTGCTAAACCTCCCCCCCCCGAGGCCACACTTCTCCCGAAGTTACGTGTGTATTTTGCCGAGTTCCTTAACGCGGATTCTCTCGAGCGCCTTAGAATGCTCTTCTCACCCACCTGTGTCGGTTTACGGTACGGTCCCTGACAGCCACACCTTAGAGATTATTTCTCGGCGCCTTGGGTACACCCGCTTCGCTTCGCCGTAGCTCCGCTCGCCTTGACCGCTCACCTCAAGCTACGGATTTGCCTGTACCTCTCAACGGCTCGCGGCTTAGACCGGAACTACCATTCTCCGGCCGGGCTTCCCCTCACGCGTCATCCCCTCGAAACTGTCAGAGGTACGGGAATATGAACCCGTTTCCCATCGGCTACGCCTTTCAGCCTCGCCTTAGGGGCCGACTAACCCTGGGCAGATTACCTTTACCCAGGAAACCTTAGGTTTTCGGCGAACGGGTTTTTCACCCGTCTTTTCGTTACTCATACCTGCATCCTCTCTTCCGCCACCTCCAGCAGACCTCACAGTCCACCTTCGTCGGCATGCGGAATGCTCCCCTACCCCTCCACTCCCTCGAAGGGACGCCGACAGCCGCGGCTTCGGTACCGAGCTTAAGCCCCGTTACATTATCAGCGCATGACTACTCGACCAGTGAGCTGTTACGCACTCTTTCAAGGGATGGCTGCTTCTAAGCCAACCTCCTGGCTGTCTCCGCAGTCACACTTCCTTTCCCACTTAGCTCGGTCTTGGGGACCTTAGCCGGCGGTCTGGGCTGTTCCCCTCTCGACCACGAACGTTATCGCCCGTAGTCTCACTCCCGGCCACCATGTGTACGGCATTCGAAGTTTGGTTGGGTTTGGTACCCGGTGAAGGGCCCTAGTCCATCCAGTGCTCTACCTCCGCCACACTTCTAACCGAGGCTGACCCTAAAGCCATTTCGGGGAGTACCAGCTATCTCTGAGTTTGTTTAGCCTTTCACTCCTATCCACACCTCATCGCTGAGTTTTTCATCACTCTAACGTTCGGCCCTCCACGCGGTATTACCCGCGCTTCAGCCTGGACATGGATAGATCACTCAGCTTCGGGTCTACTGCACGCAACTATTCGCCCTGTTCAGACTCGGTTTCCCTGCGGCTACGGCACTTCAGTGCCTTAACCTCGCTGCGCACAGTAACTCGCAGGCTCATTCTACAAAAGGCACGCCATCACCCATCCTTGCGGACAGGCTTTGACCGCTTGTAGGTCCACGGTTTCAGGTTCTATTTCACTCCCCTCCCGGGGTTCTTTTCACCTTTCCCTCACGGTACTTCTGCACTATCGGTAGCTGCCACGTATTTAGCCTTGGGAGATGGTCCTCCCGGATTCCGGCAGGATTTCTCGTGTCCCACCGTACTCAGGTACCTCGCCCCACGTAGGCCTGCGCATTTCGTGTACGGGACTTTCACCCCCTGTGGTCGTCCTTCCCAGTGACGTTCCACTACACGCATGCTTTTTGACTACGCGGCCGGTTGTACACCCGGCCCAGACAAGACTTACAACCCCCGCTCCGCAACGGTGCACACCTATCACACGGCGCGGGTTTGGGCTGTTCCCCGTTCGCTCGCCGCTACTAGGGGAATCTCTGGTTTGATTTCTCTTCCTCCAGGTACTTAGATGGTTCAGTTCCCTGGGTCTAGCTTCCGCACCCTATGTATTCAGATGCGGTTGACCGGCAGTCCAAGCCGGCCGGGTTACCCCATTCGGTCACCCCCGGATCACTGGATGTTTGCTCCTCCCCGGGGCTTTTCGCAGCTTACCACGACCTTCTTCGCCAGACAGCTCCAAGGCATCCACCGTGGACCCTTGTTCGCTTGACCATATTACCTCTTTACCCTTCTCTGTGCGAGTCATCCCTCATATCCAGGATGCTCGGCTTTTTTCAAAGAGCCTTTTCGGCAGGCCTCATGCTCAGGCAGGCCTATGGGCCTGACTAGAGTTGAACTAGTGACCTCACGCTTATCAGGCGTGCGCTCTAACCAACTGAGCTACAGGCCCGCTAGTAGTCAGCTCAAATAAGCAAAGGGAGGAGAGGGGACGTGCGCGATTTCTCCGGTCAAGGATCGAAGACGGTCGTTTGTCTCTTAGAAAGGAGGTGATCCAGCCGCACCTTCCGGTACGGCTACCTTGTTACGACTTCACCCCCCTCACCAGGCATACCTTCGGCACCGCCCCCCTTTGCAGGTCAGGCAAGCGACTTCGGGTACCCCCAACTCGGGTGGTGTGACGGGCGGTGTGTACAAGGCCCGGGAACGTATTCACCGCGCCATGCTGATGCGCGATTACTAGCGATTCCAACTTCATGGAGTCGGGTTTCAGACTCCAATCCGAACTGAGATCGGCTTTTTGCGATTGGCTCCACGTCACCGTTTCGCAACGCGCTGTACCGACCATTGTAGCACGTGTGTAGCCCAGGACATAAGGGCCATGATGACTTGACGTCATCCCCACCTTCCTCCGGTTTGTCACCGGCAGTTCCGTCCGAGTGCCCAGCTTCACCTGTTGGCAACAGACAGTGAGGGTTGCGCTCGTTGCGGGACTTAACCCAACATCTCACGACACGAGCTGACGACAGCCATGCAGCACCTGTGTGCAGGTCCCTTGCGGGAAAGCCTGTTCTCACAGACTGTCCTGCACATGTCAAACCCTGGTAAGGTTCCTCGCGTATCATCGAATTAAACCACATGCTCCACCGCTTGTGCGGGCCCCCGTCAATTCCTTTGAGTTTCACCCTTGCGAGCATACTCCCCAGGCGGTGCACTTATCGCCTTAGCTACGGCACCGATGCCTGTATGGCACCAACACCTAGTGCACATCGTTTACAGCGTGGACTACCAGGGTATCTAATCCTGTTTGCTCCCCACGCTTTCGCGCCTCAGCGTCAGTCATTGGCCAGAAGCTCGCCTTCGCCACCGGTGTTCTTCCAGATCTCTACAGATTTCACCCCTACACCTGGAATTCCAGCTCCCCCTCCATGACTCCAGTCCGGCAGTTCCCAGCGCAGTCTGTCGGTTAGGCCGACACCTTTCACGCCGGGCTTTTCGAACCGCCTACACGCCCTTTACGCCCAGTGATTCCGAACAACGCTTGCCCCATACGTGTTACCGCGGCTGCTGGCACGTAATTGGCCGGGGCTTATTCGCAGACTAACGTCATCAGTAGGGCGTTCCACTCCCTGCCTTATTCTTCGTCTGCAAAAGGACTTTACAACCTTGCGGCCTTCTTCGTCCACGCGGCGTCGCTCCGTCAGGGTTTCCCCCATTGCGGAAGATTCTTAGCTGCTGCCTCCCGTAGGAGTCTGGGCCGTGTCTCAGTCCCAGTGTGGCCGTACACCCTCTCAGGCCGGCTACCCATCGTCGCCTTGGTGGGCCTTTACCCCGCCAACTAGCTAATGAGCCGCAGGCTCATCCCCAGGCAACACAATTGCGCCTTTCATCCAGAAGCCTTCAAGCTCCAGGACCTCATGCGGTATTACCCCATGTTTCCATGGGCTATACCCCACCCGGGGATAGATCACCTACGTGTTACTCACCCGTTCGCCACTCTCCCCTCCCCTTGCGGGGAGGTTCCCGTTCGACTTGCATGCTTAATACGCGCCGCCAGCGTTCGTTCTGAGCCAGGATCAAACTCTTCGTGATATCATTGACCCCGCCTTTCGGCAGGGCCTAATATCCTACTTCGCAGTCACCTGTTGCACTCCGCGCCTCGCGGCACAAAGGCCCCAGGCCCGCTCCAATCCTAACCCGCACATCCCTCTCCCCTTCCCTATGCTGTCAAAGACCAAATTGCGCCCTCTGCGGCAGGAGGCAGAGCCACCCCGCAGTATCGCAGCGCGAGGGCCAATCTATCGCACCTCGCTTCCGCGTGTCAAGTACCGTCAAGCAGAATCTAGTAGTATTTCTTCTTTCGGTAAATGAGCGCTTGCCCTTACAGTTTTATAATAGTTAATCCGCAAAAAAAAAGCAAGCCCCCCGCATTGACCAACGCCGGGCGGGAACCCTACAATCTGGAGCACATGCTCTTCTCCATCCGCAACCTGCCGAATCTGCTGTCCGTGTCCCGCATCCTGATGGGGCCGGCCTTCCTCCTGCTCTTCCGCCTGCCCGCCCCCTGGGGCCCGGCGGCCTGCGGCGTGGTGATGGCGGCCAGCGGCGCGACGGACCTGCTGGACGGCAGCCTGGCGCGCAGGAACAAGACCGTCAGCCTGCTGGGCAAGTGGCTGGACCCGCTGTCCGATTTCGCCTTCTTCCTGTTCGTGTACCTGACCTTCTGGTTGGGCGGCCTGATGCCGCTGGCCTATTTCGTCCTGTTCCTGTCCCGGGAGTTCCTGATGTACGCGGTGATCCGCCCGCTGTCCATGGTGCGGCACCTGGACCCCGCGGCCAAGCTGCCGGGCAAGCTCAAGACCATCGCCCAAAGCGCCGCCTCCGGCCTGGTGCTGGCGCTGCTGCTGGCCGTCCGCCTGGACTGGCTGCCGGCCCTAGGCGGGCTGCAGCCCGCCGGGCTGCTCCCGGCGGCCGCCTGGTGGATCATGGCGGTGCCCGTGGCCCTGTCCGTCGGTTCCCTGTACTGGTACATCCGCCCCCTGGTGTCCGCGGCGGCTCCGGGGGGACTCCCCGGTATTCCCGGGTACCGGACCGCCGCGGCCGCGGCAGCCCGGTATGCCGGAGCCGGCAGGCGGTACCTGGCGGCCAACCGGATCATCGCGGTCTCCGTGCTGATCTACTTCCTGCTGCAGTCCGCCTTCATGATCGGGGTCACCTGGCTGTACCGGCTGGACTGGAGGCTGGCGGGGCTGTTCCTGGGGATCGGCGCGGTCTTCCACCTGCTGTTCCTGCTGGGGCTGCTGCTGGTCCGGGGCGAGTTCAACCTGGAGCCCAGCGGCGAGCTGCTGCGCAGTCTCAACCTGCCCCTGATCCTCTCCTTCCTGCGCTTCAGCGCGGTGCCCGCCGGGCTGTACCTGCTGATCGCCGTGCGCGCCCAGCCGCAGCTGCGCCTGCTGCTGATCGTGTTCCTGGGAATGATCTTCCTGACCGACCTCCTGGACGGGCTGTTCGCGCGCCTGCTGCACCAGACCACGCGCATCGGCCGCATCCTGGACGCCTCGGGGGACTACCTGCTGATCATCGTGCTGTCCGCCGTATTCACCTTCAACCGCTGGATACCGGCCTGGTTCCTGGTGCTGGTGCTGGTGCGGCTGGCCGCCCAGTTCGTCGGCACCGTGGCGCTGTACATCCTGCGCGGCTATTCGGCGCTGCGGCTGTCCTTCCTGGGCAAGGCCTCGATCTTCGCGGTGTTCTGCCTCTACGGCCTGGAGCTGCTGGAGTTCCTGGGCGTTCCGGTCCTGGGCCATCCCACCCTGCTGCGGGTGCTGGAATACCTGGCCGGGGCGATCCTGCTGGCCTCCCTCATCGAGAAGGTGGCCTTCCTGGTGCGGGACTTGCAGCCGGGGAGCGAACCCCGCTCCTGAAGCCCCGCGGCCCCTAGGGCAGCTCCACGATCTGCAGGCCGCCGTCGTTCTGCAGGCGCAGGGAATAGGTGGCCAGCTCCCGCGCCCTTTTCAAGTCCATCTCCACCTGCACGCTGCGCACGCCGGGCAGGCGTTTCTCGTGGCGCTCGTACAGCTCCCACAGGCGCTGCGACATCCCCTGCGGCTTGGGGAAGTAATAGTCCGTATCCTGCTGCCGGAAGCTCTGCCCTCCCTCGGTCCTCTGCAGGGCGAAGGAGGTCAAACCCTCGAAACGATACCAGCTCTTCGCGCCCAGGAACACGAACAGGTCATCGAAAATGACCACCTTGACCACCGGGGCGAAGTAGCTTCCGCTCAGGTCCAGGATCACCGGCTCGCCTCGGGAGGCCAGGACTTCCAGCTTCAGCCTGGCGTCCCTGGCCGAAAGGACACGGACCCGGCCGATCTCGGTCTCGCCCGTGAAGCCGGTGAGCGAGCGCAGGAACAGCGCGGCGGTGAAAGCCGCGGCCAGCAGCAGGAGCAGGGTGGCGGTGCCCACGCTTTTTCGGAAGCGGAAGGCCAGGAAGAACAGCGCCGCGCAGGCCGCGTAGAAATACAGGTAACGGGGCTGGCCCAGCCGGAAGGGACGAGGCACGAAGACGGCGCCCAGGATCGCCACCACGGCCAGGCTGAGGTACAGGCAGAAGAACAGCCACTTGGAGGTGCGCGCCTTGTCCGGGTCGTCGCCCAGGTAGCGCGGGCGGGCGCGGCGGGTGGCCCGCTGCAGCGCCGCGCCCAGGAAAAGGGCGGAGACCGCCAGCCAGGGGTAGGCGCTTCCGGCCAGCGCGGCGCTATAGCTCATAGAGGCCCGAGTACTTGCCTTCCAGGTACTCGGCCAGGCAGCCCGGGTCCAGGCTTTCTCCGGTGACCTGGCGGCACAGCTCCGCCGCGGGCACCAGGCGGCCCAGACGGTGCACCTTGTCCCGCAGCCAGCTCAGCACCGGGGCGAACTCCCCTCGCACCAACTCCTCTTCCATGCCGGGAAGGTCCCGTTTCATGGTGCGGTAGAACTGGGCCGCGTAGAGGTTGCCCAGCGCGTAGGTGGGGAAGTAGCCGAAGGAGCCCATGGACCAATGGATGTCCTGCAGCACGCCCTGGGCGTCGTCCGGCGGCTCCACGCCCAGGGCTTCCCGGTACTGGGCGTTCCAGGCCCCGGGCAGCTCCGCGACCTGCAGGTCGCCGGAGATCAGGCGCTTTTCCAGCTCGAAGCGCACGAGGATGTGCAGGTTGTAGGTGACCTCATCGGCCTCCACCCGGATCAGCGAGGGCTGGACCGCGTTGACTGCGCGGTGGAAATCCTCCAGGCGCACCGCCTCCAGCGTCTGCGGGAACAGGGCCTTCAGGCGCGGGTAGAAGTACACCCAGAAGGGCAGGCTGCGGCCGATGAAGTTCTCCCACATCCGCGACTGGGACTCGTGGATGCCCATGGAGGTTCCGTCGGCCAGGATGGTGTCGGCCAGCTCCGCCCCGATGCCCAGCTCGTACAGGCCGTGGCCGGCCTCATGGATGGTGCCGAACACGCCCGTGTTGAAGAAATCCGGATTGTAACGCGTGGTCAGGCGAACGTCGGCCCGGCCCAGGGTGGTGCTGAAGGGATGGGCGGACTCGTCCAGGCGGCCGCGCTGGAAATCGTAGCCGATCTCCCGCAGCACCGTCAGGCTGAACTCCCGCTGCCGATCCACCGGGTACGGGGCGTTCAGGAACGAGGTATCCGGCCGGCGCCCCGAGGCCACGATTTTGCCCAGCAGAGCGCGCAGCCTCACCCTCAAGCCCGCGAAAACCTTCTCCACCTCCGAGGTCTTCATCCAGGGCTCGTACTCGTCCAGCAGGGGATCGTATGGGTGCTCCTTATAGCCCAGGCAGGCCGCGCTCTCGCGGACCAGGCCCAGGATCACGCCCAGCTGCGGGGCGAACAGCCCGAAGTCCGAGGCTTTCCTGGCTTCCACCCAGCGGGCCTGGCCGACGGCCGCCTGCTTGGCCAGCTCCGTGACCAGGCGGCGCGGCAGCCGGGTGCTCCGGCGGTAGGCCCGGTACAGCTCGCGGATGTAGGCGCGCTCCACGGGGGCGGCGTCATCCGGGCCAAAGGGCCGCCGCTGGTCGGCTCCCGCCTGGGACAACAGCGCGCCGAGCTCCGGGCTGGTCTGGCGGTCGTGGATCAGGCCGCTCAGCAGCTCCAGCTGCTCCGCGCGCTCCCCCTCTGCCTTGGCGGGCATATAGGTCTGCTGATCCCAGGACAGCAGGCTGGAGACGTGGCTCAGCCGGCGGATTTCCGTGTCATGGGCGCGCAGGCGCTCCAGCAGCCGGGGGCCCTGGGCGGCGGCCGCGGCCGGGCGGCCTTCGCGGCTTTCCCGGCAGCTTTCCGCGGCGCAGCCTTCCTGGCTTTCGGCGCCCTGATGGCTTTTTTCGCGGCGGCCTTCCTGGCGGCGGGCTTCTTGGCGGCAGGCTTCGTCAGCTTCTTCGCGGCTTTCTTGGCGGGTTTCTTCACGGTTCCTCCTCGGGCGCCTTCAATGCCACGGTAACTCAGTACTTGTAGCGGCTTCCGCCGATGAACTCGCGCAACAGGGAATCCGCAGGGATCACACTCTCGTCGCTCCAGGGCGGGAGCTCCTCGAACATCTGGTGTATGCGCCGGGCCCGGTCCAGCGCGTCGGAGCGCTCCGGGTCCGCGGCGAAGCTCTCGATGAAGCCCGGGAAAAGGTCCCCCAGCCGGCGCTTCATGATCGGCAGCTCGAAGGGCAGGAAGCTGTTCACGATCGAGTCGGCCTGGGCGAGGCGGGGCACGATGTAGCGCAGCTCCGAGCGGCGCACCAGGTGCCAGTGCTGGATGGTCTGCGCCGGGGAGTAGTTGCGGAACTGCATGTCCCGCACCATCCGGCGCAGCAGGCGCACGTCGGCCCAGCGCAGGAACTGGCCGCCGGCGTCCTTGACCTGGGAGAGGGTCTCGATGTACAGCCGGAACTTGCGCTCCTCGGGGACGCTCTCGGTCATCTCGGGATGGAAGCCGTGCAGCGAGTCGATCAGCAGGATCTGGCCGGGCTCCAGCTGCAGGCTGCCGGAGCTGCCCTCCCGGCGCCCGGTCTTGAAATTGTAGAAGGGCAGTTCGACCCGCTGCCCGTCCAGGAGGCGCCGCAGCGCGTCGCCGATGGCGGCCATGTCCAGGGCCTGGGGCGTCTCGAAGTCGTAGTCTCCCCGCGGATCGCGGGGGTGCTCGGCCAGGTCCAGGAAGAAGTTGTCGACGTTGATGGGCACGAAGCTCGAGCCGCCGGCGGCCAGGCGCTCCTCGATCTTGAGGGTCGTGGTGGTCTTGCCGGAGGAGGAAGGCCCGGCCACGATCACCAGCCGCAGCTCCCCCAGGCGCTCGCGGATCGCCTCGGCGGCCGCGTCCAGCTCCCGGGCGTAGAACCGCTCCCCCGCCTGCACCAGGCCAGCGAAGCGCCCTTCCCGCACGGCGGCGGCGATCTCGGCCAGGCGCACCGAGGCGTGGTCCACCGCCCAGGAAAGGGCTTCCCAGAGCTTCTCGTAAGGGATGTTGTCCGCCGAGTAGGTCAGGCTGCGGCGGCCGGCCCGCTTGAGGGCGTGCTCGTAGCGGTAGAGGATGTAGGCCTTGGCCGTGCGGGCGTGGCCCGCGCTCGATCAGGGCCTTCTCCACCAGGTCCTGGACCTCCTCGACCGTGGGGATCGAACCCGGGGAGGCCCGCCGCTCCAGCAGGCGGATCACCTCGTCGGTGACCCGCTCCGCCGCGGCGCGGTCCCGGCCCCCCACGGCCACCGCCGCCGACAGCACGGCGAAGGTGATCTTCTCGCGGTTGAAGGGGACGACCCGGCCGTCCCGCTTCACGATCCGGTCGATCATTCCAGCTTCTTGACCCGATCTTGGACCATCGCCGCGAACTTGGCAACGCTTTCCGCGGAGAACTGCTCCCCCGCGCGGCTGCGCACCGACAGGGTGCCGGCGGTCTTCTCCTTCTCCCCGAGGATCAGCATGTAGGGCACCTTCTGCTCCTGGGCGGCGCGGATCTTGGCGTTCATCCGCTGCTCGCTCAGGTCCGCCTCGGCGCGGAGGTCCAGGGCCTTCAGCGCGGCCACGACGGCCTTGGCGTGATCGTTGAAGGCCGGGGCCACGGGGATGGCCGTGACCTGCACCGGGGCCAGCCACAGCGGGAAGGCCCCGCCGTAGTGCTCCACCAGCACCCCGAAGAAGCGCTCCAGGGAGCCCAGCAGGGCGCGGTGCACCATGTAGGGGCGCTGCAGGCTGCCGTCGCTGGCCGCGAAGGTCATCTGGAAGCGCTCGGACATGTTGAAGTCGAACTGGATGGTGGTCATCTGCCACTCCCGGCCCAGGGAGTCCTTGATCTTCAGGTCGATCTTGGGCCCGTAGAAGGCCCCGCCGCCCTCGTCCAGGGTGTACTCCAGCTTCTCCTTTTCGATGGCCCTCTTCAGCGATTCGGTGGCCTGGGCCCAGCGCGCCGGCTCCCCCACGGCCCCGGAGGCCGGCTGGGTGGCCAGGTAGGCCCGCACGTCCTTGAAGCCGAAATCCCTCCAGATGTCCAGCGAGAAGCGCAGGACGCCCAGGATCTCCTCCTCGATCTGCTCCGGGGTGCAGAAGATGTGGGCGTCGTCCTGGGTGAAGCCGCGCACGCGCAGCAGGCCGTGCAGCACGCCGGAGCGCTCGTAGCGGTACACCGTGCCCAGCTCCGCCCAGCGCAGCGGCAGGTCGCGGTAGGAGCGCACCGCCGACTTGTAGATCAGGATGTGGAAGGGGCAGTTCATGGGCTTCAGGTAGTAGTCGGCCTTGTCGATCGCGAGGGGCGCGTACATGTTCTGGGCGTAGAAGCCCAGGTGCCCGGAGGTCTCCCACAGCCAGGCCTTGCCGATGTGCGGGGTGTTCACCACCTCGTAGCCGTTGGCGAAATGCTTGCGCCGCCAGTAGTCCTCCACGATGGTCCGGATGCGGGCCCCCTTGGGGTGCCAGTAGATCAGCCCCGCCCCGGCCTCCTCGTGGGTGGAGAACAGGTCCAGCTCCCGGCCCAGGCGGCGGTGATCCCGCTTCTCGATCTCTTCCAGCTTTCTCGAGGTAGTCGGCCAGCTCCTTGGGGTTCTCCCAGGCGGTGCCGTAGATGCGGGTGAGCATCGGGTTGTGCTCGTCGCCTCGCCAGTAGGCGCCGGCGATGGAAAGCAGCTTGAAGGCGTCGGCGGGCAGCTCGCGGGTGGAGCCCACGTGCGGGCCGCGGCACAGGTCGGTGAAGCCGCCCTGGGAATACAGGCTGATCTCCTCCCCTTCCGGCAGGTCCCGGATCAGCTCCAGCTTGTAGGGCTCCTCGCGGAACAGCTCCCGGGCCTCCTCGCGGCCGACCACCCGCTTCTGGAAGGGACGCGCCTCGGCGATGATGCCCTTCATGCGCTCCTCGATCCGGCCCAGGTCCTCGGTCTTCAGGGGCTGGGGCAGCTGGAAGTCGTAATAGAAGCCCTCCTCGATGGCCGGGCCGATGGCGATGCGGGTGCCGGGGAACAGCTCCCGCACCGCCTCGGCCATGACGTGGGCGGTGGAGTGGCGGATCTTGTGAAGCCGTTCCGAGCGCTCTTCCGGTTTTTCCATGGTTTGGCTGCCTCCCGCCTTAAAAAAAGAGCCTTTACGCCCGCCCCGCTCACCTCTGACGGTCCGGCATAAAGGCTTGCTCCGGCTCGCACCGGAGATCAGCTGGTCGTAAGCATGCTTCTACTAAAATAACGGCCCGGCGGCCGTCGTGTCAATTACTCGCTCTTCCCGGTCTTCCCGTCGTCGAAGACGATGGTGGCCCCGCCCACGTCGATCACGTCCCCGGGCTCCAGGCGGCGGCTCTTCACCGGGCGGTTGTTCACCGTGATGTCCCCACCGCCCACGATGGTGTAGCCGCGGGTCTTGGGATCGAACAGCACGGTGGCGTGCTCGCCCTGCACCCCCGGGGCGCCGACGATGGTGATGTCCGCCTTCGGGCTGCCTCCGATCACGGTCTTGGCGCTGGCCAGCGGCAGCGCGCGGGTGGAGGCCGAGCCGACCCGGGTGTGCAGCACCTCCAGGCGGGCGGGGCCCGGCCGGCTCTCCAGCCGCAGGCGGGTGGCCCGCCAGACCCCCAGCCCGGCCAGCAGGAAAGGCACCAGGAGCAGCCAGCTCAGGGAGGCCAGCGGCAGGCCGAAAACGGTGGTGGAGAAGTAGAAGCGCGTGGCCTCCGCCGCGCTGCCGCCTTGGGCCGCACGCACGCGGACGAACTTGCGCTCCGCCGGCTGCATCCCGGCGCGGTAGGTCAGGCGGTACTCGGCCGCCACCTGCTCGTGGATGCGGCGGTACACCCCGGTCAGTTCCCCCCGGTTGGAGGCGTCGAAAACCTGCCCGCCGGTCTCCACGGCGATGTCCCTCAGCCGGCGGTCCCTGGTCGGGCCGAAGTTGACCGCATACACCGTGATCCCCTCCTCCAGGCAGGCGCGGATGGGCTCGGTATGGGCGAAGATCTTGTTCTTGAACTCCGGGTGCGGCTTGCCGGAATGCTGGGCGTACGGGAAGTTCTCCCCGTCGGACAGGATGATGATGGCCTTGCGGCCCCGCGCCCCGGCGAACTCGCGTGCGGCCAGGGTCAGGCTGGCGTACAGCTCCGTGTAGGCCTCCTCCGCCTCGGGCCGGGTGATCCCCTCCAGGGCCCCGGTCACCCGCTCGCGGTCCTGCCCGGGGGCGACCAGCCCGCGGTAGAAGGTGTTGTAGGAGGCCAGCCCCACCCGGTCGGCGGGGCCGGTCATGCTGGTCAGGAAGGAGCGCACCGCCTCCTTGGCGTGGTTGACCCGCATGAGCGCCGGGTCGCCGGTCTTCCCGCCCCGCACCGAGTCGTACATGCTCCCGGAATTGTCGATCACCAGCAGGAAGGTGATCCCCTCGGAGGCCCCGGCCGCGGGCTTGAAGGCGGAGAGCTCCCGCACCTCGCGGTAATCCTGGCCATCCGCCGACTCGTAGACCCGGAAGGCCTCGGCCGGAAGGCCGCCCAGGGGCCTGCCGTCCTCCCCGGTCACCCCGACGTACAGGTCGACCTCCTGAGCCAGCAGCAGGCGCGAGGCGTCGATCTGCGCCAGGCTGAGGTTGATGGCCCCCGCGGTGACCGCGGCCAGCAGCAGGAAAGCGGCGATGCTCTTCTTGCTCATACCCCTCTCCTCACTCGTACTTGAAAAACAGCCGGGCCGGGCCGATGGCCAGCACGTCCCCGTATTTCAGCCGGGACTCCTGGATCTTGCGCTCGTTCACCAGCACCGCCACGCCGGGCTCCAGGTTGGTCAGGCTCACCTCGCCGCGGCGGATGCGGATCTGGGCCTGCCGGTCCGCCATCTGGTAGCCGGGCAGGGCGATCTGGTTGGAGCGGGCCTGGCCGATGTTCATCCGCCGCTGGTTGAGCAGGAACTCCTTGCCCTTCAGCGGCCCGGCCAGCAGGCGCAGCACCCCGTAGGACAGGCCCCGCTCCACCAGCCCGTAGAACACCCCGATGGCCAGGCCCAGGATCAGGAAACCCAACAGGCGCGGATAGGCGAGCTTCGGGAGCAGCAGCGCGGCGTACTCCAGCGCGAAGCCTCCCGCCAGGCCGCCGATCAGCCCCCCGAGGGCCCCGACGGCGGCCTTCTTGGGCGAAGCGGCCCGCACCCCTTCGCCCAGGCCCACGAACAGCCCCAGCACCGCCCAGCCCACGGCCCGGCTCACGGGCAGCACGACCGTGCGGAAGCTGCGGTAGGAGCGCAGGGCCGCCTCGCCGAACAGCCACAGGGCCGCCTGCCCGGCCAGCAGGCCCACGGCCCCGCCGGCCAGGCCGATCAGGGCCCCCAGGGCCAGGCCCGCCGGGATGCGGCTCTTGATCCGCGAGGTGATGCCCTCGGCGGTCCCGAACACGGCCCCCAGCAGGAGCCCGGTGACCGCCCCCAGGACGGCCAGGAACGGCAGGTACGAGGCGAAGCGGGGCTGGAAGAACAGCACCAGCTCCGCGGCCGGCCAGACGGCGGCCCCGGCCAGGATTCCCAGCGCGGCCAGGATCAGCTTGCGGGCCAGGGTGGACATTCTCTACCTCCTAATCGACAATCGTGACCTCCAGGCTGCGCCTCGGGCGGTCGAGGCGCACCTGCAGGGTCGTGGTCCGGCCGGAGGCCACGGTCACGCTCAGGCTGCGGGCCAGGGACCCGTCGGCCTGGATGGACACCTGGTACTCACCCGGGCTCAGGGAAAGCTCCCGGGCCCCGGCCTGCAGGGGCTCCAGGCGGCGGTACTCACGCTGCCGCCCGCCGGTAAAGTAGTGCTCCGAGCCTCCCAGGCGCAGCTTCAGCCCGGCGGCGTTGGACTGCAGGCGCAGCGTGCCGGGCACCGGGATGAGCTGGGCCTCCAGGCGCAGGCGGGTCTGGTAGGGCTGGAGCACCAGGCTGTAGGTCCGCGGGAAATAGCCTTCCCTCTCGAAGCGGAAGCGGTAGCTGGCCGCGGAGGTCAGCTCCAGCCTGCGGCTCCACGGCAGCCAGCGCTCCCCCAGGTACACGGAGAAGGAGGTGGCAGCGGTGAGGTCCTCGCCGGTTTCCACGTCGTAGGCCGCGTGCTCCACCTCCAGCGGCAGGGGCGAGCCCTGGCCCAGGGTGATGGAGACCTCCTGGGCCTTGGCCGACGCCAGGTTGCGGCGCTGGGCCGTGCGGGGATTCAGATAGAAGGATTCCCAGTACAGCTCCCCCTCCAGGCTGAACTTCAGGCGGTACTGCCCGGAGGGCAGGTACAGCTTGCGGGACTCCAGCACGAACAGCCCCGCGCTGCCGCGGGAGCGGTTCTCCCGGAAGTCCCAGTCGATGCCTTCCATCCGCTCCAGCTCGCTGCCGGCCTCCTGGTAGAGCACGGGCTTGATGAAAATCTCCGCGGGCTCCTTGTAGCGCGAGCTGATGCGGGCGGAGGTCACCAGGGCCCCGTAGCGGGAGGGGGCCACCAGCTCGTAGTAGTAGCCCTCGCGCCACAGGTAACAGCCCCCGGCGGCCAGCAGGACCAGGAAACACAGGGCCCCCACCAGCCGGCCGACCCAGGGCTTGCCGGCCCGGAAGACCTCCCGGATCTCCTCGCCGGCCAGCACCTTCTTCATCGCCTGGCGGATGGCCCCCGGCTCCCGGCGCCGGATGCGCCGCTCCAGCAGGCGGATGACCGCCTTCAGGTCGTGGTAGCGCCGGCGCGGGCGCGCGCGCATGGCCTTGCGCACGATCGTGCGCAGCAGCGGCGAGATGCGCGGGTTCAGGCGCCGCGGCGGGGTGTACCTGCCCCGCTGGATCAGGGCCACGGTCTCGGCGGTGAAGCTGCCCGGGAAGGGGGTCTTGCCGGTGAGCATCTCGTAGAGCACCACTCCCAGGGAGTAGATGTCCGCCCGCTTGTCCACGTTGCGGGCGTCGGCGATCTGCTCGGGGGGGATGTAGGAGGGGGTGCCCAGGACCATGCCGTCGCGGGTCAGGCCGTCCTCGGTCTCCTCCTGCGAGGTGGCGATGCCGAAATCCACCAGCTTGACCTCGCCCTGGCGGGAGATGAGGATGTTGCTGGGCTTGATGTCCCGGTGGATGACCTTCTTGTCGTGGGCGTACTTGAGGGCCTTGGACGACCTCGTACAGGATCAGCATGGCCGCGTCGTTGGACAGGTAGCGCTCGCGGCGGATCAGGGCGTCCAGGGAGATCCCGTCCACGAACTCCTCCACGATGTAGTAGGAGGAGCCCTCCTTGAAGTGGTCGTAGACGTGCACGATGTGCTCGTGCTTGAAGTCCATCATGATGCGGGCTTCCCGCTTGAAGCGCTCCACGAACTGGCTGGCCCCCCGCAGGGTGAGCTTCTTCAGCAGCACCACCCGGTCCAGGGTCGGGTGCCTGGCCTTGTACAGCGCCCCCATGCCGCCCTGGGCCACCTTGGCGATGAGCTCGTACTTGCCGATGCGGCGCACCGGCCTCTTCTCGTTCATTCCCGCACCTCGCCGATGTCCAGGATGTCCCGCTGCGGGATCGATCGCCCCGTCGGCCGGCAGAACGGCCAGCACCCAGCGCTCCGGGTCGTGGATCTGCACGTAGCGGCCTTCCGCCCTCAGGTTGTAGCCGCGCACGGGGCGATGGCCCCCGAAGTAGAGCGCCCCTTCCGCGTCGCCCAGGTAATGCTCCAGCATGCGCCGGACGCTGTCGGCTTCCGCCTCCCCGTCCCCGGTCCAGGTCAGGCCCAGCACGACCTGGGGGTCCTCGCGGTAGCCCACCACCTGCTCCCAAGGGAAAAGCTGGGCGGGTTCGGCGTGGGAGGCCAGGAAGCAGCTTCCCACCGCCAGCAGGGGCAGCTCCTTCTCGAACTCGTAGTGGCCGGCCAGGATCTCGCTCGCCGTAGAACAGGCGCATGTAGTCGGCCACCATGAAACCCTCCAGCGCGAACTTGACGAAGGGGTGGTTGCCGCCCCCTTCCTCGTTGCTGATGTTCTCGTGGTTGCCCTTGAGAAAGTGGAACAGCCCGGGAAAGGAGGACTTGCACTCCATGACCATCTGCATCAGGCCCAGGCTCTCGCGCATCTCCTCGTCCATGTTGGCGTGCCGGCGGTACCCGTCGGCGAACTCCCGCTGGGCCGCCTTCCAGCGGCGGGCCGCCCGGGCCTCGGCGTGCATCCCGTCGCCCAGGCACAGGACCTGCGCCGCCGAGCACTCCAGGGCTTCCAGGACGGAAAGCCCGCCCAGGCCCCGCCACTCCAGCAGCCCCAGGAAGAAGTCCAGCCGGGCGTGCAGGTCCGGCACGAGCAGCGTGGGGAGGTCCGGGCGCCAGGCGCACCACGCCGCCGGGAAGGCCCCGCGGGTCCGCGGGGCGGACCTCCGGCGGCTCCGCGGCCAGAGCCCGGCGGACGCGGGCCAGCGTGTCCGCGTAGTCTTCGGGGGCGGGCGGGGCCGGGCGGTCGCGGATCTCCGCCAGCCTGCTGGCCAGTTCGCTCACCTAGCCGATTTCCAGGTCCTTGTTCACTTCCACGAACTCCTTGGTCAGGATGCGCGTGGCCTGGGTGATCTGCTTTTCCTGCGCGGCCGGGCTCAGCTCCGGATTGGCCGCGGCGATCTTGAACACCGGCGAGGAGCTCTGGATGGGGCCCACGCTGAACTCCGCGGCGGCTCCCACCACCAGGTCGCGGGCCAGCTGCGAGCCTTCCTTGCCCGCGGCCGCGGGCACGTCCTGGCGCAGCCCGATCGCCGCGTACTCCACCTTGCGCGCCTCCCCCACCAGGGGACCGATGTTCAGCAGGGAGCCGGAGTAGGTCATGGCCAGGCAGCCGCGCTCCTCCTGCCGTTCCAGCAGCTCCACGTCCTCCATCTGCATGTCGCCGACCTGCTTCTCGAAAAGCTCCTTCTTCTCCAGCCAGCCCTGGGCGATCAGCTCCACCGAGTCCTCCGTATCCGGCAGCCCGGAGGTCTTGGTGATCTGGCGGAGGTGCGACTGGATCTCCGCGGGAACCTGGTCCAGATACATACCCATGGTGTCCTCCTCGACAATCATACAGTATAGCTCATCCGCTGGAAAAGACTCGCTCGCCTTGTGAAATCCGGGCGCAGGCTCTACTATTGAAGGCGACGCCGCAAGGAGGTGCCCATGGGCGAGTTTCTGGAGCAGGTACCGCAGGCCATCCGCTCCCACCTGGCGGGGCTGGCCCGCAACTCCGGCCTGCCGGAGCAGGAAGAGACCCTGGAGCTGCTGGCCCGGGCCTGGCTGGAGAAGAAGCGCATGTTCGAGGCCCAGATCAAGGCCCTGGACATGCTGGAAGCGGAAAGCCTGCCGGCGGGGGACGGGCGCGGAGCGCTGCTGCTCACCGCCTCCGCCTCCCTGGTGGGCGTCGGGGCCGCGCGGCCGGGGGGCCGGAGGCTGGAATACGCCAGCATCCAGCTGCGCACCGACGTGCCGCACCTGCTGGTCGAGGAGGCGGCCTCCCTGGAAGGGGACCTGGCCGTCGGCCGGGAGGCGCGCTTCGGCGGGGGCTCCATCCACAGCACCTCCCCCCTGCTGAAGATCGCGGTCTGCGACCCAGGGGTCAGCGCGGAGGAGCAGGAAAAGCGCCTGCGCGAGGCGGCCATCTACCTGACCGGGGGTTTCCTGCGCATCAACCGCACCGTCGCTTTCCCGGAGCCTGACGCGCCCGAGCAGTTCTCGGCGCGCAACCTGGTGGCCTACCTGGCCCGGAAGAACTCGCTCTCCCAGAAGGCCGTGCGCGCCCTGCTGGAGGACTATCACCTGCTGCTGGAGTCGGGGCTTGCTGCAGGGCGGGCGCGTGCGCCTGGGGCGCCTCGGGGCGCTGCATTTGAAGATGCTGCCGGCCCGCAAGGCGCGGGTGGGCGTCAACCCGGCCACCGGCCAGCGCATCACCATCCCGGCCCGCCCCGAGCAGGCGGCGCCCCGCTTCGCCTTCAGCCGCCTGCTGAAGGAGCGCGCCCGGCAGCTGCCTCCGCCGGAGCCGGGAAGCTCGGCCTGAGGTTTGCATTTCCCCCGATTTTTCGTTACGGTGAGAGCATGAAAAGCCCTCACGCCGCGCTGCATCAGTACGTGCAGACCCACCTGCCGCGTTTCCGCCGCGAACTGGACGAGCTGCTGGTCATTCCCTCGGTTTCCACCGAATCCGCCCGCCAGGGCCAGGTGCTGGCCGCCGCCGAATGGACGGCGCGGGCGCTGCGCGCGCTGGGCTGCGGCCGGGTGGAGAGCTTTCCCACCCCCGGGGCGCCCCTGGTCTACGGGGAGAACATTGCGGCGGGAAGCTCCGCGCCCACGGTGCTGATCTACGGCCACTACGACGTGCAGCCGGTGGATCCGCTGGAGCTGTGGCAGAGCGACCCCTTCCAGCCGGTGGTCCGCGGCGAGGACCTGTACGCCCGGGGGGCCTCGGACATGAAGGGCCAGATCCTGGCCGTGCTCAAGGCCGTCGAGGCGGTTTTGAGCGCCGGAGGAAAGCGGCCCGCCTTCAAGTTCCTGTTCGAGGGAGAGGAGGAGATCGGCTCCACCCACCTGCCGGAGTTCATACGCACCCACCGCGACCTGCTGGCCTGCGACCTGTGCCTGAACCCCGACGCCGGGATGATCGCCCCCGAGCTGCCCACCATCACCTACGGCCTGCGCGGGCTGGCCTATTTCGAGCTGCGCCTGCGCGGGCCCTCGCACGACCTGCACTCCGGGATGTACGGCGGGGTGGTGCACAACCCGGCCCAGGTGCTGTGCGAGCTGGTGGCCGCCATGCACGAGCCTTCCGGGCGGGTGACCCTGCCCGGCTTCTACGACGTCGTGCGCCCGCTGGACCCCGAGGAGCGCCGGGAGCTCGGCCGCCTGCCCATGGATGAGGCCTTCTACCTGCGGGCTTCCGGGGCGCCCGCCCTGTGGGCCGGGGAGCAGGGCTTCACGCCCTTCGAGCGGGTGGGGGCCCGCCCCACCCTGGAGGTGAACGGGCTTTCCTCCGGCTTCACGGGAGAGGGCTCCAAGACGGTCCTGCCCGCGGAGGCCATGGGCAAGATCTCCATGCGCCTGGTGCCCGACCAGACCCCGGAGCAGGTCACCTCCCAGCTGGAGGCCTTCCTGCACCAGCGCGTCCCGGCCAGCGTGCGCTGGGAGCTGAAGCGCCTGGCCGGGGGGCCGCCGTCGATCAGCGCCCGGGAGTCCGCCGGGGTGCGCGCCCTGGCCCGGGCCCTGGGCGAGGCCTGGGGCCAGGCGCCGGTGTTCCGGCGCGAGGGCGGCAGCATACCGGTGGTGGCCTACCTGCAGGAGTACCTGGGGGTGGAATCGCTGCTGACCGGGTTCTCGCTGCCGGAGGACAACGCCCATTCCCCGAACGAAAAGCTGCACCTGCCGACCTGGCAGAAGGGAATCGCGGCCCTGGCCCTGTTCTTCTCCTACCTGGCGGAATAGCTCAACCGGCGACGCGGAGGCCCAGGTGACGCCCAAGGAGCGCGTATTCGCCGCCTTGAGCCGGCGGGAGCCCGACCGCCTGCCCGTGCTGGAGCTGGCCATCGACTGGAAGGTCATGCGGGGCCTGGGGTTCCGCGACTATTTCCGGATGGTGGAAGCTCTGGACCTGGACGCCGTGCCGGTCAACCAGGTGCTCTATCTGCTGGGCTGGCGCAGGTGCCTGGGTCCGCTGGTGCGCCGGTTCCGCGACGGCTGGGGTACGGGCTATCGGGTCACCGAAGAGCTTCTTCCCTTCCCCAACCGCTTTCCGCTCGCCCGCCTGGAGGACCTGGAACGCTACCGGCCTCCGCGCCCCGAGGACGACCCCCTGCTGGCCGCCGTGCGGCTGGTGGCCCGCCGCTGCCCCCGGCGGGCCGTGCTGCTGGCCAGCCGGGCCGATTTCGCGGCCAGCTGGTACCTGTGCGGCCTGGACCGCCTGCTGCTGAGCTACCTCGAAGCCCCCGAGCTGGCGCTGCGGCTGGCCGAGATGGTCACCGCCTACTACGAGCGCCTGCTGCCCCTGGCGGCGGCCCAGGGAGCCCAGATCATCGTGCTCACCGACGACTACGCCCAGAAGACCGGCTGCCTGATGTCGCGCGACCATTTCCGGCGGTTCATCCTGCCGGGCCTGCGGCGAGTGGTCGGCGCCGTGAAGGGGGCCGGGGCCTTCTGCGTCAAGCACAGCGACGGCGACATCGGCGCCATTGCCGACCTGCTGGTCGACACGGGCATCGACGCGCTGGGGCCGCTGGAGCCGGCGGCCGGCATGGACCTGGCCGAGGTCAAACGTCGCTACGGCGACCGGGTCGCCGTGCTGGGCAACGTGGACGTGGACCTGTTGTCCCGGGGCTCCCCGCAGGAAGTGGAGCGGGTCACCGCCGGGCTGATCCGCGCGGTGTCCCCCGGCGGCGGGCATATTCTTTCCTCGGGCAACACCCTGACCTCCGCGGTGAGGCCGGAGAACTACCGGGCCATGCTGGCCACCGCGCGCCGCCTGGGCGGCTACCCGATCCAACCATAAAAAAAGGCGGGCCTGCTCGGGCCCGCCGCTTCTGTCGAGGGAAGTCTAGCGCCTGCGCTTCTTGTGCCGCCGCTGCAGGCGGGTATAGCCGCCGCCGGAGGTGGGCATGGCCACCCGGCCTTCCTGCGGCGACTGCTGGACGGGCTGGCCCTGCGGACCTGAGTCGACCACGGGCGCCTGCACCGGCGCGAGGGGTTCGCCGGCTTCCGCCAGCGCTCCTTCCGCCGCCTCTCCAGCCGCCTGGAGCGCTTCGGGCTCCGCCGCCTCCGGCTCCGCCGCTTCCGGCTTGGCCTTGGGCTCCGCCTGGGCCTGGCGCTGCTCCGGCGCCTGCCCCTGCCCGTACTTGGCCAGGTCCTTGGCCTTGCGCCGCTTCTCGTTGGCCCTGGTCCACATGTAGACGATGGGCGAGGCGATGAAGATCGTGGAGTAGGCGCCTTCGAAGATGCCCACCAGCATCAGCAGTGCGAAGTTCTTGATGTCCCCCGAGGCCAGGACGAACAGGGCGATGATCGACAGGAACACTGTCGTCGAGGTCAGGATGGTGCGCCCGAGGGTCTGGGTGATGGAGGTGTTCAACAGGCTGGCCAGGTCGGCGTCGCGCAGCAGCCCGCGGTTCTCGCGCACCCGGTCGAAGATGACGATCGTGTCGTTGATCGAGTAGCCGATGATGGTCAGCACGGCGGCCACGGTCGTCGGGCTGAACTCGATGCGGAACACGGCGGCCACCGCCAGCATGAACAGGGCGTCGTGCAGCAGGCAGAGCACCGCGGCCATGCCGTACACGAACTTGAAGCGGAAAGCCGCGTAGATCAGGATCAGGATCACGGCCACCAGCAGGATGGAGATGGTCTGGGTGGCCAGCTCCTGCGAGTAGCGCGGCCCCACGAAGTCGCTGGACTGCACCGTGATGTTCCCGGTCCCGAAGGCCTGTTCCAGCAGCTGGAGGATGCGCGCCTCGGTGCGGGTCTGGAAATCGACCACCGCCGGATCGGCCATGACCTTGACCACGAACTGCTGCTCCGCGGGGGCCCCGATGGCCTGCAGGTCGTAGCGCCCCAACTCGGCCAGGGCCTGGCGCACCTCGGCGATGGCGACCGTACGGGTGGCCGGGTCGATGCGGAACTGCTGGTTCAGGCCGGCAGTGAAGTCGATGCTGAGGTTGAAGCCGCCGTTGACCACATAGCCGACCACCCCAGCCGTGATCATGACGATGGAAAAGGCGATGAACAGCCAGCGGGCCCCGATGAAATTGATCGCTTTCTTCATGCCGCCAGCCTCCGCCAGCCCAGGCTCAAGCGTTTGATGCCCAGCACGTCCGTGTTGAAGTCGTAGATCAGGCGGGAGACGAACAGGGCCGTGAACATGGAGAATACCACTCCCACGGCCAGGGTCACCGCGAAGCCCTGGATCGGGCCCTTGCCGAACTGGGACAGCACGATGGCGGCGATGAAGGTGGTGATGTTGGAGTCCGCGATGGCCCAGAAGGCCTTGGCGAACCCGGCCTGCACCGCGGCCTTGGCGGACTTGCCCAGGCGGTACTCCTCCTTCATGCGCTCGAAGATCAGCACGTTGGCGTCCACCGCCATGCCGATGGTGAGCACCATGCCGGTGATGGCCGGCAGGGTCAGGGTGAAGTTGAACACCGACAGCACCGCGAAGGTGAAGTAGGTGTTCAGCACCAGGCAGAGCACCGCGTTGATCCCCGCGCCCAGGTAGTACAGGAGCATGAACAGCATGACCGCGGCGAATCCCAGGGCCGCCGCCTGCAGGCCCACCCGGATGGCGTCCTCACCCAGGGTGGCCCCCACCGCCTGGAAGTTGACCACCTCCAGCGGCACGGGCAGCGCGCCGGTGCGCAGGACCAGGGCCAGATCGTTGGCCTCCTCCGCATCGAAGCCGGTGACCCGCACCGACTCGCGGATCGGCTCGGCGATGCGGGCCTGGGCCTTGACCTTCTCGCCCAGCACCACGGCCAGGGTCTTCTCCACGTTGTCGCTGGTCAGCTTGTAGAAGATCTCGCCCCCCTCCCCGGTGAGCACGAAGATCACGTTGGGCTTGCCGGTGATCTGGTCGGGGGTGACCCGGGCGTCGCGGATGTAGTTGCCCGACAGACCGGGCAGCTCCTTCAGCACCGTGTAGCCGCGCAGCTGGTCCATGCCGTAGGAGTCCTTGATGTACACCCCGCGCAGGATCGTGCCGGCCGGCAGCACCGGGGGCTGGACGATGTTGCCTTCCTCGTCCTCGTAGTCCCCCGGGTTCTCCTGCTGGTACTGGCGGAAGATGGCCAGGCCCTCGTCGTCCACGATGTGGAAGTTCAGCACGCCGCGGCCCTGGATGAAGCGGCCCATGCGCTCGCGGTCCGCCTCGCCCGGCAGCTCCACCAGGATCAGGTCCGAGCCCTGGCGGCGGATCTGCGGCTCGCTCACCCCGAACTGGTCGATGCGGTTGTTCAGGACCTCCAGGGCCCTCTTGACCGCGTCGTCCTGCTCGGCGGCGGTCAGCGGTTTGCCGGCGGTCTGTTCCAGCTCCTCGGTCTTGGCCCGCAGCAGCACGCGCATGCCGCCCCGCAGGTCGAGGCCCAGCTGCATGCTGGAGTCCCGGGTCTCCTTGGCGGAGAGCACCTCGTCCCGGAAGTGGTTCTCCAGCGCGGCGGCCAGCTCCTGCCGCCCCGCGAATCCCCGGAAGGTCTCCTGCAGGGTCCACTCCCGCGGCAGCGGGAGCCCGTCCGCCTCGTAGCGCAGCCTGGCCTGCTTGGTCAGGAAGCGGTAGTCGGCGGGCAGGGGATCCCCCACGGGGGCGGCGGTGAGCTCGGCCAGCGCCCCGCGGGCCCTGCGCTCGGCGTACGCCTTGATCTGCGGACGCGAGCCGGTAGCCAACTGCTTCACCTCGGGGGAAAGCAGGAAGTACCACTGCAGGCTGGGGTACAGGAAGGCGAAGGCGATCCCGAGGAGAATCAGGACCAGCAACAATCGGAACCGTTTGGACATCAGTTACTCCGCTTGGGGGATTTCGACGGGGAAGGGGCGAGCGTCCCGGGGACGGCTATTCCTTCTTCTCCTCGGCGGCCTCGGGGGCCTCTTCCTCGCGGCGCTCCAGCACCGCGCTGATGGCGTTCTTGTTGAACTCGATCTTGGCGTTGTCGTCCACCTTCAGCACCACGGTGCTTTCCTTCACGGCGTGCACCGTGCCGCGGATGCCGCCGATGGTGGAAACCCGGTCGCCCTTGCGGATGTTGGACAGCATGTTCTGGGTGTCCTTCTGCTTCTTGCGCTGGGGGCGGATGATCAGGAAGTAGAAGATCACGATGATCAGGGCAAAGGTGGCCAGCATGGTGATCATGCTGCTGCCGCCCTGGGCGCCGGTGCCGCCGGCTGGCTGGCCCATGAGCAGGGGAAGATTGGCAAAAAAGTTCGGCATTGGATTCATCCTTTGTCAGAGTAAGATTTCGGGAAAACTACCATAAAAGCCCGCGAGCGTCAAGGATCAGCACTACACCGTCATCCATAGACTGATTCATCAGCCGACGACCAGGATGCGGGTGATGCCCTGCGGCACCTCGAAGACCCCGAACATGCGCTTCAGCTCCTCCACGTGGGCCAGCCGGTGCTCGGCGTGCGCGTTGTACAGCTCCAGCACCCGGCTCACGGCCTCCTCCTTGCCCTCGAACACGGCCGAGCAGAGTGCCTGCTTGTACAGGCCCTGCCCCGCCAGCTCGTCTGTGGACAGGGAACCGTAGCGCCGTTTCAGGCTGCCGTCCACCACCGCGGTGCCTCCGTCATACCCGATCGTGAACACGAAATCCTTCCGGCTGATCATCGCGCCCTTCCTTCTCCCCCGCGGCCAAACGGTGTATCTTCTAGCTGCAGTGTTCTATTACGACCCGCAGAAAGTATCCGAGTTTCTCGACAGCATGGCAAGGGGCTTCATCACCAGCCCCCTGCAGATCGTGCTGTTCGCGGGTCTCATCCTTTTGCTGGTCGCCGCCCTGATCGTGGCCTACCGGGTGCAGCGCGGCCGGGCCCGCCGCTTGGAGGCCAGACTGGCGCTGGAGCGCTTCGAACGCCTGGCCGCCAGGCTGGGGCTCACCGACGCCGAACTGGAGACGCTGGACCGCCTGGCGGAGGGCCAGGTGTCCCGGAAGCTGCGCCTGCTGGCCAGCCCCGCCGCCTTCAACCGGGCGGTCGCCAGGGGGCGGGACGCCCCGGCGGAGTCCTCCCTGGCCGAGCTGCGCCTGAAGCTCGGCTTTCAGGTGCGCAACCCGGAGCGGGCCCCCTCCGCCTCCAGCGAGTTGCCCGAAGGGCTGCCGGTCCTGCTGGTCTGGGGCCCCGCCGGGGGTGGGCTTCGCCGCACCGAGGGGCGGCGCCGCCTGGCGGCCGAGCTCGGCGCCCAGGAACCCCAGGCCCTGGTCCTGGTCCCCCGGGACGGCGCCGCGGGACCTTCGCCCGGCACCCCGGTCACCGTGATATTCCAGAACCGGGCGGGGCTCTTCTCCTTCGACACCGTCGTTCGCTCCGCCGCGGGAGGGGTGCTGCGGCTGGACCAGGTGGAGAGGCTCCGGCGCACCCAGCGCCGCAAATACTACCGCCGCAGGGTGCGCCTGGGCGTACAGGTCCTGCCACGGGAGGGGGAGCCGCCCCTGGCCAGCCAGCTCCTGGACCTGGGCGGCGACGGGGCCAGCCTGGTGAATCCGCAGAAGAAGCTCTCCGCGGGAGACCTGCCGGAGCTCAGTTTCCGGGTGGGGGGCGAGAGCTTCCGCCTGACCGCGGAGGTCTTGAGGCTTTCCCGGGGCGGCCAGGTGCTGCACGTGCGCTTTCACGGCCTGCGCGACGCGGACCGAGACCGCCTTCTGGGGATCCTGTTCCGCAGCCTGGGGGAAGCGGCCCGATGACGGGCCTCCTGCTGGCCTGCGCGGATCCCGAAGAAAAACAGTTCGCCGGCCTGCGCCTGCTGATGTCCCGCCTGGCGGCGGAGCTGCCGGGCCTGGCGCACCGGGAGTGGCGGGGACGGAGGCTGGACTGCCGCTGGAGATGGCGCCTGGGCCCGGTGCTGGTTTCCGGCCACGGGGCCGCCGAGATGGCCGCCTTCCGCGGCGCACGGGGCAGCCTGACCCCCGGCGGGCTGCGCCTTCCGCGCCAGGCGCGCCTGTACCTGCTGGGCTGCTACCAGGGCCGCACCGAGCTGCGCAGGGCCTGGGCCGCGGGCACGGGCCTGGCGGAAGAGCGAGTGCGCGGGCACGACGGGGAGACCGAGTCGGCTTTCAGCACCTGCCTGCTCCTGCACCTGCTGGAGGAAGGCTGGCCGGCCTTCGACGGCTGGTTCACCGCCTGGCAGCGCTGCAACACGGAATTGGCGCCGCACTTCCCGGTTCTGCGCGCGGCCTACTCCGAAAACGCCGGCGACCCCCTGCTGGCCTGGGAAAGCGTGCGCGGCCTGCCGGCGCTGGAGCCTCACCGGGATTTCATCGGCGCGGGCCTGCGCCACCCGGAATACCTGACCGGGCTGGCCTGAAGCGCCGGAACCACCCCTTCAGCGCCGGCCCATGCCCGGGTGCTTGGGCGCGATCCGGTAATGCTCCTCCAGGCGGATGATGTCCCGTCCCTGCATCGGAACCGCGCGCTGCGGCCGCAGCCGGCGAAGCCGCTTCGGATCGTCGTTCCTGCCGAACTTGGCGTTCTTGCTCATCAGCGCCTCCTGGGCCAAAGGTACTCCCGGAGACGGGCAGGGGGCAAAAGAAAACCCCCGGGCCTTGTGACCCGGGGGCTGTGAATGTCCTTGCGATCTGGGGCTGGTGGATTAATATCCGCCCATGCCCCCCATGCCGCCCATTCCACCCATGCCGCCCATCCCGCCGCCCGGAGGCCCGCCAGCCATCTTTTCTTCCTTCTCGGGAAGATCGGTCACGGTGCACTCGGTGGTCAGCAGCATGCCCGCGATGGAGGCGGCGTTCTGCAGCGCCGAGCGGGTGACCTTGGCCGGATCGATGATCCCGGCCTTGAACATGTCCACCCACTCCATCTTGGAGGCGTCGAAGCCGAAGCCCTTCTTCTCGCCCTTGGCCCTGTCCACCACGACGGCCCCGTCCATGCCGGCATTCTCGGCGATCTGCCGCATGGGCTCCTCCAGGGAGCGCTTCACGATCTTGAAGCCGACCTGTTCGTCGGGGGTCAGGGAGGTCACGTCCTCCTTCTCCAGGGCCTTGACGGCCTGCACCAGGGTGATCCCGCCGCCGGCGATCACCCCTTCCTCGATGGCCGCCCGGGTGGCCGAGAGGGCGTCCTCGACGCGGTGCTTCTTCTCCTTGAGCTCGACCTCGGTGGGCGCGCCCACGTTGATCACCGCCACGCCGCCGGCCAGCTTGGCCAGGCGCTCCTGCAGCTTCTCCTTGTCGTAGTCGGAGGTGGTCTCCTCGATCTGGACCTTGATCTGGGCGATGCGGTCCTTGATGTCCTTGGGCTTGCCGGAGCCCTCGATGATCGTGGTGTTTTCCTTGTCGACCTTGACGTTCTTGGCGCGGCCCAGCTGGTTCATCTCGGCGTTTTCCAGCTTCAGGCCCAGCTCCTCGGAGATGACCTGGCCGCCGGTCAGGATGGCGATGTCCTCCAGCATGGCCTTGCGCCGGTCGCCGAAGCCGGGGGCCTTCACCGCGCAGACGTTCAGGGTGCCGCGCAGGTTGTTCACCACCAGGGTGGCCAGGGCCTCGCCTTCCACGTCCTCGGCGATGAGCAGCAGCGGCTTGCCGGCCTGGGCGATCTTCTCCAGCACGGGCAGCAGGTCCTTCATGCTGGAGATCTTCTTGTCGTGGATCAGGATGTAGGGGTCCTCGAGGACCGTGTTCATGGTCTCGCGGTTGTTCACGAAGTAGGCCGAGAGGTAGCCGCGGTCGAACTGCATGCCCTCCACCACTTCCAGGTGGGTCTCCATGGACTTGGACTCCTCCACGGTGATGACGCCGTCCTTGCCCACCTTCTCCATGGCGTCGGCGATGAGGTTGCCGATCTCCATGTCGTTGTTGGCGGAAATGGCCGCCACCTGGGCGATCTCTTCCTTTTCCTTGATGTCCTTGGCGCTCTTCTTGATGTCCGCCACGGCGACTTCCACCGCCTTGGCGATGCCGCGCTTGATCTCCATCGGGTTGATCCCGGCGGCTACGGACTTCAGGCCTTCCTTGATCATGGAGTAGGCCAGGACCGTGGCGGTGGTGGTGCCGTCGCCGGCCACGTCGTTGGTCTTGGTGGCCACTTCCTTGAGCAGCTGGGCGCCCATGTTCTCGAAGGGGTCCTCCAGCTCGATCTCCTTGGCGATGGTGACCCCGTCGTTGGTCACGGTGGGGGCCCCGAACTTCTTGTCCAGGACCACGTTACGGCCCTTGGGTCCCAGGGTGACCTTGACCGCGGTGGACATCTTGTCCACCCCGCGCAGCAGTGCCCGCCGCGCGGTTTCGTTGAACTGCAATTGCTTTGCCATCGTAATCCCTCTCCTCTTTTAGAATGCGTGGTTTTGTTGGCTGATCAGGTGTAGGCCTGCGGCCCGCAGTTAATTTAATGATTTTAGCCCGGAACAGCAAGAGCGGACGGGCTTTTTTTTTGCGGGCCATTCTGCTACAAAGGGATGATGCCGCGTACCAAGCCGCTCTCCCTGCTGATCGGGCTGCGCCTGCGCGATCCGGGCTCGGAAGCCGCCAGACGCGCCGCCGAGGCCTTTTTGGAGGAGGCGGCCTCCCTGGAGCCCTCCGTACGCCTGCCGCTGGCCTGGAACCTGCCCCTTGCCCCGTTTGGCAGGCGAGGGCCGGGCGGAGCTGGCCGTGGAGATCAAGACGCGCGTGCGCTCCCGCTCGGACTCGGTGCTGCTCATGGGCTTCGCAGGCGCCCCCCACCCCCTCCTGGCCGCCGAGGAGCTGGACAAGGAGCTGGCCTGGTGCCGCCGCAATCCCTGGGGGATCGCGGCCAAGAGCCTGCTCGGCCAGGAACCCCGGCACCTGCTGCCGCTGGCCGCCGACCTGGCGCGGGAGGGGCTGGACGGGGTATACGGCAGCCACGGCTTCGAGTCGGTGGGCCTGGCCGAGCCGCTGGAGAAGGCCGCCGCCCGATTCGCGGCCCCGGGCAAGGGCCGGACAGCCTACCGCTTGCCTGCCGGGCGTCGTGCGGGGCGGGCCGTGCTGTACCCCGCCTGGGTCGTCAGCCCCGAGGGAGGGACCTGGCCGGCCGGCCGGCCCGAAGCCCCGGCCCTTCTGGCCGCGGCGGGCCTCACCGGCCGCCAGCCGCTGTTCCTGCTGCTGGAGCCTGACGCTGACGCCGATCCCGCCGCCCCCCGGCCCCTCCTGCTGCCCCTGCTGCGGGCGCTGGAAGGCCGCTTCCAGCTGGAATTTCCGACCCTGGAGGAAGCCCTGGCCGCGGAGCCGCCGGCGCCCGGGGAGGCTTCCGCCCGACCGCCCGCCGCGGATCCCCTGCCGCTGCTCTGTCCCTCGGTTCTGGAGGCCGCCGCCAGGGCCGAGGCCCTGCGGGCCAGGGTCCGGCGCCGGACCGACGCCGACCTGCGCGGCGTCCTGGAGGCGCTGGGCAGCTCCCCCGCACGCGCCCGGGCCGCGGCCCGGCCCCGCGAGGCCCGCCGGCCGGCGGAACCGGTCCTCATCGCGGCCATGAGCGGGCTGGTCTCGCTGCAGAGCGACGGCCTGTCCGCCACCTTCGCCGACGGCCGCCTGTCCGGGCTCCAGCGGGCGCAGGCCTGGGCCCTCGGAGCGGGGCCGGCGGACTCCTACCTGATCGCCGGTGGCCGCTTCCTGCCTTTGGAGTCCGAGAGCGCCTTCTCCTTCGAGCAGGGCCAGGACAGCGGGCTGCGCTCCGTGCTCAAGGCCGGTCTGGACGGCGGGCAGGTCGAACTGGTGATCCAGGCCTGCTTCCGGGAGGGGCGGGAGGACCTGGAGCTGGACTTCCGGCTGCGCTTCCCTGAGCTGTCCCCCGAACTGGGCCTGCAGGCAGTGGTGCCGCTGGAGCTGCCGGTGTTCGCCCTGGCCGGCGGCGAGCAGGCCACCGTTTCCGCGGAGCTGCTCGGGGGCGGGAGCCACACCGCCGTCCTGGAGGCCGAGGAGGGCGAGACCCTGTTCACCGGCTCGCGCCTTTCCCTGCGCAAGTCGCGGGGGGGGCCGGCCCTGGTCCTCTCCTCCGGGGCCCCCTCCGGCGTGCTGGTTCTGGGGGTGCGGGTGATCCGGCTGCGCAGGGGGCTGCACCTGCTGGCCAGCCCCTTCGGGGCGCGCTTCGCGGCCCCTGCCCGGCTGTACAGCGGGCGGACCCTCGGTTTTTCCCTACGCCTCGGGCTGGAAGAGTAGCTCCCCGCTGTAGGCGGGGTGGATGCGCCCCCGCGCTTTCCAGGAGCAGCGCCCCGTCCTCCGCCACGCCGCGCAGGCGGCCGGACAGCGCGGGCCCCCCGCCGTCCTGCCCGAGGCGCGCCTGCCGCCCCAGCCCGTACAGGCGGTGCTGCAGCCGGGCCCGCCAATCCCCGTCCCGCAGCTCCGCCTTCAGGGCCGCCAGGACGTCCGCCAGCAGCTCCGGGAGGGCCACCTCCCGGCCCAGCAGCCCTGCCAGGGAGCAGGCCTTGTCGCTCAGCTCCGGGGCAAAGGAGCGCTGGTTGCAGTTCAGCCCCACGCCCACGAAGGCCCGTGCGGGCCCTGAAGACCGCGAGCGGGCCAGGCAGAGCACGCCGGCCAGCTTCCGGCCCTCGTGCAGCAGATCATTGGGCCACTTCACCTGGCAGGACAGGCCGAAGCGCTCCTCCACCGTCAAGGCCAGGGCCAGCCCGGCCAGCAGGGGCAGGCGCTGCGGCGGGAAATCCTTCGATAGGTGAAGCAACAGGGTGAACAGCAGGTTCTTCCCCGGCTCCGCGGTCCAAACCCGCTCCGGGTGCCTCCCCCGTCCCCGCTCCTGGAAACCGGCCACGACCACGGTCCCGCTGGGATACCCCTGCTCCTCGAGGCGCTGGGCGTCGTCCATCGTGGAGAGCGTCGACTCGAGGTAGAGCACGGGCGCGGACCAGGGGTTGGCCACGGGCCAGGGGGTCATGGGCGGATCACTCCCCCGCCCAGGACCAGCTCGCCGCGATAGAAAACGGCCGACTGCCCCGGGGTCACGATCTGGGCCCGGCGGAGGCTCACCCGCAGGAGACCCGGTCCTTCGCCGGGTTCCACGGTGCAGGGCACCTCCCCGCCGCGGTAGCGCAGCTTGACCGCGCACTCCAGGGACCGCTCCGCGGCCGGGCCGTACCAGTTCAGGTCTTCGACCTCGAAACACCCGCGCTCGGCCTGCTCCCGGCGCGCCACGACCAGGCGGTTGGCCTGCGCCTCGATGCGCGCCACGTACCAGGGCCCGTCCGCCAGCCCCAGGCCGCTTCTCTGGCCCACCGTGTAGCGCCAGATCCCCCGGTGCCGGCCCAGGGCGCGGCCGGCCGGATCCACGATGTCCCCCGGGCCGTCCTCCTGCCCGGTATGGGCGCGGAGGAACTCCGCGTAGTCCCCTTCCACGAAGCAGGCATCCTGGCTCTCGCTCACCCGGGCGGCTTCCAGGCCCGCCGCCTCCGCCTCGCCCACCACCTCGCTCTTGAGGCTTTCCCCCAGCGGCAGGACCAGGCGGGGCAGCATCGCGGCCGGCACCTGGTGCAGCATGTAGCTCTGCTCCTTGCCCGGATCGCGGCCCTTGGCCAGGAACCAGCCGTCGGAGGTGCGCACGGTGCGGGCGTAGTGCCCGGTGGCCAGGGCCAGCTCCTCCCCGCCTTCCAGCAGCCCATCGGCTTCCAGGCGCTCCCGCAAGGCCCGGAAAAAGCTGCCGAAGCGCACGTAGCGGTTGCAGCGCACGCAGGGATTGGGGGTGCGCCCGCTCAGATAGGTCTGCACGAAGTCGTCCACCACCCGACGGCGGAACTCCTCCTCCTGGTCCAGCAGCAGGTACGGGACGCCCAGTCGGGCGCAGAGGCCGGCGGCCCGGCGCAGCACTTCCGCGGAGCAGCAGCGCGACCCGGGCCAGATCCGGTGGGTGGCTCCGACCAGACGATGGCCCGCCAGGCGCAGGGCGGCCACGCTGGAATCCACCCCTCCGCTCAGGGCCACGGCCAGCAGCATGGGCCCACTGTAGACCAAATTCCGCCGCTTGCCAGCCTGCCGGACGCGGTGTAGTGTGAACGGGCATGAAAGAGATCTTCAGCAAGATCAAGATCATCCCGATCTCCCGGATCCTGCTGCACGAGGGCGTGGTCTCGGAGTGGACCCAGAAGCTGTCCTCGCACATCGACCACGACGGGGTGGTCAAGAACCCGATCATCGTGACCCAGTACCAGGGGCGCTACATCGCCCTGGACGGCATGCACCGGGTCACGGCGCTGAAGGCGCTGGGCTGCCGCGACATCGTGGTCTACGAGGTGGACTACGACGACCCCTCCATCGGCCTGTTCGGCTGGGACGCGCTCATCCTGGACCGCTGCCCCCTGGAGGAGGTCCTGGGGGTCTTCGCCCGGAGGGAAAACCTGGAGCTGGTCCGCCACCGCGACTACGCCGAGGCGGTGAAGAACATCCAGCGCCACCGCTCCTGCTTCGGCATCCTCACCCGCGAGGAGGAGGTGTTCGAGCTGCGCATCACGGAGGAAGGCCACAACCTGGACGTCCTCATCCGGGCCCTCAAGGACTTCGAGGCCGACCTGGACCGGCGCGGCCTGCGCCTGGTGTACATCGCCGACGAGCAGTCGGCCAAGACCTTCCGGCAGCACGAGAAGGCCTTCAGCCTGTTCAAGCGCCCCTTCTTCACCAAGGAAGAAGTGGTGAAACGCACGATCGAGGGCCAGATCCTGCCGCGCAAGAGCACCCGGCACCTCTTTCCCCTGCGGCCGCTGCGCATCGACATCGACTTCATACTATTAAAAGAAGAGATCGATCTGGAAACCAAGAACCGCCTCCTCCAGGCCCGCCTGAACTGGTGCCTGGAGAACAACATGGTCCGGTACTACCCGGAGTCCGTGCTGGTGCTCGACGACTAGGAGCCAGGAGAGGGTATGCGCAAGAGCCTGTGTTTCGCGCTGATCGTGGTGCTCGGCCTCTCGGCGGCTGCCCTGCCCGCCCTGCCGGCCCTGCCCGAAGATCTGTTGTTCAAGTGGGACGTGCGCATCTGGGGCGGGGACGTGGCCTTCGGCTGGAAGGGCTGGGACCTCTTTCCCGCTGTGGACACGGTGCTCTGGGCCTCGACGGGCGGGGGGTGGCAGCCTTACCGCTACTTCTCCGACCCGGACGACGACACCCCGGTGCCCGCCGACCCGGACGACGCGCGCTATCGACAACCTGAACCTGGACTGGCGCTTCGGGGTGGCCCAGGGCATCCTGTTCAACCCGGCGCAGGAGCGCAACCTGCTGGAGTTCCTGCTGCTGTACCGCGGCAAGTACCATGACTATTCCGACGACAACGGCGTGCTCACCGGGCTTCCGGAGGAGAACGGCCTGCTGCAGCACTCGCTCACCGCCGGACTGCTCTTCGACAACGTCAGCGTAGATAAGCCATCCCTGAACTCGCGGGGCCTCTACGCCGTTCTCTCCGCCGAGTTCGCCCCCGAGTGGCTGGGCAACGACGTGCTGGGGCGAAGCGATTTCTGGCGCCTTTCCCTGGGCCTGACCGGCTACCAGCCCGTGCTGGACTCCCCCTGGGTGAGCATCTACCTGGCCGACCGGGTGCTCTTCGACCGCATTTTCGGGGACCAGGTGCCCGTCTCCACCCTGGGTTCGATCGGGACGCTGAAAAAGGTGCCCATCGGCGCCAACCCCCGGCGGGCCCTGGGCGGCACCCTGCGTGGGATCTGGGGCAGCCGCTACGACGGCTACGTGAAGCTGGTCAACAACTTCGACCTGCGCCTGCACTTCCCGGCCCTGACCCTCTTCAATATGGCCACCCCGGTGGCGGTGGCCTACTTCGACGCGGGCGTCTATGACCGGAAGAGCGGCGAGCTGCAGTTCGACGCCGTGTATTGCACCACCGGGCTGGGGGTCGGGTTGTATGCCCTGGGCTTCGACTTCATCTTCTACGGGACCTATTTCCTGAACGAAAGCCGGCTTTCCTGGGAGCTGGGCCTGGGCACGCATTTCTAGCCCTAGCACGCCCCGCGTGCGTGCGCGCCCGGCGCGGCTTTGCTTGACGGGCCTCCGGGGCCTGCTCTATGCTTGAGGTCAATATTGCCAAGAGGAGGATCGCCATGTTCAGGAGACTGACGCTCGTGCTTCTGGTACTGCTGCTGGCCGCGGGCCTGGCTTTCGCCCAGAAAAAGGCCCTGGGTTCCGAGGAGAACCCCATCGTCTGGGCTTTCGTTCCTTCCGGGGAAATGGAGCGCGTGTCCGCCGGCGCCCAGCAGGTCGCGGACCTGCTGCACGACCGGACCGGCCTGTACTTCAAGACCCTGGTGGCCACCGAATACGTCGGGGTCATCGAGGCGCTGCGGGCCAACCCGCCCACGGCGCACATGACCTCGCTGGCCACCTTCGCCTACATCATGGCCGCCGACATGGGCGTGGCCCAGGCCGCCCTGGTCTCGGTGCGCAACAAGAGCCCCTTCTACAACGGCCAGATCATCGCCCGGGCCGACAGCGGCATCAACAAGCTGGCCGACCTGAAGGGCAAGACCTTCGCCCGGGTGGACCCGCTGTCCACCAGCGGCTGGATCATCCCCATGCTGACCATGAAGGCCGCCGGCATCGTGCCGGAGCGGGACCTCAAGATCGTGGACGCGGGCAGCCACGACGCGGTGGTGGCCGCCGTGTACAACGGGGACGTGCAGGCCGGGGCCTGCTTCGTGGACGCCCGCACCCACATCGAGAAGGACAAGCCCGACGTCATGGAGAAGGTCGTCGTGCTGCAGGTCTCCGCCCCGATCCCCAACGACGGCGTGCAGTTCAGCCCGGCGGTGCCCAAGGACCTGCGCGACAAGATCGTCGAGGCCATCCTGGAGCTCATCAAGACGGAGGAGGGCAAGAAGGCCATCAACACCGCCTACCAGTGGACCGACCTGCGAGAAGGGACGACACCTTCTACGATCCCTTCCGCCAGGTGCTGCAGGCCGCCGGCGTGAAGGCCGAGGATCTGCTGAAGAAATAAGGACTCGCCAGAACGAGGGGCGGGGTCGCAGGCCCGCCCCTTTTTGCGCCCCCCATGCTCGAAATCCAGAACCTGACCAAGATCTACCCGGACGGGACGGTGGCGCTGCGCGACGTGAGCTTCACCGTGGAGCCGGGCGAGTTCCTGGTCATCATCGGCCTCTCCGGCTCGGGCAAGTCCACCCTGCTGCGCTGCATCAACCGCCTGATCGACCCCACCGAGGGAACGATCCGCTGGGACGGCGCGGACGTCACCGCCGCGGAGCCCGACGAGCTGCGGCGCATCCGCCGGCAGATCGGCATGATCTTCCAGCAGTTCAACCTGGTGCGCCGCTCCAGCGTGCTCACCAACGTGCTGGCCGGCCGCCTGGGCTACGTGCGCCCGCTGCCCTCCCTGGTGCACCGCTTCCCGGCCGCCGACCGCGAGCTGGCCTGGAAGGCCCTGGAGCGGGTGGGCCTCACCGAGCAGGCCGCCAAGCAGGCCCGGGAGCTGTCCGGCGGGCAGCAGCAGCGGGTGGGCATCGCCCGCGCCCTGATGCAGCAGCCGCGGATGATCCTGGCCGACGAGCCGGTGGCCAGCCTCGACCCGGTGCTGGCCCACTCCATCCTGGGCTACCTGGAGGAGCTGAACCGCCAGGACGGCATCACGGTGCTGTGCAGCCTGCACTACCTGGACCTGGTGCAGCGCTACGCCACGCGCGTCATCGGGCTGCGTGAAGGGCGCCTGGTGTACCGCGGCACCAAGGAGGACATCCGCCGGATGACCGACGCCCAGTTCAAGGAGATCTACGGCGAAGAGGCGGTCCGGACCAGCGCCGGGCGCAGGGAGTCGGAGTCCTGAGCATGGCCGGCAGGAACAAACGGAACAAGCAGGAAGCCGGGCGCCGGGAGCCTCCCCCGCCCCGGGTCCGGCCCGCGGCGGCGGCGGTGGCCTCCCTGCTGGTGCCGGGACTGGGCCAGATCCTGGACCGCCTGGTCCAGCGCGGCCTGCTGCTGCTGGGCTCCGTGGTCACCATCCTGGCCATGCTGGGCTGGCGGATCAGCGTGCTGGCCCACCGCGAGCCCACCGCCTGGGCCATGCTGGCCAAGGCCCTGGCCCGGCGGCCGTTCTTCATCGGCCTGATCCTGGCCTGCCTGGTCGGGCTGTGGGCCTGGATCGTCGCGGACGCGGCGCGCCTGGCCCGCCCCGCCCGGGACTCCCGGGGCCGGCCGCGGCGGGGCGGCTTCGGCATCTTCGTGCTGGTGCTGTTCACCTTCTTCGCCCTGGGCTGGCAGGTCAGCCAGATCGACCCGGTGCGCATGGTCACCGAGTTCCCCAAGGCCCTGACCCCCCTGGGGCGCGTGGTGTGGCCCTGGCAGGCGGCGGTGGTGCGGGAGACGATCGACCGGCAGGCCTCGGCCGAGGTGGAGACCCCCTGCACGGACAATCCGCCCCCGCCAGCCGTGGAGACGCCGGGCCAGCCCTTCCTGCTGGCCGACCCGACGTGCGGGGAGCTGTCCGCCCTGGACACGGCCGGCAACCTGCTCCCGGGCTCCACCCTGACCCTGACGGGCCGGGGATTCGCCCCTGACAGCGAGGTCAAGCTGTACTGGGTGGATCCGCTGGGCAACGACTTCCAGCTGCGCCAGGACGGCCGCTACCTCAGCGTGCAGGCCGACTCCTCCGGAGCCTTCCGCACCCGGGTGATCATGCCCTACCGCCTGTTCCCCGGGAACCCGGGGGAGAGCTCGCTGCACCAGGTGGTGGCCCGCCAGACCGCCTCCCTGGGCAGGTTGCAGGGCCAGCGAGCCCCTGCTGCTGACCATCGAGCGCATGGTGGAAACCATCTTCATGGGCATGATGGCCACCCTGTTCGGCATCATCCTCGCCATCCCGGTGAGCTTCCTGGCCGCGCGCAACCTCATGTCCGGCTCCCCGCTCACCATGGGCATCTACTACGTGATGCGCACGATCATGAACATCATCCGGGCCATCGAGCCGCTGATCTGGGCGCTGATCGCGGTGGTCTGGGTGGGGCTGGGCCCCTTCGCCGGGATCATCGCGCTGACCGTGCACTCCGTGGCCGCCCTGGGCAAGCTGTACTCCGAGGCCATCGAGGGCATCGACGCCGGGCCCATCGAGGCGATCGAGGCCACCGGGGCCACGCGCCTGCAGACCATCATGTACGCGGTGGTCCCGCAGATGATCGCGCCCTTCGTCACCTTCTCGATCTACCGCTGGGACATCAACGTGCGCATGTCGACGGTCATCGGCCTGGTGGGCGGCGGCGGCATCGGCTTCCTCCTGGTGCAGTACATCCGCCTGCTGGACTACCGGGCCGCGGGCATCGCCGTCTGGTTCATCGCCGTCACCGTGGCCGTGCTGGACTACGTGAGCGCGGAGATCAGGGCCCGCTTCGTCTGAATTTTTTGCATCCTGGCCGGCTGATCGATTAGAATCTAGGCATGAGCGCCGCCTTCCGGCGCGCCGCCGGCCTCGCCGCCGTCATGCTGATCCTGCTGCCCATCGCCGCGCCTGGATTCGACCTCAGCGCCGGGCTCAAGGGTGGGGTGGCCATGCCTTTCTATTCAGGTCCGGGATACGCCGCCTGGCTCAGCGACGTCGACCTGACGCCGAATCTGGCCTTCAGGTTCGGCGGCGGGTTGTTCCTCACCGTCGGGATGGCGGACCTTCTGGCTCTGCAGCCAGAGGTCTTCTACTCCGTACTCGGCGGCCTGTCCGGGTCCTCCGTGCTATGGAAGGACAAGGTGCCGGCGCTGGACGGGCAGCTCCTGCTCAAACTTCGTTTCCGGCTGCGCGGCTTCAAGCGCCTGGAGCTCTTTGCCGGCCCGCAGGCGATCCTCAAGCTGGGCGCGGCGAGCTTCGTCGTGGAGGACTGGTCAGGGTATACCACCGGGACCTGGAACGACTTCTACCTGGAAGACCTGACCTTTGGGGTGGTCGGCGGCATCGGCTGGGTCTATCTCCGGGGCAGGACCCTCTTCTCGGTTGATGTCAGGTATTGCCACGGATTGTCCTCGCGCTTCACCGCCGCCAGCGGGTTCGGAGACTGGCATCAGAACGTCGTACAGCTGATGTTCGGTATCGGCCGGCAGCTGGCGGGAGGGCGGATGACGCCAAAGCCCGGCCGGACGCGATAAGCCGGAAAAGCAAGGAGGGGAAGCGATGAGATTCAGGCTTCTTACCGCAACCTTGGCCGCCGCAATGCTGGCCGCGACGCTGTCTTGCGTCAACCTGCCGGAGCCGGAAGGACCGGACAACGCGCTGGTGATCGGCTCGTTCGTGGTGGATTTCCCCGAAGGATGCTTCGGCGGCGCCATCCGCAGCTTCCGCTCCGGGGTCAAAATCCATTTTGCCAACCTGCGCACCAAAAAGACCTTTTTCGTCACCACCGACCAGGGCTACTTCTGTTTTCTGAGCAATGGCGAGGACCAGTACGCGCTGGTCGGGTACGAAATGAAGTATAACGAAACCGGCAGCCAGGGCAGATTCGGAGACCGGGTCATGAAGAGACTGCCGGTCGCGCCGGGAAAAGTGATCTACCTGGGCAGTTTCGTCGCCACCTGGACCAATGCCCGCAAGTCCACCAGGCAGTCCCTGGGCCAGGCCATGACCTACTGGGAATACGACCGGGCCCTGGGGCACAGCTGGGAGGATGGGCTGCTGGAAGAGTACCTGGAATCCCGCGGCCCGGAATCCGGCTGGCGCCAGCGGGAGGTGCTGCGGCAAGCCTCCTACGATATCGAATCCTGAAGGGGGGAGGCCGGCAGGCTAAAGGCGGCCGGAGCGCAGCGTGCCCACCAGGAACCAGAGGCCCAGCACCACGGCCACGGAAAAGCCGGCCAGGCCCAGGATGGGCAGGCCCAGGAAACTGGGCCCCACCCCCTCGCGGGTGACGAAGGAGGAACCGATCAGGATTCCGGCGATGACCACCGCGAAGGCCAGGCGGTTCACCGAGCGGTCGATCTCCCGCACCACGTCGCCCAGCTCCTCCAGGTCCAGGCGCAGCTTGAGCCGGCCGGAGCCGGCTTTCTTCAATAAATCGTAAGCTTCCGCCGGCAGGGCGCGGGCCAGCCGGGTGGTGTCTTCGGCCAGCTCCAGCAGGCCCTCACGGTCCAGCCAGCTCCGCAGGCGGCGGGTGCGCACTTTGCTTACAAACGGCCGGGCCGCGCTCACGAAGTCGAAGTCCGGGTCCAGGCGCTTGCCCAGGCCGTCCAGGGTGACCAGGACCTTCAAGGTCAGGGCCAGGTCCACCGGCAGGGCGATCCCATAGCGCCGGACCAGGGCGTACAGGTCCGCCAGGATCCGGGAGACGGCCAGCTGGGAAACCGGCATGTGGTGGTAGTAATTGACCAGGCGCCCCAGGTCCCCGGCAAGCTCTCCCCTGGCCTGGCCCTCGCTCAGGAGGTCCAGGTCGCCGAAAACCCGCAGCAGGCGCCCGGGGTCCTTGTTCACGAAGGCCAGCAGCAGGTTCACCAGGGCCTGCTTGTGCTCCTCGGCCAGCACGCCCACCATGCCGAAATCCAGGGCGGCCAGCACCCCGTCGGGGCGCACGATGAAGTTGGCCGGGTGCGGATCCGCGTTGAAAACTCCATGCTGGAAGATCTGGGCCAGCACGTAGCGGGCCCCCACGGCGGCGATGCGCCGGGTGTCCACTCCGGCCAGCAGGGGGTCCGAGAGGCGGACCCCCTCGACGTACTCCATGGCCAGCACCCGGGCCGTGCTCAGCCCGGCGTGTACGGCGGGGATGGCCAGCGAGCGGTCGGTCCGGAAGTTGCGGCGGAACAGCTCCATGGTCCGTGCTTCGTACTGGAAATCCAGCTCCAGGGTCAGCACCCTGGCGAAGTGGTCGATCAAGGGGACCAGCCGGAAGGCACGCAGCCGCGGCAGGGCCCGCTCCAGCAGGAGCGCCAGGTCCATCAGGATGGCCAGGTCCGCCTGGATCAGCTCCTCGATGCCCGGGCGCTGGATCTTGAGGGCCAGCTGCTCCCCCTCGCGGGACACGGCGCGATGGACCTGGGCGATGGAAGCGCTGGCCAGGGGCTGCGGATCGAAGCTGGCGAAACGACTTCGCCACTGCGGCCCCAGCTCGCGGACCAGCACCGGCTCCAGGCGTTCGAAGGCCAGGGGAGCCGCCCCGTACTGCAGCTTCTCCAGCTCCGAAGTGACCTCGTCGGGCAGCAGGTCGGAGCGCAGGCTCAGGAACTGGCCGAGCTTGATGAAGGTGGGGCCCAGCTCCTCGAACAGCAGGCGCAGGCGGGCCCCGGAGCCCAGGCGACGCAGGCGCCGCGGCGAGGGCCTGGCCAGCCGGCTGTGCGGCAGCAGGGCCTCGCCCAGCTCCGAGAAGCCGTAGAACACCAGGCGGGTGAGGATCTGCCGGTAGCGCTTCAGCTTCCGGAGGCGCTGCCGGGTGCGCGCGAACAGCATCCGTCGAGGCTCAGGCGCTCTTTTCGATCGAAAGGGTGCAGTCGCTCAAGATGGCCGTAATGGCCCCGATGGCCGCCAGCACGGGGGCCAGCACCACTCCGACCACCCCCACGGCCAGCGGGAAGGTGGCCACGACCTTGCCGTCCCGGTCCTTGACCGTGATGCGGCGGACGTTGCCCTCGCGGACCGCTTCCTTCACGGTCTTCAGGACGTCCTCGGCCGCCACCTTGATGTCCTGGACCACGACCTTGGCGTTCTCCTGGAAGGAGCCTTCGTTCTTCTTCTCCGCGGTTCCCATCGCTTTCACCCCCTTGCGCCATAATTCTATTGTATCGCCAGCAGAAACTCCAGGCTGCGCCGGAAGAGCTCCTCCCGCCAGACGGCGCTTTCGAAAACGTGGCCCGCCCCTTCGATCGGGACCAGACGGGCCCGTGGGCCGTACAGCTCCCCGTAGCGGCGGCCGACTTCCGGCGGGACCACCGGGTCGGAGGTGCCGAAGGCCACCAGGACCGGCCCGGTGTAGGCGGCGCTGCGCCGCAGCACCTGCAGCTGCATGGCGTCGCTGACGTACCGGGCCCCGACGCGCAGACCGCCGTAGTCCAGCGGGTCGGGGGAGGCGGCCGCCTCCTGCGCCGGTGCTTCCCGCCCCTGCAGTGCCCCGGCCCGCTCCCGGATGCGCTCGCTGATCTCCCCGGCCGGCGCCCACAGCACCAGGCCGCGCACCCCGGGCTTCCCGCGTTCCCCGCGTTCCCCGCGCTCCCCGGCCAGGCACCCGGCGACCGTGCCTCCCGCGCTCAGGCCCAGCAGGAACAGCCGCCGCCGGTCCACCCCGCGGACCCGGGCCAGGTGATCCAGGACGGCCCGGGCGTCCTCGATCTCCCCCGACAGGGTCATGTCCTGGAACTCCCCGTCGCTCTCCCCGCTGCCCAGGAAATCGAAACGGGCGCTGGCGATCCCGTGCCGGGCCAGCAGGCGCGAGAAGCTCACGAACAGGAAACGCGCCTCCATGCGGCTGCCGGTGAAGCCGTGGTACAGCGCCACCGCCGGCCAGGGGGGCCGGAAGGCGGAGCGATCCGGCAGGTGCAGCATGCCCCGCATCCGTCCGGAGGGCCGGGCGAGCTCGACGTACTTTTCCATGGTCAGCGCTCCAAACGGGCGCACAGGATCAGCGGCAGGCTGTCCGGTCCCAGGGGCTCCCCGCCGAACCCGCCGTAGACCTCCAGCGCCCGGAAGCCGGCTTCCCGGGCCAGCCTCTCCAGCGCCTCCCGACGCAGGATCCACAGCGGCACGGTGTTGGTCACGGTGCGCTCCCCCCCGGGTTCGCGCACGGTGAGCTCGGTACGGAACTGCACCACCCGGTCGCCCGCGGAATAGTCGTAGCGGCGCACGAACCGCAGGGGCGGGTCCTCGCTCACCAGGGTGGGCAGCTCCACGACGTGCCGGGCCACGATCCGGTCGTAGTTGAGGATCTGCACGACCAGGTTCCCGCCGCGCTCCAGCAGGCCCCGCCAGTCGGCCAGCGCCCCGCCGATGGCCTGCTCGCTTTCCAGGTGCACGAGCGAATTGCCGATGCAGTAGACCAGGCCGTAGCCCGCCGGCAGGCTCTTCCCGGCCTCCCGCATGTCCAGAACCCGGAAATCCGGCCCGCCTTTCCCCCGGCCGCTCCGCGGCCTTGGCCTGCGCCAGGCGGATCATCGCCGCGTCCAGGTCCACGCCCGTCACCCGGTGCCCGAGGCGCGCCAGCTCCACCGCGTGCCCTCCCGTGCCGCAGGCCAGGTCCAGGACCCGGGAACCGGCCCGGGCGCGGGCGGCCAGGAAGCGCACCGCCTGGGCGTCCACGGGAAAGATGTGGTCGTAATAGGCGCTGATGCTCTCGTAGAAATCCATGCCTCCAGTATGCGGGCTGGAGCCGCGCCGGTCAATTCGAGCCGGCGGCGGGGGCTGGGGCGGCGGGGGCGGTCCCGGTCAGGCCGGAGCGGGCAGCAGCCCGGAGTCCCGCAGGGCGGCCAGGCACTCCGATAGGTCGGCCAGGGAGAACACCTCCAGGTTGACCGTCCCGCGGAAGCCCCGCAGAAAAGGCTCCAGCTCGCGGAACCAGGGCTCGGCGGCCTGGAAGGGACGGTGATCCGCGCCGTGCTGAACGCCGTGGAGGTGGATCTCCCGGAGGCGCGGGCCGTGGCGCCGCAGGAAACCCTCGATCGTGCCGCCGCCCAGCAGCAGGTGCCCGGTGTCCAGGCAAAGCGGCAGGCCCGGCAACTCGTCGGCCAGCGCCTCGAAGCGGCGGCCGATCAGGTTCTCCAGCAGAAAGATTTCGCCGTACTTCTCGCGCCAGCCCTTCACCAGCTGCAGGAAGTCCTGCTCCCCGGCGGGCGGAGGATGCAGGACGTAGCGTCCGGCCAGGCCCAGGGTCAGCTCCAGGATCTCCGCGTGCTCCGGCCGGAGGTCGTCGGGCAGGTGCACGCGAAAAGGAGAAACGCCCGCGCCGCGCCGCCAATTCCTCCCTTTCCCGGAGCAGCAGCTCGCGGGTCTCGGGATCGTAATAGTAGAACAACAGCTCCACGGCCCGGACCTCCGCGAAGCTTTCCAGGAAGCGCACGTTCTCCAGATAGGTTCCCGGAATGATGTAGGAGGGGACCGAAAGGGTCCAGGGGGCCTGGGGCTGCAGGCCCGGCAACCAGCTCATAACAGGCCGAAGCGTCCCAGGGCGGCCAGCACGGCCAGGACCAGCGCTTCACCCAGCTCGCCCAGCGCCCCGTAGGTGTCCCCGGTGTGACCCCCCAGGGCGCGGCGCACTCCCAGGGACCACCACAAGGTGACCAGGCCCAGCAGGGCGAGCAGGACCAGGCCCCAGACCCCCAGGAAGAAGAAGCTCACCGCCGCGGAAAGGCAGGTCCCGAAGACGAGCTGGGGCCAGCCGCAGCGGCGCTTGAAGCGGCCGGCCAGGCCGTCCGGCGAGGCGGTGGGGAAGGCGAAAACAGCCAGCAGCATGGCCCAGCGGGCCAGGGCGCAGGCGGGCACCAGCACGCGCCAGAGGGCCAGGTCCTGCAGCTCGGCCAGGAAGGCCAGCTTCAGGGCCAGCAGGCCGGCCACGGCCAGCAGGCCGAAGGTGCCGATGCGGCTGTCCTTCATGATGGCCAGCTTCCTCTCCCGGGTCGCCCCCCCCAGCAGGCCATCCGCGGAATCGGCCAGCCCGTCCAGGTGCAGCCCCCGGGTCAGGGCCGCCCAGCCGACGACCACCAGCACCCGCACGGTGGGGGGGCTCCACAGCAGGCCGGCCAGCGCGCCGGCGCCGGCCAGGACGGCCCCGATCAGGGCCCCGGCCAGGGGAAACCAGGCGGTGGAGCGCCCCAGCACCCGCTCGCTCACCTCGGCCCTGCCCGGCAGCGGCAGGATCGTGAGGAAACGCAGCGCGCTGGCAATGCCCGTGCGGTCCGCCTCAGGCATTGGATACCCCGGCCTGGCCGAAGGTGGCCATCTCCTCCAGGATGCGGGCCGCGGCCTCCACCAGCCCGATGCCCAGCGCCGCGCCGGTGCCCTCGCCCAGGCGCAGGTCCAGGTCGAAGATCGGCTGCAGGGCGAGGTGCCGCAGGATGGCCTGGTGTCCCACCTCCACGGACTGGTGCGAGGCGATCAGGTACTCCCGGACCCCCGGCGCCAGGCCGCAGGCGATCAGCGCCGCCGCCGCGCAGATGAAGCCGTCCACCACCACGGGGATCGAGCGGGCCGCCGCGGCCAGCATGGCCCCGGCCATGCCCCCGATCTCGAAGCCGCCCACCTTGGCCAGCACGTCCAGGGCGTCGCGCGGGTCGGGCCGGTTGACCGCCAGCGCCGCCTCGATGACCCCGACCTTGCGGCGGAGGGCCTCGTCGTCCAGCCCGGTGCCGCGGCCGGTGACCTGCGGCACCGGTGTGCCGGTCATCACCGCCGTGATGGCCGCGGCGGGGGTGGTGTTGCCGATGCCCATCTCGCCGAGGCCCACGATGTCCAGGCCCCGTTCGAGCCTCCTCCGCCAGCACCTCGATCCCCGCCTCCAGCGAGCGGACTGCCTCCTCGCGGCTCATGGCCGGTCCCCGGGCCAGGTTGCGGGTCCCCGGCGCCACCTTGCGCGCAGGAGGCGCGGCCCGGAAGCGCCGGCGGAACCGGAGGGCCGCCGCCGGCCGGCAGCGCCGGCTAGCCGGCGTCGCTACCGGAGAGGTCCGCGGCCACGCCCAGGTCGACCACCACCACCCGGGCCCCCACGTGCGCGGCCAGCACGTTGACCGCCGCGCCCCCGGCCAGGAAGTTGCGCACCATCTGCGGCGTCACCTCCTGGGGATAGGCGCTCACCCCCTCGGCCGCCACGCCGTGGTCCCCGGCCATGGTCAGGATGGCCTTGCGCCCCACCTCGCGGGCGCGGCGTGCGCTGGATGCCGGCCAGCTGCACGGACAGCTCCTCCAGGCGGCCCAGGCTGCCCGGCGGCTTGGTGAGCTGGCCCTGCCGCTCGCGCGCCTGGCGGCGGGCCTCCTGGTCGGGTTCTCGAATCGAGCGCAGCACCTGTTCCAGCACGTCCCCTCCTGTCTTCACTTCAGCCTCTGCGGCAGGCCGGCGGTGAGGAAGACCACCTCGTCGGCCTCCGCGGCCACCAGCTGGTCAGCCGGCCCGCCACATCGCGGAAGGCACGGCCCAGCTCACTGGGGGGCACCGTTCCTGCCCCACTTCGTTGGAGACCAGAATCACGGGCACCGGCGCCGAGCGGGCTGCGCGCAGCAGCCCGCGCCCGCTTCCTCCATCACGGCCTGCTCCACCTTTTCCAGATCGGGCTCACCCCAGCAGCAGCTTGCGGACACCAGCAGGGTGAGACAGTCCACCAGGACCGCACCCGCCTCCGGCCCCACCGACTCCAGTGCCCCAGGCCCGCCTCCCGCGGGGCCTGCGCGGGTGATCCGCCCGGCGGGCCGGTCCTGCCGTGCGTGGATGCGCCGCTTCATCTCCGGGTCCCGGGCTCCCCGCGGTGGCGATGAAGGCCACCGGCCTGCCCGGCCCCGCGGCCTCGAGGGCCCGAACCTGGGCGTAGCAGCTCTTGCCGCTGCGGGCCCCGCCCAGAACAAACAGGATGCACCCGCCATGTCCTATCCCGCCGCCGGGCGGCGGTTCCAGCCAGGAACACCCCACCATAGCCAGGCCACCACGGCAACCTGGACCCCAGGAAAGCCTCTGGCCCAGCAGGACCAGGCCGCCCAGCGCGCCAATGAAGGGATGAGGTTGGTGAAGGAGCCGTGCGGACAGGCCAGAGGCGGGCCAGGGCGTACATGTAGCAGAAGTAGGCGAAGCCCGAGCAGAAGCCCCCAGGTGCAGGATGTTCAGCCGCGCACCCCGAGGGATGGCGGGCAGCGCCAGGAGCCGATCTGGCTGAGGGCGAAGGGCAGGAGGGTCACTGCCCCGATGGCCTCCTGGTAGGCGGTCAGGCTCAGCCCCGCCAACGGCTCGTGCAGGTCGCGGCTGAGCACCACGTAGCCCACCCAGGAAAGACAGGCCCCCAGCATGAACAGGTTGCCCGCCAGCGCCCGCGGGAAATGCGTGGGGGACCGCCGCACGATGAAGAAAACGCCCACGATGGACAGCAGGATGCCCGCGATCTGCAGCCAGCCGATGGAGGAGCGGAAGAACAGCCACTCGGCCAGCACCGTGAAGATCGGGATGGCGGCGATGATCAGGGCGGCGTTGGAGGCGGAGGTCAGCTTGATGCCCCGGGACTCGAAGAAGAAGTACACCGTCACCCCGACGAACCCGCTGCCGGCCAGCAGCCAGCGCTGCCGCACGCTCAGGTTGGACAGGCGGACATGCGGCTCCAGGCGCCGGCGCAGCGGCAGGAGCAGGGCCGTGGCGATGAGGAAACGCAGGGCCACCATGGTCGCGGGCGGGAACCCGGTATTGAGCACCGCCTTGGAGCTGACGAAGGACAGGCCCGCACGCAGCATGCTGGCCAGCACGGCCAGGGTGGGCCCGCATGGGAGGAGGTGATAAAGGCAATCCCGGGGGTGGGAAACGGCCCCAACAACAAGGCGTCCACCCCCATGGAGCAGATGCCCGCCACCGTGGCGTATTCCAGGAGATAGCCCGAGACCCGGGTGTCCTTGCCCACGACGATGCGATGCCGACCCGACCCGAACTTAATAACGTAGGCCAGGGCCCGGCCTAATTGCAGGGCCACCTCGGCGGTCATGGGGTAGACATTGGGCCACCCCCGCACGCCGTCGGTGCCAAAAAGTTTACGCGTGTCCGTCATGCTTAACTAGCCCCAGTCAACCCAGAGTCATCCTTGGCAACTGATGCCCATTTTCTACCACAATTTGCGGTAAATATCACTACCGGCGGCAAGGATGGGAGGGGAATCACGGCCGCCAGCCGACCCGCCCCCATGATCATGGAGACCCCAGCCTGACTGAGAATTCGGAGCCCTATGTCAGTAGTAGGGTGGGTTTTACGCACCCCTACGGTTCGACAACTCATGTTGGGCTCCGGGTTACTATCCCCCCTGGGGCAACGCTCCGGCCTAATTAATAGACCGGATCCGCGACGAAGTCGTCAAGGGCCCCAATGAGGCGTCTGGCCCTCAATCCGCCCTCTGCCAACTGATGCACTGGGCCGGACACTGGTCGATGGCCAACTGGATCTGGTCTTCCGACGCGCCCGTGGGGTTGATGACCTCGGAATGCCCTAAAGACTCGTTGAGGCGAAACACGCCGGGACAGACCGCCTCGCAGTTGCCGCAGGCGATACACGCCTCGGTGTCGATCACCGGAACCTTAGTTGCCATGTATTAATCCTCTCTTGGCTGGTGCTGAATCGCAT